>JBMOGA010000069.1:0-18175 GCA_049318625.1 Hyphomicrobiaceae bacterium
CCTCAACCGAGGATACGGGGCTACCGAAGACCCAAGTTCAACAACCTGCTAGGTGAGGCGCGTGATCAGAATCCACGCCGTGACGAACAGCGGCGACAGCGCCGTCGAGATGACCACCGCCGTCGAGATGAACTCGGGCTCGGTCTTGTACTCAGCCGCAAAGATGGTGATGAGAACGCCGACCGGGGTGGCCGCGGCGACGACGATGACGTCGGTCACGTCATCGGGCAGCCCCATCACGACGCAAATCCACCACGACAGCACGGGGGCAATCAGAAACTTGAGCAGGATGATGATCGTCTGCGGGACGAATTCGATCCGGACCGACTTGGCTGCCGCAATCTGGGCGCCGAGCGTATAGAGCGCCAGTGGCGTGAAGATGGAACCCAGGAACTGCAGCGGCTGGCTGACCACCACCGGCAGCTCGATCTGGAAGCCGCGCAGCGCCAGCCCGAGCACAACCGATGGAATGAGCGGCGTCTCGAAAGCAATCCTGAGCTTGGCGAGCCGGCTGCCGCCTGCTGGCGCGAGCAGCGCCACACCGACCGTGCAGACCAGAACCGCCATCAGCGCCGTCAACACCGATTGGTAGATCAGATACTCGGAGCCGAAGGCCAATTGTGTCACCGGAATTCCGAAGAACCCGACGTTCGCGTAGGCCGTTCCGAGTCCCATCAGCGGCCCCAGACTCGGACGCATGCGGAAAATGATGACGGTGAGCCAGCCGATTGGGATCAGGAACAGGAACTGCACGATCCCGAAGTAGGCGACGGGCAGAACCACCGAGATCGGCTGGCTGCCGGACGACAAGAAATGCACGAGGAACGCGGGCATCACGACCTGCACCTGAATGCGGTTCAGCGTGCCCACGTCCAACTTCAGCCGTGGCTGCAACAGCCAGCCGAGCGCCACCAGCGTGATGATCGGCAAGGTGACTTTCGTCAGGATGTCGAGGAACAGCGTCATCGCGTCCGATCGGCCGGGTGATAATGCCGTGCGCCTGTGGGGGCCGCCGGCCGGGTGCGCCTGTATCGGTCAGGATCGCGACCGCTTCAAGTCGCCGGCACGCTCGGCTGACCGGCCGGATTGCAGACCCACGCCATCGTTCAGGCGCTGATCGCGATGATGGCCGACGTCAACTGCTCGATCGATCGCCCGAGCTGTCCATGCAAGGCGATCGCGACGGCCGGCCGCCGCGACGCCTGCAGCGACGACAAGCGCGGCCGGATCGCCGGTGCCACCATCCTGCTGAGGCAGGCCTTCGGCGCCAGTGCCGTCCGGGTCTGATCGAGTTCTGGCGCGAGCGTCACCACGTCGACCTGCTCGGTCCAGCGCCGCAGATCGAGTGCCAGCGATTGCGGGCCCGGAACGACAAGCGTCAGACCGCCCTCGAGTTGCGCCACCGCTGCCAGGGGCAAGGCCATGCGCGCGCCGTGCTCCGACCACGTCAGCGCGAAGGCCCCCTCAGCCTCCATGGCCTGGAACTGGCGGCGCGTGAAACCGAGCAACCCCTCCCCCATCATCTCCAGACGATTGCCGGCGATCACCAGGGTTGGGAAATGGATCTGCTGGCGGCCGGACAACCGGCGCCTCAGTGCGGACATCACGACGTCGCGGCAGGAAGGAACGGAGGCGGCAAGGACGATGAAGCGGCCCGGTGCCCGGCGTGGAACCGCGGTGGCCGCAAGCGCCGGTCCTGCCAACGCCGATGCCGCACACCGCACGCCGCGCGGACCCACGGCTGGGCCGGGATTGGGCTTCAGTGCCCGCGGAGGCCGGGCCATCTCTACCCCCTTCATCGATGCGAGCGAACGCGGGCGGGGTCGCCTCTTCGAACACCGGGAAGTCTCTGCTGTGATTCTTACGCGTGCATGGCGGCCCAAAAGGCACGCCTCGCCAGGCTTTGGTCAGCCGAGCGCCGCGTCGATGAGCGCTTCCACATGTAGCGCCGTGGTGTCATAGACCGGTAACGCCGAGTTCTCGGCCCCGATCAGCAGGCATACCTCCGTACAACCGAGAATCACGCTGTCGGCGCCGTTGCGCGCCGCCGTCTCGATCAGCGCCTCGTAGGTCCGCCGCGACGCTGCCTGCACGACACCGCGGCACAACTCCTCGTAGATCACACGATGCACCTCGGCCCTGCCAGCTGCATCCGGCACGACCGGCCCGAGACCCTTGTCGCGGAGCAGACCGAGATAGAACGCCTCCTCCATCGTGAACCGCGTCGCCAGCAGCAACGGCCGGCGCCGACCGTCACCGATCAGGGCTTCGGCCGTCGGCTCGGCAATGTGCACGAACGGGACACCGATCGCCGCCGTGATCGCAGGCGCCACCTTGTGCATGGTATTGGTCGCGAGCCCGATCACGCCGGCACCGGCGGCCTCGAGCCCGCGTGCCACATCGGCGAGAAAACGCCCGGCCGCCTCCCACTCTCCGGCCGCCTGCATGGCGGCCACCGGCGCGAAATCGACCGAGCGAAGCAGGATGTCGGCCGAGTGCAAACCACCGAGCCGGGTCCGCACCGTCTCGTTCAAAAGGGCATAGTAGAGCCGCGTGCTCTCCCAGCTCATGCCGCCGATGAGACCGATGGTTTTCATCCGTGCGACCCGCCCGGATTCGATTGCACCTCGACCGTCAACCCAGCCCCCCGCAACGTCGCGATCGTGTCCTCGAGGTGCTGGCGATCTCGTGTCTCGATGACCACCTCGAGCAGCGTGCCTTTGGCCGGCAGGTCGGAGAACGTCCGCTGATGCGAAACCTCGACAATGTTGGCGCCCGCCTCGCCGAGCACGGTGGCCACCTTGGCCAACTGCCCGGGCCGGTCGACGAGGTCGATGGTGAGCTGCGACAGCCGCCCCTCCCGCGCCAGCTCGCGCGTTAGCACGCTGGCCAGCAGCCGGATGTCGATATTGCCGCCACACAGCACGAGCCCCGTCTTGGCGCCCTTGAACAGCGCCGGATGCGCCAGCAGCGCCGCAAGCCCCGCCGCGCCAGCCCCCTCCACCACCGTCTTTTCGATCGAGATGAGCAGCGCCACCGCCCGCTCGATGATCGGCTCGGGCACCAGCACGATGTCGTCGACGAGGCGCGCCACGATCCCCGACGTGATCTCGCCCGGCTTCTTCACGGCGATGCCTTCGGCCAGCGTGTCGCCCCGCATCGGCAGGCTCGTTCCCTTGATCCGATTGTACATCGACGGGTAGAGCTCGGCCTGCACGCCGATCACACGAATGCCGGGTTTGAGCGCCTTCGCCGCTACCGCCATGCCGGAGATCAGTCCACCCCCGCCGATCGGGATCACCAGCGTGTCGAGATCGGGCACTGCGCGCAGCATTTCGAGCGCGATCGTCCCCTGCCCGGCCATCACCAGCGGGTCGTCATAGGGATGGATGAACGTCAGACCGCGCGCTGCGCCATGCTGGCGGGCGAAGGCGGCGGAATCCTCGAGCGTGGGTCCCTCGATGACCACCTCGGCGCCATGCCCTCGCGTGTTCTCGATTTTCACGAGCGGCGTGCCCTGCGGCATCACGATCGTGGCGGGGATGCCGAGCCGCTTGGCGTGATAGGCGACACCCTGCGCGTGGTTGCCGGCCGACATGGCGATCACGCCGCGCCGGCGCTCCTCCGCCGACAGCGCAGACAACCGGTTCAGCGCGCCGCGCTCCTTGAACGAGGCGGTGAACTGCAGGTTCTCGAACTTCAGCCAGACGTCCGCGCCGGTGATCTCGGACAGCGTCCGCGACGGATCGAAGTCGGTATCGATCACCGAACCGCTGATCACCTCTGCCGCGCGCCGCACGTCGGCCAGGCCGATATCGCCCGGGTTGCTCATGGATCACCTCGCTCCCGACTGCCGTCCGCTCCTGCTCTCAGGACCGGACGAAACCTGCCGACTTGTACGACGACCCTGACAGCGGCGCCAACCTCGGCTACAAACCCGCCCGAACCGTCGATAACTTCAACCGAGGAGACGAGTGATGGCAAAGGTCGCGTGGATCGGACTGGGCGTGATGGGATACCCCATGGCCGGCCATATCTTGAAGAAGGGCGGGCACGATCTCGTCGTCTACAATCGCAACGCCGCGAAGGCCGACGCGTGGGTGAAGGAGCATGGCGCCGGCCGCACCGCCAAGACGCCCGCCGAGGCCGCCAAGGGCGCCGACATCGTGTTCTGCTGCGTCGGTAACGACAACGACCTGCGCTCGGTCACGATCGCCAAGGACGGCGCATTCGAGGCCATGACCAAGGGCCAGATCTTCGTCGACAACACCACCGCCTCTGCCGACGTCGCACGCGAGCTTTACGCCGCCGCCAAGACGAAAGGCTTCGGCTTCCTCGACGCCCCCGTCTCGGGCGGCCAGGCGGGCGCCCAGAACGGCGTGCTGACCGTGATGGTCGGCGGCGACAAGGACGTCTTCGAGAAGGCCCAGCCCACCATCGCCCACTACGCCCGCATGGTGACCCTGATCGGCGGCCCGGGCGCCGGCCAGCTCACCAAGATGGTCAATCAGATCTGCATCGCCGGTCTTGTCCAGGGCCTCTCGGAGGGTCTGCACATGGCGCAGAAGGCGGGCCTCGACATCCCCGCCGTCATGGAGACCATCTCCAAGGGCGCTGCCGGCTCGTGGCAGATGGAGAACCGCTGGAAGACCATGAAGGACGGCAAGTTCGACTTCGGCTTCGCGGTCGACTGGATGCGCAAGGACCTGGCGATCTGCCTCGACGAGGCCCGCCGCAACGGCGCCAGCCTGCCTGTCACCGCGCTGGTCGATCAGTTCTACTCCGAGGTCCAGAAGATGGGCGGCAGCCGCTGGGATACCTCCAGCCTGATCGCCCGCCTGAACAACGCGGACAAGAAGTAAGCGACATCATCTGATCACTGTCGGACGGCCGCGCAGGCGATGCGCGGCCGTTACCGTATCGACGCCCAGCTTCGCGCCGCCTTGCTCTCACACGCCGCACCCGAAACGGACTCATCGCCGCCCGAACAGCCGCTCGATATCTCCGAGTTTCAATTCCACGTAGGTCGGCCGGCCGTGGTTGCACTGACCCGCATGCGGCGTGGCCTCCATCTGACGAAGCAGCGCATTCATTTCTTCCGCCGTCAGACGCCGCCCGGCCCGCACGCTGCCGTGACACGCCATCGTCGCGGCCACCGCCTCGAGCCGGTCGATGAGCAGCCGCCCGCCATCCTCGTCCGCCGCGATCCGGGCGGCGAGATCGCGCACCAGTCCCGCCACGTCGGTGGCGCCGAGCAGCGCCGGCACGGCACGCACCGCCACCGCGCCCGGTCCGAACGGCTCGATCACCAGGCCGAGACGCTCGAGGTCCGCGCGCCGCTCGACCAGCCCATCGGCCTCGTCCCCGAGATCGATGATCTCCGGGATCAGCAGACCCTGCACCGTCACGCCGCCGGCCGCCAACTGCGCCTTCATGCGCTCGTAGACGATCCGCTCGTGCGCGGCATGCTGATCGACGATTACCACCGCGTCCCGCGTCTGCGCCACGATGTAGGTTTCGTGCAGTTGTGCCCGCGCGGCGCCGAGCGGGCGGTCGACCAGGTCGGGGGCCGGCGCCTCGCTCCCTGCCGCAGCATCGGCACCCGGACGGCCGGCGAACCCGAAGGGTGACTGCACCGCCTCCGCAAAGCCCCTGAGCCCCGGCGGCCCCGGCCGGTCGGCCGCCGCCGATCGATAACCGCTGCCCGCCGGCCAGCCCGCCGTCGGCCGGTCTGCCACCGCCGGTGCGTCGGCAGCGAAGCCGCGGGCCAGCACGGCCAGCGTATCGGTGCCACCTGCGGCCGACGCGCGGTGACCCGCCCGCTCCAGCACCTCACGCAGCCCACCGAGAATGAGCGAGCGCACGCGCCCGGGATCGCGGAAGCGTACCTCCGTCTTGGCCGGGTGCACGTTCACATCGACTTCGTGCGGGTCGAGCGTCAGGAAAAGCGCCACCAGCGGATGGCGGCCCTTGGGCACCAGATCGCCGTAGCCGACCCGCAGCGCCGACATCAGCAGTTTGTCGCGCACCGGCCGTCCGTTGACGAACAAAAACTGCAGGCCGGTGTCCGGCCGGTTGAGCGTCGGCAGCCCGATGAACCCTTCGAGCCCGATACCGTCACGCGCGCCGGCCAACTCAAGGGCATCCTCCATGAACGTGCGGCCCATGATGCGGCCGAGCCGTTCGAGCCGACCTTCCGTCGTCAAGTCCGCCCGCGGCAGCCGCAGCCCGGTCCGCTCGCCCGTGGTCAGCGAGAACCCGATCTCCGGGTGCGCCATCGCCAGCCGCTTGACGATCTCCGAGATGGCCATGTTCTCGGCGCGCTCGGTCTTCATGAACTTGAGACGCGCCGGAGTCGCCGAGAACAGGTCACGCACCTCGACGCGCGTACCCTGATTGATCGCGACCGGCCGTAGCGCGCCTTTGCTCCCGCGGTCGACGATGACCTCGTGCGCCGCGCGCGCGCCCTTGGCCCGCGACGCCACGGTGAGGTGAGCGATCGACCCGATCGACGGCAGGGCCTCGCCGCGAAAACCGAGTGTGCGGATGTCCAGCAGATCGTCCTGCGGCAGCTTGGACGTGGCATGCCGCTCCACCGCCAGCACGAGATCCTCCGGCCCCATCCCGTGACCGTCGTCCGTCACCCGGATCAGACTGATCCCCCCACCGGCGGACACCACTTCGATCTCGCGGCAACCGGCGTCGATGGCGTTCTCCACCAGTTCCTTGACGACGCTCGCCGGCCGCTCGACGACCTCGCCGGCGGCGATCCGGTTCACCGTCTCCGGCGGCAACTGGCGGATCGACATGGCCCGCTTACCCGGCCACCAGCCGCTCGCGGGAGAGCCGCTTGCCGAGTTCCACCGCCGGTTGGTCGAACGGATCGACCCCGAGTAGCCGGCCGGCCAGGATCGTCTCCATCATGAAGTGCATCAGGAGCGCCCCGACGGTCGGTGCCGTGACGTCGGCGACATCGAACATGCGAACCGGGCGCCCGGCTTGGATCAGCGCGGCCGGCACGCCCGAAGCCTGCGACGCGACCAGGTCGCCGACCGTTCGCCCGGCCATCTCGGAAAGCCCCGCACGAGCCGCCAGTGCGGGATCGACGCGCGGCCCCTGCCCCGCCGTCGGAAGCCGCAGCACGGTGATCAGGTGATCACGCGGCCCGTCCATGAAGAGCTGGAGTTGACTGTGCTGGTCGAGCGGACCGAGGCACGCGATGGGCGAGGTGCCCTCGCCCTGCTTGCCGAGACTTTCGGCCCACAATTGCACGAACCAATGTGAGAACCGGTTGAGACGGTCGGCATAGGGCATCATCACCTGAATGCCGACCCCGCGCTCCTTTGCGAGTCCGATCGCCACCGCGGCACCGAGCGCCGGCGCGAACGTCGCCGCCGGCCCGCCCGCCAGCAGCGCATCGACGAGACGTGCCGCGCCAGCCCGGATCGCCCGCGCATCGAACCCGCGCGCCAGTGCCGGCAGCAGACCGACATTGGTGAGCACCGAGTACCGGCCGCCAATCCCGGTGTGATGATCGAGAACTGGCACGCCGAATCCCTCGAGAAGCTGGCGCAGCCCGTTGGTCCGCCCCGCGACTGCCGGCTCAGTCAGCCCGAGAAAAAGCTCGGGCAGCCGTGCGCCGAGCCCGGCTTTCTGCACCCGCTCGATCGCCACCAGCGCCTGCGTGAGCGTCTCGGACGTGTTGCCCGACTTGGAGGTCACCACGAAGCGCGTGGTCGCCGGATCGAGCGACGCTATCGCGCGCCCCAGAATGTCGGGGTCCAGGTTGTCGTAGAACCGGATGCGCGGCCGCCGGCGCTGATCCTCGTCGGCGGCACCGGGCAGGTTCCATCCGGCCACCTGCGCGAGCGTCTGTCCGCCGAGGCCGGACCCTCCGGTGCCGAAGAAGACGATGACCGAGGCCCCGCGCGACAGCCGGTCGAGCGCGGTGGCAGCCGCATCGATGTCGGCGGTGTCCCGCACGATCGACAGCAGCGGCAATCGGCCGGTGCGCGCGTCCTCGCGCAACTCATCCAGACCCGGCTGCACCTTGTCGAGCCACAGCGCAAGCGTCGCAGGGTCCAAGCCATGCGCGCCGATCGCGTCGTTCAGACACCCCGCGACCGACATGCCGAAGGCCCCGGCAATGGCAGCGCCGTCACGGTGAGGCAGGGCGGACATCGCGTTCTTCCTCCGGAAACCCGGTTGCGCTGCCAAAAAGGGGCAGCTGTTGCCAGCCACCCCTAGCGGAGTCTCGAAACCTTGCCCAGCCGCCGAGCGGCGGTCAGGACCGCCGCTGCAGCCCTTTCGGCTTGCCGACCACCATCACGATCAGGTTGTCGGTGTCGAGGAGGCGCTTGGCCACCCGTTTCACGTCGGCCAATGTCACAGCATCGACCTCCTTGTTCCGGCGGTCGACGTAGTCGATGCCGAGATCCTCCTGGTAGATGCCGAGCAGTTGATTGGCGATCTTCGCGTTGGTGTCGAAGCGCAAAGCATACGAGCCGGTGAGATAACTCTTGGCGTTGGCCAATTCATCGGCCGTCGGACCGTCGTTGGCCATCCGCGTCAACTCGCCCCGGATCACGTCCAGGGACTGCGCGATCTCCTCGTTCTTGGTGGCCACGCCACCGGCGAAGATCGACGTGTGCTTGAACGGTGCGATATAGCTGTAGACCGAATACGCGAGCCCACGCTTCTCGCGGACCTCCTCCATCAGCCGTGACGCGAACCCGCCGCCGCCCAGGATCTGGTTCATCACGAATGCGGCGATGAAGTCCGGGTCCTTGCGCTTCATGGCCCCGAGACCGAACAGCGCCACCGACTGCGGCACGTTCATCTCGACCACCTCGACGCGGGCACCCTTCTGCGGAACCGCGTACGCGATCGGATCTAACCGCGCCTTCGCCGGTAGGCCTCCGAAAATCTTGTCGAGCATCAGGCCGAGCGCCTTGGCATCGATGTCGCCGACCGCCACCACGCGCAAGGTGTCACGGGCGAACACCCGCTTGGTGAAGGCGGCGAGGTCATCGCGGGTGATGGCACGGATGGTTTCCAGTGACCCGGACGGCGAGCGCCCATAGGGATGATCGGGAAACGCGGTCCGGTACCAAGCCTTGTCGGCCACGCGGTCCGGATCCTTGGCGGCGAACGCCAAGCTCGACTCGATCTGGCTGCGCACCCGCTCAACCGCATCCGCATCGAAACGCGGTGACGTCAGTGCGAGCCGCAACAACTCGGCCGCCGCATCGCGGTTGGCGGTCAGTGTCTCGAAGCTCCCGTAGAAGGCATCGCGCGCATCGTTGAAGGACAGCCGCATGGCGATATCCTCGACGCGCTTCTGGAAGCCCAGCGCATCGAGATCGCCCGCGCCTTCGTCCAGCATACCCGACAGGAAATTGGCCAGGCCTTCCTTGCCGACCGGATCCTGCGACGACCCGCCGTCGAACAGGAAGCGCATCGCCAGCAGCGGCACCTTCGGCTCCTCGACGAGCCATGCCTCGATGCCGCCCGGGCTCGTGACCTTCTGGATCTTCATGGCTTCGGCCCGGCCTGCGAGGGGGTCAATGGATTGAACGACGAAGGCGAACGCCAAGCCAAGCGCAAACAACGCCTGACGGGCCACGCGCCACAGCAATGGCCGGGAGGGAAGCAGGAACGAACGGATCACGGGTTTCTCCAGTCATCAGCTGCGGCTCGGGCGAGCCGGGCTCGGCTCGACCCGTGCGGAATCGGCCGCCACCGGGATCAGTCGCCCGGTCACCGACCGGCGGATATCGAATTGAGAACGGGCCGCGGCATTCACTTGGTCGAGCGTCACACTCGCAATCCGCGCCGGCCAAGCCTCCACGTCCGCAACCGCCCGTCCGACGATCAGCGACCAGCCGTAACGCCGTGCCAACGTCGCCTGATTGTCGCTCTCGTAGACGTACTCTGCGAGATACGTGGTTTTCGCCCGGGCGAGTTCTTCCTCGGTGACGCCCTTCGCCGCGACGTCGGCGAGCACGGCATCGAGCCCCGCTTCGACCTTGTCGAGCGATACGCCTTCGGCTGGAACCGCGTGAAGGCCGATCTTGCCGTAATCCATCCCGTGACCGGAATACCACCCGCCGGCGCTGGACGCGATCTTGTCCTCGGACACGAGCTTCTGGTACAGGCGGCTCGTCGATCCAGCCCCCACGATCTTCATGAGCAGATCGAGTGCCTCCGCCTCTTGCGGCGCCGCCGTCCGGTAGCTCGGCGCCAAGTAATTGCGCTGCAACGACGGCTTGCCGGCACGCGCATCCTTGAGTTCGACGCGACGGGGCGAGCGGTGCTCGGGCTCGAGAGGCCGCTCACGTGTCGCCGTCACCGCCGGGTTCGCCGGGATGCGCCCATAGGTCGCCTCGGCCAGCGATTTCACCTCATCGGGCGTGACATCGCCGGACACCACGAGCACGGCGTTGTTCGGCGCGTAGAACCGCTTGTAAAACGTCAGCGCATCCTGCCGCGACAGCTTGGCCATCTCATGCTCCCAGCCGATCACCGGGATGCGATAGGGATGATTGAGGTAGAGCGCCGCCCCCATCTGCTCGTCGAGGATCGCGGACGGGTTGTTGTCGACCCGCGACCGGCGCTCCTCGAGAATGACGTTGCGCTCCGTCAGCACCTCGGGCTCGTCGAGCCGGAGGTTGATCATCCGATCGGCTTCCATTTCCATCACCTGCCGCAGCCGGTCCTTCGCGACGCGCTGGAAGTAAGCCGTCGCGTCCTGGCTGGTGAAGGCGTTGTCCTGCCCGCCGAGCCGCGACACGATCTTCGAGAACTGGCCGGCGGGGATCTTGTCGGTCGCCTTGAACATGAGGTGCTCGAGGAAGTGCGCGATGCCCGAATGGCCGGGCGGTTCATCGGCGGCACCGACCCGATACCAGGCCATGTGCGTCACAACCGGCGCCCGGTTGTCGGGAATGACCACGACATGCAGACCGTTGGCGAGCCTGAATTCGGTGGCGCGGACACCGCTCTGAGCGAGCGACATGGGAGCGCTGAAGGCGAGCAACATGGCGAGACCCATCAGGGTGAGAGCGAGCCGACGAAGGACGGGCATGAGCACAAATTCCGGATTGTCTGCCATTTACCAATTTTGGTGGGCGAGCGACGGGCCGAGCAGTTCCACACCACCGACGTTCACCGAGAAGCTGCTGCCGTGTCAAATGACAACGGCTTCATGTTCTGGGCGCAAGGAAGGCCACAGCGGAAATTGGGTACCATGAGCGGATGAAGCTGTTAGCGGCCGGGTTCGCGCATCTCGCGAACCTCACCACTGAGGCCGAACAGCCCGAGCACCGAAGGATCGCAACGACCAGCCGGACCCTGCGTCGGCGAGTCGTCACCCATTGCCCTCTTGCGCTGGATGGCCTTCGCGCAATACTCGGCGTGCTGTTTCTTTACCACGTCGTTTTGCTGCCGCTTGCGCTCCTCAGGATCCAGAGGCCACGCCGCATTGCCGACGGCAACCTCCGTTCCGGGCGGCGGCAGCGCATCCGTACGCGGCGGCAACACCAAGCCAGCACGCTGCGGAACCACCGGCTCTTTGGTCCTGGCCGAGTTGGAGCCGATGCCCATGGCGTCGAAAATACCACCGTTGAGTTCGACGCCATCGAACCCCCCGCAGCCGGTCAAACCGAAAGCCATCAGGGCCGCCACGAAGGCGCGTGCACGATTGGGTCGGATCACCAGCATCCCCGGCCACCTCTTGCTGTCTCGAATCCCGCACAGCTTCGACCCAGAAGACAAGTTATTGAGGCTATTGTGGGTCGCGACTCGGAAACACCGAGTCATATAGCAGGCAGGCAACACCAGCGACAATCGCCACGTCCGCGATGTTGAAAACGTACCAATAGAAGCCGAGCGCGTGCAGCGAGAAGAAATCCGCTACGCCGCCGAGATGCAACCGATCGAGCGCATTCCCCACGGCGCCACCGATGATGAACCCGATGCCCGCCGCCATCACCCGGTTGGTCGCACCCCGCGCCAACCAGACCGTGAGGGCGGCGGCCGCGACCAGCGCGAAGGTGGCCAGCATCCATTGGCCGCCATGACCGTCCTGGTTGAGCAGACCATAACTGATGCCCGTGTTGATCACGTAGACGAGATCGAGGAACGGGCCGACCTCGACCCGCCCTTTCTCACCGATCCGATAGATCGCGATCATCCAGTATTTGTGACCTTGATCGATCAGGAATGTCAGTGCCGCCAGGCCCAGTCCGAGCGCCGACCAGCGACCCCACAGCCAGCCGCCGAGCCCCGGTCCGGCCTCGCCAGTCCCCGGGGGCTGCCCCGTCTCGCTCATGCGACGAGCCGCCCGGCCGCGATCAACTCCCGCACCGCCCTGGCGTCGCGCGGTGACAACTCGGGATAGTCCGCATCGCTGCCGACATCCCGGCCAATCCGCCACGAGCGGGCGCACTTGCGGCCCTCGGCCCGTTGCGGCACAACGCCGACGCCCGGCACGTCATCGAGCGTGAAGGCGCTGGCTGGTGCCGCCCCTGCGACCAGCGTGGCACCGCTGGTGATCGCCACTTCCGCCAGATCCACGCCATCGAGGGCCGCGCGAACGGCCGCATCGGCGATGTACACCTCGGGCGCGGCCTCCAGGCTCGACCCGAGCCGTTTTGCGGCCCGCTCGAGTTCGAGCGCTCCCGTCACCACACGGCGGACCCGGCGGATCGTCTCCCACTTCGCCGCCAGCGCCTCATCCCGCCAGCCGGCCGGAATGACCGGGAACGTCTCGAGATGCACCGACCCTTGGGCATCCCCATGCCGGGCGAGCCACGCCTCGTCGCAGGTGAACGACAGGATCGGCGCGAGCCAGATCGTCGTATGCTGGAAGAGAGCGTCGATGACTGTCAGCGCCGCCTTTCGCGTCGTGCTCGACAGCGGCTCGCAGTAGAGGGCGTCCTTGCGGATGTCGAAATAGAAGGCCGACAGGTCGGCGTTCATGAACTGCGACAGCGCCGCCACGACCTTGCGATAGTCGTAGGCGGCATAGGCGGTGCGGATCTCGCCGTCGAGTTCGGCCAGCCGGTGAAGCATCAGCCGCTCGAGTTCCGGCATGGCCGCCACACCCACCCGATCCGCCTCAGTGAAGTGCGCGAGCGCGCCCAGCATCCAGCGGGTGGTATTGCGCAGCTTGCGGTAGGTTTCGACGAAGGTCTTGAGGATCTCGGGCCCGATCCGCAGATCGTCGGAATAGTCCGATGCGCCGACCCACAGCCGCAGGATGTCGGCGCCCGAAGTCTTGATGACGTCCTGCGGCGCCACCGTGTTGCCGAGCGACTTCGACATCTTCTGCCCCTTCTCGTCGAGCACGAAGCCGTGCGTCAGCACGACGTCGTAGGGGGCACGGCCGCGCGTGCCGCAGCTCTCGATGAGAGAGGACTGGAACCAGCCGCGGTGCTGGTCCGAGCCTTCGAGATACATGACGCGGTCCTTGCCGCCGTCGACTTGCCTGTGAATACCGGCGAGGCTCGGGAAATTCTTGGCATCCTCGAGCACGAAGGCGTGCGTGGAGCCTGAATCGAACCAAACCTCGATGGTGTCGCGCACTTGCTGCCAGTGCGACAGGTCGTCGACCAACCCGCCGAGGAACCGCTCCTTGGCGCCCTCCTCGAACCAGGCGTCGGCGCCCTTCTCGGTGAAGGCGGCCACGACGCGCGCGATGTACTCCGCCGACTTGGCGAACTTGGCGCTCGGGATGATCTCGTCCGTCTCCGGATTGCGGAACACGGTCATCGGCACGCCCCAGGCGCGCTGGCGCGAGATCACCCAGTCTGGTTTGGCGTCGATCATGCCGCGGATGCGGTTCTGACCCGTTTGCGGCACCCACTCCGTCTCGGCGATGGCCTTGAGCGCGGTCGCGCGGATGGTACGCTGCCCGGCCGACGTCACGGCGTCGATCGGTTTGTCCATCGCGATGAACCACTGCGGCGTGTTACGGAAGATCACCGGCTTCTTCGAGCGCCAGGAATGCGGGTACTGATGCTTGAGCCGGCCGCGCGCGATCAGCGCGTTGGCCGCGACCAGAGCCTTGATCACGGCATCGTTGGCGTCACCCTTGTCACCCTTGTCGGTGATGACCTGTTTACCCTCGAAACCGGGCGCGTCCTTGGTGAAGCGACCGTCGGCGTCCACCGTAAACGGAATCGTTGCGTCGATACCCCGCACGGCCAGCAATTGCCCGCTCGCCATCCAGATCTCGAAGTCTTCGCGGCCATGCCCGGGGGCAGTGTGTACGAAGCCCGTGCCGGCATCGTCCGTGACATGGTCACCGTCGAGCAGAGGAACGAAGAATTGATACCCTCCCGCAAGGTCACGCAGCGGATGAGTACAGCTGGCGCCGGCGATCTGGGCGGGCTTGACATCGAACCGCCTCTCGAAGGCGTCCACCTTGGCCGCTTTCATCACATCGGCTGCGAGTTTGTCGGCAAGCACCAGCTTGTCGCCCACCCTGGCCCAATTGTTCTCGGGCGACTGTGTAACTTCGTAGAGACCGTAGGCGATCTTGGACGAGAAGCTGATCGCGCGGTTGCCGGGGATCGTCCAGGGTGTCGTCGTCCAGATGACGACAGCGGCACCATTGATGTTGTTTGCCCCGTCGTCGGCCGACACGACCACCGGAAACTTCACGAACACCGTATCGCTCTGATAGTCGTGATACTCGACCTCTGCCTCGGCGAGCGCGGTCTTCTCGACGACCGACCACATGACGGGCTTGGAGCCGCGGTAGAGCGCGCCGTTCATCGCGAACTTCATCAGTTCGTTGGCGATCGCCGCTTCGGCCGGAAACGCCATCGTCGTATAGGGATGCGCCCAGTCACCGATCACACCGAGCCGCTTGAACTCCTCGCGCTGCACGCCGAGCCAGTGCGTCGCGAACTGCCGGCACTCCTCGCGGAACTCGTTGACCGGCACCTCGTCCTTGTTGCGGCCCTTGGCGCGGTACTGCTCTTCGATCTTCCACTCGATCGGCAGACCGTGGCAGTCCCAACCCGGCACGTAATTGGAATCCCGGCCCAGCATCTGCTGCGAGCGCACCACCATGTCCTTGAGGATCTTGTTGAGCGCGGTGCCGATGTGGATGTTGCCGTTGGCATAGGGCGGGCCATCGTGCAGCACGAACTTGGTCCGGCCCTTGGCCGACTCCCGCAGCTTGGCGTAGAGGTCGATCTCGGCCCAGCGCGCCAGGATCTTCGGCTCCATCTCGGGCAGGCCGGCGCGCATCGGAAAGTCGGTTTTAGGCAGGAACAGCGTCTCGCTCCAGTCGCGCCCGCCCTCGGCCGCGGCCGACACCTCGGCGATTGGCGGCGTCTCAGACGCAACCGCGCCCGCCGCCTTACCCTGCCCCTTGCCCTTGCCACCGCCCGTTTTGCCCGAGCCGTTGTCCTTGGCCATGACGTCCCGCCGTCCCATGTTCGTTATCGAACGGGCCTTGTAGCAACGCTGCGCCGCACAATCCAGTGAGCGACGGCATCTGCCGCACGGGCCGCGCCCCATGGATCGCCACGGCCGCAATCCCCGATCGCAACCGATCCCCAATCCGAAGGTTGCAGAGGCGCCCTTGGGGCACCTCCCCGTCCATCAGACCCGCTTCCAGACGAGCTTCGGCTCGCGCGCCGCCTTCGTCTCGTCGAGACGCCGCCGCGGCGCCAGACGTGGCGCTTCCTGGAAGCGCGCGACATCACCGGCTTTCGCCGACGCCGCAAGATCGCGCAGCGTCGCGATGAACAGATCGAGCGATTGCTTCGATTCCGACTCTGTCGGCTCGATCAGCATGGCGCCATGGACGACCAGCGGGAAATACATGGTCATCGGATGATAGCCTTCGTCGATCATCGCCTTCGCGAAGTCGAGCGTCGTCACGCCGGTGTCGGCCAGGAACTTGTCGTCGAACAACACCTCGTGCATGCACGCCTTGTCGCCGAACGGTTGGGTGAAGACATCCCGCAAGCCGGCGCGAATGTAGTTCGCGGCCAGCACCGCATCCTCCGACGCCTGACGCATCCCATCGCCACCGTGGCTCAACATGTAGGTCAGAGCCCGCACGAACATGCCCATCTGGCCGTGGAAGGCGGTGAGACGGCCAAACGGCTTGGCCCCGCGCGCCTCGGCCGCCGGCGTGTCCTCGACCAGCCGGAACCGACCGCCGTCGCGCACGACGAACGGCACCGGCGCGAACGGCGCCAGCGCCTGTGACAGCACGACCGGACCCGAGCCCGGACCGCCGCCGCCGTGCGGTGTCGAGAATGTCTTGTGCAGGTTGATGTGCATGGCGTCGACACCGAGGTCGCCCGGCCGCACCTTGCCGACGATCGCGTTGAAGTTGGCGCCGTCACAGTAGAAATAGGCGCCGGCCGCATGCACGACCGCGGCAATCTCCGCCACCTCCGGCTCGAACAGGCCGCACGTGTTCGGATTGGTCAACATGATCGCGGCGACATCGTCGCCGAGCGCCGCTTTTACGGCGTCCGCTGCCACCGTGCCGTCCGCCCGTGCCGGCACCGAGCGTACGGTGTAGCCCATGAAGGCCGCCGTCGCCGGGTTGGTGCCGTGCGCGCTGTCGGGCACGAGAACGACGGAGCGCTTGGCCCCCTTGGCCTCCTGCGCCGCCTTGATTGCCAGCATCCCGCACAATTCGCCGTGCGCCCCGGCCTTGGGGGACAGCGCCACCGACGCCATGCCGGTCAACTCGAGCAGATACCCCGACAGCGCCTCCATCAGGGCGAGCGCGCCTTCCACGGTCTTCTGCGGCTGCAACGGATGCACGTCCGCGAACCCCGGCAATCGGGCCATTTTCTCGTTGAGCCGCGGATTGTGCTTCATGGTGCAGGAGCCGAGCGGATACAGCCCGCTGTCGATCGCGTAATTCTTGCGCGACAGCCGCACGTAATGACGCATCGTCTCGGGCTCGGTCAGCCCCGGCCAGCCGATGGCCGCCGTCCGCGCAAGCCCGCCGAGCCGCGCCGCGACGGGCTTCGGTTCCGGCAGATCGACCCCGGTCTTGTCAGCCGCACCGGCCTCGAACACCAGCGGCTCCTCGTGATCGAGCCCGCGGTTGCCGGTGAACGTCCCGCGGTCGGTGGCGGCGGATGTGCCGGGCTGCGTTGGCCGGCCTTCCCGGTTCATGGTCATGCCAGCACCTCCTGGAGCGCCACCACATAGGCCGCCCGGTCCTCGTCGGTATTGATCTCGGTCGAGGCGACGACGATCAGGTCGGCGAGCGACGGCTGACCCGGCTCGAGCCGCGACACCCGCACCCCGCCCATCACGCCCTTGTCCGCCAGCCGGTCGATGACGTCGGCGGCCGCGCCCGGCACGCGGATCGTGAATTCGTTGAAGAACGCCGTGTTGATGACCTCCACGCCCTTCACCGCAGCAAGCCGGGCGGCCAGATCGCAGGCGTTGGCGTGATTGATGGCGGCGAGCCGCCGCAGACCGGCCTCCCCGAGCAGCGTCGCGTGGATCGTGAAGGCGAGGGCGCACAGCCCCGAGTTGGTGCAGATGTTGCTGGTCGCCTTCTCCCGCCGGATGTGCTGCTCACGGGTCGACAGCGTCAGAACGAAGCCGCGCCGGCCCTCGGCATCGACCGTCTCGCCGACGAGCCGCCCCGGCATCTGCCGCACATGCTTGTCACGCGCCGCGAACAGGCCAACGTACGGACCGCCGAAATTCAGACCGTTGCCGAGCGACTGCCCTTCTGCCGCGACGATATCCGCGCCCATCTCGCCGGGCGACTTGATGAGACCCAGCGCCACCACCTCGGTCACCGCGACCACCAGCAGCGCGCCCTTGGCATGTGCCGCGTCCGCGATCGGCTGCAGGTCCCGGATGTGGCCGTAGAAGCTCGGATACTGAACGACCACACACGAGGTCGCCCCGTCGATCGCCGCCACGATATCCTCGACACCGCGCGGGTCGGGAGCGAGCGTCACCAGTTCCGAGCCGCCGTGGTGCGACAGCGTCTCGACGACCTGTCTGTAATGCGGGTGCAGACCGCCCGAGACCACGGCCTTGCGTCGCCGCGTCACCCGGTGCGCCATCAACACCGCCTCCGCCGTCGCGGTCGAGCCGTCGTACATCGAGGCGTTGGCGACCTCCATGCCGGTGAGCCGCGCCACCTGGGTCTGGAACTCGAACA
>JBMOGA010000070.1:0-17315 GCA_049318625.1 Hyphomicrobiaceae bacterium
AGCCTCAACCGAGGATACGGGGCTACCGAAGACCCAAGTTCAACAACCTGCTAAGGTTGAAATAATCACTGATTCAGAGAAGTTTCCAAGTGTTTATCTGCCGAATACGGATTGTTTGAATTATCCGTGTCGTGCACGCCACGGTTGTGTACGTCATTAACAGATCTTTGGTCTATTCAATCTAAACGTGGATTACACGACGTGTCCGTGTGCGGGGTTTCCATGCAACTTTTCAGATCGCCCGCTTCGGTTGATTCTCGACAACTACAGACGGCTCCCGATTCGATGATGCTTCAATCTCGCCAAGGTTGTGAGGATGGTGAGGTCGCCGACCTGCTCCGGCGGCTCCTCGCGCTGTCGTCCGTGCAACGGCGGACCCTGGTCTCTCTGGTCAACGAGATCCAGATCGCCTCCACCCACATGGAGACCAGTGTCGAGCAGCTCTCCAATCAGTTCCGCAACGTCGCGGAGGCGACGCGGGAGCAATCGTCGGCCATCAATCAGCTGGCGAAGTCGGTCGGCAAGGTCGAGATCGAGGGAGAAGATATCCAGCTCGCTGATTTCGCGAGCAGTATCGGGGCGTCATTGTCCGACCTGATCGAGAAAATCGTCCAATTATCCTCCCGTGGCGTTTCGATGGTCTATGCCCTCGACGACGTGCTGCTGGAGCTGAAATCGGTCGAGGACAGCGTCGGGAAAATCGGCGCGATCAACGAACTCACCAATCTTCTGGCCCTCAATGCGAAGATCGAGGCGGCGCGCTGCGGCGAGGCCGGGCGCGGCTTCTCGGTGGTCGCCGACGAACTCAGATCGCTGTCGAAGTCGGTCAACGTGTTGGCGCCGGCGATCAAGAAGCAGATCGATTCGATCTCCGGCGGGTTGCGCAAGAGCTATTCGCTGCTGCGCGAGATCGCGACGCTCGACATGTCGGAGGAAAATCTCCAGGCGAACCTGCGTATCCGCAAGATGATGGCTGCGCTGGTCGAGCAGAACGGGCAGCTGGCAAGCGCGCTCGAGACCAACGCGGCGGCCACGGAGAAGATCACCAACCAGGTCGCTGCGGCGGTCGTCAGCATGCAGTTCCAGGATCGCACCAAGCAGCGGCTGGAAAACGTCAATACCGTGCTCGGCGTGCTCTCGACGGCGATCGAGACCATGGGCAGCGAGGCGGTGGCCAGCGGTGCCGTCGACCGGGTCGACTCGGATGTCAACGAAGCATGGCTCAATCAGGTGATCGGACAGTGCACGCTCGGCGAGATGCGGGCGCGGTTCGTCAAGGGGATCATGGGCGACGGCCCGTCCGGGTCCCATGGTTCGGAACTCTCGGCGCCGGCAGCCGCTGCGACGGATGCCGACGACGGCGTGGAATTGTTTTGAGTAAGGAGTGAGCATGCAAGTCGAAAAGCGGACCAACGAAACGGCCCTCGAGATCAAGTTCTCCGGGAACCTGAGTTTTTCCGACCACAGCGCCTTCCGGACGCCGCTGTCGGACGTCAGTCGGGACGGCGTGCGCAACTGCGTGTTCGACCTCTCCGGCCTGACGTCGATCGATTCGGCTGGTCTCGGCATGTTCATGATCGCCCGCGACGAGGCGGCCAAGAATGGCTGGAAGTTGACCATCAGGTCGCCGAAAGGGCGGGTGAAGACGCTGTTCGACATCGCCCGGTTCGACAAGCTGCTCGCCATCGAAGCCTGATTCGTTTCCCAGGAAAAAAGTCCGATGTTTGTTTGCCCGTTGACCGGGGCGGCGCCCAGCCTCGCCGCCGGTCCCGACGAGCGCGTCGATTCGAGCGTGTCGCGTGCCAAGGTTCTGATCGTCGGTGACGATCGGGAGTGCCGGGACCGGATCGCACGGCATTTGTGCGAAGCCGGGTTCGGCATGATCGAGGCCGCGGAAACCGTGGCCGGCGGCCTCGATGCGGCGCGGGCCTGGCAGCCCGAGCTCGTCATCACGGCTTGGCCGACGTCCGACCGTGAGAGCCTGGTGCTGTGCTCGCGGATGCGGGCCGATCCGCGGGTGTCCAGCATTCCGGTGATCGTGCAGGCGGACCTGCGCGACCCGCGTGACCGCTTGGAGCTGTTCGCGGCCGGGGTCACGGATGTGATAACGCTCTCCGCCGACCGCCACGAGTTGGTCAACCGGGTGCGGAACTACATCGAGCAGCACCGCCTGGTGGCGCGGCTCTCCGAGTATCAGCGCCGTGTCGACGAGGACTTGCGTTACGCCAGCTCCATGCAGGAGTCGATCCTGCCCAATGCCCTGGAAGTCGAACGGCTGAAGTTGCGCTATCCGATGGCGCTGTCGGCCTACTATGCGCCCTCGCACGGGCTCGGCGGTGATTTCTGGGGCGCCGAGGCGGTCGACGGCCACGGTCTCCGGCTCTACAGCGCCGATTTCGCGGGCCATGGTGTCGCGGCGGCGCTCAATACCTTCCGGCTGCACGCGCTCATCTCGCAGATTTCCGGCGAGATCCGCGATCCGGCCGCGTGGTTGACCTACCTCAACACGGCCTTGTGCGATCTGCTGCCGACCGGGCAGTTCGCGACGATGTTCTGCGGGCTGTTCGATTTTTCGACATCGACGCTGACCTATGCGGCGGCGGCGGCGCCTTCGCCGCTGGTGCTGAGCGGTGGGGTCGATGCCGGCTTCCGCAATCTCGACGGTACGGGCTTCCCGTTGGGGGTCACCCGGGACGCGACCTATCAGAACCATGTCGTCCCGTTCGGTCCCGGCAGCACGCTCATTCAATACAGCGATGCGCTGATCGAGACGCCGAGCGTGGAGAACCCCGCCTTCACCGTGGAGACGCTGTGCACGTTCCTCGATACGCTGAAGGACGAGCGCGTCGTCGATGTCTACGAAAAAGCCCTGTTGACGGAGCTCGGGCGCCGCTCGTGGCTCAAGCCTGCAGATGACCTGACAATTGTAACACTTCGCCACGTTGGAGACGAGCGATGAGCGTTGATACGTTGTGCCCCGAGGCGCCGGCGGACCGGGACGGGGCCGTGGCTTTGAGCCGTGTGGTGATCGTCGGTGACGATGCCGAAGACCTCGCCCAGTCCACCGAGCGGCTGACGGAACTCGGCTATCGCTCGCGCGACATCGACCTGCCCGGCTCGCAATCCGAGGCGGAGCCACCGCCGCGCGATGTCGATTGCGATATCGAGGTCGTCGGGGCCGCGCTCAACCTCGGCGAGATCGAGGACTACCTCAACGCGCGGCGCAGCCAGCGGACCGGCACCCGCGCGACCATCATCGTCCAGACCCGCCACCTCACGGCCGCCGATCGGCGCAAGCTGATCAAGTCGGGCGCTCACTACCTGCTGGCGATGCCGGTCAGCGACGCGATCCTGCATCGCATCGTGCGCACGGCGCTGGCGGATGCGGCGACCGCGGATTCGATCCAGGACTTCATCTCGAGCCACAAGTCGGCGATCGGCCGGATGGTGACCGGCGTGTTCGAGATCCAGACGCTCGACGAGGCACAGAAGCTCTCGACCATGCTGGCAACCCACTATCCGGTGCCGGACCTGGTCGTGACGGGCATCTGGGAGCTGCTGTCGAACGCGGTCGAGCACGGCAACTTGGAGATCGACTTCGATCAGAAGATGGATCTTCTGGAGCGCGGCATTTTCCAGGACGAGATCACGCGGCGGCTCGGCACGCCGAAATACGCGGGCCGGGTGGCGCGCGTCGAGTTCGAGCGGGCGGCCGACTGCATCCGCCTGCGGGTAACCGACCAGGGCCAGGGCTTCGATTACGAGAAGTTCCTGGCCGCCGACATCCCGATGAACCGGCCGAACGGGCGGGGCATTTTCATCGCCGGCAAGCTGTGCTTCGAGCAGCTCAAGTACAGCGGCAAGGGCAACATCGTTGAAGGGGTGATCTCGGTCTGAGCGGCTGCGGGGCTGGCCATGCGGCTCGAAATCGGCTAGTCGATGTGCCTCTCTGCGATGCGGCCGGAGTGGCCAGTTCGTCGCGCCTCGCAGCAGCCGGTCGAGCCGGCACGAGGAGCGCGGGTGTAGCTCAATGGTAGAGCAACAGCCTTCCAAGCTGATGACGAGGGTTCGATTCCCTTCACCCGCTCCAATTCCAACGTGTCTCAGTTCGGTCCCATCAATTCATGACCTCGGCCTCCGCCTCCGCAATCCAAGGCTTTGACGGACGAGTGCTGCAAGCTCCGCCCTATCCCGCTATGTGCGGCCTTCAATGCCCTGGTGCCACGACAGAGTTGCGACTGGGGGGCACGGGGATGCGGACAGGCTCGCTTCGAGCTCGGCGGGCGTGATGGCACGGATGGCACCCGCGCCTGTCGAGCCAGGGCAAACCCCGGCGTGGTGTGCCTGCGTCTAACGAGCGGCCTCGATGGTCTCGGCCAGGGCCGTCAGGGCGTGCAGAGCGAACACCCGCATGTTGCCTCGCCGGTCGGCGCTCGCGGTCTCGAGCGTGAGGACCCGGCTGCGTGGGCCGCTGACCGCGATGCAGGAATGACCCGCAGCATCGCCATAGCGGTTGCCCGTTGGGCCGGCGGCGCCGGTCTCCGACAGGCCCCATACGGCGCCGAGGCGTTCGCGTGCTCGTTCGGCGAGCAATAGCGCATAGGGCTCGCTGGCGGCGCGGAAGCCCTTCATGTCGTCGGGCGTGATGGCGAGCAGCCCCGAACGCGCATTGACCGTGTAGACGACGGCGGCGCCGAGAAAGTAGTCGGAGGCGCCGGGGATCGCCAGCAGGCTGGCGGCAATGAGCCCGCCGGTCGAGGATTCGGCCACGGCAAGGCTCTCGCCGCGGGCGCGGAGGAGGCCGGCGATCTTCTCGGCCGTCGGTGCAAGGCTGTCCATGGTCGACCCTCCCGTTGGGCGGTCAGCCTACCATCGCGAGACGCGGGCCGCAGTAGAGGCCGTCGGCGTGGCGGAGGCCCGTGCAACGCTGCGCCCGCCTTCGGGATGGTCCAGAAAGCTGCTGCGCAGGCTCTTGTAGACGGGTGGCACGGAGATCTTCTCGACGATCACGCGCGGGCTGCCGTTGTCGTCTGTCTCGTCTTCGACGTGAACAATGATCTGGAAGTTCGGGTAGCGGGCGCGCTCCTCGTCCAGCCGCGCGCCGCGAATGTCGTCGATCTCTTCGGGGGTCAGCACTCTGCGGGCCATGGTCGCCTCCCTAACGTCTAGACATCTTAATGGTTGCGTCGCCGAAAAATGCAAGGGCCATGCCAAAGATTGCGGGGCGATTTCGTCTCAACTTGAGCGAGAAGTGGCCGCCGCATCATGCGGTGGCCTGCGGGCCGTTGCGGAACATGGTGGTCCGGCGCTGCGTCACGTCCTGCGACGGCACGGCGCTGTTCGGCTATCTGGCGTGCCGGCGGGCGGCATCAGGGGGGGAGGGCTCAGCCGTACGCGCGTCGAGGAAACGCCCGATCCAGCCCGCGACCCGGGCGCAGTCGTCAGGCGCGGCATAGGACGAGATCGCGGGTTCCGACTGGGGGCCGTAGACGTCGCGTCGCGCCGTGATCAGTGCGGTCGCAAAGTCGCATCCGAATTCGGGGTGGGCCTGGAACGAAATGGCGTCGCCGTAGTCGAGCCCGGCATAGGGGGTGAAGGCGCTCGTCAGCGTGACGCGGGCTCCCGGCGGGGCGGTGACCACCTGATCCTGGTGCGACGCAGGAATGTCGACGTGCGCGACGTCGTCCATCCACGGCGCGCGGTCCTTCACGTCGTAGCGGTGCAGTCCGATGCCCCAGCCCTTCGGCGATTTGATTACGGTGCCGCCGAAGGCTTGCGCCATCGCCTGGTGGCCGAAGCAGATGCCGACGAGCTTGGCGCGTCCGCGGGCGTGGGCCAGGAAGCCGATCAGTCCGGCGATCCAGGGCAGGTCGTCGTAGACGCCGGCCGGCGAGCCCGTGATCATGTAGGCGTCGCAGGCCTCGGCGCGGGCCGGAAGCGTGCCGGCCGTCACATCGTAAATCGACGTGTGCCGCCCGGCCCTCACCAATCTTTCGACCATCGCGCCATAGCTGCCGTACTGGTCCAGAAGGGCTGCCGGCGGCGCGCCGCATTGCAGGATGCCGACCTTCATGCCGCCACCCGCCCGGCCGCGGGGGCCGCGCTGACCATGGCTTCCAGGATCATCGCGTGTCTCATTGTTGTGATGCACGGCGCCGAGGCCCGAGCGATGGCCGGAGCGCACGCCGAACGTGTGTCATCGCGAAAGGGCTGCGGCCACATGATCGCCTTTCGAACGGACGACGCGCGGTTCGGCGCCGCCTGCTCCACCGATTTGAGCGGCCGGGCGTGGGCAGGCCCGGCCGACGTCGTGTGCGGTACCGTGCTGGTTGAGCGCCAACCTTACAGGCAGGCCTTCTGGGTGGCCTTGCAATACTGCAGCGCGCCGGTGCTGTCGGGGCCGCATTTCAGCGTGATCGCGCCGGAGGCCGTCCGGTTGTCGCCCTTGATGGAGTTCTTGAGCGCGGCCTCGGCCATGAACTTGGCGAGGTCCTGGGTGACCATCGTCGCCTCGCCGCCCGCGACCACGCATTTGGCGCCCTTCGCGGCCTTCTTCTCTTGGGCGCCGGCGGCCCCGGCCGCGCCGATCGTGAACAGGGCGGCGACCGCCAGCGTCACAAACTTCGTCGACGTCATGTCATGAACTCCCATGGCTTGCGACCGGCCCGAACCGGGAGGTCGGCAGCAACCTTACGGAGCGCCCGTCGGCTGCGCCAGCCTCGGCGCCGCCGGTTGTGAGTGGTTTGCGCGCACTCCTGTGCCGCCCGGGCCCCACAGGGGCTGTGCCGTCTCGTCCGCGAGCGTCGGCGGGTGGCCGGATCATGGCAACGCGTGCCTAGCGAACAGGCAAGTTGCACACAAACTTGTATGCAATATCGCATGCATGTTTGGAGTTGGAAGGCTGATGGAGGCAATAAAAATGATATAAATCAGGTCATTACTCTCATATTTCGAATTTGGCACATCCCTTGCTTTGGAGCTGAAAGAGGTTAACGCAGCCCCTGCAGGCAGGACGAGGTCCAACATGAAGCGTCGAGATTTCCTGAAATCGGCGGCGGCGGCGAGCGCCGTCACGGCCGTCAGTGCACCAGCCGTGTGGTCGCCCGCCAAGTCCCAGTCGCGGCAGGAGACGTTGCTGGTCGTCACCGAGGCGGGGCCGAACAATTTCGATATCCACGGCGTCGGCACCAACCGTCCCGGCTACGAGGTGTCGTGGAATTGCTACGACCGTTTGATCAGCTACGGGAAGAAGACGCTGGCCGACGGCAGCGAGTCCTACGACCGCGACACGTTCGTGCCCGAACTCGCCGAGTCCTGGTCGACGGGCGACATGTCGGTCACGTTCAAGCTGCGCAAGAACGCCACCTTCCACGACGGCACGCCGATCACGGCAAAGGACGTCAAGTGGTCGTTCGATCGCGCGGTCACGGTCGGCGGGTTCCCGACGTTCCAGATGAAGGCCGGCTCGCTCGAGAAGCCCGAGCAGTTCGTCGCCGTCGACGATCATACGTTCCGGGTCGATTTCCTGCGGAAGGACAATCTGACGTTGCCGGATCTCGCGGTCATCGTGCCGGCTGTCTACAACTCCGAGTTGATCAAGAAGAACGCGACGGCTCAGGACGTCTGGGGTCTCGAGTACACCAAGACCAGGACCGCCGGCGGCGGCGCCTACAAAGTGGCGAGCTGGCAGGCCGGCAGCGAGGTCGTCTACGAGCGCAACGACGACTGGAAGAGCGGGCCGGTACCGAAGATCAAGCGCATCGTCTGGCGCATCGTGCCCTCGGCCGGGAATCGGCGCGCGCTGATGGAGCGCGGCGACGCCGACATTTCGTTCGATCTGCCGAACAAGGATTTCGCTGAGTTGAAGGCGGGCGGCAAGGTCGCCGTGGCGTCCACGCCGATCGGCAACGGCATCCAGTACGTCGGCATGAATGTGACGAAGCCGCCATTCGACAATGTGAAAGTGCGCCAGGCGATCGCCTATGCGATCCCGTACCAGAAGATCATGGACGCCGTGATGTTCGGCCTTGCGGCGCCGATGTTCGGCTCAAAGACGAACGCCGCCAGCGGCACGGCATGGCCGCAACCCCATGGCTATTCGACGGATCTCGCCAAGGCCAAGGCGCTGCTTGCCGAGGCGGGTGTCGGTGCCGGGTTTGAAACGACATTGTCGTTCGATCTCGGCTCGGCGGTCGTCAGCGAGCCGATCTGTGTGCTCATTCAGGAAAGCCTCGGCCAGATCGGCATCAAGACGACCATCAACAAGGTGCCGGGCGCGAACTGGCGATCGGAGCTCCTGAAGAAGGAGATGCCACTGATCGTCAACTTCTTCTCGGGCTGGCTGGATTATCCCGAGTACTTCTACTTCTGGACCTATCATGGCCAGAACGCCGTGTTCAACACGATGAGCTACAAGGATGCCGGCATGGACGCGCTGATCGAGGCGGCGCGTACGGCGGCGGCAAATGGAGATGGCGCGGGCTACGAGAAGAGCGTCAAGGGCTTCATCGACAAGGCTTTCGTCGAGGTGCCGCGGGTTCCGCTCTATCAGCCCTATCTCAATGTCGCCCTTCAGAAGAACATCTCCGGCTATCGCTACTGGTTCCACCGCCAGCTCGACTATCGTTCGTTGGCGAAGGGCTGAGGCAGGAGGGTCCGGCCATGCTCGAGGTCCTCGCGAAACGTCTGCTGATTGCCATTCCGAGCCTGCTCGGCGTGGTTCTGGTGACCTTCGTGCTGACTCGGGCGCTGCCGGGTGATCCCGCGGCCTACTTCGCGGGGCCGGCGGCTTCCCGGCAGGCGGTCGAGGAGATCCGCGTGAAGTTAGGTCTCGATGCGCCGCTGCCGGTGCAGTTCTTCCGCTACGTCAAGGATTTGGCGCGTGGCGAACTGGGCACCTCGCTGACCACCGGCCAGCCGGTGGTGACCGAGATTGTCACCCGGCTGCCAGCGTCGGCCGAATTGACGCTGGCCGGCCTCATCGTCTCGGTGCTGATCGCGGTGCCGCTCGGTATCCTGGCGGCCACGCGGCCGGGCTCGTGGATCGACCACACCTGTCGTGTGGTCACGACGGCCGGCGTATCGCTGCCGGTGTTCTTCACCGGGCTGGTGCTGGTCTACGTCTTCTATTTCCTGCTCGGCCTCGCGCCGGCGCCACTCGGCCGTCTCGACATCTTCTACAGCGCCCCCCCTCACATCACCGGCTTCTATCTGATCGACAGTCTTCTCACGGGCAACTTTGGGACGTTCGCTGCCGCCGCGCAGCAACTGGTGCTGCCAGCCGCGACGCTCGCTGTTTTCTCGCTGGCGCCGATCGCCCGCATGACGAGGGCCTCGATGCTCGCGGTGCTGTCGTCGGACTTCGTGCGCACAGCGCGATCGAGCGGGTTGTCCGCCTATACGGTGGTCGTCACCTACGCGTTCCGCAACGCCATGCTGCCGGTCGTCACCACGCTCGGCATGGTGTTCTCGTTCCTTCTGGGTGCCAACGTCCTGGTCGAAAAAGTGTTCGCGTGGCCTGGCATCGGCTCCTACGCCGTCGAAGCGCTGATCGCTTCTGATTTCGCGCCCGTGCAGGGCTTCGTGCTGACGATGGCGGTGCTCTACGTGGCACTCAACCTGCTGATCGACGTCCTTTATGCGGTCATCGATCCACGCGTGAGGCTCGAGGCATGAACGCCGCCCTGCGTCACGCGCGATACGTTGTTTCCGAGAACCCGGTCACGGGGTTCGCCTTCGGGCTGGCCTTGCTGCTCCTGCTCGCGGCGACAATAGGGCCCTCGCTGGTGCCCTACGATCCGTTCGCCAGCAATACGGCCGCCGCGCTTCAACCGCCCTCCGCGCGACATTGGTTCGGCACCGACCAACTCGGCCGTGACATCTTCAGCAGGGTCATCGTGGCGACCCGCCTGGATTGCAGCATCGCCCTGGCCTCGGTCGCTCTGGTGTTCGTGATGGGTGGGCTCGCAGGGGTCGCCGCGGGCTTCTTCGGCGGCTGGATGGATCGGGTCGTGGGTCGCGTCGCCGACACCATCATGGCCTTTCCACTGTTCGTTCTGGCCATGGGCATCGTGGCTGCGCTCGGCAACAACGTGCAGAACATCGTCATCGCGACGGCGATCGTCAATTTTCCGCTCTACGCCCGCGTGGCGAGGACCGAGGCCAGTATCCGGCGCGAAGCCGGTTTCGTCGAGGCGGGCCGCCTGTCCGGCAACGGAGAATGGCGGCTGCTGGTGTTCCACGTCTTGCCGAACGTATTCCCTATCCTCGTCGTTCAGATGTCGCTGACGATGGGCTATGCCATCCTCAATGCTGCCGGCCTTTCATTCATCGGGCTCGGTGTGCGACCGCCTACGGCAGAGTGGGGCATCATGGTGGCGGAGGGCGCATCCTTCATCGTGTCGGGTGAATGGTGGATGGCGTTCTTCCCCGGCGCCGCGCTGATGCTCGCGGTGTTCTGCTTCAATCTGCTGGGCGACGGTCTGCGCGACATCGTCGATCCGCGGAGGCGCACATGACCGCTGCCGCCGCCGGTCTCACCGTCGAGGGGCTTTCGGTCGAGTTCCGCACGCGGAGCGGGATCGTGAAGGCGCTCGACCGGGTGTCGTTCGCGGTCGCGCCGGGAGAGACCATCGCACTCGTCGGCGAGTCGGGCTCCGGCAAGTCGGTCACGGCCTATGCGATCATGCGGCTGCTCGACGATGCCGGGCGGATCACCGGCGGGCGGGCGCTGCTCGGCGACGTCGATCTGCTGGCCGCGACGCCGGCCGAGCTGCGCCGGCTGAGGGGAAGCCGGATCGCCATGGTGTTCCAGAATCCGCGGTCGGCACTGAACCCGATCCGCTCCGTCGGACGACAGATCGGCGATGTTCTGATGGCGCACGAGAAACTGACAGGGCGGGCGGCGGCGGCCAAGGCGGTCGAACTGCTGCGCGCGGTCGGCATCACCGACCCGGCGCGGCGGGCCAACGCCTATCCGTTCGAGATGTCGGGCGACATGTGCCAGCGTGTGATGATCGCCATCGCGCTGGCGGCACGGCCGGCGGTGCTGATCGCCGACGAGCCGACGACCGGGCTCGATGTGACGACGCAGGCCGTCATCATGGATCTGATCGGCGAACTTTCGCGCTCGATCGGCATGGCGACGGTGTTCATCACGCACGATCTGGCGCTCGCGGCGGAGCGGGCCCGGCGCATCGTGGTCATGCACGCTGGCCACGTGGTGGAGAGCGCGCCCGTCGAGTCGCTGTTCGCCAAGCCGCGCCACCCCTATACGGCGGAGCTGGTGGCGGCGACGCCGGCCAGCGTAGGCGTACTGGACGACCTCGCCTCGATACCCGGCAGTCTTCCCGATCTTCGCCGTGCCGATCTGCCGGCGTGCCGTTATCTGGATCGCTGCCGCCGCACGCAGCCCGAGTGCGCCCGCGAAATCACGATGGTGCCGCCCGGCGCCGTTCATGCGTTCGCCTGCCGGAATCCGCTACCATGAAACCCGTGCTGCTCGACGTCGCTGAACTCTCCAAGCGCTTCCCGATCAAGGCCGGGGGCGGATCAGTCTCGCGGCTGCGGCGGCGGTTCGCGGGCGGCCCGGAGAAACTTCCGCACGTCCACGCGGTCGACGACGTCAGCTTCACCATCGGCGAAGGGGAGACCGTCGGGCTCGTCGGGGAATCGGGGTGCGGAAAGTCGACGCTCGTGCGGGTACTGGCCCGCCTGCTCGATCCCTCGGACGGCAGCGTCCGGCTCGGTACGCGGGATCTGTCGTTGATGCCCGCCCGCCGGTTCGCACGGGATCCCGACCGGTCCAAGGTTCAAATGGTGTTCCAGGACGCGGGCGAGAGCATCAATCCCCGCTTCACGGCGTTCACAGCGATCGCCGACCCGTTGCGGCGCATCAAGGGCCTCAGCGGGGCGGCGTTGACGGCCAAGGTGGAGCGCGCGGCGGCGGATTGCGGGTTGCCCGAGGCGCTGCTGTCACGCTTTCCGCATCAGCTCTCCGGCGGGCAGCGTGCCCGCGTCGGCATCGCCCGGGCGGTGGCGCTCGAGCCGCAACTGCTCATTCTCGACGAGCCGACGGCGGCGCTGGACGTGTCCGTTCAGGTCGTGATCCTGCAACTGCTGCAGCGGCTCAAGGCCGAGCTCGGGATGAGCTATCTGTTCGTGTCGCACGATCTGTCTGTGGTCCGCCTGCTCTGTGACCGGGTAATCGTCATGTATCTCGGCCGGATCGTGGAGGTCGGTCCGGCGCGCGAAGTGTTCGAGCGGCCGCTGCATCCCTACACGCAGGCGCTGGTGGCCGCGGTGCCGCGGATCGGCCACCCGCCGACCAGCGAGCGGCTGCAGGGAGAACCGCGCAGCCCCATCGATCCCGATCCGAATGTCTGCCGGTTCTACGGTCGCTGCCCGCAAGGCACGGAGCGTTGCGCGGTGGAAATGCGGTTACTGCGCAAGTCCGGCGCGGCTCGCGAGGTCGCCTGCCATCTCATCGCGGAGGACCAGACGTGACGGACGACCGCGATCCGCTCGACGCGCTCATCGCCGCGCAATCGGCGCTTCTCGGCATACCGGTCGGGCGCGACTGGGTGCCAGCGGTCCGGCAAAGCCTGGATGTCGCGTTCTTCATGGCACGGCGCGTCGAGAGTGTGACCTTGCCCGACGAGGCGGAGCCGGCCCCGATCTTCGATGCCTTCGGTCCGGACAAAGCGTCATGACCGTCTCCCGCTGGGCCACCGCGCACGCCATCGCATCGGCCGTGAACGGCGGTAACAGCACGGCGCAAGAGGTCGTGGCCGGGGCGCTGGAGCGCATTTCGGTCGGCAACGGCGGGCTCAATGCTTTCACGGCGATCACCGCCGAGCGCGCGCTCGCCAAGGCGTCGGCGGTCGACGCCGCAACGGCGCGCGGGGAGCGGCTGCCGCTCGCCGGCGTTCCGTTTGCGGTCAAGAATCTGTTCGACGTTGCGGGGCTGCCGACGTTGGCCGGGTCGAAGATCAATCGCGAGCGGTCTCCGGCTTCGCAGGACAGCGTATTGATCGCGCGGCTGGAGGCGGCGGGCGCCGTCTTGGTCGGCTGTCTCAACATGGGCGAGTACGCCTACGATTTCACCGGCGAGAATGCGCATGACGGCCCGTCGCGCAATCCGCACGATCCGTCGCGCATGACCGGCGGATCGTCGGGTGGCTCCGGCGCCGCGGTGGCCGCCGGTTTGGTGCCGCTCACCCTCGGGTCCGATACCAACGGGTCGATACGCGTGCCGGCATCGTTCTGCGGGCTGTTCGGACTGAAGCCCACGTACGGACGGCTGCCGCGCACGGGAACGTTTCCGTTCGTGTCCAGTCTCGATCATCTGGGGCCACTGGCGCGCACGGTCGAGGATCTCGCGCTCAGCTACGACATCATGCAGGGGTACGATCCGGACGATCCGGCTTGTGCCGATCGCCCCGCCGATCCCGTGCGGCCGGGTCTCGCGGCCGGCATCGACGGACTCAGGATCGCGGTCGCAGGCGGGTATTTCCGCGACGGCGCGTTTCCCGAGGCGATCACGGCTGTCACGCGGATCGCGGCGGCGCTCGACGTCGGCCGCGAGATCGAGATTCCCGAAGCCGCAACCGCACGTGCCGCCGCCTACCTGATAACGGCGAGCGAGGCTGCGGCGCTGCATCTGGACCGGCTGCGGACGCGGGCTGGCGATTTCGATCCCGCCGTCCGTGATCGGCTGATTGCGGGGGCGATGATCCCGCATGCACTCGTGGAGCGCGCGCAGCGGTTCCGGCGCTGGTATCGCACCGAGGTCCTGAAGCTGTTCCAAGATGTCGATGCCATTCTGGCGCCGGCCACGCCCTGCACGGCGCCGCAGATCGGGCAGACGACCATCGTACTCGGCGGCGAAACGTTGCCGTTGCGGCCGAACATCGGCATCTTCACCCAGCCCATCTCGTTCATCGGCTTGCCGGTCGTGGCGGTGCCGGTGCGCCTCGATCCGCTGCCGATCGCGGTTCAAATCATCACGGCGCCGGGGCGCGAGGATCTGGCGCTGCGGATCGCCCATCATCTGGAATTGCACGGTGCCGCGGCCGCGCCGCGACCGAAGCTTGCGGGGACTTGATCATGGACATCAACCGGCCGGACGTGCTCGCCGAGGTGCGGGCCGCCTTCGAGAGCTACGAAAGGGCGCTGGTGACGAACGACGTGGCGACACTGGACGGTCTGTTCCGCGCGGCTCCCGAGACGATCCGCTATGGCATTACCGAGAATCTCTATGGCTACGACGAGATCAAGGCCTTTCGCGCGGCGCGCAGTCCGGCGGGTCTCGCACGCACACTGGATCGGACGGTGATCACCACCTACGGGCGAGACATGGCGATTGCGGCGACGCTGTTTCGGCGGACGACCAGCCCGGGGAAGATCGGCCGCCAGATGCAAACCTGGATCCGCACTGGCGAAGGTTGGCGCGTGGTCGCGGCCCACGTCAGCATCATCGATGAGCCCCAGTCATGAGCGGCGCTGAGATGTCGGGCGTGTCGATCGGCGCGTTGCATGCCGCCTATCGGGCCGGCACGAGACCGGCCGCGATCATCGAGAGGCTGTACGGGGAGATCGCCGCGGCCGGCGATCCGGGCATCTTCATCACGCTGCGCGAGAAGGACGTCGCCCTCGCTGCGGCCGAGCGGCTGGGGCCGTTCGATCCCGCTCGCTATCCGTTGTGGGGCGTGCCGTTCGCGGTCAAGGACAACATCGACGTCGCGGGACTGCCGACGACCTGCGCCTGTCCAGCCTACACGCGCCGGCCGGAGCGATCGGCGCACGCGGTGGCTCTGCTGGAAGCCGCCGGCGGCATCTGTCTCGGCAAGACCAATCTCGATCAGTTCGCAACCGGGCTGGTCGGGGTTCGCACACCCTATCCCGTGCCGCGGAACGCCATCGATCCGACGCTCGTGCCGGGGGGGTCGAGTTCGGGATCGGCGGTGGCGGTCGCACGCGGGCTGGTGACGTTCGCGCTCGGGACCGATACGGCGGGTTCGGGTCGCGTCCCGGCGGGGCTCAACAACATCGTTGGTCTCAAGCCGTCGGTTGGTGCGGTTTCGGCGCGGGGCATGGTGCCCGCCTGCCGCACGCTCGATTGTATCTCGGTCTTCGCCGGGGCGGTCGACGATGCGTGGCAGGTTTATCGGACCATGGCGGGCGGCGACGGCGAGGATCCGTACTCGCGGCCACTGCAACTCGGTGCCTTGACCCAGGTCCCCCCGCGTCCGCTGTTGGCGGTTCCGCGCGCAGGTGACCTCCGGTTTTTCGGCGATGTGGCCGCCGAAGCCGCGTTTCGTGCTGCGCTCGACCGGCTGGAGGAGATGGGTGCGATCCTGCGGCCCATCGACATGACACTCCTCTACCAGACGGCGGCCCTGCTGTACGAGGGGGCCTGGGTCGCCGAACGGCATGCGGCGCTGCGGGGCTTCATGTCCGGGCATGCGGAGGATATGCACCCGGTGACGCGCCGCATCGTCGAAGGCGCGCAGAGGTTCTCGGCGTCGGATCTGTTCGATACGATGTACAAGCTGGAAGAGTTGCGCGCCGCTGCGGCGCCGGTTCTGACTGGTTTCGATGCTCTGGTGGTGCCGACGACACCCCATGCGCCGACGCTGGCGGATCTTGCCGCGGACCCCATCGGGCCCAACTCCGAGCTCGGGACCTACACCAATTTCGTCAACCTGCTCGATCTTGCGGCGATCGCCGTGCCGGGGCCGTGGCGCACGGACAAAAGGGCCGCCGGAATCACCCTGATCGGGCCGCGTGGCACCGACGGGCGGCTCGCCAGCCTTGGCCGTGCGTTTCACCATCGGCCGGGGGTTACCGTCGGTGCAACCGGGGTTGCCCTGCCGGCGCCCGCGACGCTCGTTGCCGACGCCGTGGGTCGCACATTGGAAATCGCGGTCGTCGGCGCTCACCTTTCCGGCATGCCTTTGAATAGAGAGTTGACGGCACTCGGCGCGACGTTCGTGCGGCGCGTCGCGACCGAGCCTCGGTATCGGCTGTTCGCGCTGCCGGGCGGGCCGCCTTACCGGCCCGGCTTGCTGCGGGTAGCCGGCGACGGGGCGGCCATCGAGACGGAGGTGTGGGCGCTGCCGCCCGCCGGGTTCGCCCAGTTCGTGGCGGCAATTCCGGCGCCGCTCGGTCTCGGCACCCTGTTGCTGGCTGACGGTTCGCGCCCGAAAGGCTTCGTCGTCGAAAGCGTGGCCGTGGCCGAAGCCGAGGATGTCTCGTCGTTCGGCGGCTGGCGCGCTGTCATGGAGTCTCGCACAATGACCTCGAGCCATGGTAAGGGGCCTGGCAGCGACAACGCGGGCAGATGACGTGGGACGAGGACGGGCAAGACTGGCTGACGATGAGGCGGTGGATACTGTCGTGGTGTCGACCCGCCCCGCGCCGACACGGAGCGACGAAATCCGGCTTCGGCTCGCCGACGACATCGTGAACGGGGCGCTGGCGCCGGGCGTCGCGCTCGACGAGACGGAGTTGGCCCGCCGATTCGACGTCTCCCGCACGCCGGTCAGGGAAGCCATCCGGCTGCTGGCGGCCAGTGGTCTCGTGCAGGCCCGGCCCCACCGCAGCGCCGTGGTGGCCCGCCCCAGCGGGGGCGAGCTAATGGCCATGTTCGAGGCGCTGCAGGAACTCGAGGCGCTATGTGCCGGTCTGGCCGCCGAGCGGGCCGTGCTGCGTGAGACGGCGATCCTTCAGGACATCAACCGGCGGCTGGCTCGTATCGTGAAAGCCGGGGACTCGCAGGCCTACCATCGGGTCAACGAGGAGTTCCACAATGCCGTATATCTGGCGGCCCACAATGCCTATCTGGCCGAACTGACGGCGGCGACGCGGGCGCGGATCGCGCCATTCAGCCGGGCCCAGTTCCAGGTTCTCGGCCGCCTGTCTCGGTCGCATGCCGAGCATCAGAGCATCATCGATGCCATCAAGAGCGGCGACCGCGACCGGGCCAGCCGGGAGATGAAACATCACATCATGACGGTGCACGACAGCTACCGCGTCTACGATTCCGAGAATTGACCGGGTCACGGCCGGCCGGAACTTGCTTAACGACCGGCCTCCCGGCGGGGTGCCTTTCGCGGCCGTCCGAAGTGCTTGCGGCGTCCCGTGTAGTTGGCTCTTGAAGAAATGAGCTTCACGGCTTACAGGAACGCCGATTGCAACAGACCTGTCTCGTTCGGGACCGGTATGGTGGGTCGTTGCTTGATGTCGAGGATCGGAAGAAATGGGCAAGCAGAAATTCGATCGGACGAAGCCGCACTGCAACGTTGGCACGATCG
>JBMOGA010000071.1:0-17283 GCA_049318625.1 Hyphomicrobiaceae bacterium
CGCGACGGAATCACGGTTCGTTCGCCCCCTCAAGCCGGTTCTGCAACAGAATCGGTCCATTGCTGCCTTGGCCATGCATATGCTTTATTGTCGTTATCGAAAAATGACCGCAAGAGGACGCGAGGTCCTCGGCCATGACACCAGCCCCCGGCGCTAGGGTTTTCCTGGCGAACAACTTGAGGCCATTGCGCTTGAACCGCGAGATGCAGCGCACCTTCAATCCCGATGGTTTGCAGACAGCGCCTTGCCATCGCCGACCGAGACAGTCGTCATGCCTGAGTTCCTGCCGCCGAGATACGCATCGTCCGTCTAGACGAGGCCGTCCAGCGGCAGGGCGGCGTTGGCGGCACCCAAATCAACCCGTGACGCTCAATCCCACTCGGGCGCGAAGGCCAGGTTCACAACCCGTCCGTTCGGCTTGGCGAGGCCCGAGAGCGCCGCCATGTCGGCGTCCGACAGCTCGAAACCGAACACGTCCAGGTTCTCCGCGATGCGCGACGGCGTCGCCGACTTCGGAACCGCAATGACGCCCGGCTGTTGCATGTGCCAGCGCATCACGACCTGCCCGGCCGTCCGCCCGAGCCGCGCCGCGATCGCCTTGACCGCCGGCTCTTCGAGGACCCCACCGACATTGCCGCGCCCCAGCGGGCAATAGGCCACCACCGCCAGCCCGTGGCGCCGGCACGCCGCGAGCACTTTCGTCTGATCGAGGTGGGGGTGGTACTCCACCTGATTGCAGACGATCGGCTCCTTGGTGAGTTGCATCGCCTGATCGATCAGCTTCGTGGGGAAGTTCGAGATGCCGATGTTGCGGGCGAGCCCCCGCCTCTTGGCGTCGTTCAGTGCCCGGATCGAATCGGCGAGCGGTATGGTCTTGCTCGGCCAATGGATGAGCAACAGGTTGACGTCGGACAGGCCGAGCTTCGCCAGGCTTTCCTCGGCCGAGCGCTGCAAAGCGCCATCCCCGATGTTCTCCCACCACACCTTGGTGGTCACGAAGATCTCGTCGCGCGGCACGCCGCCTGCCTTGATGCCGGCTCCGACATCGGCCTCGTTGCCGTACATGGCGGCGGTATCGATGTGGCGATAGCCGGCCGCCAGAGCCGAGACGACCGCTTTGCTGCACTCCTCGCCCTTCATCGGCCACGTGCCGAGGCCGATGCGAGGGATCGTGGCACCATGCGCCGTCAGCGTTGGAGCACGCGTCATGTCAAGTCCTCCCGAAGGTTCTTGATTGGTCTTCCATGGTGACGCTGCCGCGCGCCGCGGTCAAAGGCTAGTGATCGATGTCAGGTCGCGGCTGCCTTGCGCCCCACGCGGGCGACGAAACGCGCCACGTTGACCACCACGCGATCATGCATCCCGTCGCCGATCAACTCGCGCTCGTCGTGGGCGGTGAGCCGGAACCGCAGCTCCCGCCCCTCGACCGCGACGAGTTCGGCCGTCGCCGTGACCCGCATGCCGACCGGCGTCGCCGCGATGTGGCGCACGTCGAGGTGCGTGCCGAGGCTCTGATGCCCGTCCGGCAGCAGCGCTTCCGCGCATTCGAGCGCCGCAGCCTCGAACAGATTGATCATCACCGGCGTCGCCAGCACCGCGATCTGCCCGGACCCGACGCGGGCTGCGGTATGCTCGTCCCCGACGATCAGCGTGACGCTGCCGCTCAGGCCGACGGTGAGGCGGGAAAGATCCATGGCGGCACCCCAGGGGTGGCAGGTCGGCTGACTAGCGCAAGCTCTTCGGCAGGCTGGCGAGGTCCTCGATGTACCACTTCTCGACCTCGACGACGGCCGGGTTCTCGCCGTTCGCATAGATCCAGCTGTCGACGGCCCAGCGCTGCCCCGTCGACGTATCCTGCAAGACCGCCGTCCAGTGGGTCCAGCCCGAAACACCCCGGAGCAGGTTCTCCTTCGAGAACGGAATGCCGACCGTGTGGTGCTTGATGAGGCCATTGTGGACCAGCACGTTGAGGTAACTGGTCGTGTTGGTCGCCTCGTCCACGCAGTCCTGCTGGGTCGGGTCGCCAGACGCCGCGAAGTCCATGCCGGGCCGGTCCGACGAGGTACCGATCGCGTTGCCGGCCCGAACCTCCATCCAGCCGACCGCGTAGGCGACCGCCCGCCGCTCTTCAGCCGCGGTATCCGCCTTCTTGGTCTTCGCCATCAGTTTGGAAAGCTCGGCGATATCCGTCGCCGTGAATGTCAGCTTGGTCTTCATCTGACAGCCGTAGGCGTGGCAGACGTGCACCGAGTTGCCGGTCGGCGCCGGCACCTGGAACGAGGCGTAATGGTTCGTGACCGAGCCGAATCCATCGTGCGTGCAGCCGGCCAGCAGCGCACCAACGATCGAGAGCAACGCCCCTAGCGTTGCCGGATTTCGCACCTTGGCCAAGCTGCCTCGCGCCACGAATGCCAATTGCCCCACGGGCGCTTCCTCTAGCACGCCGGAGATTCGGGTGTCCCGAGTTGCGTTGAGACCGCCTGCTTTTTGAGTTACCGTGCCTGCCATGTCACATCCTGCGACAATCAAGACACAAATCGAGCCGGTCCACGTGGTGGGCGGCGGGTTGGCGGGCTCCGAGGCCGCCTGGCAATTGGCACGCCACGGCGTGCCCGTGGTGCTGCACGAGATGCGCCCCACCCGCATGACGGAGGCCCACAAGACCGAGGGGCTGGCCGAACTCGTCTGCTCGAACTCGTTCCGTTCGGACGACTTCGAGCACAACGCGGTCGGCCTGCTGCACGAAGAGATGCGGCGCGCCGGATCGCTGGTGATGGCCGCCGCCGATCGCCACAAGCTGCCCGCCGGCGGCGCCCTGGCGGTCGATCGCGACGGCTTTTCCGCCGAGGTGACGGCCCGGCTGGCCGCCGAGCCGCTGGTCCACATCGCCCGCAGCGAGGTGGCAGGCCTGCCGCCGGCCGACTGGTCGAGCGTCATCGTCGCGACCGGCCCCCTCACCTCCCCCGCCCTATCCGCCGCTGTGCAGGAACTCACCGGCGAAACCGAGCTGGCGTTCTTCGATGCCATCGCCCCGGTCATCCATTTCGACTCGATCGACCTCGGCGTCGCCTGGCGCCAGTCGCGGTACGACAAGGCCGGCCCCGCCGGCACCGGCGCCGACTACCTCAACTGCCCCATGGACCGCGACCAGTACGAAGCGTTCATCGACGCCCTGCTGGCCGGCGACAAGACGAGCTTCAAGGAGTGGGAGGCCACGACGCCCTACTTCGACGGCTGCCTGCCCATCGAGGTGATGGCCGAGCGCGGCCGCGAGACCCTGCGCTTCGGCCCCATGAAGCCGGTCGGCCTCGCCGACCCCCACAACGGCGGCAAACGCCCCCATGCCGTGGTCCAGCTCCGCCAGGACAACGCCCTCGGCACGCTATGGAACATGGTCGGCTTCCAGACCAAGCTGAAGCATGGCGAGCAGGCGCGCATCTTCCGCATGATCCCCGGCCTCGCCGAAGCCGAGTTCGCGCGCCTCGGCGGCCTCCACCGCAACACGTTCCTCAACTCACCCCGGCTCCTCGACCCCGAACTTCGCCTCAGGGTTGCTCCGCGGCTGCGCTTCGCCGGCCAGATCACCGGCGTCGAAGGCTATGTGGAAAGCGCCGCCTGCGGACTGCTGGCCGGCCGTTTCGCCGCTGCCGAGCGCCACGGCACGCGCCTCGCCCCGCCGCCGCCGACCACCGCGTTCGGCGCCATGCTGAACCACATCACCGGCGGCCACCTCGTCACCGACGGCGACAGTGCACCCGGCACGCCCCGCTCGTTCCAGCCCATGAACGTCAACTTCGGCCTGTTCCCGCCGATGGACGGCCCCGAAACCGGCCCGGACGGCAAGCGCATCAAGGGCAAGGAGCGCGGCATGGCCAAGAAGAAGGCGATGGCCCATCGCGCCCTGGCCGACCTCGCCGGGTGGCTCGCAGCGCCGCGGGCCGCAGCAGCGGAATGATGGCAATGGCCGCCCCGTACGCTTTGTCACAGGAGGGCGCGGCCACCGCCTGTCTATAGTCGGGGCTGCTCGCCGCCGCCGCGCCAGAGGCAAATCGCCATGCAGACGTTCGCCGGTATTCCGGAGCCCGCCCTGCGTTTCGGCTCGTTCCTCGGCATCTTCGCGGTCATGGCGCTGCTCGAGTTCGCGATTCCCCGCCGACGCCTGCTAGTGGCACGGCTGCGGCGCTGGACTACCAATCTGTCGATCGTCGCCATCTCCATCGCCACCGTGCGCGTCATCGGCTGGATCGCCCAGCCCCTCGTGGCGGTCGGCGCCGCCGCAGTCGCGGAAGCGAACGGCATCGGCCTCCTCCATCTGGTCGCGTGGCCGAACGTTGTCGAAGTTATCATCGCACTTGTCGTGCTCGATTTCGCGATCTGGCTGCAGCACGTGCTGTCGCATCGCATCCCGCTGCTGTGGCGCCTGCACCAGATGCACCACGCCGACACCGATATCGACGTCTCCACGGCGCTCCGCTTCCACCCGATCGAGATCGCGCTGTCGACCCTCTACAAGGTCGTCTGGGTGCTGCTGCTCGGCCCGTCCGCCGTCGCCGTCGTGCTGTTCGAGGTCATCCTCAACGGTTGCGCCATGTTCAATCACGCCAACGTCGCGCTGCCGGCCTGGCTCGACCGGATCGCGCGCCAACTGATCGTAACCCCCGATATGCACCGCATCCACCATTCGGTGCTGCCGCGCGAGCATCACACCAACTTCGGCTTCAACCTGTCGATCTGGGACCGCCTGATCGGCACCTATACCGAACAGCCGGCCGACGGCCATGTCGCCATGCGCATCGGCCTTGCCGAGCATCCGGCGGCCGACGCGACGCGGCTCGGCTGGTGCCTTGCGCTGCCGTTCCGGTCAAAGCCGGCGCGCCGGGATGGGGCGCCCGGTTCCGGCCCCTGACTTCACCCGGCCGTCACTCACCGATCAGCTTGCAGCCGATAGAGACCCCTGCTGCCGCCTTCACGGGGTTGTCCTGGAAGATGTCGCAGTTCAAGAGGTTTTCCTTGAACACCTTGCGGCTCGTATAGACGTTGATGAGCATCTCCGGCCGTCCGGCGATGCCCCTGAGTTTGCCCGCCGGCAATGTCAACCCACCGAGACCCGCCACCCCAGCACCGCGGATGTCGACCTCTTGCGTACCGAGCGAGATCTGCCCCATCTCGTCGGCCTTCACCCCCTTGCGGGCCTCGCCGTAGTAGTACGCCCACACTCGGATCTGCTCGCCCGACGCCTGGATCTTCTTGGCCGCCGCAGGCGATAGCGTGACCGTCACCGCAAAGCGCGGAACGCTTTCCCCGGCCGCCTGCGCCAGCGCCGCCGCAACGGGCCATGCCACCAGCGCCAGGACCAGGGCCGCCCGCAACGGCCGACCGCCGCGCCCACCGAGATCACGCAACGGTGCCATCAAACCCTCCCCTGCCCAGCCAGATTTCGGAGAACCCTTGGCTGCCACGCAGCATGTGCCCGACCGCTCCCGGCTGGCAATCGCCACCGGCACGCCGACCGGGCCCGGTGGTGCGGCGCCGCCGACCTGTGCTACCGGTTGCGCCCAGCGCGCGACGCCGCGCGAACCATCCAACCGTCAACACGCCGAGGCCGTGCATCATGAGGATCGTCCGTCTCATCCCTGCCATCCTGGCACTCTGCCTCATCGCCGTCGTACCGACCGCCTCTTCGGCCGCCGAACCCGCCGTCGTGACGCTGATCGGCAAGGTCGGCACCACCAACCGCGGTCCCTTCGATCCCTTTCGCGACGCGTTCCTGAAGTTCCGCGACAAGAAGTTCGACAAGGCGTTCGCCTTCACCCACGAGATGCTCGCCAAGCTGCCGCAGGTGTCCGTGACGGCCAGAGCCGAGGGCTGGCCGGCGGCGGTCAAGGCCACGGGTCCCCGCCTCGCCGATGTCCTGAAGGCGGCCGGCGTCGCTGCGGATGCGAAGATCGCCGCCGGCGCTCTCGACGGTTACACCATCGAATTCACCCCGGCCGACCGCCAGGCCCACGATTGGATCGTCGCCATCGACGCCGACGGACAGCCTCTGGCGATCGGCGGCCGCGGCCCGACCTGGTTGATCCGCGACACCGCCGGAGCGGCCGTCAAGCCGGAGGTCGAGGCCCCGTGGGTCTGGTCGCTCTACATCATCGAGGTACTCTGAGCCGCGGCGCTGTTCAACTGACGTAGCCGAGGACGCGATCGCGCGCGATCGCGTCCGCGTCGCGTTCCGCCACCGGGCCGAGACCGCCGCCGCCCGAGGTCTCGAGGCGGATGATGTCGCCCTTGCGCAGCACCATGTTGCCGACCTTCGAATGCAGCACGGTCTCCTGGCCGTCGCGGATCAGCGTCAGCCGTCCCGCCGATCCGGCTCCGCCACCATGCAGGCCGTAGGGCCGGAAGCGGAAACGGTCCATCTGCGCGGTGAACGTCGCCTGCTCGGAATCGATGCGCCACTGGCGCCTGAGACCGAGGCCGCCGCGACGCCGCCCCGTGCCGCCGGAATCCGGCACGAGACTGTAGCCGAGATAGGTCACCTGCATGTCGCTCTCCACCATTTCCATCGGGATCGCCGCGTTGTTGTGCATGCCGAACGACATCGCGCTCGCACCATCCCCGGACGGATGTGCGCCGCAGCCGCCGACCTCGATCTCGACCAGCACCTTGCGGGCGCCCGACGCCTCGAGCGTCTGGAACGCGCACACGTAGCTGACCGCGTAGTAGGCCGCCGGCATGCGATCGGGGACCGCCTTCGACAGCGCCGCGAACAGCACGTTGAGCAGCACGTGGCAGGGCGAGATCCGGTGCGCCACCGGCGAGGGATGGCGCGCGCTCACGATCAGCCCTTCCGGCGCAATGATCTCGACCGGGCGATAGCACCCGGCATTGGGCGGGATCGGCCGGTCGGCGCAGGCCACCACCGCGAAGTAGACGGCCGAGCTCGACGACGCCAGCGTCGCGTTGATGGGGCCGCGCACCTCCGGCGCCGACCCCGACAGATCGACGACGATGCGGTCGCCGTCGATCGTCACCCGCGCATGGATGCGCACCGGCCGCTCGGTTTCGATGCCGTCGTCGTCGAGGAAATCCTCGAACTCGTAAACCCCGTCCGGCATCCGCCGGATGACGTCGCGCATGGCGGCTTCGGAGGCGTCGAGCAGCTGACCGCACGCCGCCGTCAGCGTCGCAACCCCATACTTGACCGCCAGCCGCGCCACGTTGCCGACGCCGACCGTCAACGACGCAATCTGCGATTGCAGGTCGCCGAGCACGATCGCCGGCTGGCGCACGTTCTGCCCGATCATCGCCCACACCGCATCGTTGCGCCGCCCCCGCGCATAGAGCTTGAGCGGCGGGATGCGCAGCCCCTCCTGATAGATCTCGGTGGCGCTCGCCGCGTAGCTGCCGGGCGACATGCCGCCGACGTCGAGGTGATGGCAGAGCGTCGCCACGATGGCGACCCGGCGCCCGTCGTGGAACACCGGCCGGCACGCCACGATGTCGGGCAGATGCTGGCCGCCGCAGTAAGGGTCGTTGGTGATGATGACGTCGCCGTCTTCCCACTGGTCCAGCGGGATGAACCGCTCGACGATCGAGCGCACGCAGTAGCTCATGGAATTGAGGTGCTGCGGGATGCGCGCGGACTGCGCCACGTTGTGGCCGTCGGCGTCGAACACCGCGGTCGAATAGTCGAGCATCTCGCGCACGATGGTCGACCGGCTGGTCCGCCACATGGTGACGTCCATCTCCGCCGCCGCCGCCGTCAGCGCGTTGCGGATCACCTCGAGTTCGACGGCTCCGAGCTTGGTCATGACTCAACCCTCCCGCGTCGCGACGATGTGGCCGCCGGCACCGAGTTGCGCCACCCACCCGGGCGCGATCAGCACCGTCGTGTAGTCCTCTTCCACGATCGCCGGCCCGGCGATGGAGACCCCCGCCACCAACTCGCCGCGCCGCCACACCGCCGTCGACTGCCACCCCCCATCGACGAACACGGCGCGCCGCCGGTCGCTGTCCCGGCTTTCCCCGCCGCCCGCATCCCGCGTCTCGAACGCCGGCAGCCGGCCGACCGCATCGAGCCGCAGCGTCACGATCTCCACCCGGTCGTGCGGATTGCAGTAGGAGAACCGCTGCTCGTGCAAGCGGTGAAAAGCAGCGGCGACCGCCGCCACGGCGCCTGCGTCAAACGTGGCGCCCTGCCAGGGCACGGTCAGCTCGAAGGCCTGCCCCTTGTAGCGCAGATCGGCCGAGAAGATCAGCTCACGGTCGGCCGCGGCGATGCCGTCGGCGGTGAGCCGGCTGTCGGCCTGCCCCGACAGCGCCTCGGCCATCGCGACGAGTGGGGGCACGGCGGCTTCGTCGAACGCCATGACGCGCGAGCGGGCGAAGCCGTGGCGGATGTCCGAATGCAGAATGCCAAACGCCGAGAACGTGCTGGCGCCGACCGGGAAGATCACCCGCCGGATGCCGAGTTCCTCGGCCACCGCGCAGGCGTGGATCGAACCCGCGCCGCCGAACGACAGGATCGCGAAATCGCGCGGATCGAGCCCCTTCTCGAACAGCGACAGCCGGATCGCGGCCGCCAGGCTGGCATTGGTGATTGAGAGAACCCCGCTCGCCGCCGCCTCGAGCCCGAGGCCGAGCGGCCGGCCGATCCGCTCAACCATTGCCCGGCGCGCGCCGTCGAGATCGAGCGCCATGGTGCCGCCGAGGAAGAATTCCGGATCGAGCCGGCCGAGGATGACGTTGGCATCGGTGACCGCCGGCTCCGTCCCGCCGCGCCCGTAGCAGACGGGACCGGGCCGCGCGCCGGCACTCTCCGGCCCGACCGTCAGCCGTCCGCCGGGCTGCACCCGCGCCAGCGAGCCGCCGCCCGCGCCGATGGTGCGGATCTCGATCATCGGCACACGCACCGGCAACCGGTCGATCTCGCCCTGCGTGACGATCTCGATGCGGTCGTCGCGGACCACCGACACGTCGAAGCTGGTGCCACCCATGTCGACGCCGACCAGCGCCGGCTCGCCGAGCGTGCGCGACAGCCTGAGCGAGGCGAGCGCGCCGCCGCTCGGCCCCGACAGCAGCAGCCGCACCGGCTCCGCCGCCGCCGTCTCGGGCGTCGATACGCCGCCGTTCGACTGCACGATGAGCAGGCGCGGCGCGAAGCCTTCCGCCTCCATCCGCCGCTGCAGACGGTCGAGATAACCGCGCACCACCGGCATCAGAAGGGCATTGAGCACGGTCGTCGAGGTGCGTTCGTACTCGCGCACCTCGGGGCTCACCGCCGACGACAGCGACACCGTGAGATGGCCGAGATCGCGCGCGAGCCGCGCGCCGATTTCCGCTTCGTGCCGGCCGTCGACATAGGCATTGAGCAGCGACACGGCGACGGTCTTCACATCGAGCGCGGCGAGCCGTTGCACGAGATCGGCGAGGGCGGCCTCCGTGAGCGGCGTCTCGATCCAGCCCTGCGCGGTCAGGCGCTCGCGAATGCCGAGACGCCGGTCGCGGGGGATCAGCACCGGCACCGGCCGCGGCCAGACGGAATACACGTCCCGGCGGTTGTGGCGGCCGATCTCGAGCACATCCTCGAACCCGGCCGTCGTCACCAGCGCCCCCGGCGGAAACTTCCGCTCGAGCACCGCATTGGTGGCGATCGTCGTGCCGTGCAGCACGTAACCGACATCGGCCAGCGCGAAGCCATAGCGCTGACCGGCCCCCTTGATGCCCTCGATCAGCCCGATCGAAGGGTCCTCGGGTGTCGTCGGCAGCTTGAAGGCGCGAACGAGGCCGGTGCGGGCGTCGTAGATCTCGAGATCGGTGAAGGTGCCGCCGATGTCGACACCGATGCGGACTGGTCGCGTCTCTCGGGTCACGAATGCCTCATGCTTGGCGTGAACGTGGCGGCAGCCGACAAAACACCCGGCCAGCCGGTCGAACGAGCAGAGATGACCATCAGACCGCGACGGGCCTGGGCAGTCCAATCGTCATTTGTTAGCTTGATTGATAAATCACGCTTTTCAATTGTTGGCCCGCCATGATCGACCTGAAGACCCTGGAAACGTTCCTGTGGGTGGCCCGGCAGCGCAGCTTCCGGGCAACCGCCGAGCGGCTCAACACGACGCAGCCCGCGGTCTCCCAGCGCATCGCGGCGCTGGAACGGACACTCGGCGTATCGCTGCTCCACCGCACCACCCGTCGTGTCGCGCTGACCGCCAAGGGCCGCATCCTGCTCGACTATGCCGAGCGCTTCATCAAACTCCGCAGCGAGATGATTGCCGCCGTCGGCGACCCGGCCGCCCGCGACGGCACCTTGCGCCTCGGCATGACGGAAACCATCGTCCACACCTGGCTGCCACGCCTGATCGAACGCACCGAGCAGGTGTTTCCGCGCATGAGCCTGGAGATCGAGGTCGACACCTCGCCCAACCTCGCCGCCCGCCTCGCCGCCCGCGAGATCGATCTCGCCGTGATGGTCGGTCCGGTCACGGAGCCGGGCCTCGGCACGCGCGAGTTGTGCCGTTACCCGGTCGGGTTCGTCGCGAGCCCGCGCCTCGGCCTGCCGACACGCCGCCTCGGCATTGCGGACATCGGCCGCCACACCATCGTGACGTTCGCCCGCAATACGCGGCCCCACATCGACATCGCCGCCCTGTTCGCCCGCGCCGGCACACGCCCGACCCGCATCCATGCGAGCGCCTCCCTCGCGACCATCGTGCGGATGGCCCTCGACGGGCTGGGCATCGCCGCGATCCCGCCGGTGATCGTCGCCACGGAACTGGCCGAGGGCCGGCTGCAACTGATCAAGACCACGGCGCAGCTGCCGAGCCTTCAGTTCTGCGCCGCTTGGCGCGACACCGCCGACCCGGCGCTCCTCGCCACCGTGGTCGATCTCGCCGCCACCATCGCCGCCGCGTCCGTCCCGGTCAGTCGGGCTGCAGTCGGGGGTCGACGAACAGCCGGCCCCAGGACGCCAGCCGCGACGGCGCCAGCCCGACCATCCCGAGGCACTTCCAAACGGTGACTGCGACGCTGTCGTAGATCGGCAGGCCAAGCTCGGGTTCGAGGCGGGCCGCAAGAGCCGCCGCGCGCACGTTGGTGCACACGATGGCGAGCGCATCGGGCCTCGCCGCCGCCGTGGCGCGGCACATGTCCTCGACTTGCGCCTCCGTCACCAGTCCGAACGCGAAGTTGTCCTGGATACCGAGGTGGCGCTCGGCGGTGCACGGATAGCCGTTGGCCGCGAAGTTGGACGCGATCCGCGCCTGAACGTCGTCGCGGTAGGGCGTCACCAGACCGACCGACTGCACGCCCGTGCGCCGGAAAACCTCGTCGAAGGCCAGCACCGCCGTGCAGGCGCGGATGCCGGTCGCCGCCTCGATGCGCCGGCAGAGTTCGCGGTCGCGTTCCAGACCGAGCCAGCTCGCCGACGTCCCGTTCCAGGCGATCACATCCACCTTCGCGTGTGCCAGCAGCTCCGCCGCCGCCAGGATCGGGCCGAAGTCGAACTGACCGAGCGCCGCGTCGCTGAGCGCGATCTCGGTCACCTTGAACCGGGCGAAATGGGCGCTGACCTCCGGCAGGTCGCTGAGCAGCTCCGCGGTCACCGGCTCCAGCACCGTGTTCGACGAAGGCGTGAGCATTCCGAAACGCAAGCGCGGCAGCATGGGCGACATGATCCTCTGCGATGGACGAGCGCGAAGCTGCGACGCCGCGCGCCTGAACGCAACCCGATTGTCCCCGGCTACCCATGGTGCCGACCGATGTTGCGGCCGCCCACCCCCCGTGACACTGTGGCCGGCCCTGCTCTGGAGTGGACCATGGCCAATCATCTCGCGACGCGTTTTCTTGTCGAGCCCGGCACACGCGCCCACCTCGCCAAGCGCGATCCGGCCGACGCCACTGCATTTCCCGATCGCAAAGCCGCCGAAACACAGTCCGCGAAGGACGCGGCCGCCATCAACGAATGGCAGGACAAGCTCTATGCCGAGGGCCGCCGCGCACTGCTGGTCGTGCTCCAGGGCACCGACACCGCCGGCAAGGACGGCACCGTCCGCCACGTTTTCAACGACACCGGCCCGCTCGGCGTGACGGTCACACCGTTCCGCCGGCCGTCCGCGGCGGAACTCGCCCACGACGTACTGTGGCGCGCCCACTGTGCCTGCCCGCCGCGCGGCACCATCGGCATCTTCAACCGCTCCCACTACGAGGACGTGCTGGTCGGCCGCGTGCGCAATCTCGCGCCGAAGGACGTGATCGAGCAGCGCTATGCCCAGTTCAACGCCTTCGAGCAGATGCTGGTCGAGAACGGCACGACCGTGCTCAAGTTCATGCTCCACATCTCGAAGGACGAGCAGCGTGAGCGCCTCCAGGCGCGGCTCGACGAGCCCGAGAGCCGTTGGAAATTCGATCCCGGCGATCTCGACGATCGCAAGCTGTGGAACGAGTACCAAGACGCCTACGAGACCATGCTGGAGCGCTGCTCCACCCCCTGGGCGCCGTGGCACGTCATCCCGGCGGACCGCAAGTGGGCCCGCAACGCAGCGATCGCGGCGATCGTCCGCCAGACGCTCGAGACCATGAACCCGCAGTACCCGACGCCCGCCTGGAACCCGGCAGACTTCAAAGTCGAATAAGGACGGGCCACTGAAACACGACGGAACCGGACACCGTCGCAACGGGCCGCTTCAAGTTTTCGTGAGCAGGACTTTTGCCCCTTGCCCGTCCGCGTGCCGCGTGGTCGCTCCACCCAGCGTCGGAACTCCATCGGGAGACGCGCCATGAACAGGAGGACGCCCATGCTGCCAATGGATCGCCGCGCATTCGTATTGTCTTCGGCCGCGGCCGCCGCGGGCTTCGGGTTGAGCGGCTCGCTCGAAATCGTGCCGTCGGCACTGGCCCAAGCCGCAGCCGCCAACCCGCTCAATCCAAAGGGATCGACCGCACACAAGTTCAAGATCGGCTCCGTCGAGGTCACCACCGTCTTCGAAGGCGGCGGCATCCGCGACCTGCCGATCGACTTCGTGAAAAACGCCGCCGTGGCCGATGTCAACGCGTCGCTCAAGGCCTCCGGCCTCGACGAAGGCAAGTTGCCGAACGCCTACACCCTCACGGTCGTCAAGATCGGCCAGCGCACGATCATGTTCGATTCCGGCTTCGGCACCATCGGCCCCGCCGGCACCGGCCAGTTCGCCGCCAACTTGACAGCCGCGGGTATCGATCCGGCGAGCATCACGACGATCGCCGTCACCCACTTCCATCCCGACCACATCTTCGGGCTCTTCACCAAGGACAACGCGCAGGTCTTCCCGAACGTCGAGATCGTCGTTCCGGAAACAGAGTATCGCTTCTGGTCTGACCCGGCGGTCATCGCACAGCTGCCCGAGGCCCGCCGTGGGATTGCCCAGCGCGTTCAGGCGACCATGCCGCAATGGAAGAACCTGCGGCAGGTGGCGGCGGACAAGGACGTCGTGCCCGGCATTCGCGCGCTGGCGACCAATGGCCACTCGCCCGGCCACACCAGCTATCTCGTCGACGGCGGCAGCGCCCAGATGCTCGTGCTCGGCGACCTCACGACCATTCCGGCCATCAACATGCGCAACCCGGGCTGGCATGTCGTGTTCGACCAGGATGCGAACATGGCCGAGGCCTCCAGGCGCAAGATGTTCGACCGCGCCGTGGCGGACAAGGTCGTGTGCACGGGCTATCATTGGGGCATGCCGGGCGCCGGCACGGTCGTCAAGGACGGCAACGGCTACGCGCTCGTGCCGGTCGCCTAAAACACACCCGACTGAGGAGATCGCCGCCATGAAAGCTCTCGTATCCACGTTCGTGGCGGCGATCGCCCTGCTCTCCCTCGTCCCCGCCGCCACGGCGGCCGAAATCCGGGTGCTCACGGCCGGCGCCATGCGCGCCGTCATCGCCGCCGAAGTGCCCGCCTTCGAGAAGAAGACCGGCCACACCGTCGTCCTCCAGAACGATACCGCCGGTGGCCTCGCCAAGCGCATCGCCGCCGGCGAGGCCTTCGACCTCGCGGTGATCACCCCGCGCGTCGTCGACGATCTGATCGCCACCGGCAAGATCGTGGCGGGCTCGCGGCTCGACCTCGCGCGCGTCGGCGTCGGCGTCGCCGTCAAGGAAGGGGCGGCGAAGCCCGACATCGCCACCGTAGACGCCTTCAAGCGTACCCTGCTCGCCGCCAAGACGGTCGGCTACATCGACCCGAAGTCGGGCGGCTCGAGCGGCATCTACTTCGACAAGCTGATCGAGAAGATGGGCATCGCCGACGACATCCGCGCCAAGGCGCGCCTGCAGTCCGGCGGCTACGTCGCCGAACTTGTCGCCAAAGGCGAGGCCGAGATCGCCATCCACCAGATCAGCGAGATCATCCCGGTCAAGGGCGTGGTGCTGGTCGGGCCGCTGCCGGCCGAGGTCCAGAGCTACACGGTCTACGCGGCGGGGATCGGAGCGGCGGCCCGCGACGCCGCCGCCGCCAAGGCACTGATCGCGCATCTGGCAGCCGCCGACGCCACCCCCGCCCTCGCCGCCCGCGGCATGGACCGGCCGTAAGCGGAGAGGTCCACGGAGCCCGCCTACCGCAAGCGCCCGTGCGACCCTGAGGCATCGCTCGGGCTGGAGCGCGCGCGGGGACAAGCCCGCGGTCGGACCAACCGGACCCACGGCGAACAGGGCGCTGACGAACGATGAGCTTTCTGCGCCGCATCACGATCATGTTGGACCGTGGGATCGACGCGCTCCTCTGGCTGCACGAGCGCACGATGCTCTACATCGCGCTGGTGCTCCTGGTGCCGATGCTGCTCCTCGTGACGTTCTCGATCCTGGTCCTTGACCTGCGCCCCTTCCGACCCACCGCCCCGGATCAAGTTGCCACGGCGTTGCTCGGCCTCTATCCGGTCTGGATACTGATCTGCTTCGTCATGGACCGCGCCGCCGGACGCTATGGCGCTGTGTGGCGCACCGCGGTGGAGCGCGCTCCGGTCGTCGTGGGCTTGATGCTGTTCGCCGTCGGCGGCCTCATGCTGGTCGCTGGCGTGGAATGATGCGTTTCGCGGCCCTTCGCCCGCCACGCGGCGAACGTCGCCGCTCTGTCTGCCTGCCGCCGGCAAACATCCGCCGCCGCCGGACCAGATCCCTCTTCGCGCGGGATCACGATGATCGGCGCCCCGCCAAGCCGGCTCCAGCTCATCGTCCGTCCCCACTGCTCGGATCCGGGTTCGAGCTCACAATGGACGCGTACGCCGCGGGCAGGTCAGGTCGCCACCCGGCCTGTCACCCCTTTGACGATTTGGTTTTGAAGTCGCTGGCGTCATGACGCTCGAGCAACTGTTCTTCAGGCGGACCGCTCGTACGATTGACCATGCGTCCGCGCGCCACGGCCGGGCGCGCCTCGATCTCAGTCTTCCAGCGCGTCAGATTCTTGTACTCGTGGGTCGCCAGGAACTTGCGCGGGTCGTTGTAGGACACGCCGTTCAAAATGCCGTTGCCGTACCATGGCCAGATGGCCATGTCGGCGATCGTGTAGTCGTCACCGGCAATGAACCGATTGTCCGCCAGCTGCCGGTCGAGGACATCGAGCTGACGCTTCAACTCCATCGTAAACCGATCGATGGCGTATTTGATCTTCACCGGCGCGTAGGCATAGAAATGCCCGAAGCCGCCGCCGACATAGGGCGTTGAACCCATCTGCCAGAACAGCCAATTCAGCGCCTCGGCGCGCTTCCCGCGATTCTTCGGCAGGAACGCACCGAACTTGTCCGCGAGATAAAGCAGGATCGAGCCGGACTCGAACACACGTTGCGGAGTCTTTTCGCTGTAGTCCATCAGCGCGGGAATTTTGGAATTGGGGTTCACCCCGACAAATCCGCTGCCGAACTGCTCGCCTTCGCCAATCCGGATCAGCCACGCATCGTATTCGGCGCCGCCATGACCGGCGGCCAGCAACTCCTCCAGCAGGATCGTCACTTTCACGCCGTTGGGCGTGCCCTGTGAGTAGAGCTGAAGCGGATGCTTTCCGCGCGGCAGCTCCTTATCGTGGGTCGCGCCAGCGATCGGACGATTGGTGCTGCTGTAGCGCCAATTGGGACTGTCGCCCTTTTCCCAGACCCAAACTTCCGGCGGCGTGTATGCGTTGCTGTCAGACATGTCATGGCTTTCGTTGACTTACTGCGGCAAGACGGCGGGATGAGATCCGGACTGTGGAGCGGACCTTGCTGGACGAGATCAGTGTTTCACCTTGCCCTCGGCGATCCAGGCGCTCCAAGTCGGCCGATCCATGGCGAACAGGTCCGACGTGCGCGTGTACCACTTCGCACCATGCATGCCGCCGATGAGATGCATCGCATGTGTGTAGAGCCGTGGCTCGTGGGCATCCAGAACCAGGTCATCGATGACGTGGGCATGAACAATGCGGCCAAGAACAATGAATTGGTTCGCACTGAGAGGAACGGTGCCGTGAAGCACGCACTCCAAGGCTACGGGGCTGCGTGCCACCCGTGGTGGCTTGACCTTGATGGATGGGGCAGGAGCCAGTCCCGCCAGCGCCAACTCGTCGACGTCCGCCGGCGCATCGATGCAGGTCAGATTCATCGCCTCGGCCAAGTTCTCCGACACGAGGTTGATCACGAATTCCTTCGCGTGAAGGATATTCGTGCCGGTATCCTTCATGCGACCATCCGGCGTCGGCAGCATCGTCACGGTCACCATCGGCGGTTCGGTCCCCGCGATACTGAAGAAGGTATACGGCGCCGCGTTACACGTGCCAGCTGGCGACAGGGTCGTGATCAAGGCAATGGGCCTGGGAACAAAAGCGCCCGTCAAGAATGCAAACCGTGCACCGGGAGACATCGAATCGAAGTCGAACTGCATGGCCCCACCACCCGATCGATCTGCCGGTAAGCTACCATGAAGCTGCCGAGCGGCAAGTCTGAGGATGGACGGTCACTGCGCCGCGACGGGCCTCTGCTGGCAGGGCGACCGCCCCGTGCACCTGCCCCGGCACGCCAGCCCGACAACAGAGCAGTGGCTCGGGCGGCATGGCCGCTCACCATGAACGCATGTGGACGACAAACCGAGGCGCTCAGCAGCAACATCGCAGCCTGGCCGGCCGAGTTTCTCGCCGTAGTGCGCGGATGCTGATCTCAGCAGTGTCCCCCGTGGCACCATTCCTCGGATGAAGCCACGGGTGTTTCTTGACGCGCGTGCGTAACCGCTCCTACCAGGCTGTTGAACTTCTCGCCGGCTGACAGCCCTCCGCGAATATGATTCCGTTCT
>JBMOGA010000072.1:0-17255 GCA_049318625.1 Hyphomicrobiaceae bacterium
ACATTCGAATGTCTCCGTTCGCCGATGTTCAGGCGGGCCCGGGATAGCGCAACGGGCCGGTGCCGATCTGTTCCCAGGGAAGCACCAGCGCAGTTCGATCCCGACTTCCAGCGGCAAGTGCTTTCGTGGTTTCGCCCGAGACCCGACGTGACGGCGGGTTGCCGGTGCCCACCGACCGGGCGACCGCAGTCGATCCAATATTTTTCGCCTTATTTCGCGGGCTCGCGTGTATTCGATCGAGCGTTCTATCGCCCGATTGCGCTGTTGGGCCGCACTGCCCACCCGAATATTTGCAAACACCCCAGAATCTGGCCTCCGCGATTCTGTCGCGTACAGATATTTTGACACTGCACGACTTGAAAATATCTTTATCGGATACCACTATATCTATTGCTCCACTTGAAATGGCGGAAATGGTTTTATGTTTTGCTAGTTCCCAGACTCGCGGTTACAGCCGCCGGCATGTTCAGCCCTGAACAAAACCGCGCCGCTCGTGCGTTGCTCGGATGGTCACGCGATCGTCTGGCCGACGAGTCCGGCGTGTCGGCCATAGCCATCAAAGCGTTCGAGAGCGGCGGCAACGACCCACGTGTGTCGACACTGGTGGCGATACGGACGGCATTTGCCCGCTCGAACGTCATTTTCCTCGATCCGACGGAAGAGCGGGGTTCTGGCGTGGCCTTCGGACTGCGCGGAGTGCCATAGCGCGTTGCGACGACAGGTGGCACGACGGCACATTGGAGTTGCACATGGATCACTCGCCGTCGAAGAGCGCGGCCAGGATTTCCGAAATGATTGCCGAGCAGTGCGCGCGCGCTTCGCGGGGCGACCCGGAGGCGGCCGTTGCGGTGCTCTCGGAGGTGTTGCGGCAGATGCGAGCCTGGGTCGACGTGGACTATGGCCCGGATGCGTTCCAACGGGTGATCCGGGCGGCAATGGACGGCGGAGCGCCCGAGGCATAGCCCGGCACTGAGGCCGCCTCAGCCGCGTCCCCAAACGGCGAGGATCCGCGCCACGGCCGCCGCGGCGCCGAGGCTCGTGTCGACGACCTCGTGTTCGAATGCGGGCCGCGACCAATCGGGCTGGCCGGCCAGGAACGTTTCCCAGGTTTCGAGCTTCAACCGATCGCGCGCCTCACCCCGGTCCTGCATGCGCCGGCGCATCACATCGGGTGGGCAGGTGCACCGCAGGAACCGCGCCTCCGCGCCGTGCCGTCGGGCATTGGCCACCACCTCGTCATGCCAAGTCCGGTCGTTCAGCACGGCGCCATGGGGGGCGTCGACGACGACCGGGAGGCCGAGTGCCAGATTGGCGTCGGCCAGACGATAGAGCGCCAGGTACAGCGTCGGCCGCGCCTGGCGGTAGGCCTCGGAATCGCGATCGTCGCCGAAAAACGGTTGGGTGATGTCGTCGCTGTTCAGCAGGCAGGCGCCCAAGCGCGGCGCCAGCGCGCGCGCAAGCGTGGTCTTGCCGGACCCCGGCGGTCCCAGGATCACGACGAGCAGCGGCGGGTGGCGGGGACGCGGGTGGTCGGTCATGGGCGGGTGCGGGCTCGGATCGTGGAAGGCTCGCATGGCGCCCGCGGCGTGGCAACGGCCGGCTGGATGGGGTAGCGTCGACACCATGACCGCGCCCACGCCCTCAACGCCCGATGCGCCGCTTTCCGGCCTTGCACGGCTCGCGCCGAACCTCGTCGCCTCCGAGGTCGACGGCGGGCGGATCGCGGAGAACGTGCTGCAGTTCGGCCGGCTACTGCGGGCGAGCGGGTTTCCGGTCGGGCCGCAACAGACGGTGCTGGCGACCGAGGCGGTGCTGGCGACCGGCGTCGAAAGCCCAACCGTCCTCTACTGGGCGCTGCACGCCGCCTTCGTCAGCCGGCCGGAGCAGCACGCGATCTTCGATCAGGCCTTCTACCTGTTCTGGAAGGACCCGCAGTTCCTCGAAAACATGCTGTCGCTGATGCTGCCGAGCTTGCGCAATCTGCCGCCGGAGCACGAGGAGCCGCTGTCGCGACGGCTGCGCGAGCCGCTGCTGCCGAAGAGCAGCCAGCCGCCGGAACGGCCCCGCGAGGACATCGAGCTCGATGCCAGCCAGTCGTGGAGCGCCGGCGAGGTGCTGCGAACCAAGGATTTCGAGCAGATGAGCGTCGACGAGCAGCGCCGCGCCCGCGAGGCGATCCGGCGGATGGCTCTCGTGCTCGCGATGCTGCCGACGCGGCGCTTCCAGCCCGCGCGCCGCGGCCAGCGCCTGGACCTCAAGCGCGTACTCCGCGAGATGGCGAGCCAGGGGCCCGATCACATCATGCTGCGCTGGTCTCAACGGCGCTGGCGCCGGCCGCCGCTGGTGGTGCTGTGCGACATCTCGGGCAGCATGGACGCCTATGCCCGCATGATGCTGCACTTCCTGCATGCGCTGACCAATGCCCGCGACCGTGTGCACACCTTCCTGTTCGGCACCCGGCTGACCCATGTGACACGCGCGCTCAAGGGGCGCGACCCGGATCTCGCGATCGCCAAGGTGGCGGGCGACGTGAAGGACTGGAGTGGCGGGACGCGGATCGGCGACAGTCTGGCCGCCTTCAACAGGCTGTGGGCCCGCCGCGTGCTCGGCCAGAACGCGACCGTGCTGCTGATCACGGACGGCCTGGACCGGGAGGGTGGCGAGGGCATCGGCGCGGCCGCGCGGCGGCTCAAGGCGTCGTGCCGTCGGCTGGTGTGGCTCAACCCGCTGATGCGGTACGACGCCTATGCGCCGCTCGCCAGCGGAGCCCGTGAGCTGGCTCACCATGTCGGCGAAATGCGCTCCTGCCACAACCTCGCGAGCCTCGAAGAACTCGCGGCCGCACTCGGCACCCACGGGAGATCCTGATGCGGTTTGCCAGCGTGCCGACGGCCGAGGCCGTGGGCGCCATCCTCGCTCATTCGCTGGGAACTCCGGATGGTCCGATCAAGAAGGGTCGCGTTCTGTCGGCCGGCGATGTGGCGCGCCTGCAGGCCGCCGGCCACGAGACGGTGATGGCGGCCCGGCTCGATCCCGGCGATCTGGACGAGAACGCGGCGGCTGGCCGGGTCGCACGGGCGCTCGCCGGATCCGGGGTCCGGGTCGCGGAGCCCTTCACCGGGCGGGCCAACCTCTATGCCGAGTGGCCCGGCCTGGTGACGCTCGATCCGGCGCGGATCGGCCGATTGAACGGCCTCGACGAAGCGCTGACGGTGGCGACCGTCGTGCCGTTCGAGCGGGTCGAGGCCGGACAGATGATCGCCACCGTGAAGATCATCACGTTCGGCTTGTCGGGCGCGGTGGTGGCGGCGGCCGAGCCCCTGGCCGCGGCGGCCCTCGCGGTGGCCCCCTTCGCGGCGCGGACGGCCGGGTTGGTGCTGACCGAGCTGCCGGCGACCAAGACCACCGTCCTCGACAAGCGCACGCGGGTGATGGCGGACCGGCTGGCCGCGCTCGGCAGCCGCCTCGGCCCGGTGCTCCGGGTGCCGCACGAGACCGCGGCGGTCGCAGCGGCGATCACGGAACTGGCCACCGCGGGGGCTGACCCCATCCTGGTGTTCGCCGCCTCGGCGATCGTCGACCGCGGCGATGTGACTCCCGCCGCGCTGGTGGCGGCCGGCGGCACCGTGGTCCATCTCGGCATGCCGGTCGATCCGGGCAACCTGCTGATGGTCGGCCGGCTCGGCCCCCGTGACGTGATCGGCGTGCCGAGCTGTGCGGCCTCCCCCAAGCTGAACGGCTTCGACTGGGTGCTGGAGCGGCGCCTCGCCGGCCAGCCGGTCGGGCCGGCCGAACTGGCCGCCTTGGGGGTCGGCGGACTTCTGAAGGAGATTTCCGGCCGGCCGCAGCCCCGCGAAGGGGCCGGTGACGACGACACGCGGCGCGCGCCCCGCGTCGGCGCCATCTTGCTGGCGGCCGGGCGCTCGACGCGGATGGGCGCCGGCCGGATGAAGTTGCTGGAACCGCTCGATGGTGTTCCGCTGGTCCGGCATACGACGGCGGCGGCGCTGGCCTCGGGGGCCGACCCGGTGGTGGTGGTGACCGGGCACGCAGCCGAGGCGATCGAAGCAGCGCTCGACGGTCTCGACGTGGCCATCGTCCGCAACCCCAGGTTTACCGAGGGCCTGTCAACATCGCTCAAGGCTGGGCTCGCCGCGCTGCCCGACACCACCGATGCGGCGCTGGTGCTGCTCGGCGACATGCCGACGGTCACCGCGGCGACGCTGCGGCGGCTGATCGCCGCGTTCGCGCCCAAGGATGGCCGCCACATCATCGTGCCGGTGCGCGACGGCCGACGTGGAAATCCCGTGTTGTGGGGGCGATCCCTGTTCCCGGCGATCGGCGCGGTGACCGGCGATCACGGGGCGCGCCATCTTCTCGGCGCCAACGCCGAACTGGTCGTCGAGGTCGAGATCTCCAGTGACGAGATCTTCCTCGACGTCGACACCCCGGAGGCGCTGCTGCAGCTGACCGGCCGCACGCCCAAGGATGCAACGGCCGCCGACTGATTCGCCGAGCACTGCAAATCAGCGCATTCATTTACCAAAATTTTACAGCGGTCTGTGACCTTTCAGCAATTAGGTCCTGCCCGTTCCTCGTCTGGACTCCCGGTGGCCCAACTCGCCTCGACGCGAGGCACCGCCGGGCAAATGTGTCGACCGACGGGGACCACGATGGACGAACTCCAAGCGGCACGTCATCTCGACCAGCCTTCCGAAGTCGAGCGCGGATCCCGTGGCATCATGAACCTTCTCGAACAGGTCACGGAGCACCTGCTCGAGCACGAGCGGCGCACCGAGCGCTTCCACCATTTCGACAGCACTGCGGCTGCGGTCGGCTCGTCCGGACGCGATGTTGCCGGATCGATCGCCCGCATCCGCGACGAGCTCGATCATCTGGTCCATCGCATGGCCAACGCCACCCCCGCGGTCGCCTCCGCCGACCCCAACGATCCCTGGGATCAAGCCTCGGCCGACGCACTGGCGCGCGTCTATCACGGCGAGCCGGCCCGCCCGGCCCTGCGAACGGTTCCAGCATCGGTTCCGGCATCGGTTCCAATGGGCGCCCGGCGCGATCAGGCGGGCCCGTCCATGCTCTATGCACTCGATCCGGCCGGGCTCGACCAGCGGCTCGACCGCCTGGCGACGCGGATCGACGACGGCTTCCGTATGGTGGCCCAGGCCGACACCGCGCTCGAGCTGGCCCGCCAGCTCGACGCCATCGAGCAGCAGCTGCGAGCGCCGGCCGATAGCGCCGGCAACGACAAGCTGATCGCCGGCCTCGAAACCATCGAGCAGGATCTGGCCGCTCTCACCCGCGCCATCGATCAAGTGGGCGCCAAGGCCGAGCGGGTCGGCAGTGTCGAGCGCAGCATTCAGGACCTCGCCGGACAGATCGAAACCAAGTTCGCGCAGCCCGATCGCCGGCCGCTCGACGACGCCGACATCGACCGGATGGCGCGTGCCGTGTCGGGACTGGTCGGCGTCCGTCTCGAGAAGCCGGTGGTTGCTTCGCTGATGGACGAGACCATCGGCCGGATTGCCGAGCGATCGGCCGCGGATGTCGTGCGTGTGCTGCCCAAGACCGAGCCGGTCCGGCACTCGGACGACGACCTCAAGCGCATCGCGGAATCGATCGGTCGCGTGCTGGTCGGCCGCGTCACGACGGCGCTGCAGTCGATCCCACGCGCGGAGTCGGGCGACATCGAAGGCTTGAAGGCGCAGCTCGAGGCGGCGTTCCAGGATCAGCGGCGCAGCGAGGCGCAAGTGTCCGAGATGCTGGACACCATGCAGCAGGCCCTGCTCGGCCTGCTCGATCGCATGGACCACTTGGAGCGCCCGGCCAGCGAGGCCCCGGCAGCGCCGATACCGGCTCCCGGTGCCGCCCCATCGATCACCGCCGTATTCCCTGAAATGCAGACGCCGCCGGGGGCCAGTTCCGTCGAGGCCCGCATCGATCCTCCGGCTCCTGCCCCGGTGCCGACACCGGCACCCGCGGCGCCGAGCCCGGCGTTCACCGCTCTGGCGGCACAGTCGGCCAATGCCGAGCGTAGCAAGGAGGACTTCGTCGCCTCCGCGCGCCGCGCCGCCGCCCAGGCCCATCAGGCCCAGCAGCAACAGCAGCAGCAACAGGCGCCGCAGGCGACACCAGCGCCGGCCAAGAAGTCCGGAAAGCCGGCCGCGGCCCCCAAGGCCGGCGGACGCCCGCTCCTCAACCGTCGCGTGCTCATCGGCCTGTTGACCGTCGTGTGCGCCGTCTCGGCCTATCTGGCCTTCGTGCGCAAACCGGCCCAGCCGCCGGTCAACCCGTCCGGCATCGAGCGTCCGGCCAAGCCGGAGAAGTCCAGCGCCATCGACGGCGAAAAGGAGATCGAGACGGCGGACGCCGCCGACACCCTCGACGCCGATCCGACCACGCTGCCGGCCGAGGCCGGTCCCAGGATCGCCGGAACCGTCGTTCAGACCGACGCGCAGATTTCGCCGCTGGCGCTGTTGCGCGAGCAGGAGCAGCAGGGCATCGCGCGGCTGTCGAGCCAGATGGGTGCGATGGTGCAGCGGACCAGCGCCGTGGAGACGCCGCCCGCCAGCCGCGAGACCACCGCCGTCGAAATGCCGCCCGCCATGGTCGGTCCGAACTCGCTGCGCCTCGCCGCCCAGAGCGGCGATCCCTCGGCGCAGTTCGCCGTTGCCGCCCGGCTCGGCGAAGGCCGTGGCGTGGCGCAAGACCTCGATGAAGCCGCGCGCTGGTACCAGCGGTCGGCACAAGCCGGTTTCGCGCTGGCCCAGTACCGGCTCGGCACCTACTTCGAGCGCGGCTTCGGCGTGCCGAAGGATCCGGCCCGGGCCGCAGCCTGGTACGCGCGCGCCGCCGAGCAGGGCAACGTCAAGGCGATGCACAACATCGCGGTCCTCAACACCGGGCGGGACGGTACCGCCGCCGACTACGACACCGCCGTCAAATGGTTCGCCAAGGCCGCCAGCCATGGCCTGCGCGACAGCATGTTCAATCTCGGCATCCTCTACGAGAGCGGGCTCGGCGTGGCGCAGGACTATGCCAACGCCTACAAGTACCTGGCCCTGGCCGCGCGGGCCGGCGATGCTCAGGCCGCCAAGCGGCTGGCGAGTGTGCGGGCCCGGCTGGCGCCGGCGCGTGCCAGCGCCGTCGACGACGCGGTGGCCGCCTGGCAACCTGTCCCCTTCGATCGCATCGCCAACGATCCGGTCGTCGCGGGCGAGCAGTGGAAGACGCGGGCGCGGCTTGCGCCGGCCGCCTCCGAGACCGAACAGACTCCGAGCTGACGCCACGGCCCCGATACGCGCGGAGCAGGGTCGCCACGGAAATCGGTCGACAGCCGCCTGCCGGATGCTATTCAAAGGTCCTACCGGGCAGCGGCGGTGCGGTTGCGTCGCGCCCGATACGGAGGGCTGGGTTGCCGGTCGATCACGCGAGGCTCAGCAGATCCAGAGTCGGGCTCTTCGGGCTCGCCGCCCTCCTGGCATGCCTGCTGTTCAGCAGCGAACCCGGCGCGCAGCAGAAGCGTGGGCGCGCACCGGCTCCGCCGGCCGCCAGCGCGCAGCAGCCGGGCGCACCGGCAGCCGCCGCGGTTCCCGCAGGCGAACTGCCGGCCGAGACCGTCCAGGCCGACGTGTCGACCCGCAGCGTCGCCGTCACATCGAGCTTCACCGGCACCGAAATCGTCGTGTTCGGCGCCGTCGACAACAGCCGCCAGACCAGTGCCGAGGCCGGCCTCTACGACGTCGTCATCATCCTCGAAGGCACGCCCGGCCAGATCGTGGTGCGGCGCAAGGCCAACATCGCCGGCATCTGGATGAATACGCAGTCGCTGACATTCGTCAGCGTGCCGAGCTATTACGCGATCGCCTCGACCCGGCCGCTCGACGAGATCGCCCCGACCAACGTGCTCAACGAAAACGACATCGGGTTCAATCACGTCCGCATGACGCCGGTGGAGGGCTGGGAGACCGGGCTGACGACCGCGGATCTGCAGGAGTTCAAGAACGCGGTGATCCGGCTAAAGGCCCGCGACGGGCTCTACATCCGCAGCGACTACGACGTCGTGTTCATCGGCCGCAGCCTGTTCCGCGCCTCGATCGAGCTGCCGGCCAACGTTCCGGTCGGCGCGCTCAACGCCAAGGTCTATCTGCTGCGCGACGGGCAGCTGCTGTCGACCTACACGTCGCGGGTGATGCTGGCGCGCGAGGGGCTGGAGCGTGTGCTGCACGACTTCGCGTTCAAGCAGCCGATGTTCTACGGCATCTTCACGGTGACGGTGGCCGTGTTCGCGGGGCTCGCCGCGTCGACGCTGCTGGCGCGCGCCCGCCAATAGCCCGGCGTTCCCCGGCGGCGGCAAATCGGCTACACAGCACAGCGAACGAACGAGAAACACGAGCAGCCGCCTGCGCGTCGGCGCGGTCGGCGCGGAGGACCGGATGACCGACCGCCTGGTGTCGTCGGCCAAGCGCGAGCAGGACGCGCTCGAAGCCTCGATCCGTCCGCAGAGCCTCGGCGACTTCATCGGCCAGGAGCAGGCGCGCGCCAATCTCAAGGTGTTCATCCAGGCCGCCCGTGCGCGCGGCGATGCGCTCGACCACGTGCTGTTCGCCGGGCCGCCGGGGCTCGGCAAGACCACCCTCGCCCAGATCATGGCGCGCGAGCTCGGCGTCGGGTTCCGCGCGACCTCGGGCCCCGTCATCTCGAAGGCCGGGGACCTCGCCGCCCTGCTCACCAACCTCGAGGACCGCGACGTCCTGTTCATCGACGAGATCCACCGGCTCAATCCGGCCGTGGAGGAGATCCTCTACCCGGCCATGGAGGATTTCCAGCTCGACCTCATCATAGGCGAGGGTCCGGCGGCGCGCTCGGTCCGCATCGATCTCGCCAAGTTCACGCTGGTCGGCGCAACGACGCGGTCGGGGCTGCTGACGACGCCGTTGCGCGACCGGTTCGGCATACCGATCCGGCTCAACTTCTACACGACGGAAGAGCTGGAGCGCGTGGTTCAGCGCGGCGCCGGCGTGCTCAAGGTGGCGATGAGCCCCGATGGCGCCCGCGAGATCGCGCGGCGGTCGCGGGGGACGCCGCGGATCGCCGGGCGTCTGCTGCGCCGGGTGCGGGACTTCGCGCTGGTGGCGGGGGCGGCGGTGGTGTCGCGCGAGGTCGCCGATCAGGCGCTGCTGCAGCTCGAGGTCGACGACGAGGGGCTCGACGCGCTCGATCACCGCTACCTGCGCTGCATCGCGGTCAACTACGAGGGCGGCCCGGTCGGTATCGAGACGATGTCGGCGGCCCTGTCGGAGCCGCGCGACGCGCTCGAAGAGATCGTCGAGCCCTACCTGCTGCAGCAGGGGTTCATCAGTCGCACGCCGCGCGGGCGGATGCTCACCGTCAAGGCTTGGCGCCACCTCGGCCTGTCGGGGCCGCCGCGCTCGGGCGCGCCCCAACTCGGCCTGTTCGAAGTCGGGACCGAAACGCCCGACGAGTAGGCTAAGCCGGCTTCACGCCCGTCACGAGGCCGGTCGGGCACGACAGGCCGGTGCCGCCGAGCCCGCAGTAGCCGTGCGGCACCTTGGCCAGATACTGCTGATGGTCGGCCTCGGCGAAGTAGAACTCGGTGGCGTCGACGATCTCGGTGGTGATCGCGCCGTAGCCATTGGCGCTGAGCACCGTCTGATAGGCGGCGCGCGAGGCTTCGGCGGCGGCGCGCTCGTCGGCGGTGCGGACGTAGATGCCGGAACGGTACTGCGTGCCGACGTCGTTGCCCTGGCGCATGCCCTGGGTCGGGTCGTGGCTCTCCCAGAACGTCTTCAGCAGGCGCTCGTAGCCGATCTTGCGGGGATCGTAGGCGATCAGCACCACCTCGTTGTGGCCGGTGCGGCCCGAGCAGACCTCCTCGTAGGTGGGATTGGGCGTGTATCCGCCGGAATAACCGACCGCGGTGATCCAGATGCCGTCGCCGAGTTCCCAGTACTTGCGCTCGGCGCCCCAGAAGCAGCCCATGCCGACCACCGCCGTCTCGATGCCGGCGGGATAGGGCCCCTGGAGCGGGCGGCTGAACAGGAAGTGCTCGGCGGCCGTGCGGATGGGCGCCGGCCGGCCCGGCAGGGCGGCGGCGCGGCTCGGCATCTCGGTCTTCTTGCGAAACAGCTGCATGATGTCGCGTTCCTGGGTGGAGCTGCAATCCAACAATGATATAGTTGCCCGACCGGCCCGTGCCACCACCAAGCGAGCCGGAACGACGGGGTTCACGGAGAGGTGATATGAGTGGAGCGTCGATCGCCGCGGCGGCAGCCGCGGATGCGGCCGCAGTGCCGTCCGCCGCACCGGACGCCGTGGCGCCGCCGCCTGCGGAACCCGCGAAGGCCGTGGCGCGGCCGCGCCGGGTCTACGAATCCGGCGTGCTGCGCAAGACGGCGCTCTCCTTCGCGTTCCTCTATCTGCTGCCGTTCTTCGGTAGCCTGGGGCCGATGGCGCTCCAGCGCGTCACGCATTCGCCGGTCGACGATCTGATCGGATTCGCGCTGATGGCGCTCGCGTTCACGGCGCTGATGGTGCTGATCGTGTTCGAGCTGTTGGTTTCGATCCGCTCGCGCGTCGAGCTCGGCGACCGGGCGATCCGCTTCACCTTGCCAAAACGGGGCGGGCTCGTGCTGGCGTTCTCGTACGGGACGCACGAAATCCCCTACGACCAGATCGCCCATGCCGAGGTATGGCGCGAAATCTATGGCGGCTCACTCGCGCCGGTGATGCTGAAAGGCGCCCGGCTGGTGACGACGGACGGTCAGAAGATCACGCTGGGTTTCGTCAGCGAGGCCAACGAGGATGCGGTCATTCCATTCCCGGTGATCGCCGAGGAGATCGCGCAGCGGATCGGCAAGCCGGTGATCGACCGCGGCAGCCTGCACCGCTCGGTGGGTGCGCGGGGGGCTGCGGAGCCGGTGGAGCCGACGCCCATTTCCGACGCCGAGATCGCCCAGCTGAACCGCAGCCACAACCGGGTGATGCTGGGGCTGATCGGCTGTCTGCTCGTTCTGGTTGCGGCCGGGATCGCGCGGGACATCGTGTCCGAGACGGTCGATCATGGCGAGCGGGCGACCAACGCCGCGCCGAAGAAGAAGGGCTGAGCGGCCGGCCGGCTCAATTGGCGTAGATGTTGATGCGGCGACGGCGGCGGCCGATCACGGCGAGCGTGACGGCGAGAAACCCGAACGTGAGCCAGGCCGGCACCGCCAGCACGGGTGCGACCAGCCAGTCCCAGACCGCCGGATGGGTGGCACCGACCAGCGACCGGCGCGCCGAGGCCAGCGCCGTCGGCGCGAGGTCCGACCAGTGCTTGAGCAGCGGTGTGAACAACGCGCCCTCGCCGAGGTAGGCGCGCGACGCATCCGTCGCGAACGCGATCATCGCGATCAGGAACAGCAGCATGGCGAGAAATCGCAGTGCCGACATGGGAGTGCCCTCCAGCCGGTTTGACGTATCCGCTGGCGCGGGCGGAGGCAAGACGGGTGCGCGGCGAGGCCCGTCGGCGGGGGCGCCTCAGCGGAGTTTGTACGCGGGCTGCAAACGACACGGGAGGTGCCCGAACCGATGCTTGCGCATCGCCCGGCCCTGAGTATAGTCGCGCGCTTCTGGCATGGAGGGGTGGCCGAGTGGTTGAAGGCGCACGCCTGGAACGCGTGTAGGCGGGCAACCGTCTCGAGGGTTCGAATCCCTCTCCCTCCGCCAAGCCTGCAGCCTAAGTAGCTGCGATAGATAGAAAAAGCTGAGCTTGTGTTTTTTCGGCCCCAACGGCGGCCCCAACACTCCAGCTGAGCAATGGCCGCGAAAGTCGTTCCTTTCCGCGCGAATCCTCACCCGGACGACTCCTTTGCCGCCGAACTCAAAGCCGCACCCCGCCGCGCTTGGATGAGCGGCGCCAAGTCCCGGTTCGATGACGAACACATCGCTGGCACGCGCAAGTTGGCCGCGCGGGGTTTGCCGGTATCCTTCGAATTGATTGCCGTCGTCCCGGAGGCCATGGAGCCCCGCCGGCTAAGGCCGCTCTGCGCTCCGCGAGATTGCCACCGGCCTCGGCACCGGGCGCGCCATCCCGCGGCTGCATCGCGCCGACGTGGTCAAACAACGAAAGGGCATCTTCGCCAAGTACGATCATGAGGTGGACCAGTATTGTACCCCGGTTCACCCGGTGCCCTCGGTGTTCCTACGCTGGCCCAGCGGAGGCGGCCAGAACACGCACTGCGCACGGCCCGCGCGTGACAGACCGAGAGGCGCGCCGCTATCCCCATCAGTCCTGACGAGGGCGAACGTTCCGATGTTGTCGGCAATTCATCAGCCAGCGTGCCGACATTCGAGAGTTCGAAGACCGCAAACTCATCCTGATCGACGGCGCGGGTCATTCGGGTCACACCTTTGGTGGACTGCTCCGCATACCGCGCCCTCGATTGGCGCGATACCGGCCCGGTTGCGCGATCTGCCGCTCAATGTGTCAACGCGTTGAAGCCATAGTAGGCCGGTACCAGGACCGCCACCGACCACAGAACGGACGACGCGGCGCTTGCCGCAAGGAACAGCGGCCACGGCATAGACGTCGCTCCCGCCAGCATCGGCACGATCGGCCGCAGCGGACCTGCGAACTTCGAAACTACGACCGCCATGATGCCCCAGTCGGCGATAAAGGCATGAGCCCTCTTGAGCAGGCCCGGATGCTTCCGCAAGCCCCACAGCCTGCCGATATCGCCGCGCAGGCGATAGCCGATGGCAAGAGAAACGATGTCGCCCGCGAGCGCACCGAGAGCTCCGGCGACGACAAGTGAAAAAAGCGGCCCGTCGGCAGCCCCCTCCAAGGCTCCGATCGCGATGAAGATCAGGGTCGATGGCACAAACACGGACGCAAAGAGGATCGATTCCGCGAATGCAAAGGCAAATAGCGCAAACTCCAGAAACTTTTCGTTTTCCCGTACCAGAATCAATACACCGCCCCAATACTGATCGAGCGCCAAATCTTCCTCCCTTGGATGTTATGAAACTCAAAACTCTTGATAGATGGCGCTGACCAGCCGATGCGGCGGTGGTGGGCGGAAGGATTGCGCAGGCAGATCGAGGCTGCCCGCACATCAAGAGAGAAGCACTCCTCGTCAGACTTGGTCGACGGCACCTGGCGGCGCGCCGGGACGGGTCTTCATCAGCGAGAATAGAATGCCCCCGGCAAGCAGAGCGAACGTCACACCCAGGCTCACCTCCGGCGGGATCTTGCCGATGATCTGCTGGAGGAATATTTTAGCCCCGACATAGACCAGCACAAGAGCGAGCGCGTACTTCAGGTAGTGGAACCGGTGAACCATGGCGGATAGCACGAAGTAGAGCGCGCGCAGCCCCAGGATCGCGAAGATGTTCGACGTGTAGACTATGAACGGATCCTGGGTGATGGCGAAGATTGCCGGCACCGAGTCAATCGCGAATATGAGATCGGCGAATTCGATCAGTACGAGAGCCAGGAACAATGGCGTCGCATGGCGCACCATCCGCCCGCTCTTGGAGTCCGGCTGGCTGACGAAAAAGGCCTGACCGTGCAGTTCGTTCGTCACGCGCAAGTGCTTGCGCATCCAGATCAGCAAGGGGTTATTCTCGAGTTGAGGCTTCTGGTCGGCCATCATGATCATCTTGATGCCGGTCAGGACCAGGAAGGCGGAGAAGAGATAGAGAACCCAGGCGAACTGGTGGACCAGCGCGGCGCCGAGCCCAATCATGATGGCGCGCAGAACGATGACGCCCAGGATCCCGTAAAACAAAACCCGATGCTGATACTTTGGTGGGACGGCGAAGTATGTGAATATCATCGAGATCACGAACACGTTGTCGAAGGCCAACGTCTGCTCGACGATCCAGCCGGTCAAGTAAAGCTCCCATGCCGTCCATGCGCGACCCGACGGGGTAGTGGCTTCGGCGATCACCGGATCGAGTGAGTTGGCCGCTCCCGAATAGTAGAGCCACCAGACGACGGCGGAGAAGGAGAGGCCGAGCGTCATTGCCGTGCCGGCGATTACGACGCTTTCCTTCATGCTCGGCGTATGGGCTTCTCGATGGAAAATGCCGAGGTCTATGGCAAGCATCGCCAGCACAATGATCAAAAATGAAATCCAGGCCCATGCCGGCATGCCAAACCAGATGCCACCGAGTTGGGTCAATAACATGTCCACGAGATATCGCTCCGTTCTGGCGATGAGTCGGAGGAGAAATGACCGATCATTTCTCGGCGGTGAGATCTTCGAACTGGTGAATGACGGCGGACTTGAAGAACTCGGCAAGTCTGATGTAGGAGGCCTGGTGTGCGCTGGTCTTGCGCCAGACCATGCCGACAGTGCGGTGAATTGCGCGCCCCCGGATCGTCAGCAGTTTGATGTGGGGGTCACCGATTATTTCGCGACGGGCATAGAGCCCCGGCAAGAAGGTGACGCCGAGCCCCATCATGACCATTTCGCGAAGCGTATCGAGACTCGTGCCTTCGAACTCGTAGCGCAGGGTAGCGCCCAACTCGAGGCAGAGTGATTGGACCGCATCGTGCAGCTGGTGCCCCCTGCCAAGCGTCAGAACATCCTGACCGACCAGGCTCGCGCGCTCCACGACGCTGAGGCGGGCAAACGGATGGTCGTCGCCAACAGCCAGTAACAGTGGCTCGCGGAAGAGGAACGTGCTCTCGAAATCCGCCCCCTGCACCGGCAACATTGTAATGATGACATCGAGCGCACCGTCCTCCAGGGCGCCGGGAAGTGCGCTGGGCGGGCTCTCCCGGATGTACAGTTTGAGATCGGGATGCGACTTGTGCAGTGCCGGCAGCACATGGGGCAGCAGATAGGGGCCGATCGTTGGCGGTAGACCGAGACGGAGAAGACCCGACAGTTCGCGGCCGCCGCTTATCGCCAACGCCCTGATCTCCGCAAGTTCGACGAGTACCCGGCGGGCGACCTCGACGATCTGCAACCCGACCGGCGACATCACCACCCTGCTGCGGCTGCGCTCCACGAGCAGTACGCCGAGCTTGTCTTCGAGAGACTTCAACTGCTCGCTCAGGGTCGGTTGTGTGGTGTTGCAGCGCTCGGCGGCTCGCCTGAAATGCAACGTGTCTGCGATTGCCACCAGATACTCGAGTTGCCGGATGTTGGGCATCGAAGCCATCCCCCCCTGCGCATGCCCGCGCTGATCGTCGACCGCCTAGCGCGTGATCGGTGATATGGGCGCCAAGGCGATATCGTCCAGACTGATCGGAAATTCCGATTAAATGCGAGCCTGTTACCGATTGGCCATCGGCGATCCACCCCTCCATCTCAGACTCGTGCAACCGAGCCGGCGAAACACGATCGGCGAGAGAACAGGAGAGCCCCCTTGAGCGAGAGGCGAAGTCCGCAAGCGCGGAGCGGCAGGACAGCCGAGCCAATGCTCAGACCACGATCCGAGGCTGCTGCCGCCTGGCACGGATCGGTGAACGGACACGCCCAGGCTTTGTCGTGATCAGAGCGGTCGGTCGCTGCAGATCTGAATAGCAGGCAACAGAACGGAGAACCAGATGTTCGACATGGGACGCATCGGCGAGATGGTTGGTGGATTACTTGGTGGGCGGCTGCAGGAGGCGGCCACGAATGTCGGTGTCATAGAGGTGCTGGAGCGGGCGGGTATCGCCCCCGAGAGCCTTTCCGGTCTCGACCCGGGGCAGATACTGGAGCTTCTTCAGCAGCACGGGATTGATATCAGCCTGCTCCAGAACTTGGACCTTTCCGCGCTGAGCGAGCGGTTCGGGCAGGGCCAGGAGGGCCTGCAGGTGCTCGCAGACGTGGTCGGTCGCGTGACACAACGATGATGGCGGACTGTGAAAGGCGACCACCCGAACCTCAGGAGACGACATTGATGACAATACCGCCCCACCTTGCCAAGGGTTACGAGTCGTTTCGTCGCCGGCGCTTGGCCAGGGAGGTCCAGCGCGATCAGGCCCTCGCCGCCGGGGAGGAACCAGAGACCATGGTCATCGCCTGCGCCGACAGCCGCGTCGACCCTGCCGCAATCTTTCAGGCGGCGCCCGGCGAACTGTTCGTGGTGCGCAATGTGGCAGCCCTCGTGCCGCCTTGCGAGGCCAACGGCAGCTATCACGGCACAAGCGCGGCGATCGAATTCGCGGTCACTGTGCTTGGCGTGAAATCGATCGTGGTACTGGGGCACGGGCAGTGCGGCGGCGTGGCGGCATCGCTTCGGGCGGCGGCAGACGGCCCGCCTGCCGGAGTGTTCATCGGACCTTGGGTGGCGCTCCTTTCCAGTTCGCGCGACGAACTCCTCGTGCATCGGCCCGAGCTCTCCGCGCAACAGCGCCAGCGGGAGCTTGAACTGCTGGCGGTGAAGCAGTCGCTTTTCAATCTGACCACGTTCCCGTTCGTGGCCACGGCCATCGAAACCGGCAAGCTCGAACTTCATGGAGCATGGTTCTCTACTGGCCCGAGAGAACTCTTATGGCTCGATCATGACAGGGGCACGTTCGATCGTGTCGCTACAGGCGGTGTATGCGCGACGGATAGCGGCCGAATTCAGATGCGCAGCCCAACGGTCAAAACCCGCTCCAGCGCACCACGGGTTGTATCATCCCGAAAGCCGGCTCATCTCTCGATCCCCTATCCGAATAGAGCCGACGGCTGATCCTCCGGCCGTTCACATCGGGCTCTCTCCCCGTGGAGCCCAGCAAACTTGACAGCCGCCTTCGCACGGCAGCCCTCTCCCCGTCATCCTGGATGCCGTGTGAACCGGCGCGCAAGTTGGCCGGTGTAGTCAGCCCCTGAACCGCCGTCGCGCAAAACCGCAGCGGCGGTGCAGATGTCGGAGACGGTGGTCAGGGTTCAGCGCCGATTGATACGTTCTTCCATTGCCGAACACTCTTTCCAGGGCATCGACACCTGCCGTGGATCCCGCGAAAAGTGTCACCCATGTTTCCGGTACGAAGCGTCACCTATGTCTCGGGTCGGTCAGAAATTTTCCAACAAAATCATACACGAGAGGCAGCGGCTCCGCGCCGTCCCCTGCGCGCGCCGGCACCGTGGCGGCTTGCGGTGGTCGAGCCGGGCACGAAAGTTGGATCCGACCTGATCCGTGAGGGCAGCGAACCTCGGGCTGCACTGGGAAAGGGTTCGGTCACCCGATCGTCAAGTCCGGGTAGCGTCCCGGGACGTGGTGTAATTTTAGATCGCTGCCGGTAGGGCGGTCAT
>JBMOGA010000073.1:0-17235 GCA_049318625.1 Hyphomicrobiaceae bacterium
GCGTTGGCGACCTCCATGCCGGTGAGCCGCGCCACCTGGGTCTGGAACTCGAACAGATACTGCAGCGTGCCCTGCGTAATCTCGGGCTGATACGGCGTATACGAGGTCAGGAACTCGGACCGTTGGATGAGGTGGTCGACCGTCGCTGGCACGTGGTGGCGATAGGCCCCGCAGCCGACGAAGAACGGCACCGACCCGGCCGGCGTATTGCGGGCCGCCAATCGGGCGAGTTCGCGCTCGACCTCGATCTCCCCATTGGCGAGCGGCAGCTTCGGCAGATCCTGGAGCAGCTTGTCCTTGGGCACGGCGACGAACAGATCGTCGACGGCGCCGACCCCGATCCGCGCCAGCATTTGCGCGCGGTCGTCCGGCCCGAGCGGCAGATAACGCATCAGCCGTTCTCCCGGGCGAACGCCTCGTAACCTGCCCGATCCATCAGCCCATCGAGTTCGACCCGTTTGCTGAGCCGGACCTTGAAGAACCAGGCCCGCCCCTCCGCATCCTCGTTGACCAGGGCCGGCTGCCCGGCCAGATCGCCGTTGGCCGCGATCACCTCGCCGCTGACCGGCGAAAACACGTCGCTCGCCGCCTTCACGCTCTCGACCACCGCGCACGGCTCGCCCGCCGCCACCGTCCGGCCGACCTCCGGCACCTCCACGAACACCACGTCACCGAGTTTGTCCTGGGCATGCACCGTGATGCCGATCGTGCCGATATCGCCGTCGACGCGGATCCATTCGTGATCCTTGCTGAAGCGCTCCATGTCGCAGATCTCCGCAGTGTGGGGGGAACATGAAAAAGGGGAGCCGAAGCTCCCCAATGACCAACTCAAACGCGCTTGTAGCGATGGGCGACGAACGGCAGCCCCACCACCTTGGCCGGCAGCGGCTTGCCGCGAACCACCAGGTGCAGCGCCGTGCCGATCGCGGCCATACCCGGTGTCACGGTACCCATGGCAATCGGCCCGTCGACGCTCGGCCCAAATCCGCCGGACGTGATCACGCCGATCCTGTCGCCAGCCACCGACAGGATCTCGGTGCCGTCCCGGGCCGGTGCACGACCCTCCGGCCGGATGCCGACACGAACCCGCGCGGTTCCCCGCGCCAGCTGCGCCTGAATCCGTTCCGCGCCCGCAAAGCCACCCTCGGCCCGCCGCCGCTTCTGGATCGACCACGCGAGCCCGGCCTCGATCGGCGTCGTCGTCTCGTCCAGTTCGTGCCCATAGAGGCACAAGCCCGCTTCGAGCCGCAGCGAATCTCGGGCTCCGAGGCCGATCGCGCGGACCTCATCGTGCGCGAGCAGCGCCGCCCAAAAATCGGCGGCCTGGTCGACGCCCACCGAAACCTCGTAACCGTCCTCGCCCGTGTAGCCCGAACGCGAGACGCCGAGCACGCCGCCACCCCAGGGAAACGTCGCGGCCGTCATGAAGGCCATCGCGCCGACCCCAGGGACGAGCCGCGCCAGCACGGCCGCAGCCGACGGACCCTGCAAGGCCACCAAAGCCCGGTCCTCGAGCACCTCGAGACGGACGTGCGGGGGCAGGCGCGCCGCGATGTGCGCGTAGTCCTTGTCCTTGCATCCGGCGTTGACCACCAGCATCAGCGTGCCATCGGCCCGCCGGGCATCGGCCGGACGCGTCACCATCAAGTCGTCCAGCGTGCCGCCGGCGTCATTGAGAAGTTGGGAGTAGCGTTGCTGCCCGGGCTTCAGGCCCAGGATATCGGCCGGCACCAGCGCCTCCAGCGCCCGCGCCGTCGTCTCGTGATCGGGGCCGACGAGCAGCGCCTGCCCCATGTGCGAGACATCGAACAACCCGGCCTTGTCGCGGGTCCATAGATGCTCTTTCAGCACCCCGAGTGGGTACTGGACCGGCATCTCGTAACCGGCGAACCCCACCATACGGGCGCTCGCGGACACGTGCAGATCGAAAAGGGGCGTACGTTTCAGAGGGCCTTCGCGCTGGTCTGCGCTCATGTCCTGGTCCCGTCGCGGCTCCGCCCCGAGGCGCTGAATTGCGCCCGAGTGAGAGCCCCCTCTGTCTTGGGACCTGAGATATTCGGCCGTTCCCCCGGTCCTTGGATGGACCGGATGCGCGCCTTATACCCGTCGGTGGGCCGGACGCCGACGCGCCTCGACCACTTTCCAGAGTGCCATCAACCTGCGGTCCGTTTGCCTGAGAGTTTCCGGGGCGGTTGCTCCTTCGGCGCCGCTTCGAGATGAAACAACCCGAACCGGGCTCTTCCGCAGGTCTCGCGTGGCAGAGCGGGTTACATAAGCCAACCAGGGGGGGTGTCAAGGCGCGCCGTGCCCCGCCGGTGGAATTAATTGTGAGCCCCGGGCAGCCGATCACCCGGCGTTGGGCACGTTGCGCTCGAATCCGACGAAAACCTCGTACTCGCCGGGGCGGCTGCCCTCGGGCACGTTGATGGTTACCGAGCGGACGATCGAGAAGTAACCGATCGGCTTGTCGGCCGCGATGGCGGCATCGACGGTCACCTTCTCGGCGGTCACCCGCTCACGCTTGGAATCGGTGACGAACACGTTGACCGGCAACGTGATGTTGCCGGGCCGTCCCTTCGGACCCATCAGGATTCGGCCGGAAAAGCCGTATTTGACCGTCACGCGGCCCGGCTCGACCTCGCATTCGCGCGCCGTCTTGGTGATCTCGCCGCGATGGACCACCGCCAGCGCATCGCCGACCCTGCCCTGCTCGAACACCGTCACGGTATGATCACGCGGCCAGACCACGAAGCGCGGGCATCCGCCCGAAGCGCCGACGGCCGAAGGAATGCTGCCTGTGCCGTCGCTCTTAGCCGCAGTCAGCAGTTGCTCCTCGCTGACCCCCGACGACTTGGACGCCGACGACGAGCCCCCGAACATGCCGCCGCCGATACCCGACGTCATGGTCGAGAGACCGCAGCCCGCCAGACTGACGAGCGAAGCGGCCAGAAGCGCCCGCGTGGCGACGCATGTCCATGCCTGCAATTGCACCTGCGAGCCCCTGCCCCCATACTGCGCAGATCTCGGCGATCCGGCATAACCGAGCGCCACCTTTGACACAACGTGGCGCCGAATCGAATCTTCCCGCACGTGACTCTCGCCTATCATCTTGCCGACGTTGCTTCCAAGCAGCACCTTCGCTCCGATCCCGTCATCAACGATTGCGACCCGTCAATGTCCACAACTTTGCAACCTCGCCCGCCGCTCCGTATCCTGCTCGCCGCACCGCGCGGGTTCTGCGCCGGTGTCGACCGGGCCATCCAGATCGTCGAGAGGGCCCTCGCAAAATTCGGGCCACCGGTCTACGTGCGCCACGAGATCGTGCACAACCGGTATGTCGTTGAATCCCTGAGACAGAAAGGCGCCGTTTTTGTGAAGGAGCTGGACGAGATCCCGGATACGGCTGCTCCCGTGGTTTTCTCGGCCCATGGCGTCCCGAAATCGGTCCCTGCGGCCGCCAAGGCCCGCGAGCTGTTCATTCTCGACGCCACCTGCCCCCTCGTCACCAAGGTTCACAAGGAAGCCGCCGTTCACCATGAACGCGGCCGCCATATCCTTCTTATCGGACATGCCGGCCACCCGGAGGTCGTCGGCACCATGGGTCAGCTTCCGGACGGGGCCGTCACCCTCATCGAAACTCTCGAGGACGCCTTGGCGCTGAGCCCGGCCGATCCGGAAAAACTGGCGTTCGTGACCCAGACGACCCTGTCCGTCGACGACACAGCCGAAATCGTCGCGGCCCTGCAACAGCGCTTCCCAGCCATGCTCGGCCCCGTCAAAGAGGACATCTGCTACGCGACGACCAACCGTCAGGCCGCCGTCAAGGCGATCGCCCCCCGCCTGGACGCCCTGCTCGTCGTCGGAGCCCCCAACAGCTCGAACTCGAACCGCCTCGTCGAGGTGGCGGCCCGCGCCGGTTGCCCGCGCGCGGTCCTCGTGCAGCGCGCGTCCGACATTCCGTGGGACACGTTCGGCACCCTCCGCACCGTCGGCGTGACGGCCGGCGCCTCGGCCCCGGAGATTCTCGTCAACGAGGTCGTCGCGGCGTTCGAAGCACGCTATGAGGTGGTCATCGAGCAGGTCACGACGGCCGAGGAACGCATCGCGTTCAACGTTCCGCGTGAGCTGCGCGACGAGACGGCGGCGTGACCCGCGCCCCGAGCCTCTTGCGTTGAACCGACCAGAACCGCGCTGATCCCGATGGCCGTCTACACCGAAGTTCCCGACGACGAGCTCGCCCGCTTCGTCGACAGCTACGGCCTCGGCCCGATCCGCTCCTTCAAGGGCATCGCCGAGGGTGTCGAGAACACCAACTACCTGCTGGACACCGACGGCGGACGCTTCATCCTGACCCTCTACGAGAAGCGTGTCGACCCTGCGGACCTGCCGTTCTTCCTCGGCCTGATGGAGCATCTGTCGGCCAAGGGGCTGACCTGCCCTCTCCCGCGGCACGACCGCACCGGCCAGGCCCTGCGCACGCTCGCCGGCCGCCCGGCCGCCATCGTCACCTACCTCGACGGCATGAGCATCCGCCGACCCGAGCCGCGCCACTGCCAAGCCGTCGGCGGTCATTTGGCCCGGCTGCATTCGGCCGGGCGGGATTTCGCGATCATCCGCGCCAACGCCCTGGGGCTGCCTGGCTGGCGGCCGCTGTTCGACCGCTTCTCCGCCCGCGCCGACGAGATCGCGCCTGGGCTCGGCGAGATGATCGCCAGCGAACTCGGTGAGCTGGAAAGCAACTGGCCCCGTGGCCTACCGTCCGGCGTCATCCACGCCGATCTCTTTCCGGACAACGTCTTTTTTCTGGCCGATACGCTCTCCGGCATCATCGACTTCTATTTCGCCTGCAACGACGCCTTCGCCTACGACCTCGCCATCTGTCTGAACGCCTGGTGCTTCGAGCCGGATGGCGCCTTCAACTCGACCAAGGCGCGTGGGCTGATCCGCGGCTATCGGGCCGAGCGCGAGTTGACCACGCCCGAGGTCGAGAGCCTGCCGCTGCTGGCCCGCGGCTCGGCGCTGCGCTTCCTGCTCACCCGAGCCTACGACTGGTTGAACACTCCAGCGGGCGCGCTCGTCAGGCCCCACGACCCCCGCGAATATCTCCGCAAGCTTCGCTTCCATCAGACCGTTCGGTCGGCACGCGACTTCGGGTTAGAGGCGTGATGACAGCCGAGGATCAGCCACGACCCATTACGATTTATACGGACGGCGCGTGCTCGGGAAACCCGGGCCCCGGCGGCTGGGGCGCCATCCTGATCTGGGGCGAGCACCGCCGCGAATTGTCGGGCGGCGAGCCCGATACCACCAACAATCGCATGGAACTGATGGCAGCGATCCAGGCGCTCGAGGCCTTGAAACGGCCCTCCGCTGTCGAACTGCACACCGACAGCGCCTACGTCAAGAACGGCATCACCTCGTGGATTCTCGGCTGGCGGCGCAACGGCTGGCGCACCGCCGACAAGAAGCCGGTCAAGAATGCCGAACTGTGGCAGCGCCTCGACGAAGCCCGCAAGTGGCACGACATCACGTGGTACTGGGTCAAGGGCCACGACGGCGACGTCGAGAACGAACGGGCCGATGAGCTGGCACGGGCTGGCATGGCCCCATTCAAGGACCGCCGACGCTGACGGGCCGGCTACGATCACCGGCAGACGTGGCGAGAGGGCACACCGCCCTCTCGCTGACTGTAATCAGAGGCTGCGATCGATCATCGAGCACAGCGTCGCGGCACTCGACTTGTCGTGCTGGGGCGGCGCGTCCTCGACGTTGAGAATCTTCACAACGCCGTTGTCGACAGCCATCGCATAGCGCTTGGAGCGCACGCCGAGCCCGCGCGCCGTCAGATCGATCTCGAGCCCGATCTTCTTGGCGAACTCCGCGCTGCCGTCTGCCAGCATCAGGATCTTGCCGTCGGCGCCGGTGTCTTTCGCCCAGCTCGTCAGCACGAAGATGTCGTTGACCGACGTGCATGCGATGGTGTCGAAACCCTTGGCCTTGAGCTCGGCCACGCGCTCGACAAAGCCCGGCATGTGCTGCTTGCTGCAGGTTGGCGTAAAGGCGCCCGGGACCGCGAACAGCGCGACCTTCTTGCCCTGGAAAACCTCGGCGGTGGTCATGGGCTTCGGCCCGTCAGCGGACATCGTCATGAATGTCGTCTCCGGCAGCGGCGTGCCTGTGGTGATCGTCATCGTGTTTCCTTATCCTCCGGGGCGAAATTCCGAGTTGGCCGGTCGGGCCCTTGCGATTGGCCCCACGCGGCACCCTTCCGTCAAGACCCGACAACGCGGGCCGGACTTCTCACGGCGCGCGGATCGCCGGGGCGGTCCACGTCGCCTCCGACTGGCCGCCGCCACCCACCATCGTGAAAACGAGTGTCTTCTCCGACAACTCGGCCGGGCTGATGCCGTCGGCCATCTCGATCTCGAAGGTCACGGTGCCGGCGCCAACGGCAACCTTGCGCGGCAGCGGCAGATAGATCCCATCCGGCGACTCGACGAACAGATCGGCATCGGTGGTGGGGGAGGCGTAGCGTACGTCGACCAGGACCTTGCTGGTCGCCAGATCGACACGCGCCGCGACGAGAACGGGATCGCGCGGTTTGAGCGCCGAGGCTTTCGACGGCACCGCCGCCAAGGCTTTCGCCAGCTGATCGGGCGCGGGCGAAGACAGCCCGCCCGCGATGGTCAGCGCCAGGGCCACTTCGGCCGGCACGCAGATCTCGCGGCAGATCCCGTACTCGAACTGCACAGCGAGTTCGATCGGCTCGGCCGGATTCTGCGCCACCAGCCGCACCGGAAAGACGACGCGCGATTTGTAGCCGACCGAGTCGCCGGCAGCGTCGCTCAGCCGGGCGGGAGCAGGGTAAAGAACCGTCGCCGACATCAGGTTCTTCGATCCCTCGAACGCGAACGTCGGCGCAATGCCGCCGGCGTCGCCGGGCATGCGCCAATAGGTTTTCCAACCGGGCTCGAGGGCGATCTCGATCCCCGCGTAGAGATGCAAGGACCCGCTGGGTCCGCCGGCCAGCCCTGCCACCACGCGCGCCTTCGAATTGTAGGTCGCACGCCAGGGTGAGACCGCATCGGCGGCCACAGCCGCGCCGCCGCCGTGCCAGGCGATCGCGCCGATCAGAACCGAACAGAGCGCTCTCATCATGCCAACCACGGAAAGTCCCTCATGCCGAACCAGGGTTAATCTAGGGGCCGGCGGCGTTTCGGCCAACCGTCGCCGCTCCCCCAGATGCGATAGCTGCTTCACAGGCCGAACCCGAGGGGGTTAATCTCGCCCCATGAACGCAGTGCGCAAGAAGCGGCGATCCTCGCAAACGACTTATCTCGACGGTCAGCTCCTCATCGCGATGCCGTCGATGAAAGACCCGCGTTTCGCGCGGTCGGTGATCTATATGTGCGCTCACACCCGCGAGGGTGCCATGGGCCTTATCCTCAATCAGCGCGCCGATCACATCACATTTCCGCAACTGCTCGAGCAGCTCGAGCTCGTGCCCCAAGGCCAACTCGACGAACTGCCGGACGAGATATCGGCACGAGCGGTGCACGTCGGCGGCCCCGTCGATACGGTGCGCGGCTTCGTGTTGCACACGGCCGACTATTTCGCCGAGGAATCGACGCTGGCCATCGACGACGGCGTATGCCTGACGGCCACCATCGACATCCTGCGCGCCATGGCCGCCGGCAACGGTCCCGAGCGCGCAATGCTGGCGCTCGGCTACGCGGGATGGGGCGCCGGCCAGCTCGAAAGCGAGATCCAGGCCAACGGCTGGCTCAACTGTCCCGCCGACGCCGGCCTGATCTTCGATCCCGATCTCGAGAGCAAGTACGAGCGCGCCATATCCAAGATCGGCATCGACCTGTCCCACCTCGTCAGCGAAGCCGGCCACGCCTGAGGCGGGCACCGCGAAAAACCGAGCGTTCAGGACTTGTCCTTGTCGCCGCCGAGCCCGGCGAGGCTGCGCGAGATCTGCGGCGACAGATGCGACTTGCGGGCCGCCGTCGACGGCACGCCCGTCCGGCCGGCGTCGCGGATCAGCGGCGGCAACGTCAACGGCGGCAATGCCGACAGTGGCGGCAACGACCCTTGCGACGTCTGCTGCGGCGGCGGCAACACCGACGAGATCGACCCCAGCGGCGGCAAAACCGGTGGTTGTGAACCGTCGCCACCATGCCCACCGTTACCCGGGGGAGGCCCGGCCGTTGCCGGCAGCGGCGGAATATAGGGCCCCGCGTCGGCGCGCGACGGCACCGGCGCCGGCAAGGCCGGTGGCACGAACCGTGGCTGCGGGGGCGGCGCATCGCCGCCGACGGCGCCCGCGAGGGCCGCGGTCAACTGCGCCGCCGCCGCCGGTGGGGTGGCGCGGGGGTCCAGGCGCGGCTGCGGCGGCGAACGCAGTGCCGGCGAGGCGCTCGGCGGTAAAGCCGGCGGCCGCCCGGCGGCACCAGGCGGCGGGCCGGGCGGGGCCATGGGAACGGGTGGCGGCGAGGCCGGTGGCGGCCGGCGCGACCGGATCGTGCTCGAGGGCAGCTGGCTCAGGCCGCGCTGCCGGCCGGCATCCCCGACCGGGGCCGGCGGCGGCTCCTGCCCGGCGGCGAGCGCGTCGTTCTCGCCCTCCGGCGTCGTCGCGGCAATGGCGGCAGCAGCGGCAGCCGACCTGCGCCGCTCGGCCTTTCGCGACGACCCTTGGCCCGACTGGGCCGGCTTGGTGCGGAAAAAGCCGCGACGGCGCAGCTTGCTCTCGGTCTTGCGCACGCTCCGCAGCAGCGCGATCACCTCGCGCTCGGGCAGCGCCTCGCCGAAATAGAACCCCTGCCCGAACTCGCAGCCGATGGCCCGCAGGAACGCCGCGTCCTCGCTGTCCTCGATGCCTTCCGCGACAACCTTCTTGCCGAGCTCGTGCGCCAGCGCGACGACCGAGCGCACGATGGCTGCGCCGGCACTGTCGGCAACGCTTTCCTGCACGAGCGAGCGGTCGATCTTGATGATGTCGATCGGAAATCTCTGCAGATACGCGAGCGAGGAGTATCCAGTGCCGAAATCGTCGAGTGCCAGATCCGCGCCGGTCGCCTTCAGCCAGCTCAGCGCCTCGGTCGCCTGCTCGGGATTCTCCATCGCCATCGACTCGGTGATCTCGAGCCGGACCGTTCCCGGCGCGATGTTGGCCCCGATCAGGGTCTGCCGCAGCTCTTGCACCAGCTCGCTGCGGAACACCTGTCGGCTCGACACGTTCACCGACACGAACAGCGGCCGCTCGGCCCGCGGCAGCTCGCGCTTCCAGATCTCGAGATCGGCCAGCGCCTGTACCAGCACGTAGCGCCCGAGTTCGCCGATCAAGTCCGACTGCTCGGCCACGCCGACGAACTCGCTCGGCTCGATCCGGCCGCGCCGCGGATGATCCCACCGAACCAGCGCCTCGAACCCGACCAATTCTTCCGTCGGCAGATAGACGATCGGCTGATAGTGGACCTTGATCTGCTTTTTCTCGAGGGCGGCGCGGATGTCGCCCTCCAACCCGGCCCGCTCGTCGGCATCGCCGCTCATGTCGGGCCGGAAGATCTCGATCCGGTCCGTCCCCTCGCGCTTGGCGCGATACATGGCGATCTCGGCCTCTTTCAGCAGGTCGCGCGACCCGTCCGGCCCGCCGTCGTCGACCGCGATGCCGATCGATCCGGTCAGCACAACGTCCTGGCCGACGATTTTGATCGGCGCCCGCAGGCTGCGCCTCAGCCGCTCCGCCAGCATCGAAAGCTCGCGCGGTTCGTGGCGGCCCATCAGCAGGATGGCGAACTGGTCGCCCCCGACGCGCGCCAACGTGTCGTCGAACGACAGATGCTTGCCGATCCGCCGCGCGACCGTGAGCAGAAGACTGTCGCCGACGACCAGCCCGAACGCATTGTTGACGCTGCGAAACCGGTCGATATCGATGAAAATCACGGTCGGCTGCACCGCCGGATCGCTTCTGGCCCGCCGCACCGCGTTGGCGACGCGGTCGAGGAACAACTGGCGGCTCGGCAGCTTGGTCAGGCTGTCGTGCACGGCGTCGTGCATCAAGCGCTCGTGCGCGCGCTTGGTATGCGTGATGTCGCGCAGCAGGCCGACGCACCGCAACGCCCGTTGATCCCCGGCCGAAACGCTCGCCGCATCGAGGTCGAACCACCGGTAGGAGTTGTCGGCGTGCCGCAGCCGGAAATCGATGCGGATGGTGCCGCTGCCCTTCTCGCCGAGCGACCACAGCATGAGGCGGAACTTCTCGCGATCGGCCGGATGCATGAAGCGGACGAACTCGTCGGTCTTGCGCGACAACTCGCCGGCCGCCAGCCCGAGGATGGACTCGACCACCGGTCCGACCTTGACCTCGTCGCGCCGCGCATGCCACTCCCAGATGCCGGCCCCGGCCCCGTCGATGGCGAGCCCGCTCAGGTGCATCTCGCTCGGTTGCCCGCCATAGCTCTGCTCCTGCGAGCGGAACGCGAACTGCGTGACAGTGAAACCGATCAGCACCACCAGCAGCACGAGCCCGGCGACCAGACCCGACACCACGAGATCACCGGAGATGCGTCCGTTGAGCGCAACCCCGACGCCGAATATCCACACGAGGAACAGCAGCCACGTCGGCACCAGCGACAGCGCCCGGTCCTGCCCGCGCAGCACGAGGAACAGCGTCAACAGGGTGCCGAGACCGCCGAGCACCACGAACGACACCCGCGCGAACGTCGCGGCAAGCCGCGGGTCGATCACCGCGAGCCCGACCAGGGCCAACTGCGCGACGATCCAGACACCCGTGAGCATGCGGATGAACCCATGCCACGAGCCGAGCCTCAGGAACATGTGCAGGAAGATGACGATACTGGCCGCGACGGCGGCTTCCGTGGCCGCCCGGTAGACCGCGTTGTCCTCGGCCCTCAGATTGAAAAGCTTGTGAAAAAAACCGAAGTCGACGGAAAGGTAGCCGAGCACGCACCACGCCACCAGCGCAGCGCTCGGGAAAATCGCCTTGTGGTTGGCGGCGAACACCGCGGTCAGGAACACGCCGAGCACGCCGGTGATGCCGAGCATCGTGCCGTTGAACAGCTGCCGGTCGCGCGCCTTGAGTTCGTAATCGAGCGGCTTCCATAGATTGAGCCGTGTCATCCGGTTGGAGTTCAGCTCCACCGCATAGGTGATGGTCTGGCCGGGATCGAGTGTCAGCCGGAAAATGTCGGCGCGAACGCTTTTGATGCGCTCGGGCAGGAAGCCGAGCGAAGGGGTCACCGCCTCGATGCGCCGGGCGTCGAGATCGGGCCAGATGACGCCGGAGCCGATCAACGTGTAGCGCTCCGCGGTTAGCCACCGCTCGACCACGCGATCCGTAGAATTGATCAGCGCAAAGACGAACCAGTTCGAATTGGCGCCGGGCACGCTCGCCCGCACGCCCATCCGCCCGGCGACCCCTTCCGCACCTGGCGCCGTTTCCAGCTGAAAGCTGTCGCCGCGGCCTTCATGCAGCTGCCCGAGGGCCGTCAGATCGACGCGCTCCTGGTCACCGACATCGATCGGCGTCACCGCCAGAGCCGGGTCGCCGGCGCCGAACAGCACGACGGACAGCCAGACGACGGCCATGAGGAGGCCGGCGCCGATCCGCCTGTCCCGCTGTTTCGAGCCGCGTCCGCCAATCACGAGTGGGGAGCCTCCCTAGCGTAAACATCCTCCTCGAGGAGGGCGTAGAGCACATGATCACGCCACGCGCCGTCGATCTTGAGGTAGCGCCGCGCGAACCCCTCGCGCTGGAATCCGTTGCGCTCCAGCACCCGAGTCGACGCCATATTGTTCGGCAAACAGGCCGCTTCGAGGCGATGCAGACGCAATTCGTCGAAGACGAACGGCACAACCACACGCACGGCTTCCGTCATGCACCCCTTGCCCGCGAACGGCGCCCCCACCCAATAGCCGAGCGTGCCGGCCTGGGTCACGCCACGCCGCACGTTGCTCAAGGTCAGGCCGCCCAACAATCCATCGTTGCTGTCTTGGAAGATGAAAAAGGCATAGCCGAGGTCTTCGAGCGTATCGCGCTCATAGAGCCGCAACCGGCGCCGGAAGGCGGTGCGTGAGAGCTCGTCACGAGCCCACGACGGCTCCCACGGCGTCAAGTGAGCCCGGCTGCGCTCCCTGAGATCGGCCCAGGCCGCATAATCGCCGGGGCGCGGCGCGCGCAGATAGAGCCCTCGGCCGTACAGCAGCCGGCTCGGCTCAGGGGTGCTGGAGCGCAGGAAGGCCATATCGAACTCCGCTCGAAAGGGCTGGCAGCGGTTGGAACGGGTGCGCGCCGCCGATCCGCTTGCGACCCGCTCAACTGTAGAGTGCTTTCGGTCTTCGTTGCACCGGCGCGCCGGCCCAACCCCTCCAATCCGATGTCTTGGGGACCGATTCACGGTCTTGGTTTCAGCGTTCCGCCTCCACCCCGGCCGATCAGACCCTAGCAAACCTCCAGGCCCTCCGGGTGGCGCCGCGAGAATCGTCGCAAACGCCGCCGTGTCCGGCCGCTCGCCCCTGTGCTACCCGAAGAAACCGCGCGCGGCGGTGGCGGCATAGCCCTCGGATTTGCGCCCCGCTCCCACCACGGCGATCGACGGCGGTGCCACGGTCAGGATGCGCTCCGCCACGGCCCGCACCGCCTCCCCGGTGACGTCGTCGACCCGTTGGATCAACTCGTCGGTCGGCACCAGGCGCCCGGCGATCAGGAGTTGCCGGGCCATCTGTTCGGCCCGCGCACCGGTACTCTCGAGGCTCATCAGCAACCCGGCCTTCATCTGCGCCTTCGCCCGCTGCACTTCCGCGGCTCCGGGCTGCTCGCTGGCCGCCCGTTTCAGTTCCACCCCCAGCACGGCAATCAGCTCCGCCATCTGTTCCTCGCCGGTCGCGGCATGAACGGCCAGCAGACCAGCGTCCTCGAACCCCCATGCGGTCGCGTAGATCGCATAGCAAAGCCCGCGTGTTTCGCGGATCTCCTGGAACAGTCGGGACGACATGCCGCCGCCGAACAACCCCGTAAAGACCTGCGCGGCGAAAAAGTCCGGCGCGTTGTAGGACGGACTGGGAAAGCCGACCAGCAAATGGCTCTGCTCGAAGGTCCTGGTGAGCGACCTCTGGCCGCCGACATAGCGCGCGGCCACCGTCGCGGCCGCGGCGGTGGCGGGCATGCTGCCGAACAGCGCCTCGGCATGGCGCGTCAGCGCCGCATGGTCGACGGCGCCAGCCGCCGACACGACCGTACGCGGGCCGATGTAGCGGGAGGCCAGAAACGCGCCGAGATCGCCGGCGGTGAAGCTGACGACACTGTCCGGCGTGCCGATGATGGGCCGCCCGACCGGCTGGCCCGGAAACGCCGCGTCGTGCAACAGATCGAAGGCGAGTTCTTCCGGGGAATCGTTGATCCCCGCGATCTCCTGCAGGATCACCTCGCGCTCGCGCTCGAGGTCGTCCTTGTCGAACAAGGGATTGCGCAGGATGTCGGCCAGAATGTCGAGGGCGACCGCATCGTCGCCCTTGAGCACCCGCGCGTAGTACGCCGTGCTCTCGAGGCTGGTCGCCGCATTGAGCTCGCCGCCGACCTGCTCGATCTCCTCGGCGATCTGCCGAGCCGTCCGACGCGCCGTCCCTTTGAACGCCATGTGCTCGAGCAGATGCGAGATGCCGTGCTCCTGCTCGAGTTCGTGCCGGGCACCGGTGCCGATGAACACGCCGAGCGACACGGTCTCCACATGGGGCATCAGATGCGAGACGACACGGACGCCGTTGGCGAGAGCCGTCATCTCGATCGTCATCGGACCGCCCTCGCGATATCGGCGATGTAACTTTCGACGCGCGCGATCTCGTTGGGCAGCACGGTGATCCGCTCGGGATCGGTCATCAGCGCGCAGAGCCGGGGTGGCAGTCCGGGACGCGCCCCCGTGACCGCCGTCATCGTATCGGGAAACTTGACCGGATGCGCCGTCGCCAGCACCACCTGCGGCACGCCGTCGGGCCGCGCCGTTCGCTCCGCCGCCAGGATCCCGCAGGCGGAATGTGGATCGGCGAGATACCCGGCGCCGCCAAGCGTCCGCCGGATGGTCGCGGCGACGTCGGCCTCGGACGCCGGCGCCGCATCGAAATCTTGCGCCAGCGCGGCCGCGCCCCCGGACACTTCGAAACGGCCGGCCTGCTGCAGCGACGCCATCTGGCGGCGGATCGCCCCCCCGTCGCGCCCGCCGGCCTCGAACAGCCAGCGCTCGAAGTTCGACGACACCTCGATGTCCATCGACGGCGAGGTCGTCGCGACCACGCCGCGCTTCTCGTAGACGCCGCTCGCCACCGTGCGCGGCAGGATGTCGTTGTCGTTGGACGCGATCACCAGCCGGTCGATGGGCAGGCCCATGCGCTTGGCCGCATAGCCGGCGAAAATGTCGCCGAAATTGCCGGTCGGCACCACGAACGATACCGGCCGACGCGGGCCGCCGAGCGCAACGGCCGCCGCGAAATAGTAGGCGATCTGCGGCACGATGCGCGCCCAGTTGATGGAGTTGACGCCGGTGAGACGCACGCGATCGCGGAAGGCATGGTGATTGAACATCGCCTTCACCAGCGCCTGGCAGTCGTCGAACGTGCCCTGCACGGCCACCGCGTGCACATTGGCCTCGCCGGGTGTCGTCATCATCCGCCGCTGCACGTCCGAGACGCGGCCGTCGGGGAACAGCACGATCAAATCGACCCGCTTGGAAGCCCGGAACGCCTCGACCGCCGCGCCGCCGGTATCGCCCGACGTCGCCGCCACGATGGTCGCCCGCTCGCCGCGCTTCTCCAGCACATGGTCCATCAGCCGGGCCAACAACTGCATCGCCAGATCCTTGAACGCCAGCGTCGGCCCGTGGAAAAGTTCCAGCACGAAGCGGCCGGGCGCGATCTGCACGAGCGGCGTGACCGCGGCATGGCCGAAGCCCGCGTAGGCATCCCGCGCCATCGCCGCGAGGGTATCGCGCCCGATCTCGCCGCCGGTGAATGGATGGATGACCTCGACCGCGACCTCGGCATAGGGCCGCCCGGCCAGCCGCGCGATCGCGTCATGCGAGATCTGCGGCCACACGTCCGGCACATAGAGCCCGCCGTCGCGGGCGAGACCGGCGAGAACCACGTCCTCGAAGCCGAGAGCCGGAGCTTCGCCGCGGGTTGAGATGTAGCGCACGGGATACCGTTGGAGTCTGAGTGACGAGAGGATGGAGCGTAGTGCCGCGTTAGCGCGCCCCGGTCAACCGTGGCGGACCCGCCGCCGCCGGGCGGCAGCCCTCACATCCGGTACCTTTCGAGCGCCTTGAAATCGAGCCGGTAGCCGTGGCCGGGCCGCTCCGATACCCGTGCGTGGCCGTCCACGATCTCGATACGGTCCTGGTAGACGTCCTCGAGCCACGGCATCACCTCGAGAAACGTCGCGTTCGGCAGTGCCGCCAGCACGCCGAGGCTCATCTCCGAGAACAGGTGCGACGAGATCGCGACGCCATGCGGCTCGGCGATATGCGCGGCCTTCAGGAACTCGCCGATGCCGCCCATCCGCTGCAGATCCGGCATCAGGGTCTGGGCCGAGCCGAGCGCCACCATCTCCGCGAGACCGCGGCTCAAATACTCGCTCTCCCCGCTGGCGATGGGGATCGGGCTCGCCGCCGCGATCGCCGCCTCGCCCTTGTGATCGTAGTAGGGGATCGGCTCCTCGAACCAGGTGAGATCGAACGGGGCGAGCCGGCGGGCGAGCGCGATCGCGCCGGTGACGTCCAGCGTCTGATTGGCGTCGACCATCAGCTTGATGGACGGCCCGACCGCCGCGCGCACCGCCGCGACGCGCTCGGCCGTGACCGCATCGTCGCCGCGGGCAACGCGGATCTTCATGGCGCGGTACCCGGCCGCCACCCGCTCGGCGGCCTCCCGCTGCAGCGCGTCGATCGACTGGGTCAGCCACAGCCCGCCGCTCCAGTACACCGGCACGCGATCGCGCACCGCCCCGATCAGACGGTGCATCGGCAGCCCCGCCGCCTTGGCGCGGGCATCCCAGAGCGCCGTCTCGATGGCGGCCATCGACATGACGAGCGGACTCTTGTGGCCGAAGAACAGCGTATCGGCGAGCGCCCGCTCCATGAACTGCCCGCTGAAGCAGGGATCGAGCCCGATCGCCAGCGGCGCCAGGCTCTCGACACCGTCCACCAGCATTTTCATGCGGCGGCCATTGAGGGTGAACGCGAGCCCCTCGCCGGTGATGCCGGTGTCGGTCTCCGCCGTCACCGCGAGGACGCCGATCGACGCGATCTGCCACCCCCCGGCCTTGATCGGCCGGGCGAGCGGAATGTCGGCCGGGAACGTTCGGATCGCGACGATCTTCATGGCGTCCTCCGCGCGCGTCGTTGACAATACTCAGCCCGAAGACCGCACCAGCGGCACGAACATCACGGCGCCGAGATCGTGCTCATCGTACGTCGTCTCGTCGCGGCGGACGAGCTTGATGAGACGCTGCGCGCGCCCCAGTGGCCCGACCGGCATGATGAGCCGGCCGCCGATGGCGAGCTCTGCCTTCAGATCCGATGGGATCTCCGGCCCGCCCGCGGTCACGAGAATGGCCTCGAACATCGCGCCGCCGGGAAGCGCGCGCGAGCCGTCGCCCACGTGCACGGTGACATTGTCGTAGCCGAGCCGCGCCAACCGCCGGCGCGCCTGCTCCGCCAGCGACGCGTGACGCTCGATCGTGTCGACCGTGGCGACGATCCGGCTCGCGACAGCCGCCGCGTACCCCGACCCGGTCCCGACCTCGAGCAACCGGTCGCCCGGACGCAGTTCCGCCTCGGCCAGCATCAGCGCGACGATGAACGGTTGCGAGATGGTCTGCCCCTCGCCGATCGGCAGCGGCACGTCCTCGTAGGCGGCCTCCATCTCGTCGTCGCCAACGAAGGCTTCCCGCGGCACGTCGCGCATCGCCGCCAGAACGCGCGCGTCGTCGATGCCGCGCGCGGCGATCTGCTCGTCGACCATGCGGCGGCGCTCTTCGGCAAAGCTGTCGTTGGTCATGCGCACGTCCCCGGCCGGCCGATCCGCCGTCGCGCACCCGGCGCGCGGCCAAATCCAGCGTCGACCGACAACACACCCGTCGTCAACGCCGATCGCGCCCGAGCGGCGGCCCGGAGTTCGCGGGCCCAAAACACAAAACCGCCGCCGGACAGGGCCCGGGCGGCG
>JBMOGA010000074.1:0-16743 GCA_049318625.1 Hyphomicrobiaceae bacterium
CGCCGAGCAGCATCTCGTTGTGGGCCTTGCCCGACGGGATCATCGGGAAGCAGTTGGCGAGATTGGCGACCCGGCAGTCGAACAGCACCGGCTTCGTCGCCCTGAGCATCTCCTGTATGGCGTCGTCGAGCTCATCGGGCTTCTCGCACCTCAGGCCGATGCCGCCGTAGGCATCCGCCAGCTTGACGAAGTCCGGCAGCGACTCCGTGTAGCTTTCCGAGAGCCGGTTGCCGTGCAGCAGTTGCTGCCACTGCCGGACCATGCCCATGTACTGGTTGTTCAGGATCATGATCTTGACCGGTGCATGATACTGGACCGCCGTCGACATCTCCTGGATGTTCATCAGGATCGACGCATCGCCCGACACGCAGATCACGTCCGATTTGGGATGGGCGAGCTGCACGCCGATGGCCGCCGGGAGACCGTAACCCATCGTGCCGAGACCGCCCGACGTCATCCACCGGTTCGGGTCCTCGAAGGCGAGGAATTGCGCGGCCCACATCTGGTGCTGACCAACGTCGGTGGTGATGAAGACGTCGCGATCTTTGGTCGCCGCGTGCAACCGCTCCAGCGCGTACTGCGGCATGATGAAGTCGCGCGAGGCCTTGTAGGCCAGCGATTTCTTGCCCCGCCACTGCTCGATCTGCTTCCACCAGCCCTTGAGCGCCGCCTTGTCCACCTGCGGCGCGCGCGCCCGCCACACCCGGATGATGTCCTCGAGCACATAGCCGCAATCGCCGATGATGGGCACGTCGGCGCGCACGTTCTTGTTGATCGACGACGGATCGATATCGATGTGGATCTTGCGCGAGTCCGGCGAGAACGCGTCGAGGCGGCCGGTGATGCGATCGTCGAAACGCGCGCCGACGTTGATCATCACATCGCAGTCGTGCATCACCATGTTCGACTCGTACGTCCCGTGCATGCCGAGCATGCCGAGCCATTGCTTGTCGGACGCCGGGTAGGCGCCGAGCCCCATCAGCGTCGAGGTGATCGGGAAGCCGGTGAGCCGCACCAGCTCGCGCAGCAGCTGCGACGCCTTGGGACCCGAGTTGATGACGCCGCCGCCCGTGTAGAACACCGGCCGCTTGGCGTTCGCCATCAGCTCCACCGCCTCGCGGATGGCCGGCTGGTCGGGCTTCAGCTTCGGCCGGTAGGTCTTGTGCTGAATGTTGCCGGGTCCGATGTAGGCACCGGTCGCGAACTGCACGTCTTTGGGAATGTCCACCACCACCGGCCCCGGCCGGCCGGTGCGGGCGACGTAGAAGGCCTCGTGCATCACGCGGGCGAGGTCGTTGACGTTCTTCACCAAGTAGTTGTGCTTGGTGCAGGAGCGCGTGATTCCGACCGTGTCGCACTCCTGGAAGGCGTCGGAGCCGATCAGATGCGTCGGCACCTGGCCGGTCAGGCAGACCACCGGGATCGAGTCCATCAGCGCGTCGGTGAGCCCCGTCACCGCGTTGGTCGCGCCGGGGCCCGACGTCACCAGCACCACGCCGACCTTGCCGGTCGACCGGGCGTAGCCTTCGGCCGCATGCACGGCGCCACCCTCCTGGCGGACCAGGATGTGGCGCACTTTGTCCTGCTGGAAGATCTCGTCGTAGATCGGCAGCACCGCACCGCCCGGATAACCGAAGACGATCTCCACCCCCTGATCCTGGAGTGCCTTGATCACGATCTCGGCGCCCGACATCGCCCGTGCCATTGCCCGTCTCCCATCGACCCAAAAAATCGCCCGCGACATGCCACGCACGTCGGCGGGTCCGGTCCGGCCGGTGCCGGACGGGATCGAGCTAGGCTGGACCGCCGGAAACGTCAACCCCCTTGTCAATTAAATTGCTGGAAATATAGACATGACGTTTCATTTGTTGCTCTGAAATCCAATTCCAGGACATCATGTGTCCGCGTAGCCAGGTCATCTGCCGCTTGACGTAGCGCCGCGTATCGCTCTGGCCCGCTGCGACAGCCGTCGCGTGGTCGATCGCGCCGGCCAGCAAGCGCACCAGCGGCGGCACCCCGACCGCCCGCAGCACCGGCAGCGTCGGATCGAGACCGAACCGCACCAGCGCCGCCACCTCCTCGACCGCGCCGCCGGCCACCATGGCGGCGAACCGCGCCTCGACGCGCGCCAGAATGACCTCCCGGGGCGGCGCCAGCACCAGCCGCACCGTTGCCGCCTCCCGCAGCACCGGCTCGCCGCGCACGCGCTGCCAGTCCGCGAGCGAGCGTCCCGTCGATTCGAGCACCTCCAGCGCCCGCACGATCCGCTGGGTGTCGCCGGGCGCGAGCCGGGCCGCCATCGTCGCATCGCGACCGGCGAGCACACCGTGCAGGGCGGCCGCACCGCTCGTCGCCGCAGCCGCGCGCCAGTGTGCCCGTACCGCCGGATCGACCGGCGGCAGCGGCGCAAGCCCCTCGAGCAGCGCCTTGAAATAAAGCCCGGTACCGCCGACCACGATCGGAACCCGCCCGTCCGCCTGCGCGGCCATGATCGCGCAGGCCGCCTCCCGCACATACCGCCCCGCCGAATAGGGTTCGGTGGCCGGCACATGACCATAGAGACGGTGTGGCGCGCGCGCCTCGTCCGACGGGGCCGGTCGTGCTGTCAGAATGCGGAGATCGCGGTAGACCTGCATGCTGTCGGCGTTGATGACGGTCCCGCCGAACCGCTCGGCCAGCGCGACCGCCAACGCGGACTTGCCGCTGGCGGTCGGACCTGCGATGAGGATGGCGTGCGGCGTTCCCATATCCCGCTGCTAGCAGACTGACGCGCGCTTCGCGACCCCACCGAGCGCAAGAGGTTTCACGCCGTGCCGATCTACGCGCTCGTTCTGACCAGCCCGCCGGACGTTCCGTCGCTCAGCGCACTGGCGGTCGAGCGTGCCGGATCGTTCATCCCGGAGGAACTGCGGCGCTCGCAGTCGTGGCTCTCGCCCGGCGAGGCCTGGCAGGCCGAGTTCGTCACCAACGAGATCGAGACGGCCTCCAACCTCAAGAGCGCCATCGCCGGCGAATTGAACGGCCTGACGATCGACATCAATATTCTGGCCGGTGATGCGGCGGCACGGCGCAAGAAGCTACTGCTGGCCGACATGGATTCGACCATCATCCGCCAGGAATGCATCGACGAGATCGCCGACTTCGCCGGCGTCAAGGACATCGTCTCGGCAATCACCGAGCGGGCCATGCGCGGCGAACTCGACTTCGCCGGGGCCTTGCGCGAGCGCGTGGCCCTGTTGCGCGGCCTGCCGGTCGGCGACCTCCAGCGGGTCGTCGATGAGCGCCTGCAGCTGATGCCCGGCGCCCGCACGCTGGTAGCCACCATGCGGGCCAACGGCGCCTATTGCGCCCTGGTGTCCGGCGGGTTCACCTACTTCACGAGCCGCATCGCCGAGATCGTCGGCTTCAACAACAACTTCGCGAACGCCTTGGAGATAGCCGACGGCCGTTTGACCGGGCGGGTCATCGAGCCGATCCTCGGCCGCGAGGCCAAGTTGGCAGCCCTCACCGCGCTGATCGAGGAGCGCGGCGTGACGGGCCCGGAAACTCTGGCGGTCGGCGACGGCGCCAACGATCTGGCCATGGTCAAGGCCGCCGGCCTCGGCGTCGCCTATCGGGCCAAACCTCTGGTGGCGGCGGAGGCCGACGCCTCGATCGTTCATGGAGATCTGACCGCGCTGCTCTACCTGCAGGGCTATCGTCGCGAAGAGTTTATCGCCGCCTGAGTGGCCCTAGGAGCGCCGCACCGACGACAGCAGCCGCGCCACGACCTCCCGAACGCGGGCACCAGCCTCGGCGACCCGCGCCCGCACGGCGGCCCCATAACGCGCCCACACCCGCTGCGCGATCCGCGCGACCCGCGCTTTCACGATCCGCCCGACCCGCCACGCCCACGTCGCACGGATGCGCGCGAACAGCGCCTCCTGCCACGGAACGATCAGGTTGTAGGCCCACGCGAACCACGGGATCGTCATCAGCTTCGGGCGGGTGATGACGAACACGCGCGCGACGAACGCCGTGCCGACGAGCTTGGCCGCGACGATCAGCAGGGCCGCCGAAACCAAGCGCCCGTCGGCGATCAGCCACAGCCCCAGCAGCTTGACGGGGAACAGAACGACCGGCGGCGCCCCGAATACGGCGAGCGCGCCATAGGCCGGCAGGCTTTCGAGCCATGCCTCGAAGCGCGCCCAGAACGCGAAGTGCCGGAGCCGCGCCACCAGGTCGGCGAGTGGCCGCCAGCCCCACTCCTCGAACAGCAGGATCAGCGCGAGCAGCAGCTCGACCACGCCGATGGCCGCGCGACGCACCGCGCGCGCAACCCCGATCAGCCATGGCCAGACGTTCTGCTTCATGACGGCACATTATCATGCCGGTGATTAAGGGATCGAAAGCGCCGCAGCGCTGCCGCCGCGCTCAGCTCCGCCGTGGCGCACCCTGCAGATCCGCCGGCCGCAACGCGCCGGCCCGCTCGGCCTCCTCCAGCGCCAGTGCCAGTTCCTCGCGCGCCTTCTCGGCCGCCCGCTGCCGGTTCCAAAGGCTGGCGTAGAGGCCATCCTTCGCCAGCAGTTCCGCGTGGGTGCCCTGCTCCACCAGCCGCCCCCGCTCCAGCACGATGATGTTGTCGGCGTGCACGATGGTCGACAGCCGGTGGGCGATGACCAGCGTCGTACGGTCCTTGGCCACCCGGTCGAGCGAATCCTGGATTTCCTTCTCCGTGTGGCTGTCGAGAGCGCTGGTCGCCTCGTCCAGCATCAGGATCGGCGGCGTCTTGAGGATGGTCCGTGCGATGGCGACCCGCTGCTTCTCGCCGCCCGAGAGCTTGAGGCCGCGTTCGCCCACCATCGTCTTGTAGCCCTGCGGCAGCGTTTCGATGAAATCGTGGATCTGGGCGAGGCGGGCCGCCTCGAAGACCTCGGCCTCGCTCGCGTCCGGCCGCCCGTAACGGATGTTGTAGTAGATCGTATCGTTGAACAGCACGGTGTCCTGCGGCACCACGCCGATCGCCGACCGGAGCGACTTCTGCGTGACGTCACGGATGTCCTGGCCGTCGATCGTCACCCGTCCGCCCTGGATGTCGTAGAAGCGGAACAGGATCCGGCTGATCGTCGATTTTCCGGCCCCCGAAGGTCCGACGATCGCGACCATCTTGCCGGCCGGCACTTCGAACGACACGTCCTTCAGAATCTGCCGCTCGGGATCGTAGGAGAACGACACGCCCTCGAAGCGGATCGTGCCCTGCGCGATCGCCAGAGGCTTGGCGCCGGGGCTGTCCTCGATCTCCGGATTCTCGCCGAGCAGCGAGAACATGGTCTCGAGGTCGACGAGGCCCTGTTTGATCTCGCGATAGACCATGCCCATGAAGTTCAGCGGCATGTAGAGCTGGATCAGCACCGCGTTGATCATCACGAAGTCGCCGACCGTGTGCCGCCCGTCGATCACGCCCGCCGCCGCGTAAAGCATGGCGACAGTCATCCCGATCGAGAACACGAACGCCTGGCCGGAATTCAGAACGCCCAGCGAATGGTAGGTCTTGACCGCCGCCTGTTCGTAGCGCGCCATCGCCCCGTCGAACCGGCGTGCTTCCATCTCTTCGTTGCCGAAGTATTTGACCGTCTCGAAATTCAAGAGGCTGTCGATGGCCTTGGTGTTGGCCTCGGTATCGCTGTCGTTCATCTCGCGGCGGATCGAGATGCGCCACTCGCTCGCGACGAACGTGAACCAGAGATACGCGGCGACCGTCACCAGCACGATGACCACGTATACCCAGTTGAAATAGTACATCATCAGAACGCAGATGAGCGCCAGCTCGATCGCCGTCGGCACAACGTTGAGAATGCCCATGCGGATGATGAGCTCGATACCGCGCGTGCCGCGCTCGATCACGCGCGACAGACCGCCCGTGCGCCGCTCGAGATGGAAACGCAGCGACAGCCGGTGCAAATGGCGGAACGTCCGCGTGTTGAGTTCGCGCACCGCGTTCTGGCCGACTTTGGTGAAGAACAGGTCGCGCACCTGGTTCAGCACCATCATGAGCACGCGGCCGATGCCGTAGGCCAGAATGAGCGCTGCCGCCGTGAAGCCGAGCCCCTGCACCACCGCCGCCGCGCCCGCCACCGGCTGATGGGCCGTCAGCCAGTCGGTCGCCTCCTTGAAGAAGATCGGCACCGCCACGGTGACCAGCTTGGCGACCAGCAGCACGACGAACGCCGCCACCACCCGAAGCCGCAGATCCGGCCGGCCGGCCGGCCACACCAGCGGCAGCAAACCGCGCAACACCGCCCAATGGTCGGCCCGGTTGGCGAGTTTCAACGGATCGGACCGGCCGCCGGACCGCGCGGTCCCTTTGGCTGCATGAACGCTCATGGTGGCTCCGCTGTCGGCATTCCATGAAATAGCGAGGCCTCCGCCGAACAACCGGCGGAGGCCTTGTCGCGCCCTTCATACCCCCGATCGGGGAGCCGCGCGACTGCCGAGATCGCAGATCGCATGGAAGAAGGTGCCCGTCACCCGCTCCCGTCGCGACCCGGCCTCGGCCACCGGCATGCCCGCCGCATCGGTCACGTCGGCCAGCGGCGCGTCTGGACTGGCGACGATGCTGGAATAATGGAACTCATGGCCGACGATGCAGCCGCCGGCGTCCCCCAGTACGCCAGCCCCCCGCAGTCGCGCCCGGCGATACCCGAGATGCAGCCGCCGGTCGGCGAACGACGTTTCGAGCCCGAGCAGTCCGGCCATGGCATGGCGCTCGCCGGCCGCATCGACCAGCCCGGCGCCGAGCACCATGTATCCGCCGCACTCGCCATGGATCGCAACGCCTCGCGCTGCCGCTCCGTGCAGCCCGGCGCGAAAACGCGCGGCCGCCGCCAGGTGGCCGGCGTGCAACTCGGGATATCCGCCGGGCAGCCAGATGGCGTCCGCCGCCGGATCGGGAGCCTCGTCGGCCAGCGGGGCGAACGGAACGATTTCGGCGCCGGCCGCCCGCCAGCCGAGCAGAACGTGCGGATAGACGAACGAGAATGCGCGATCCAGAGCGACCGCGATCCGCTGTCCAGGCGGCGCCAGCATGACGACGCCGTCGCTCGCAGCAGCGACCGGCGCGGCCGGTGCCGCCGCGAGCGCCCGCAGCGCCGCCAGATCGACGCCGACCGCCACCGCATCGGCGATCCGGTCGAGCCGCCCGTCGAGATCCGCGGTCTCACCGGCCTGGACGAGCCCGAGATGGCGCTCCGGCAACGCGAGATCGTCGCGCCGCCCCAGCACCCCGAGCACCGGCAGCCCCGAGCGCGCGAACCCCGCCCGGACGAGCGCCTCGTGCCGCGCGCTCGCAACCCGGTTGAGAATGACGCCCGCCACCCGCACGTCGGCCCGCCAGCTCGCCAGCCCGGAGGCCACCGCCGCCGCCGTCTCCGTCTGGCCCGACACGTCGAGCACCAGCACCACCGGCCAGCCGAGCGCAGCGGCGACATCGGCCGTCGCGCCCCGCCCCCACGGCCCGTCGGCGGCGGCGCCGTCGAACAGGCCCATGACGCCCTCGGCGAGCCCCACCTCGGCACCGGCCGCCGTCGCGCCGACCAGCGCGCCGAGCCGCTCGGGTCCCATCGCCCACAAATCCAAGTTGTAGCTCGCCCGCCCCGCAGCGGCGGCATGGAATGCCGGATCAATATAGTCGGGACCGCACTTGAAGGGCTGCACCCGCACCCCCGACCGCGCCAGCGCCCGCATCAGGCCCAGCGTCACGGTCGTCTTGCCCGCGCCCGAGCGCGGTGCCGCAATCACCAGACCTGGACAGCCCGCTTTCATCGCCCGACGTGCTACCGTGTTGCCGACGCGAGCCACCTCGCCCCTGGACCCTTACGACAAGATGCCGCCGTGAGCCACGCCGATACCGACGACGACAAGCCCGAAGGCCCGCTCCGGCGCGGCTGGACGACGGGGAGCTGCGCGACAGCCGCCGCCCGCGCCGCCTACGAGCTGCTGGTCACCGGCGCCTGCCCGGCGAGCGTCGAGATCGCGCTGCCGAACGGCACCCGCGTCGGCTTCGCCGTCGCCCGCAGCGAGACCGCTGGGGACCGTGCCACGGCCGGCGTCGTCAAGGATGCCGGCGACGACCCCGACGTCACCCATGACGCCCTGGTGCTGGCCACCCTGTCGCCTGCCGCGCCCGGCGCCGGCGTGACCTTCCGCGCCGGCCCGGGCGTCGGCACCGTCACCAAGCCGGGCCTCGCCATTGCGCCCGGCGAGCCCGCCATCAATCCGGTCCCCCGCGACATGATCCGCGCCGCCCTCGCCGAGGCCGCCGCGGCCACCGGCGGGCCGCGTGACATCGTCGTCGAAATCTCCATACCCGGTGGCGAGGCTCTGGCAGCCCGCACGCTCAACGGCCGCCTCGGCATCGTCGGCGGCCTGTCCATCCTCGGCACCACCGGCGTCGTGATCCCCTATTCCTGCTCGGCCTGGATCCACTCGATCCACCGCGGCGTCGACGTGGCGCGCGCCTCCTGCCTGACCCACGTCGCCGGTGCGACCGGATCGACCTCGGAGGCCGCCGTCCAGGCCCTCTACCGGCTGGAGCCCACCGCCCTTCTCGAGATGGGCAACTTCGCGGGTGGCCTGCTCAAGTACGTGCGCCGCAACCCGATCCCGCGCGTCACCGTCGCCGGCGGATTCGCCAAGATGGCCAAACTCGCCCAGGGTCTGCTCGACCTGCATTCCGCACGCGGCAGCATCGACCGCGACCTGCTGGTGCGACTGGTGACGGCGGCCGGAGCGCCGGCGGAGATCCGGCAGCGGATCGCCGATGCCAACACCGCCCAGCAGGCGTTGGACGAGGCCCGCGCCGCCGGCCTGCCGCTCGGCGATCTGGTCGCCGATGCCGCCTGGCAGACCGCCGCCGACGTGCTCGATGGCAGCGGCATCGAGCTCGACATCGTCGTGTTCGACCGCAGCGGGACGATCGCCGGGCGCACCGCGCCCCGGCTCGCTCAGTCCGCCCGGCCGCGGAACCGCCGCTGATAGCCGGGGTCGTAAAGGGCACTCTCGCGGAAGTCCGCGACCGCCAGCGCCGGCCCGACCAGGATCAGCGCCGTCCGCTCGATCGCCGCGCCCTCCGCCACCCGGGCCGCGAGCGTCCCGACGGTGGCGCGCACGATCCGCTGGTCGGGCCAGCTCGCCCGCACAACGATGGCGGCCGGACAGTCGGGCCCGGTGCGTGGCAGCAGTTCGGCCAGCACACTGTCGAGAGCATGGATCGACAGATGGATGGCCAGAGTCGCTCCGGTGGCGGCATAGGCCGCCAGCGTCTCGCCGGGCGGCATGGCGGACGCCCGCCCCGGCGTACGGGTCAGCACCACCGTCTGCGCCACCTCGGGCAGCGTCAGCTCACGGCCGAGCGCGGCGGCCGCCGCCGCGAACGCCGGCACGCCGGGCGTGATCGTGTAGGCGATGCCGGCGGCATCGAGCCGTCGCATCTGCTCGCCGAGCGCGCTCCAGATCGACAGGTCGCCCGAATGCAGCCGGGCGACGTCGTGGCCCGCATCGGTCGCGGCCCGGCATTCCGCCACGATCTCGTCGAGCGACAACGGCGCGGTGTCGACGATCCGCGCCCCCGGCGGGCAGTAGCCGAGCAGGGCTTCCGGCACCAGCGAGCCGGCATAGAGGCAGACCGCACAGCGCCCGATCAGATCGCGGCCACGCACGGTGATGAGATCGGGGGCTCCAGGCCCCGCGCCGATGAAGTGCACGGTCACGACGTGGTGTCTCCCCCCCCGGTCGCGATGGCGCAGGTCGCGGCTCCGGCGATGATCCGCGCCACGATCAGGCGGGCGCCATCCCCCGCCGCCGCCAATGCCGCCGTCTCCGCGACCGACGGCACCCCCTTGAGATCCGCCACCCGCGCCGAGCGCGTGACGGCGCGGTCCGCTACGGCCTGCATGTCGGCGAGCGCCACAGCGATCAGCGGCACGCCGAGCCGCCGTGCCGCCGAGACGAGACCCGTCTCTCCACACTTGTCCGCCAGCGTCGCAAGGGCTGCGAGCCTGACATCGCCGGCCTTTGCCAACGCGTCCTGCACCGCGGCAAGGATATCCTCCGCAGCCGCACCGGTCCGGCACCCGATCCCCGCGACCGTCATGGCTTCGTGACCCGCCAGTGCAGGATCGGCATGGCCGGCCGCCAGCCCTGCCGCGGCCCGACCGCCTCCGCGCGGGCCATCTCGAGCCGCACCAGCTCGCCGCCGAGGCGCGCGTAGCCGTCGAGGAGGATCGCCTCGGTCTCGAGCGTGACCGCATTGGCAACGAGACGGCCGCCGGGCTTCAGCGACGCCCACACGGCTTCGAGCACACCCGGCGCCGCGAGCCCGCCGCCGACGAAGATCGCATCCGGCGCCTCCAGCCCGGCCAGCGCCGCCGGCACCCGCCCGGTCACGATGTCGAGGCCCGGGACGCCGAACGCCGCGGCATTGCGCCCGGCGCGCAGCGCGCGATCCTCCCGCGCCTCGATGCCGATCGCCCGCAAGCTCGGGTCGGTCAGCAGCCATTCGATCGCGACCGATCCGGCCCCGAGCCCGACGTCCCACAACAGCTCGCCGCGCCGCGGCGCCAGCGACGAGATCGTCACGGCCCGGATCATCCGCCGGGTCAGCTGGCCGTCGTTCTCGAAAAGGTCGTCCGCGCGCCCCGCCGCCAGTCCCACGATCCGGCTGTCGCGCCCGGCGGCAACCTCGACGGCGACGAGGTTCAGCGGGTCGATCGAGTCCAGCGCGAAAGCCAACGCGGTCTGCCGCCGGATGCGCTCGCGCGGTCCGCCGAGCGATTCGAGAACGGTCACCGGGCTTTCGCCCAGGCCGCGCGCGGCGAGCAGCTCCGCCAGCGCCGCCGGCGTGCGCCCGTCCCACGACAGAGCGAGCAGGCGCGCCCCGGGTTGCAGATGGCGGATCACGCCGGCCAGCGACCGTCCATGCAAGGAGACCAGCGCAGTATCCTGCAGCGGCCAGCCGAGCCGCGCGGCAGCGAGCGAGAACGCACCCGGCTGCGGCACGCATTGCCATTCCCCCGGGCCGACCAGCCCCGTCAGGTGCTGGCCGATGCCGTAGTGGAACGGGTCGCCGCTCGCCAGCACGACCACCGGGCGGCCGCGCCGGGCCAGCAGGGTGGGAAACGCCGCCTGCAGCGGGCTCGGCCACGCCAGCGCGGTGCCGTGGATGAGCCCGGCCGCCAGTTGCAGATGTCGCGCCCCGCCGGCCACCAACTCCGCTTCGGCGATCAGCGCGCGCGCGCGCGCCGTCAGCCCGTCCGCGCCATCCTCGCCGATGCCGACGATGGACAGCCAGCAGGCGGCCGTGGTCTGTGCAGAGCTGGGCAGGACAGCATCGCGGGACATGGGACGCTCGATCAAGATCCTCGTTCTGGGTGGCACGACGGAAGCGTCCGCGCTGGCGCGCCGTCTGATCGGCGACGATCGCTTCGCGCCCGTGCTGTCGCTCGCCGGACGGACGGCCTCACCGCACCTGCCGCCGATCCCCCATCGCATCGGCGGGTTCGGCGGTGGCGACGGCCTCGCCCGCTGGCTGCTCGAACAAAGCATGGATGCGGTGGTCGACGCCACGCATCCTTTCGCCGCTCGCATATCCGCCAATGCGGTCGCCGCCACCGGTGCCGCCGGCATTCCCCTGCTGTCAGTGGTCCGGCCGGCTTGGCAGCCGACACCGGGCGACGACTGGCGCGAAGTGGTGGATATGGCAGCGGCGGTCGCGGCGCTCGGCACCACCCCGCGCCGCGTGTGGCTGACCATCGGCGGCAACGAGCTGGCGGCCTTCCGTGCCGCACCCCGGCACACCTATCTGGTGCGCGCAGTTGACGCCCCGCCCGCCGACGCCTTGCCGCCCGATGCAACGGTGATCCTGGCCCGCGGCCCCTTCGACCTCGCCGACGAGCGCCGGCTGATCGCCGACCACCGGATCGAGTTGCTGGTGACCAAGAATTCCGGTGGAGCGGCGACAGCCGCCAAGCTGACGGCCGCGCGCGAGCTGGGCGTTCCGGTGATCATGGTGCAGCGACCGATCAAGCCGGCCGCCGAAACTGTGAGCGACGTCGCCGCCGTGCTCGCCTGGCTGGCCGACCGCCACGCTCAGATCTCGTCCTCGGACCGCGGAGTATAAACCCACGGCTGTCCATCCGTCCGCGGCACGATCCGCGTCCGGCGCGATCCGACGATCACCAGCGTGCGCATGTCGATCGCTCCCGGATCGACATCCGCGAGGGTCGTCACCGTGGCCCGGACCTCGTCCGTCCCGGCCGCCCGGACCAGCACGACAACGGTCTCGCCGCCCTTGAAGCCGCGCAAGAGTTCGAACGCCCGGCCGATCTGATGGGGCCGCGCCTTCGAGGCCGGGTTGTACAGCGCGATCACGAAGTTCCCTTCGGCCGCGGCCTGCAGGCGGCGCGCAATGGTCGCCCACGACTTGAGATTGTCCGACAGCGAGATGGCGCAGAAATCGCCGCCGAGCGGGGCACCGACCGCCGCTGCCGCCGCCAGCATCGCCGTGACCCCCGGCTCCACCCGCACGTCGAGCGCCCGCCACGCGGCGTCTCCGGTCTCGAGGGCCTCGAAAACCGCCGCCGCCATCGCGAAAACGCCGGCATCGCCGCCCGATACCACGACCACCCGGCGGCCCTCGCTGGCAAGCCCCAGCGCCAGCCGCGCCCGATCGAGTTCGACGCGGTTGTCTGACGCATGCCGGCGCTGATCGGCCCGGATCGCCGGAATGCGATCGAGGTAGGGTCCGTAGCCGACCAGATCGGTCGCGGCGCCGAGCGCCGCCGTCACCGCCGGCGTCGTATGGCGGGGATCGCCGGGGCCGAGCCCGACGACGATCAGCGCGCCCGTCGTCACAACCGCCTCCCCTGGCCCGGCACCAGCACCATGGCGAAGTAGGCGGCCCGTTCGTCGCCGCACTCGGCCAACGGCACGATGCGCTCGCCCGCCATCGTGCCGCGCTCCACGTAGATGGCGCGCGACAGCAGGCCTGCCGCCGCCACGGCGCGGCGCACCTTGCCGAGGTTCTTGCCGAGCTTCATCACCACCGCGGCATCGGTGGCGGCCAGACGCGAGGCCAGCGTCGCCTCGTCGAGGGTGCCCGGCAGCACGGTCAGAATGTCGTCGCCCCAGGTGATCGGCGCGTTGGCCCGCGTCCAGCAGCCCGACATGCCGCTGACGCCCGGCACCACCTCGGTCGGCACGTCATCGGCAAGCCGGCGCCACATGTGCATGAACGAGCCGTAGAAGAACGGGTCGCCCTCGGCGAGCAGCCCGACGGAGCGCCCCGCCGCCAGTTCCGCGGCGAGCCGTGCGGCGGTCTCGGCATAGAACGCCGTCATCTGACGCACGTAGTCGGGATCGGACACCGGAATCTCGTCCGTCACCGGATATTCGAGCCTGAGTTCCGCCCGTCCGGGCGTCAACAAGGGCCCGACGATCGTGCGCGCGTTGCCGGGCCGTCCGCGCTTGGCGAAGTACGCGACCACGTCGACCGCCAGCACCAGCGCGGCGGCTCGCAGCGTCATATAGCGGATGTCGCCAGGCCCCACGCCGATGCCGTAGAGCGTGCCGGGTGTCGCCGTTCCACCGAAGGTGCCGAGCACGTTCATTCGACCTCGCTCGCCAGCGCGTTGACGGCCGCGGCGGCCATCGCGCTGCCACCCCGGCGCCCGCGGACCACGAGGTAGGGAACGCGGCCGTCGCTGGCCAGCGCGTCTTTCGACTCGAGCGCGCCGACGAACCCGACCGGGATGCCGATGACGGCGGCCGGCCGCGGCGCCCCCTGATCGAGCAATTCGAGCAGCCGGAACAGCGCCGTCGGCGCGTTGCCGATCGCAACCACCGCACCGGCCAACCGCGGCACCCACAGATCGAGCGCCGCCGCCGATCGCGTCGTCGCGAGCCGGCGCGCCAGATCCGGCACCCGCGGATCGTCGAGCGTGCAGACGACGTCGTTGCCGGCCGGCAGCCGGGCGCGCGTCACGCCGTTGGCCACCATTTTGGCGTCACAGAAGATCGGCGCGCCGGCCACCAGCGCCGCCCGAGCCTGCCTCGCGAAATCGTCTGACATTGCGATGTCTTGGACGACGTCGACCATGCCCGAGGCGTGAATGATCCGCACGGCGACCTTTTCGGCGAGGCCCTCGAACCGCCGCAGGTCCGCCTCCGCCCTGATGATCGCGAACGAGCGCCGGTAGATCTCCCCGCCGTCGCGGATATAATCGCGCGGGTCAGGCATGGGCCGCCGCCCCCCGCGCCAGAACGCCCGCGAGATCTCGTGTCACGTCGCGGGCCGCGACCACGCCGGCCGGCGGCGTCGCCGCCGTACCCTGCCGCACAACGCCGAAGCGGCCATCCTCCCCCACCAGCACGAGATCGGCCGGTGCCGAGCGCGCGCAACCCTTGGCACACCCGGACACGTGTAGCGAGCCGAGCCCCAGCGCCGCCAGCTGCGGCGCCAGTGCCCGCGCCACAGCGCGCGTGTCGACCGACGAGGAGGTGCAGGCCGGGGCGCCGGGACAGGCGTCGACCGCCAGCAGCGGATCGCCGGCGTCCGTGACGAACCCGGCCGCGCAGGCGACGCTCACAAGGCGCTCGGCAGCATCGGCGTCTCGGATCGGGGCATAGATGGCGCGCCACGGCGACACGCGGACCTCACCCACACCGGCGGCCGCGAGCAGATCGCACAAGGCGGCGAGCGCGCACGCATCGGTCCGGCCGAACGCCGCCGCGAGGCCGACGGCGAACGTCGCACCCTGGCATTGCAACGGCCCGAGCGGCAGCGGACCCGGCCGGCCCGACACCGGGACGTGCACCGCTTCGCGCGCGACGCCCGTCAGGCGGGAGATCTCGGCGTCGGACAGCAGCCGCGCACGCCGATGGTTGCCGTGCAGGGCCGGCACCAGCGCCCGCGCGATGGCCGCGGCGGCCGCCGCCGCCCGATCGGCCGGCTCACGCGCCACGACAACGTATCCGCCGGGCCGCTCCACGCCGATCTCAACGGCATCGCCCGCGGCCGCCGCCAGGCGAATGTCCGCCTGCTCGCCAGCGAGCGACAGGAGCCCGCCGCCATCGACCAGGAAGCCGAACTTCCCGGGCAGCGCCTGCAGCATCGGGTCGGCGACCAGCGCCGCCTCGAGGGCCCGCGCGACGGGCCGCAAATCCAGCGCCTCGGCCGGATCGATCCCGGCCAGCGGATTGACGAGCACATTGCGCACGGCCTCGGCCTCCGCCGTGGCGTCGAGCAGCCCGCCGTCGGCCAAGGTGGCCGTGATCCCGTCGAGCGTCTTCGCCGAGACGCCGCGGATCTGCAGGTTGCCCCGCCGGGTCAGGTCCAGCACGCCGTTGCCGCAACGCCGGGCCGCATCCGCGAGCTTGGCCAGCGCCGCGACGGGGTAGGCGCCGACCCGCGGCCGCGCGCGCACGATCAACCCGTCGCCGCTGGCCATCGGCCTCAGCGCGCCCGGACACCAACCGCGAACCTCCGTCGCCTGCCTCATGTTCACATGCTCCATGGAGAGGGCCTGATAGGCGCGGCGTGCCGCCAGCGCAAGCGCCGCAACCCCTGACGCAGCCTATTGCCCCCTTCGTCCCGGCACCGGATTGGGCTATGCGAACCCGTCGACGACGCACCCGAGGACACGGATCATGAGCAAGCTGCCGGCCCGCTACAATGGCATTGCCCTGCCGTTCGTTCTGTCGCTGCTGATGTCGTGCATCGTGTCGGGCATCTCGACCATCCGCATCCTCGGCGTCGGGCCGGACTTCGTCGCGAGTTGGATGGGCGCCTGGGCGTGGTCGTGGATCGTCGCCTTCCCGGCCATCCTCGTCGTATTGCCGATAGCGCGTCGCATCGTCGCGATGGCCGTCGAGCCGCCCGGGAGGTCCTAAAGCAGATCCCCAACTGCCGATGTCGAGATGGGTCTGGCCTTCGACACACGGAGCGTCGACGCCCTATGCCGTGCGCATCAACAGCCCATCAACGCGAGACAGGCACCACGCCGAAATTGGGTTCGTTTCGTAGCCAGCTTCTTGGCTTGCGCCAAACGAGTTCACACTAGCCACGTGCAATCGCCACAGCCGCGCTGTTGCGCAATGGTTGGCCTTATCCTCATTTCAAAGCCGCTCTCTTAAGTCATAATAGACGTGTGCGCCACATGCGGCGCGTCAGATGTCAAGAATAATGCATTATATTACAATAGGTTAAGAGAAATATGCGTTCAATTGGCGATCTTCTGAACCCAGAATTGATAGAGAGGAACGCGGCGGACGTTGCAGAGCTTACTCTGATAAATGTTGATGAAGGCGTCGACAGCAGGTTTCGGGGCGTGGCCAGGCGTGCCATCGGACCATAGGTAGTCATCGAAGACCATGAACGCGCCGACCTTCAAGAGTCCGAAGCCCAAGACGGCGTCAAACAAGACGTCGACCTGCATATGCGAACCGTCGACATATACGAGGTCGAAAGACCCAGCGTGGTCCACCAGGAGCTGAGGCAGGATCGCCGTAGAGTTGCCCCGGTGCTTGACGAGCTGGACAGACTTCTTGCTCTTGGAAAGGGCGAGTCTCGTATTGTGATCAAAGGTCGCCTCGACCTCACTCGCGACCTTGTCGGCATAGACCGACCAGGGATCAATGCAGTGCAGCTCCAAATTTGGTGAACTGTCCCGAGTTCCTCGGAGGCTGTTTGGTTTGAGTCAGGCGGCAAGT
>JBMOGA010000075.1:0-16458 GCA_049318625.1 Hyphomicrobiaceae bacterium
AATCATATTCGCGGAGGGCTGTCAGCCGGCGAGAAGTTCAACAGCCTGCTAGAACGCGCGGTGGCTCAGGTCGAGGGCTGGATACTTGGCGTTGGCGGCGCCTCGATCTCGGCTGCGCCCCGTTGGTTCAAAGGAGCGAGCCATGTACGACATTGAGATGCAGGAAGCCTCGCAAGAGTTCGCGCGTTGCTGGAAAGCTGCGGGTGTTCACATTCAAACAATGGCGCAAGGTCGCGTACCGTGGCTGAAGGCGAACCTACAGCCCCCTTTTTTGGAGCATCTGTCCTTCCGAATGGGGAATCAGAACTTTTTCGTTCGGCTTGAAGACGCTGAAGGAAGGCTTGATGTTCCCGGAAGCCGCCGCAGTGTCCTGGCGATCGCGGAAGGGTGCAACGGGCACGCCTGCATCATGCCCATGCGGCGCCAAGGGGCGGAATGGATCGCCGATGGACCGGGGTGGGGGCTCCACGATCTGCGGACCGGGCAGGCGATCGATCCGGTCGCCACGATCAGCGACAAACTGATCGAGATAACGGACTGGGAGTTGCAGGATTTTGCCGTCCAGATCGTAACGGATCACCTGGTGAAACAGGGGCGAGCGCTAATGTCGTGGCATGGCAACCCCTCAGTCGACCCCTCGTTATGGTTCATGGGTGATCACGGTCCGGAGTGGGTTGTGGTTCGGGCTGCGCGTTACCCGAAAACATCGGTCGAACCGCCGGCCAATTGGCGCGCGATCGCCGATCGCTGTTCGAGACTTGGAAAATCCGGACATTTTGCATCGGTCGGTGTGGCTAGCGCAGACGATGCCTTTGACCCTTCGGGCACTGTTCCCGCAACACCGCTGTGGCGCGGACATGGCATGCTTGTGCGATATATGGGACTTGTCCCAGGACCATCATAATGTGCTGCAAGTCTTGCAATGAATATATGTACAGTTTACACTAAACAATATGGCCAAGACATCGAAGCCCGCACCCGCCGCCGATCCCACCCAGCGTGCGGTGATTTATGCCCGCGTCTCCTCCAAAGAGCAGGAGAAGGAGGGCTTCTCGATTCCGGCACAGTTGAAGCTGCTGAAGGAGTACGCCGCGGCGCAGGGCATCGTGGTGGCACAGGAATACGTGGACGTGGAAACCGCCAAGCAGACGGGCCGCGCCGCCTTCGGCGAGATGGTGGCCTATCTCAAGGCCCGACCGGCGGTTCGCGTGATGCTGGTCGAGAAGACCGACCGGCTCTACCGCAACCTCAAGGACTGGGTGACGGTGGATGAGCTTGAGGTCGAAATCCATTTCCCGAAAGAGGGCGTGGTACTGTCGCGGGAGTCGCGCTCGTCGGAAAAGTTCATGCACGGCATCAAGGTGCTGATGGCCAAGAACTACATCGACAACCTGTCAGAGGAAGCACGCAAGGGGATGCAGGAGAAGGCCGAGCAGGGCATCTGGCCGACCAAGTGCCCGCTCGGCTACCGGAACGTCACCGGCCCGGACGGCAAGAAGATCATCGCCGTCGATCCGGCGATGTCGCCGATCGTCTCGCAGATGTTCGACTGGTATGCGCGCGGCGACATTTCGCTGAAGGAAGCGGCGCGGAAGGCCCATGCGGCGGGCCTCACCTATCCCAAGAGCGGCGCCAAGCTGCCGGTGAGCACGATTCACACCATTCTGCGCAACCGACTCTATACGGGCTGGTTCGAATGGAACGGCAAGCTCATTCAGGGCAAGCACGAGGCGTTGGTGCCGGTGGACCTATGGGAGCGAGTGCAGGGCGTGCTCGACGGGCGCTTCGCCAGCAAAGCCAAGCGCGGCAAGCATGACTTTGCGTTCTCGGGCCTGATCGCCTGCCATGCCTGCGGCTGCGCGGTCGTCGGCGAGATCAAGAAGCAGCGCTATGTCTATTATCATTGCACTGGCTACGCCGATAAGTGCCAGGGCAACCCGGCCTCCTGCCGCCGCAAGCATGTGCGCGAGGAAGCGCTCGAAGCGCAGTTCACCGAACTGCTTGGGCGATTGAGGTTCGACGACGAGGTTCTGGAATGGGTGCGCGACGCGCTGCACGCCAGCCACGCCGACGAACGCCGCGAGCACGAGGAAGCCATCAAGCGCCATCAGGCCGAATACAATCGGCTGAACGATCGCATTCACGCCATGTATGTCGATAAGCTCGACGGGCTGGTGGACACGGCCTTCTACGATCGAATGTCGAACCAGTGGCGCGAGGAGCAGAATCGCTGCCAGCGCGAGATCGAACGGCATCAGAACGCCGACAAATCCTATCTGGACGAAGGCGTCGCGCTTCTGGACCTCGCCCGCAACGCCCAAAGGCTGTTCGCAAAGCAGGAGCCGCGCGAAAAACGCCGCCTGCTCAACTTCGTGCTATCGAACTGCACGTGGGAAGATGGCCAAGTGGTCGCCACTTTCCGCCAACCCTTTGACATGCTTGCGGAAACGGCAATGTCTGCCGCCCGCGTCGAGGCGGGCAAGAACGCCAAATCGGCAAAAACTGAGATTTGGCTGGGGGACGTGGATTCGAACCACGACTAGCGGAGTCAGAGTCCGCTGTTCTACCGTTAAACTATCCCCCAACACGGGCGTACGCGCCGAGGCGGTGTCCTTAACAGGATGCCGCCGCCCGCGCAAGTTACCGCGCGCGACCGTGAAGCGCCGATCGGCACCGCGGGCGAACCATCGCTTTACGGACGAGGCGGCCGTGTTAAAGTGTTGTCAAGGTGAGAGCGCGGCGCCTGTTGACCGTGACCGGTGGAGACGCCGGTCCTGAGCCAGGCGGTGAGGATGGAACGTGGCGGTTACGGCGAGTGGGCAACTTGCGCCCGATGAGCAGCGCACCGCCGGGCGGGATGCGGCGGCAGGCGGCGCCGGATCCGCTCCACCGGCCGCCGGCAGCGGGGTCGCCCGCCGCGCCGATCGCCGCAACGGCGGCGACGGCGCCTATGCAGCTCTCGACCTCGGCACCAACAACTGTCGGCTGCTGATTGCCCGCCCGTCGCGCCGCGGCTTCCAGGTCATCGACGCTTTTTCTCGGATCATTCGCCTCGGCGAAGGCGTGGGCGCCACGGGCCGGCTCGCCCCATCCGCCATGTCGCGGACGCGCGAAGCGCTCAAGGCCTGCGCGGCCAAGATCGCCCACCACGACGTGCTGCGCTCCCGCCTGGTGGCGACCGAAGCCTGTCGCGTGGCCGCCAATGCGCCCGATTTCCTGGCCGGGATCCGGCGCGATCTCGGTCTCGACATCGAGATCCTCTCGCCGGAGGACGAGGCCAAGCTCGCGGTCTGCGGTTGCGCCTCGCTGCTCGACCCGAGCGCCGATCTTGCCCTCGTGTTCGATATCGGCGGCGGGTCGTCCGAGTTGATCTGGCTCGATCTGCGCAAGCGCACGACGCCCTGGCGGCGCTCTCTGCAGGACCGCCTCGAGGCCCGCGACTGCATCGTCGCCTGGACCTCGCTGCCGGTCGGCGTGGTGACGCTGTCCGAGCGGTTCGGCGGACGGCACGTCGACCGGCCGTTGTTCGCGGCGATGGTGGACTATGTGGGGACGCTGATCGCACCCTTCGAGGCCGAGCACGGGTTCGGGGCGCGGCTCGCGACCACCAGCGCCCATCTGCTCGGCACGTCCGGCACGGTGACGACGCTGGCCGGCGTCTGGCTTGGGCTCGACCGCTACGACCGCAATCGCGTCGACGGCTGTTGGCTGACCACGTCCAACGTCCAGGGTGTGATGCAGGACCTGCTCGACCGCAGCTACGAGCAGCGGGTCGCCGAGCCGTGCATCGGCCGCGATCGCGCGGATCTCGTGCTCGCGGGCTGCGCGATTCTCGAGGCGTTGCTGCGGTTGTGGCCGGCCGAGCGGCTGCGCGTGGCCGATCGCGGGCTTCGTGAGGGCATCCTCACGATGCTGATGGCAGAGGACGGAGACGACCGCTGGCGCGGACGGCGCTGACCGGCTACCCACCATGGCGGTGGCCGACGTGTGACGTGAAGGAGGACGAATGGGCAAGGCGCCCCGCGGCGGGTCGAGCGGGCAGCGGAATCTGACGGTGCGGTTGAAGACCGCGCGCCAGCGGACGCTGTCGTCGCAGAGGTGGCTGGAGCGCCAGCTCAACGACCCCTATGTCGCCCGCGCCAGGAGCGACGGCTACCGTTCTCGCGCGGCCTTCAAGCTGATCGAGATCGACGAGCGTCATCACCTGCTGCGCGACGGCCAGACCGTTGTCGACCTCGGCGCCGCGCCGGGTGGCTGGTCGCAGGTTGCCGCCAAGCGCGTCCGCTCGACCGAGGACCGCGGCCAGGTCGTGGCCATCGACATCTCCGAGATGGAGTCGATCGCCGGGGTTTCGATCATCCATCTCGACTTCATGGACGAGACGGCGCCGGCCCGACTCAAGGCGCTGCTGCGAGACGGCGGCGCCGACATCGTGCTGTCCGACATGGCGGCGCCCGCGACCGGTCACGCCGCCACCGATCACCTGCGAATCATGGCTCTGGCCGAGGCGGCCGGCCATTTCGCAACCGAGGTTCTCAAGCCCGGCGGCAGCTTTCTCTGCAAGGTTTTCCAGGGCGGCACGGAGCGTGATCTTCTCGAGCTTCTGAAGCGCTCGTTCAAATCCGTGAAGCACGTGAAGCCGCCGGCGAGCCGCGCCGATTCCTCCGAGCTCTACGTGCTCGCGACCGGCTTTCGCGGCTGAACGGCGGTGGATCAGCTCGCCTTTATCGCCGCCCTCGCCAGCGCCGTCACCTATGCCGCCTGGAACGCGGCGGCCCGGGCGCGGCCCGACCCCGGCGATGGGTTCGCCGTTGTCGTGCTGGCGGCCGGTCTGCTCGCCGTCCCTCTGCTCGCATGGTCGGGCCTACCCGATCAACGCGCCTGGCCGTGGATTGCCGGTGGGCTCGTCTTCAACCTGATCTCGATGCGCACCATGATGGCGACCTATCGCCGGACGCCCTTTTCCGTCGGCTTCCCGATCGCACGCGGGCTGACTCCGCCGCTCGTCGCGGTGGCCGCGATGGTGTCGGCCGGCGAGCTCGTGTCGCTCCCGGCCGTGGCCGGCATCGCTCTCGTCTCGGTCGCGCTGGTGGTGCTCGGGCTCCACAGTCTCCGCCGGCAGAAAGCAGCACCCGCGGGACTGGCGCTTGCCGCGCTGTCCAGCCTGTTCGCGGCCGGCTACGTGTACATGGACGCGCACGGCGCCCGCATCAGCGGCAGTGTGGTCGCCTACGCCGCGACGCTGGCCATCCTCAACGCCATCGCGCTCGGCGTTCTCGGCGCGCTGGAGGGCCGCTCGCCGGTCCGGCTCACGGCGGCGGACTGGCGGTTCGGCCTGCTGACGGCCGTCGTTTCGATGACGTCGTATGTGCTGCTGCTCTACGCCTTCACGCGCGGGCCGATCGGACCGGTCTCGGCTCTGCGGGAGACCAGCGTGCTGTTCGCCACCGCCTTTGCGGCGTGGCTCCTGCGTGAGCGGGTCGGGCCCGTCGAGTGGCTTTCTGCAGCGTCCGCGGTGGCCGGGATCATCCTGATCCGCACGTCTTAGCACCTTCAACATAATGCCGCGCCACGCTTGGAAGTGGTGGCGGCCTATGCTTCAACTTCGGTCGGACGCGGCGGCGCGGCGGAGGCGGCACATGTGGGGTGGAAGAGCGGCCAGAATGCTGGCGACCGCCCTCGTGGCGCTGATGGCCCTGGTCGGGCAGCGCGATCTCGGCGCAGCCCAGGGCGCGCTGACCTTCGACGAGAGCGTGGCCGAGGTCGAGGGCTGGCGGATCGGCTACAGCAAGGGCTTGGCCGGCTGCTTCGCGGCCGCCACGTTCACCGACAAGACGACGATCTGGATCGGCTACGGGGTCGACGTCGAATTCTATGTCGCCTTCACCAACCCCAATTGGCGCTCGATCGAGAAAGGCAAGACCTACAAGCTGCAGATCGATACCCAGGGCCGGGGGCGCTGGAACGGCAGTTTCGTCGGCTTCGAACGCCCCACCGACAAGGGCGTGCTCATCATCTCTCTCAAAGAAAAGTTCCTGCTGGATTTCGCCGAGGCCGGCGGCATCACCGTGAACGAGAGCGGCAAGCGCATCGCCGGCCTGTCGCTCGCCGGCTCCCGCGCGGCGCTGCGCACCGTGTTGGCCTGCCAGAAGGCCCGCGCCGATCGCGCGGTCGCCGACGCCAAGGCCGCGCCGGCGCCGCCGGGCAAGGCGCCGTCGAAGGGCGGCGGCTCGGGCACCGGATTCTTCGTCACAGGGTCGGGACACGTGCTCACCAACTACCACGTCGCCGGCACGTGCAGCCGTATCGAGGTCGCCGAGGTCGGCAAGCCGCCGGTAACCGCCAAGCTGCTCGCCGGCGACCCGAAGAACGACCTCGCGCTGCTGCTGGTCTCGGGCAAGCCGGCGACCGTGCCAACGTTCAAGTCGCGGGTGCGGCTCGGTGACACCGTCGCCGTCTTCGGCTTTCCCCTTTCCGGCGTTCTGGCATCGGGCGGCAACTTCACGCTCGGCAACGTGACGGCGCTGGCGGGGTTGTCCGACGACACCAGCCAGCTTCAGATCTCCGCGCCGGTCCAGCCGGGCAACAGTGGTGGCCCGCTGCTCGACAAGCACGGCAATGTCGTCGGCGTCATCGTCGCCAAGCTCAATGCGCTCGGCGTGGCGCGCTACACCAACGATGTGGCCCAGAACGTGAACTTCGCGATCAAGGCCGGCACCGCCGCCAACTTCCTGGAAACCAACGGCCTGACCCTGCCCGACGCCGAGGCGGCCAAGGAATTGGATCCGGCCGACTTGGCGGACCGCGCCAAGCAGTTCACGGTCAAGGTGATCTGCGCCGGCGCGCCCGGCTAGACTTTGCCCGGCCAGATCGTCCACAGGGGACGGGGCCGCCTTTCCCTTGCCTTCGCTGCGTGCTAAGCGCCTTTTGAAATCGTCGGCGGGATCTGCCCCGTGGACCTTTTCACCGGAGAGACGACATGATTGCGAGCCCGGTCATCATCGATACCGCCGTTGGGCTCACCTTCGACGATGTCCTGCTGGTTCCCCAGTCCTCCGAGGTCATGCCGGGCCAGGTGGATGTCGGCACCCGTGTCACCAAGACGGTGTCCCTGAACATCCCGATCATATCGTCCGCCATGGACACGGTCACCGAGGGCCGCCTTGCCATCGCCATGGCGCAGGCGGGCGGCGTCGGCGTCATCCATCGCAACCTGACGCCCGAGCGGCAGGCGAGCGAGGTCGAGATGGTGAAGCGGTTCGTCAGCGGCATGGTGCTGGATCCGGTGACCATCGCACCGACCGCGCGCCTCGACGAGGCCCTCGCCTTGATGGGGCGCCACCGCATCTCGGGGATACCCGTCGTTGATCCGAAGTCGCACAAGCTGGTCGGCATCCTGACGAACCGCGACGTGCGCTTTGCCACCAACCCGTCTACCCCGGTCTCCGAGTTGATGACCAAGGAGCGGCTGATCACCGTCGGTGCCGGCGTCTCCCAGGAGGAGGCGAAGCGCCTGCTCCACACCCATCGCATCGAGAAGCTGCTGGTGGTCGACAGTTCCTATCGCTGCGTCGGCCTCGTCACGGTGAAGGACATCGAGAAGGCGCAGCAGAATCCCAATGCCGCCAAGGACGAGCAGGGCCGCCTGCGCGTCGCCGCCGCCACCACGGTCGGCGAGGACGGCCACGAGCGCACCGAGCGCCTGATCGCCGCCGGCTGCGACCTGATCGTGGTCGATACCGCCCACGGGCATTCGGCCCGCGTGCTCGAAGCGGTGTCGCGGATCAAGAAACTGTCCAACCGCACGCAGGTCGTCGCCGGCAACGTGGCGACGGCGGAAGGAACGCGGGCCCTGATCGAGGCCGGCGCCGACGCGGTCAAGGTCGGCATCGGCCCCGGCTCGATCTGCACGACGCGCATCGTCGCCGGTGTCGGCGTGCCGCAGCTCACCGCGATCCTGGATTGCTGCGGCGAGGCCAAGCGCCATGGCGTGCCGATCATTGCCGATGGCGGCGTCAAGTTTTCGGGCGACATCACCAAGGCGATCGCCGCCGGTGCCGACTGCGTGATGGTCGGCTCGCTGCTCGCCGGCACGGACGAGAGCCCGGGCGAGACCTATCTCTACCAGGGCCGCACCTACAAGTCGTACCGGGGCATGGGATCCGTCGGCGCCATGGCGCGCGGCTCGGCCGACCGCTACTTCCAGCAGGAAGTGAAGGACACGCTGAAGCTGGTGCCCGAGGGGATCGAGGGTCAGGTGCCCTACAAGGGATCGGTCGGCGGCGTGCTCCATCAGCTCGTCGGTGGTCTGAGGGCCGGCATGGGCTATGTCGGAGCGGCCACGCTGCCCGAGCTGAAGGAGCGGGCCCGCTTCGTGCGTATCTCTCCCGCCGGCATGCGCGAAAGTCATCCGCACGGCGTATCGATCACCCGCGAGAGCCCGAATTATCCGGCCGCCGGCGGCGGTTGACGACCGGCGGCTCCGCTGCGCGACCCTTTGTGCCGTCGGCTCCAACCGTGAGCCCTTGAACCTGTGCTGGAGTTACTCGACCAACGCATGGCCCAGAACCTCATCCTGCTGCCGGTGTTCGCGCAGGTGCTCCTCACCTTTGCCGTCCTCGTCGTCCTCGGACGGCGCCGGCGGCGTTCGATGGCGATCCGCATGCAGACGATACAGGATATGGCGCTCGCCCGTGACGCGGATTGGGAGGGGCCGGCGCTGCTGGCGGCCAACAATTTCAAGAACCAGTTCGAGCTGCCCGTCCTGTTCTACGCGGGCACCGCTTTTGCCCTCGTCACCTGCAACGTCGACATGGCGATGTTCCTGCTCGCTTGGATCTTCGTGCTGTCCCGACTGGTTCACGCCGCCGTCCACCTCGGCTCCAATGTGATCATGTGGCGCGGCTCGGCCTATCTGGTCGGCTTTGCGGCGCTCGTCGGTTTGTGGGGCCTGCTCGCCGTGCGGGTCATCTGGAGTGGCATCTGATGAAACCGGGCGCACGGATCGAAGCCGCCATCGAGGTCGTCACCGAGATCGCCGAGCGCCATCGTCCCGCCAGCGACGCGCTGGCCGACTGGGGCAAGGCCCACCGCTTCGCCGGCTCGGGCGATCGCTCGGCCATCGGCAACCTCGTCTTCGACGTTCTGCGCCACCGCCTTTCGCTGGCCGCCCGCATGGGAGCCGAGACCCCGCGCGCTCTGGTCCTCGGCGCCGCGCCGTCGGCGCTTGGCATCTCGCCCGACGAACTTGCCCGGCACGTCGACGGATCCGTCCATAGCCCGGCCGCATTGACCGACGACGAGCGGGCCGGCCTGGTCCGAACCCTGTCCGACGACACGCCGAGCCATCTCCGGGCCGACGTGCCGGAATGGATGATGCCGTCGCTCGAGCGTGCCTTCGGCGCCCGCGCCGTGGCCGAAGGGCAGGCGCTGACAGCACGCGCGCCCGTCGATCTGCGCATCAACCGTCTCAAGGCTGACCGCGAGCGGGTGCTCAAGGCTCTGGCTGGCCATGGTGCCGAGCCGACACCATTCTCGCCCCTCGGGGTCCGCCTGCCGGCCCGCGCCGGTCTCGGGCGCCAACCGAACGTCGAGGCCGATCCGGCCCATGGCAAGGGCTGGTTCGAGGTGCAGGACGAGGGCAGCCAGATCGCTGCGCTGCTGGCCGGGGTCGGCCCGCGCATGCAGGTGCTCGACCTGTGTGCCGGTGCCGGCGGCAAGACTCTCGCGCTGGCCGCCGAGATGCAGAACACCGGACAGGTGTTCGCCTACGATTCCGACAAGCATCAGCTTCGCCCCATCTTCGAGCGCTTGAAGCGGGCCGGCGTGCGCAATGTGCAAGTGCTTCAGCCGGGCGATGCGGCGGCCCTCGGTGACCTCGCCGCCCGCTTCGATGTCGTCTTTGCCGATGCGCCGTGCACCGGCTCGGGTGTCTGGCGCCGCCGCCCCGATGCGAAGTGGCGCGTTCGTCCCCACAGCCTCGAGCAGCGGGTGGCCGAGCAGCAGGCGGTCCTCGATCTGGCCCGGCCGCTAGTCCGCCCGGGCGGTCGCCTGGTCTACGTGACGTGCTCCCTGCTGCCGGAAGAGAACGGCGATCAGATCGCGGCGTTTCTCGGCCGTGCTCCCGAGTACACGATCGAGCCCTGGGCCGAGGTGTGGCAACGCACGCTGGCGGTGCCGCCCCCGCCGTCGGCCGACGGCCGCACGGATCATCTCCAGCTGTCACCGGCCGGCCATGGGACCGATGGCTTTTTTGTCACGATTTTGACTCGCGCCGCCTGATCGCAACCGGCAAAGTGGGGCATGCCGGTGCCATGGCGGAGGCCTTGTCCACCGGCGCGCGAATAATCCCCATCGAATGACAAGCTCAGGACTTGCATTGCCTCATCGACCCACTAATTTCCTTCGCCGTTGAGGCCAAAGGGGCCTCGGTTGCACACGGGCTTGCGCGGCTGTCTGTCGAGGGTATCAATTCGCCCCTCGCCTCTCGGTACGGCGGCACACGGAGGGCGAAAGTCCATCATGGCATTGGCTTCGAAGCCGAAGCGGCCAAAGCGCAATTCCGCGCGCTCTTGCCTCGGTCCTGTTGCGGATCTCGAGGCGCATCTGCCACCGGAATGGTGGCGGAAGCTCTTCAATGCGCTCTACGTGAAAACCGACGGTGACGTCGTCGAGAACGTCGAGAATACCCGGCGCGACGTCGACTTCATCGTGTCGGCGGCCGCCATCCAGCCGGTCAGCGACATCCTCGATCTGTGCTGCGGCCAGGGCCGCCACGGTCTCGAGTTGGCGCGGCGCGGCTTCCGCAACGTGGTCGGCGTCGACCGCTCGCGCTACCTGATCCGTCTGGCGCGCAAACGCGCCCAGACCGAGCATCTGCAGGTCGTCTTCAAGGAAGGCGATGCGCGCAACCCGCGGCTGCCCGACTCGAGCTTCGACTGCGTCGTCGTGATGGGCAACTCGTTCGGCTATTTCTCGAACAAGCAGGACGACGAGAAGGTCCTGGCGACGGTCGGCAAGATCCTCCGCGCCAGCGGTCAGCTGGTGCTCGACATCACCGACGGCGCCTACATGGCCGAGCACTTCGAGCGCCGCTCGTGGGAGTGGATCGACGAGCATCACTTCGTCTGCCGCGAACGTTCGATCAGCCAGGACAAGGAGCGGCTGATCAGCCGCGAGGTCATCGTCCATGACGAGATGGGCGTGATCGCCGACCAGTTCTATGCCGAGCGGCTCTACACCAAGGAAGGCATCAGCCGCCTGCTCGAGAAGACCGGCTTCCGCAACGTGCGCCATCACGGCACCACAGAGGCGCTGTCGGACCGCGACCAGGACCTCGGCATGATGGCGCGCCGCATCCTGTTGACGGCCGATGCGCCGCAGGTGACCACCCGCCGGGCCAAGGGTCGCCAGCAGGCGCTCGATGTCACCGTGCTGATGGGCGACCCGCGCCTGCCGGACCAGGTCAAACGCGGCGGCACCTTCAATCCGGAGGACCTCGACACCGTCCGCCAGTTGAAGAACGCGCTCGACGAGCTGCCGGGCTATCGCTTCCGTTATCTCGACAACCACCAGACGCTGCAGCGCGACTTGGCCGAGCTGCGCACCGATCTCGTGCTGAACCTGTGCGACGAGGGCTGGAACAACGACCCCTTCAAGGAGTTGCACGTTCCGGCCATGCTCGAGCTGTACGCGCTGCCCTATACCGGGGCGGCGGCACCGACGCTGGCGTCCTGCTACGACAAGGGCCTCGTACGGGCGGTCGCCACCTCGCTCGACGTGCCGGTGCCGCTCGAGACGTACGTGCGTCCCGGCGACCAAGGGGCGACGCTGCCGTCGGTGTTCCCGGCGCTGCTGAAGCCGAACTACGGCGACAGCTCGCAGGGCATCACCAAGGATGCCGTCGTCCACAACGAGCGGGCGCTACTCGACTATCTCGAGCGGCTGCGCACCGAGTTCCCGCGCCGCCCCGTGCTGGTTCAGGAATACCTGACGGGGCCGGAGTATTCCGTCAGCTTGATCGGCAATCCGGATCAGGGCCTGCGGGCGCTGCCGATCCTGGAGGTCGACTATTCGGGTCTCGATCCGAAGCTGCCGCGCATCCTCGGATACGAGAGCAAGTGGGAGCCGGACAGCCCCTACTGGACGCAGATCCGCTACCACGAGGCCAGTCTGGCCGACCATGTGCAGTCGCAGCTCATCGAGCAGTCGGCGCGGCTGTTCGAGCGGCTGGGCTGCCGCGACTACGCGCGGTTCGATTTCCGGGCCGACGCCAAGGGTGAAATCAAGCTGCTCGAGGTCAACCCCAATCCCGGCTGGTGCTGGGACGGCAAGCTCAACATCATGGCGGGCTTCCAGGGCATGCGTTACGCGGAGCTGCTCGGTCAGATCCTGCAGTCGGCTGAGGAACGCCTGGGCATCCAGCGCAAGACGCTGGCAGCGGCCTCGGCCAATCAGGCGGCGACGGCGGCCAACAACAATTCGGCGCATCACGGCGTGCCGGTGAGCCCGACCGCGGGCCTCCATCCGCCAGCGGCGGCGGAGTAGATAGACCCATGACGGACCAGCGAGATGGGCGCGAAAGCACCGTCCATCTCGCGTGTGGACGCCAGATCTCCTATGCCGAGTTCGGCGACCCCGCCGGCGTTCCGATGGTTCTTCTGCACGGCAGTCCGGGCTCGCGTCTCATGTTCCGGCCGGCCGATGCTCCGGCCCGCGCGCTGGGACTGCGACTGATCTGCCCGGATCGGCCCGGTTGCGGCGGCTCGAGCCCGCACCCTGGCCGCACGCTGGCCTCAGGCGCGGCCGATACCGCCGAGATGCTCGACCGGATCGGCGTCGACCGCGTGATCCTTTTCGGCGTTTCCGGCGGCGCCCCCTATGCGGTGGCCGCTGCTGCGGCCTGGGGGCCGCGCGTCCGCCTGCTTGCTCTCGTCAGTCCGATGGGACCGATCGCCGACCTCTCGGGCGAGATCGCGCTCCACACCGGTCATCGCCTGTTCTTCCTGAAGCTCGGCCAGTCGGCGAACCTGGCTCGCCTGTCGGCGCTCTGTGCGGCGGCGCTGTTCCGCGCTAGCCCCACCCTGTTTCATCGCCTGTTCGCCAACAGCCTCGGCAATCCGGACCGTGCCATACTGGTGCGGCCCGAGATCGCCGCCCATGTGATTGCCGATGTCCGCGAATGCCTCCGTCAGGGTCCGGCCGGCGCCTTGCAGGACTTGGCCCTGTTCGGTCGGCCGTGGGGGGTGCCGCTGGACGCTGTCTCTGCCCCCACGCTGGTCTGGCAGGGAACCGCCGATGTGGTCGTGCCGGTCGCGTTGGGCCTCGCGCTGGCGCAACGGCTGCGACGCGCGCGCCTGACCACGATCGCTGGCGCCGGACACTTCTGGATCTACGACAACATCCCGGCGGTCCTGGCGGAGATTGCCCGCGCGGCCGTCGACGAGCCGTCCGCCTAGAGATCGAGGCTGCACCACAGCGCGGCATGATCGGAAGCGGCGTCGTAGCTGGACTTCATCTCGGGGTAGATGTCCCAGGGCGGCAGCTTGCTCGGGCCCCACGCCCCTTTCCGCCAGGCGCCGCCACCGTTCACCTTCTTGAACAAGGCCGGGGACAGCAACAGGTAGTCGGTCTTCTCTTTCGAGGTGGCCCGGCCGAACGTCCCGACATGGCCGTCGGTCTGGAAGGCGGGATGGGCCGAAACATCCTGCAGGTCCGTGGCGCGCAGCAGCGGCGCCAGGGCCTCGCTGTCCGGCGTGTCGTTGAGATCGCCACAGACCGCCACCAGCTTGGCGCCTTCGGAGGTGAGCCGCGCATAGCTCGCCGCGATGGCGGTCGCTTGCCGGTTCCGGCGCGCGTCCGATGCATCCTTGGCGCCGTAGCCGCGACTCTTGAGTTGGGTCAGGATCAACCAGACGACCTGCCCCGACGGCGTCCATACCGAGGCTTCGACCGCATCCCGCCCGAACAGCGGCTGTCCCGCTTCGTCGCGGACATCTGCATGGCTGCGCATCCAGCCGATATTGTAGCCCTGCTGCGTCGCCAACCCGAGGCCGAGGCCGCGATCGTCGTTGCCGGACGAGTGCAAGATCTCGGTGGCCGACTTCCCGCCAATCGAAGGGACGATCTCGCGCGTCAGCACCGACACCGCGCGCCGGCTCTCGACCTCTTGCAGTGCGAGCACATCGGCGCCGATGTCACGCACGACCTGGGCGGCGACGAACGCCGACGCCGGCGGCACCGGCTCGATCTCGAGCTGCAGCCAGCCGCTCCAGTCGTCGCGTCCCTTCGCCACGATTCTGAGGCCGCGCAGGGCGGTGGCGGCGGCCAGTTGCCCGCGCTGCTCGACGAGGGCCACGTACTTCGACCGCCGGGTTTTCTCCAGGCCGAGCACCTTGAGCAGTTCGACCATACGGCGGCCCATGTCGGCGTCGTAGATCTGCTGGTGCATCAGGCCGTCGAGTTCGGCGTAGGCCTCGAGGATCGGCCGTCCGTCCGCCCAGCTCTCGAGATTGAGCACCCGGGCCCGTTCGAAGATATTCTCGACGTTGTACGTCGCAAGCCGCATCCACCGGCCCTCCGTGGCCCGACTTCGGCTGGGATAAGAGATTCTATTCCAACCTTTGGAGACCTTGGCCCTATAGGGCGAGTTCGATGGGAATAACAACCATCACGCGCGCAATCGCACGCAATTGCCGATAATCAACGGACTACTCCAGGGCCTGGAGCCGCCGTCTGGCCCGGTCCTGACCGAGCGCGAGCGCCGCGAGATACAGGTTGCGGGCCCGTGGCGCATCGGGCGCGGCTTCGGGCATCCCCCAGGCCGCCAGAACGTTGGGATCGTAGGTTTCTGCCAAAGCGAACTGCGCCTCCGATCCGCCGTCGTCGGCCGCCCGCATCAGGATCTCCCGCGCCGTCTCGAGGTTGCCGACCGCGATGAGGGTTTGTGCCAGCGCCAGCGCGTCGCGCTCCTGGCGCGAGATCGTGGACGGGCCGGATTGCAGCCGCGGCACCGCATGGAACTCGCCTTCTTCCTGCCCGACCGCCCAAATGATCGGCGCGACGCTGGCCTCGGCATGCTGAAACGTGGGCCGCTTGTGCTGACGCGGGTCCCCGACAACCAGAAAGCCACCGATGATCACCGCTCCGCCCAAGGCCAATGCCATCACCGCAGAGGGCCAGACCGCCTCACGCCCAGGCGGGGTTTCGGTTCGACCCGGTCGGGACAGGGTCGTCGGCAGCCGCTCGGTGTCGTGGGCGAGAACGACCGGCTCAAGCGCTGATGTCGGCTGTGGCTCCTCCTGCGTGGCCGGCGCGATCGAACCGCTGAGCGCCGCGACCAACCGGTCCGTCATGGCAGTGTCGAAGACCGGCAGGTCGGGCTCGGCGGCAGGGGCTGGCGATGAGGCAGCAGGCCGCGTGGCGCTGGAATGGACATTGGGCCGTGACGCGGGCGCCGAACTCTCGCCGGTCTGCGCCAGGTTGCGGGCAAGGGCCAGCAAAGTGGTCGTGTCGATGGCCGTCGGCTGGGCCACGTGACCGAGCGCCGATCGCCCAAAACGATCGAGCGAGCGGCCGTTTGCCGCCTCGTCCGGGTCCTGCATACACGCCCCCTTACGCTACCTCGCACAATAATCGGCGGTGTCACCACCGACGACTGCAACGCGTGCGATACGCGACCGGCTTCCACCCGGCCACATTCAGTCTGACGATCACCTCGTCCCCCACACGGAGGTTAAACGGCCGAGTGGGGCGAGACGATGTCCATGAAACTATTGATGTATTGCCCAGGATTCCACTGCGGCAGATGGCGCCGTCACCAGCACCTGAGCCGAGCGGCCCCACCGCTCTGAATCCCATTTGCAATCCCCATGCCGCTCCAATCGACGCGACACAAGAGCCTGGCGAACGAGATCCGGTCGTGCGGCGAAGAGTGGGACGGCTACGCACCGCCGGTTCCGTGGCCACGCCGGCCGGGCGCGCCGTCTGTTTGGATCAAAAAAAGAACAAGACAAGAACCTGAAAGTTGACTATTTTCGCTCCGTATACGTTCTTCAAGGAGCCGTCATGTTTTGTCGCATTATGATCTGCTGTGTTCTGTTGGTCGCCGCGATCGTGCCGGATAACGCGATCGCTGCGGAGCCGCCGATCTATCGAGAGCCGCGCGCGGATGGGGCACCTCGCTACGAGAGGCGCCGATGGGATCGCGATCAGTGGGAGTGGAGACGATACCCGCGCCGCAGCACGCGACCATCCTGGCCGCAGTACCGGGAGCAATTCCGGCCGGGTGACAAACGGGGCAACAGACTGAGGCGATGGCCGGACCCCCGGTTTCCCATGACGTTCTGGGTGCACCTGCCGGCCGGGCCATCGGCAGCCGCCTTGGAGAAGGAACCGGGGCAGGAGATCTAGCAGGCTGTTGAACTTCTCGCCGGCTGACAGCCCTCCGCGAATATGATT
>JBMOGA010000076.1:0-15800 GCA_049318625.1 Hyphomicrobiaceae bacterium
AAGTCCTTGCTCCTAGCCGGGTAAGGCGCGGTTCGGAGGGCACCGGGCAACAGAAGCCCTCCACTCGACCACCCTGGGCCGCGGCGCCCACCACGAGGGCACGATCGCAACATATGACTCCGGGTCCCAAGATCGACTACGACGCTCTGGCCCAGAATGCGATGCGGGGCGTGGTGCGTGCAGTCCTGACCGAGGTGGCCCGTACCGGGCTTCCCGGTGATCATCATTTCTACATCTCGTTCGACACGCAGGCGCCGGGCGTCACGCTGTCGAAGCGGCTCAAGGAAAAGTATCCGGAAGAGATGACCGTGGTGCTGCAGCACCGCTTCTGGGATCTGCTGGTCAACGAGGAACGCTTCGAGGTGAAGCTGACGTTCGACGGTATTCCGGAGCGCCTGGTCGTCCCGTTCGCATCGATCCGCGTGTTCTTCGATCCGAGCGTGCGCTACGGCCTGCAGTTCGAGGATCCGAATCAAGGCCCGGATGACAGCGGCGAGACGGCCGATCCGACGCGCCCGATGGTGGTCTCGGTCAACCCCGACGGGACACGGACGGGCGCGCGGGTGACGCGCACGGGCGAGCGCCGGCCACGCCAGCCGCGAAAGCCGAAGGCCGACAAGGCCACCGCCGATATCGCGCCAGCTTCGACCTCGTCACCGCGTGTCACGCCATCCGTCGCGGCCGTTCCGCCGACGCCAGCCGCTGCCGAATTGCAAGAGTCCGAGGCCAAGAAAGCCGATAGCGCGCAGATCGTCAGCCTCGACGCGTTCCGGAAGAAATAGACGCGCTCGCGCGCCTCAATAGAAGAAGGACGGCGGCAGTTCGGCCAGCGGCGGGTTGCGGGCATCCTTGCCGGACAGAATCGCCGCATCCGCCGACACTGGCCACGGCACGCCGACAGCCGGATCGTTCCAAATGAACCCGCTGTCGCAGTCTGGCGCGTAGTAGTCGCTGACCTTGTAGATCACCTCGGTATCCGGCTCGAGCGTGCAGAAGCCGTGTGCGAAGCCCTTCGGCACGAGCAGTTGCAGCCCGTCGTCGGCCGAGAGCCGCTCCATGACGTACCGGCCGAAGGTCGGCGAGCCGTGTCGAACATCGACGGCGACGTCGAGGATGGCGCCGCGGACACAGCGGATCAGCTTGTCCTGGGCTCGCGGCGGGGTTTGATAGTGCAGGCCGCGCACCGTCCCGGCCTTGGCCGACAGCGAATGGTTGTCCTGGACGAAGGTGATGTCGATGCCGGCCGCGGCGAGGCGGTCGGCACGGAAGGTCTCGACGAAGAAGCCGCGATCGTCCCGGATGAACTTGGGACGGATCAGCTTCACCTCGGGGATTGCCATCGACTCGATCTGCACGCGCCGCTCCTTCGGATGCTAAGTGTACCTCGCAAGTTTACGGTCATAGCGCAAGTGTGCCCCACTCAGGGGAACGCGGCGCGCTGGAGCGCCGGCAACCGCGCCATCAGGGTCACCGCCCGCACCACGTAGAAGACGTGCAGCGCCGCCCACAGTCCATGGTTGGCGAACAACGGCTTCAGGACCGCCCAGGCGCCGATGTAGACAAGCAGGCTCAGGATCATCATGTTTCGCATGTCGCCCGTCCGGGTGGCACCTATGAAGACGCCGTCGAGCTGGAAGCACCACACGCCGACGATCGGCGTGAGGGCAGCCCAGACGAGATACTGGCGGGCCGTCTCGCGCACTTCGGCGCTGGTCGTCATGGCATCGATGATCGGAGCCCCTGCGAACCACAGTCCGGCCGACAGAACGACGCCGAAAATGCCGGCCCAGATGGTGGACATCCACATCGACTCGCGGAACCGCGCCCGCGATCGCGCACCGATCGATTGGCCGATCAAGGTCTCGGCGGCGAACGCGAACCCGTCGAGCAGATAGACGGCGATGGTCGCCATCGACGTCAGGATGGCGTTGGCCGCGAGCGTCAGATCGTTGGTCTGGGCGCTCTGGGCGGTGAAGAAGAGAAAGGCGCCGAGCACGCAGAACGTGCGGATGGTGATGTCGACGTTGACCGCGACCATACGCTTCAGGCGCGCCACGTCGAGAATGGCGGTCCAGCCGGCACCGGCGGCGCGCGCCTCGAGTTCGCGCAGCGCCACGACGATGCCGACGGCGGCGGCGGTGACCTCGGCGATAAGCGCAGCGAGCCCGGCGCCTTCGACGCCACCCCCGAGATAGATGACGAACAGATAGGCGAGGCCGATATTGACGAGGTTGAGCAACAGCTGCAGCCAGAAGGCGACGCCGGCGCGCCCGAGCCCGATGAACCAGCCGAGCAGCGCGAAGTTCGCGAGCCCCGCGGGAGCGGCCCAAATGCGCAGGTCATAGTAGGCGCGGGCGGCAGCCTCCACATCCGCGGAGGCCCCCATGAACCAGAGCGCGCCGCGCGCCAGCGGCGCCTGCAGCAAAACGACCAAAGCACCGGCCATGCCGGCGATCAGCAAGGCGCGGAACAGGTTGGCGGCCACCTCCGTGCGGTCGCCCGCGCCGACCGCCTGCGACGTGAACCCCGTCGTGCCCATGCGCAGGAAGCCGAAGCCCCAGTAAATGGCGTTGAAGATGTTGGCTGCGATGGCGACGCCGCCGATCAGGTGGGCCGCGCCGAGCTGGCCGATCGCCAGCGTATCGACGAAGCCGACCAGCGGGGTGGTGGCGTTCGAGAGGGTAATCGGCAGCGCTATGGCCACCACGTCGCGGTGACTGAGGCGGCGATCCGACGAGACGACCCGGTGGGGCGACATGCCGCTCAGGGGCCGTCCTTGCGGCTTGCCGAGCCGAACAGGCGGGAAAGGAACCACACCGGCACGACGACCATGGCGCCCAGCACCAGATAGCCGAGCACCCACTCGATCGCGCCGAAGCCCATATCGTAGATGCGTCGTGCCAGAATGTTGAGGTGGTAGAAGAGGTTCTGCGGCGTGATGCCGAGCGCCGAAAGGACGACGCCGACGACGATCGACAGTACGATCAGACGGATCACGACGGACAGCGGATTGCCGCCGAAAATCTGGTTGCGGTCCATGGAGTTGCCCCTCTGCGCAAGCCTCACGGACGAGGCGGGTGATCGGGGCCGCACGCAGCCCGTCGGTGCGCCTTAGCATAGTCTGCACGGTCAGGCGATCACGAGTGGGACACGGCCAGAATGGCAGGCGCGACGGGAAAACGGGTTTCAGCACGCCGACCGGCACAGCCGCCGGTCGTGCTGCCGGAACCGTTCGGCGGATGGTTTGCCGCGCGCGGGTGGGCGCCGCGGCCGCATCAGCTGGTGTTGCTGGAGCAGGCCCGGCTGCGCCGGCCGACGCTGCTGATCGCGCCGACGGGGGCCGGCAAGACGCTCTCGGGGTTCCTGCCGAGCCTCGTCGAGCTGGCCGCCCGCCCGCGGGCGAATGTCGAGGGGGCTGGGCTCCACACGCTCTACATCTCGCCGCTCAAGACGTTGGCCGTCGACGTGGCCCGCAACCTGACGACGCCGGTGGCCGAGATGGGCCTCGGCGTGCGCATCGAGACCCGCTCGGGCGACACCTCGCAAGCCAAGCGCCAACGCCAGCGCATCCGCCCGCCCGACATCCTGCTGACGACACCGGAGCAGATCGCCCTGCTGCTGAGCCACGCCGATGCCGCGCATCTCTTCGGCGGGCTCAGAACGATCGTGCTCGACGAGTTGCATGCGCTGGTCGCTTCCAAGCGCGGCGACCTGCTGGCCCTCGGCCTCGCCCGGCTGCAAGCGCTGGCGCCCGGTGCCGTCACCGTCGGGCTGTCGGCGACGGTGGCGCGGCCGAGCGAGCTGCGAGCCTTCCTCGTGCCCCAGCATCAGCCGGACACCGCGCTGCATCTCGCCGATCTCGTGGTGGTGGCCGGCGGTGCGCCGCCCGATATCCGCATCCTGGAGACCGAGGATGCGTTGCCCTGGTCCGGGCACACCGCGCGCTACGCGATGCGGGAGATCTACGCCGCGATCCGCAGCCACAAGCTTTCGCTGCTGTTCGTGAACACGCGGATGCAGGCCGAGCTGGTGTTCCAGGAGCTCTGGCGCATCAACGACGACAACCTGCCGATCGCCCTGCACCACGGATCGCTCGATGCCACGCAGCGGCGCAAGGTCGAGGCCGCCATGGCGGCGGGCCGGCTCAAGGCGGTGGTCGCCACCTCGACGCTCGATCTCGGCATCGACTGGGGCGACATCGATCTCGTCGTCAACATCGGCGCGCCGAAGGGTGCGAGCCGGCTCATCCAGCGGATTGGCCGCGCCAACCACCGGCTCGACGAGCCGTCCAAGGCGATCCTGGTGCCGGCCAACCGCTTCGAGGTGCTGGAGTGCCGGGCGGCGCTGGAGGCGGCGCGCGACGGGGCCCAGGACGCCATTCTCAACCGCACCGGCACGATCGACGTGCTGGCCCAGCACGTCATGGGCGTGGCCTGCGCGGGACCGTTCGCGCCAGACGAGTTGTACGCCGAGATCCGCACGGCGGCGGCCTATGCCGGGCTCGACCGGGCGACCTTCGACCGCGTCGTCGATTTCGTCGCGACCGGGGGCTATGCGCTGCGGAGCTACGAGCGCTACGCGCGGCTGCGGCCGGCCGAGGACGGCCGGCTGCGAATCGCGCACCCGCGGCTCGCCCAGCAGCATCGCTTGAACGTGGGCACGATCGTCGACAGCCCGATGCTGAAGGTCCGTCTGGTCGGGCGCCGCGGTCCGGCTCGGCGCGCCGCGGCCAAACCGCTCGCCGGCGGGCGCGTGCTCGGCGAGATCGACGAATGGTTCGTCGGCGAGATGACACCGGGCGACACGTTCGTCTTCGGAGGCGAGATCCTGCGCCTCGAAGGCGTGCGCGAGTCCGACGTCTTCGCCTCGCGCACGACGGCCACCGACCCCATGATCCCCTCCTATCCCGGTGGCAAGTTTCCCCTGTCGACGCATCTCGCCCAGCGCGTGCGGCGGATGCTGGCCAGCGAAGCGGCCTGGCCCGGCCTGCCCGGCCCCGTGTCGGAGTGGTTGAGACTGCAGCGCGCCCGCAGCGCCATTCCGGGTCCCGGCGAGGTGCTGGTCGAGACGTTCCCGCGCGGGCCACGGCATTACCTGGTCGCCTATCCGTTCGAGGGCCGGCTCGCACACCAGACGCTCGGCATGCTGCTGACGCGCCGGCTCGATCGGGCCGGTGCGGCGCCGCTCGGGTTCGTCGCCAACGACTATGCGTTGGCGATCTGGTGCGGCCGCAGCCTCGAGGCCATGATCGCCACCGGCGGGCTCACGCTCGGACAGCTGTTCGACCAGGACATGCTCGGCGACGATCTCGAGGCATGGCTTGCCGAATCGACCCTCATGAAGCGCTCGTTCCGGATCTGCGCCACCATCGCCGGTCTGATCGAGCGTCGGCACCCGGGCCAGGAAAAGACCGGGCGGCAGATGACGGTCTCGTCGGACCTGCTGTACGACGTGCTGCGCCGGCACGACCCCCATCATGTGCTGCTCGAGGCGGCATGGACCGATGCGGCGACCGGGCTGCTGGATATCGGGCGGCTCGGCGACTTTCTGGCCCGAATCACGGGTAACATCCGCCACATGCCGCTCGACCGGGTGTCGCCGCTGGCGGTGCCGATCCTGCTCGAGATCGGCAAGGAGCCGGTGGCGGGCCAAGCGAGCGAGATGATCCTGCGCGATGCGGCCGAATCGCTGATCCGCGAGGCAACGGAGACCTGATGGTGCTGCAGCTGAAGCCGGAGCGCCTCTCGCTCGGAGACTACGACCGCCAGCCGATCACGGTCGCGGGGCGGGCGTTCGTGGCCGACCGTTCGGGTGCGCTGTATTGGCCAGCCGAGCGGTTGCTGGTGGTCGCCGATCTGCATCTCGAGAAGGGGTCGTCTTTCGCCAAGCGCGGGCGCCTGCTGCCCCCGTACGACACGCGCGACACGCTGGTGCGGCTCGCCGAGGCGATCGAGCGTTATGAACCGGAAACCGTCGTCTCGCTCGGTGACGGGCTGCACGATCCGGGGGGGGCTGAACGCATGGATGCCGGCGACCGCGACATCCTCCGCATTCTGCAGGACGGCCGGCGTTGGATCTGGGTGACGGGCAACCACGATCCCGTCATCGCCGATGCGCTCGGCGGCGAGGTGGTCGATTGCATCGTGCGGGCCGGGCTGATGTTCTGCCACGAGCCGCGGCCGGGCCCGGTGACGCACGAGATCTGCGGACATCTGCATCCTGCCGCCAAGCTCTCGCATCACGGCGCCGTCATCCGCCGGCCCTGCTTCGTCGGCAACCGGCTGCGGCTGGTGATGCCGGCGTTCGGCGCCTATACGGGCGGCTTGAACATTCTCGACGATGCCTTCCAGCCGCTGTTCGGCGGCAGCGGCCTCGAGGTGTGGATGCTCGGCCAGGAAGGCCTCTATCCGGTCGCACCGCGCCAGCTCAGGGACGACTGACGGCGTCGGAAAGCCGCGCGGCTTGTCGGATCAGCTCGTCGACAATGCCGGGCTCGGTCATCGCGTGGCCTGCGGTCGGCACGATGCGAAGGTCCGCCTCCGGCCAAACCGATGCGAGATCCCAGGCACTGCGCAACGGCGTGACGACGTCGTAGCGGCCGTGGACGATCGCCGCCGGGATATGGCGGATACGGCCGACGTTCTGCAACAGCTGGTCGTCGCGGTCGAAGAAGCCGCGATTGACGAAATAGTGGCTCTCGATGCGCGCGAAGGCCAGTGCGTAGCGGTCGGTCGCGAAAAGGCGGACGCGCTCAGGGTCCGGAACGAGCGAGAGCGTCGAGCCCTCGTAGGTGCTCCAGGCGCGGGCGGCCTCCAGTTGCACCGCCGGCGATGCGTGGGTCAGGCGGCGGTAATAGGCGCCGATCATGTCGGCGCGCTCTTCCGGCGGGATCGGCGCCTCGAATGCCGCATAGGCGTCCGGAAAGAGCCAGCTGCAGCCGTTCTGGTAGAACCAGGCGAGTTCGCGGGCGCGCAGCAGGAAAATGCCCCGCAGCAGCAGCGAGGCAACGGCCCCGGGCTCGCTCTGAGCGTAGGCGAGCGCCAGTGTCGAGCCCCACGAGCCGCCGACGACATGCCAGCGGGCAATGCCGAGATGGCGCCTCAGCCGGTCGATGTCGGCGACCAGATCCCATGTCGTATTGGCGGTCAGGGAGGCGTGCGGCGTGGAGCGGCCACAGCCGCGCTGGTCGAACAGGACGATGCGAAATCGTGCCGGATCGTGGAGCCGCCGCATGGTCGGGTTCGAGCCGCCACCGGGACCGCCGTGCAGCAGCACGACCGGCTCGCCATCGGGATTGCCGCTCTGCTCGAAGTACAGCTCGTGGCCATCGGTCACCGCAAGGCGGCCGGTCGCGTAGGGCTCGATCGCAGGAAACAACTCGCGGAGGATTGGTTGCATCGATTTCCCGTCTCGGTTGCCAAGGGCGGTGCTTGGGCCCGCGATCATGCGGTTCGACGGGCGAAGGTCAACGCAGCTGCCGCTGCTTCTGGCGTTGGCGGCGCGCGTCGCGGTCATACAGCGTCTCGCCGCCCGGGATGCGAATATCCATGACGAGTTCGAGTTCCGGCTTTCCGGGGGCGCCGCGCCAGGCGGAGATCCCGAGCGCCACCAGCGTCGCCGCCGGGATGCCGAACACACCGGCGAGCAGGCTGCTCAATCCGATGCCCGTCGTCTCGGCGAACAGGATGGTCAGCACCGCCACGGAAAAGCCGACGACCATAGACGCCAGCGCGCCCTGCTCGTCGAGCCGCTTCCACCAGATCGACAGGAAGATGACCGGGAACGCGGTGGAGCCCGACAGGGCCAGGGCCCACAGCGCCAGTTTGAACGGGTCGGCCCGTGTCGACGCGGCGATCAGAGCGGCGCACACCGGGATGACGATCATGGCGATCCGCGCCAGATAGATCCGCACCCGATCCGGCAGCGGGTCCCAGCTGGTGCCGGCGACGATGTCCTCGCCGACGGTGTGGGCGATGGCGGTGGTGGCGGCGACGGCACCGGCAAGGGCGGCGGCCAGTGCGCCGGCGAGCGTCATGTAAAGCACCGTATCGGGGAAGCCGGCGGCGATCGGCAGGGCGAAGAGCACGCCGTCGCGGGCGAACAGCACGCTCTGCGGCGCGAGGCGCGGCCCTTCGGCACCGACGGCCGCCAGCCCCTCATTCACCAGGGTGGCGAACCATGCCGGCGCGCTGGCGATTTCGCGCATGGTCAATTGCTCCATCACCATGTCGCGCATGAAGACGGCAAAAGCCGACAGCGTGAGCAATACGATTCCGGTGAACACGGTCGCCCATCCGGTCGATTTGCGGGTCTCGTAGATGCCGGGCGTGGTGCCGATGCGCGGCAACAGCCAGGGCGCCACGGCGACGCCGGCCATGGTCGTCAGCGCGGCGAGCACATAGGCGATGGGTCCGATGCTGCCAAACGGCGACGCGAACCGTTGGGCCATCGCCGTCATCTCGGTGCCGGCGAAGTTCATGGCGAGCGGCGGCATGGCGGCGAGCGGCAGGCCTTGGCTGCGCTCCAGAACGCCGAGCGCTCGCAGTGTCGGGCCATGACTGAGTTGCGGGACGGGCAGGTTGCCGGCCAAGACCGCCATGAGCCCGGCCGGAACCATGATCGCGAGGACAAGGACGATGACCGCCGCCGTCAGCGTCCAGGTGGCGCTACGCAGTCCGCCGGGAACCGTGCATCCGGCGATCGTCGCGACGATGAGAACCATGACATAGGGTTTGGCTTGGCCGGACAGCCGCGCCCCCACGGCCGCCGCCACGGACATCTCGGCGGCAAGAAACAGCAGCATGGCGACGGTGAGCAGGGCGGCGGCCACGATGCGCAGCAGCCGGCTGTCGAACCGACGGCCGAGGTAGGAGGCGACGGTAAACCCGCCGAACTTGCGCAAGAACGGCGCAATCGCGACCCCCATCACCACGAATCCGGCGACGACGCCGGTGCCGATGCACCAGGCATCGAAACCATGGATGAAGAACAGGCCGGTCAGCGCGACAATGCCGGTGCCGCCCAGGGCGGTGACCGACATGACCGCGCCACTGTTGACGGCCGGCACGCGGCGGCCGGAGGCGAAGAACTCCAGCACCTCGGTCGACCGGCAACCGAGTCCAATGACGATGTACATACCAAACGGCACGAGCAGCATGGCCGCGCGCAGTGCCCAGTCCTCGCTGCCGAGCTGCTCGAACACGAGCACGAGCAGCGTCAAGGCCGTGAAAGCACTCGCGAAGATGCCAAAGTACGTGCCAAGCCGGGGGTTGACCGCCCGGCGTCCGAACATCGCCGACATCAGGCCCTGCTCCCGCCCAAGCTGGTCATAGGTCCTCGTGGGCGCCGTGCCAGTGGTCGATGGCGTCCTGTCGATTGACGAACGAGGCGATCGTCACCGCTGCGATCATGATGATGCCGTGCCCGGCCATGAAATAGCCGAGGGGAAAGCCCAGGAATTTGCTGGCGTTCAAACGTTCCGCGTAGAGTGGGACGATCACCAGAACGGCGATGAACGGCACCAGACTGGCCACCATCTGCCATTTGGTGTGCCGCCAGTAAGGTTTGCGTTCCCGCCGCTCCATCATGTGCCGGATCTCCCGAAAAGGACTGGAATGGGCGCTGCACCATCAACCATACCAGGGACAATTGGAACCCGCCGAAACTAGGACAGCAATATTACTTGCAAGCGGAATCGCGTGGACCACTTGCCACACCCGCTCGTCCACGGCTTAATTCAGACAAATGCCGATCATCGCGGTCGGCAGGCGCAGCGCAGATCTGCGCACCCTGGGAGGACCGATCCATGGCGTCGTACCGGATTGTCATCGTCGACGATCATCCGCTGTTTCGCGGCGCACTCAGTCAAGCGTTGAACGGTGCCATCGAAAAGGCCACCATCGCTGAGGCCGGCTCGCTCGACGAGCTGGCGAAGATGCTGCAGGTGGATGCCAATCTCGACCTCGTGCTCCTCGACCTCACCATGCCGGGCGTGCAAGGCTTGTCCGGGCTGCTGTTCCTGCGGGCGCAGCATCCCGACGTTCCGGTGGTGATCGTCTCGGCCAGCGAAGAGCCCGGCATCATCCGCCGCGCCATTGATTGCGGCGCCTCGGGCTATGTGCCCAAGTCGCAGCCGGTCGAGCGCATCCGGGAGGCCGTGCGTACCGTGCTGGAAGGCGGCATCTGGACACCCGCCGAGATCGATCTCGGCGCCGAACCCGACCGCGAGACGTCCGAGTTGGTGTCGCGGCTCTCGACGTTGACGCCGCAGCAGGTTCGCGTGCTCATGATGCTCGGCGAAGGACTTCTGAACAAGCAGATCGCCTACCGCCTCGGCGTCTCGGAAGCGACGATCAAGGCACACGTCTCGGCGATCCTGCAGAAGCTCGGTGTCGACAGCCGCACGCAAGCCGTGATCGCGATCTCGAAGATCGACAGCAGCGAGTGGCAGAAGGCCAGCGCCTGATCGGCCACCACTTCGACGCCGGCCGGCAGTTCATTCGGCCGCCGGCACCGCGCGTTTCAGCACGTGCTGGGTCATCAGCGCGCGCAGCGCACCGGCTTTCAAAGGCTTGCGCAACAGACTGAGCCCGCGCAGGCGAAGGTCACGCTGCACCTCTGGCGTGTGGTCGGCGGTGATGACAATGGCCGGCACCTCCTTGCCGAGCCGAGCGCGCACCTCGTCGATCGCCTCGATGCCGGTGCCGCTGTCAAGATGATAGTCCGCCAGGATCACGTCCGGCTCTCGCCCGGTGGTGGCAAGCGCCGCCAGCGCCTCGGCCGCCGTCGCCCCCGAGGCCACGTGACAGCCCCAGCCCGTCAGCAGCGTTTCCATGCCGGCGAGCACGGTCGGCTCGTTGTCGATGACGATGGTCACACAGCCACTCAGCGGGCCCATCGGTGTCGCCGAGGACGCCGGCATCCGCTTGCCGCCGAGGCGGGGCCGGCTCCACGGTAGCGTGACGGAGAACGTCGAGCCCCGACCGACCGTCGAAGACAAGCCGATCGGCGCCTCCAGCACCCGGCAGATGCGATCGACGATCGACAGACCGAGGCCGAGGCCGCGCGCGGCGGCTGCGGTCTCGGCGAGTCGCTGGAACTCCTTGAAAACCAACGTCTGCTTGGCGAGCGGGATGCCGGGACCGCTATCGACGACCTGCAGCACGACGTGATCACCGCGGCGACGGGCGCCGAGCACGACGCGGCCCTGCTCGGTGTACTTCAAGGCGTTGGACACGAGGTTCTGGAGCACGCGCCGCAGCAGGCGGCGGTCCGATCGCACCCACAGCGTGGAGCGCACGATCCGCAGGTCCAGACCCTCCTCGCGGGCCATCGGCTCGAACTCGATCCTCAGCTGATCGAACATCTCCTCGAGCGGCACCTGCGTCATCTCCGGCTCGATGCGGCCAGCGTCCATGCGCGAGATGTCGATCAGGGCACTCAGGATCTCCTCGACCGACTGCAGCGACACGTCGACATTGTGGGCCAACGCCGCATCGCTTCCGGACAGCGGGCGCTCGGCAAGACTGGTCGCATAGAGGCGGGCGGCATTGAGGGGCTGGAGAATGTCGTGGCTGGCGGCCGCGAGGAAGCGTGTCTTGTCTAGGTTGGCCTCGTCGGCGTTCGACTTGGCGATCGCCAGCGCCGCGTTGACCTCGAGAAGCTCGGCCGTGCGCTCGCGCACGCGGCGCTCGAGGGTCTCGTTGGCGCGCTCGAGTTCCTGGGCGGCGGCGACACGGTCGGTGATGTCGAGGCAGGTCATGACGATTCCGCCCTGCGGCATGGCGGCGGTGCCGAATTCCACGATCCGCCGTCCGCCGTTCAACTGCTCCTGCAACGTCTGGCGCTGATTGGCCAACCGGTCCACCCGGGCGGCCACCAGCAGATCGGCATCGCCGGGGCCAAGGTCGCCGCGCCGCGCAAGCTCCTGGAGCAGGCGCTCCAGGGGAACGCCGACGCGGCCGAGTTCGGGTGGCAGCATCAGCAGCTCGCGGAACTGCCGGTTCCAGCAGATCAGCAGCAGGTCCTTGTCGAACACGCCGAGGCCGTGACGAACCTGGTCCAACGCAGATTGCAGCAGGTCTCGGTTGTACTGGAGGGCCTCCGTCGCGTCGTCGAGCAGGCGCAGGGCCGATTGACTGCCGACGTTGCCGCGCCGGAGCAGAAGCGACAGCACGAGCCGCGCCGACGCGGCGCCGATGGCGCTGGTCAGCAGATGCTCGGTGAAGCGCAGAATGTGGAGATCGGCCTCGCCATGGGGCCACAGGGTCACGCCCCGCTGCTCAGCGAACTCTTTGAACGACCGCTCGGCCCGTTCGGCGCCCAGATAGCGTGCGGCCGTGGCCTGCAGTTCCCCGACGGTGACGGTGGTGCGCCAGAGCCGGAACCCCTGCGTTGCCCCGATGCGTGGCGCATCATCCTGGATGAAGGCCTGGGCCTGCAGCCGCTCGATCGGCAGTGGCGGGCGCAACAGCGACACAGCGATGTAGGCGGTGAGGTTGGCGAACAGACTCCACAGCACGCCGTGGGTCAGTGGCTCGAACTCGAGGAAGAACAGCGCCTGGGGACGCAGCAGAGCGAGCCCAAACGGCCCGCTGGTGACGATCTCGGTCGGCACAAGACCGACCTTGGCGATCCACGGCAGGATGAGGGTGTAGCCCCAGACGGCGAAGCCCGCGAGCATGCCGGCGATGGCGCCGCGCGAGGTGCCTTTGCGCCAAACCAGGCCGAGCAGGAAGGCCGGGGCGAGTTGGGCGATCGCCGCGAACGACAGCAGGCCGAGCGACGCGAGGCCCTGGGTTGCGCCGATCAGCCGATAGACGCCGTAGCCGAGCATGATGATGGCGAAGATGGCGACGCGCCGGATGTTCAACAGGAGCCCGGCGATATCCTCGTCGGGGTCGACGTCGAGCAGTCGATAGCGCAGCAGCAGCGGCACGACGAGGCCGTTGCAGACCATGATGGCAATGGCGACCGACTCGACGATGACCATGGCCGCGGCCGCCGAAAGTCCGCCGACGAAGACGAACAGCGCCATCGACCGGGCGCCTTCGGCCAGCGGCAGCGCCAGCACGAAGAAATCGGGCTCGACCGTGCCGGGCGTCAGCCGCATCAGGCCTGCGGCGGCGATGGGCACCACGAACAGATTGATCAGCACCAGGTAAACGGGGAACAGCCACGCGGCACGGCGGATTTCGGTCTCGGAATTGTTCTCGACGACCGTCACGTGAAACTGGCGCGGCAGCAGCAGGATGGCCAGGAAACTCAGCACGATCACGGTGAGCCACGTGCCGCCGTTGAACGAGCGGCTGAAGATCGTCTGGACCTGCTGGTTGACCTCAGCCGCCGCGTAGAAGGCGACCGGGTCGCCGTACATGACGAACAGCACGAAGATTCCGACCGCCAGAAAGGCCACGAGCTTGACCACAGATTCGGCGGCGACCGCCAGCATCAGCCCATGCTGGTGCTCGGTGGCGTCGATGTGACGTGTTCCGAACAGCACCGAGAACACGGCGAGCGCGACCGCGATGGTCAACGCCGTGTCGATGGCATAGCCCGGCGAGAGGTCGGGGAGATCCGGCGTCGCCATGAGCGTTCCGACCGACAGCACGACGGCCTTCAGTTGCAGGGCGATGTAGGGCAGCGAGCCGATCACGGCGATCAGCGTGACCACCGCGGACACCGCTTGGCTCTTGCCGTAGCGGGCGGCGATGAAGTCGGCGACCGAGGTGAGATTCTGGCTCTTGGCGAGCCGTACCACGCGCAGGATCAGCGGCGTGCCCAAAGTGAACATCAGCAATGGGCCGATGTAGACGGGGATGAAGTCGTACCCGGTCGCAACGGCCAGGCCCACGCTGCCGAAGAACGTCCACGATGTGCAGTAGACCGCCAATGAGAGTGCGTAGATCAGCGGCCGGCCCTGGCCACCTTTCTTGAAACGAAAATAGCGGTCGCCGAGCGCGGCGATCAGGAACAGCGTGCCGACATAGGAGACGCCGAGCGTCGCGATGACCCAACCTTCGAACATATCCCCGATGACTTTCCTACCGTGCCGAACGGGCCACTGCTCACGGGCCCTTGGCATGATAGTTTGCGCCAACCGTGCGTGGCGTGTCCAATCGACGCGATAGTTGCCTCGGCACCTGTCGAATCGTGGTTATTTCCGTCGAACGAGAGGATTTCCGATGCAGATCATCAAGGAATTTCGCGACTTCGCCATGCGCGGCAACGTGCTCGACCTCGCCATCGGCGTGATCATGGGTGCCGCGTTCGGTCCGATCGTGACGACGCTGGTCGACAACATCATCATGCCGCCGATCGGGTTCGTCCTTGCGGGGGTCGACTTCTCGACGCTGGCGATCTCGATCCCGACCGGGTCGGCCGCGGGGCCCGTCCTCATCAAGTACGGCCTGTTCCTCAATGCCGTACTGAAGTTCGTCATCACGGCGTTCGCGATCTTCCTGCTGGTCAAGGGTATCAATACGTTCCGGCGCCCGGCCGAGGCCGCTCCGGCCGCGGCACCCGCGCCGTCACCGAGCGAGGTCTACCTCAAGGAAATCCGCGACGCGCTCGTCCAGCAGAAGAGTTGAGGGGCGTCAGGAGCAGCTGCCGCCGCCGAGCACGCAGAACTTGGCGCAATGCGCATGGCAGAGCTTGACGGCGCCCTTCGCGAAGTGGCTGCCGTCGGCTTGCAGCGCCTCGGCCAGTGTCGCGCCCATCTCGAACTGCGGCTCGTAGGGCAGCAGCGTGCACGGCACCACGACGGGCGCGGCGGCGCCACGGCGTTTCACGATCATGCGGCTCGACGCGCACATCAGTTCGGACGGGCGCTTGCCGAGAATGGCCCAGCAACGCTCGGTGATTTCGGGCACGTCGTGGCTGCCGTCCATCTCGGGCAGCAGCATCAACTGTTTGGTGTCGGCGGGGTCGACCCGCCAGCCGCGCTCGGCGACGAGCGTGGCATAGCCCTGGCGTGCCTCGTCCTCACTCTCGCCCCAGCAGGTGCGGCCGGCCAGTGCGATCGCCACGCCGTTGGCGCTCAACCAGTCGATGCCGGCCAACGTTTTCGACCATGTACCGGCACCACGCTCGGCTTCGTGGAGCTTGCGGGTGTAGTGGTCGAGACTGATGCGCAGGCGCAGCCGCTCGCCATGGCGCGCGGCCAGGGCGGCGATGGCCGGCTTGATGCGCGGCCTTTGCAAGGGTTGCATGGCGTTGGTGAGCACGAGCACGGAATGGCCGCGGTCAAGCGCGTCGGCGATCATCGCGCAGAGCTCGGGGTTGAGAAAGGGCTCGCCGCCGGTGAAGGCGATCTCAGCGGTGCCGAGACCCTGGGCCGCGATCTCGTCGAGGTAGGCGCCCACCTCGGCCGCGCTGATGAACGCAAGCCGATTGTTCGACGGGCTCGATTCGATGTAGCAGTTGGCGCAGGTGATGTTGCAGAGCGTTCCGGTGTTGATCCAGAGCGTTTCCAGCCGCTCGAGGGCCACCGAGGCGCGCCGCTCTCCGGTCAGGGTCGTATCGGGGTCGTCGAACTTGCGGCGCGTCGCCGGCTCCGGGAAATCAGCTTCGATCTCGAGTGTCACGCCCCGGTTGTCCCTTGTCGCTGCCAGACGGCGGAAACTAACACGACCATCGCTTCACGCTCATGTCACAATGTCGCGAACCGAGCCACGGTCGGGCGGGCGCCGGGCTCAGCCAACCAGGGCTTTTCAGCCGTCCGGCCTGTGGTATACGTCAAGTCGAGCGCGGGTGTAGTTCAATGGTAGAACGGCAGCTTCCCAAGCTGCATACGAGGGTTC
>JBMOGA010000077.1:0-15576 GCA_049318625.1 Hyphomicrobiaceae bacterium
ACGCTGGCGAACGAATTGCCGATCCGCCGCGAGGGCGACAGGGTCTACGGACTGGGCGTCTACGACATGAAGGGCGGTCTGATGATCGCCGTCGCGGCCTATCTCCGCGCCCGTGCGGCCGGCGCGCGCCGGCCGCTGCCCCTCACGTTCCTGTTCACGCCCGACGAGGAGATCGGCAGCATCCATTCGCGCCCGCTGATCGAGGCCGAGGCGATGCGCAACAAGCATGTCCTGGTCGCCGAGCCCTGCCGGGAGGGCGGCAAGGTGGTGACCGAGCGCAAGGGCCTCGGCCGGTTCGTCGTGACGGCTCATGGCCGGCCGGCGCACGCGGGCTCCCGCCATCAGGACGGCCGCAGCGCGATCAGGGCCATGGCGCCGATCATCCTCGAGATCGAAGGCTGGACCGACTACGCGCGCGGCATCACCACCAGCGTCGGTCTGGTCTCCGGCGGCACCGGCGTCAACGTTATCCCCGAGTGGTGCACCATCGATGCCGACATGCGGGTCTGCGACATGGTCGCGGGCGAGGAACTGCAGGCCCGGTTCCGCGCACTGCGGGCATCCGACCCCGACGTCGAGATCACGGTGACGGGCTTCATGCACCGGCCGCCCTTCGTGCACGACGACAAGGTGGAGGGGCTGTTCCGGCGCGCCGCACGGGTCGCCGACCGGATCGGCTATACGCTGGAGCGCGCCGGGCTGGTCGGTGGCGGTTCCGACGGCAATCTCACCGCCGCCAAGGGCGTGCCGACGCTCGACGGCCTCGGCATCGACGGGGCCGGCGCTCACACCCACCAGGAGTACGTGCTGGTCTCCTCGATCCCGCGGCAGGTCCGCCTCATGCAGGGCCTGCTGGAGACCCTCGATTGAGCCGACCGCCGCCAGCCGCGCATCCGTCAGATGGGAGACGATGTGACGGCGCCACCCGCGCGCGCCCGGCTGGTGTGCCGGCATCGCGTCCTCTATACGTCACACCTCGGCAAGCCGTTCGGGAGGGCCCGCAATGACGAAAACCGTCGCGATGTTCGAGACGTCGTACCAGCACATCGGTCCGCGCCTCGATGCTCTCGGTTTGGATATCGAGGTTCAGACGTTCGACAAGGACGGGCTGTTCCGGATCGGCGGCACCCGGGTCCCCGCCCAGGACGTGGCGGTCGATTACCTGTGGCTGACCGCCCACATCAATCGCGACGGCTTCCGCGATCGTGCCTTCGAGATCGTGCTCGGATGCAAATCGATCGGCACCCTGCAAACCTTCAATGCCGGCCTCGACCACCCCTTCTACAAGAAGATCTCCGACAAGGGCACGCGGATCTGCAACAGCAGCGCGCAGGGCGTCGCCATCGCCGAGTACACGCTGGCGCAGGTCCTCGCCCTCTACCAGCCGATCGAACTCCAGCGCGATCTGCAGGCGCGCAGGCAATGGCAGAATACGCCGTTTCGTGAGCTCTCCCAATCGAGCTGGCTGATCGTCGGCTTTGGCCCGATCGGCCGCGAACTCGCCACACGGGTCAAGGCATTCGGCGCCCGCACGGCGGTCGTCCGCCGCACACCCGCGGCCTCCCCGTTGGCCGACGAGGTCGCCACCTTGGCCGATCTCGGGCGCCTGCTGCCCGCCGCCGACGTCATCGTGCTGGCGTGCTCGCTCAACGCGGCGACCCGCGGCTTCGCAGGCGCGGACTTCTTCTCGGCCGTCAAGACGGGCGCGATCCTGGTCAACATCGCCCGCGGTGGCCTGATCGACGACGCGGCCCTGCTCGCCGCCCTCGACCGCGGGCAACTGGCGACCGCCGTGCTGGACGTCTTCCATCAGGAGCCGCTGCCGGCCGCCAGCCCCTACTGGTCGCACCCGCAGGTGCGCCTGACGTCCCACACGTCGTTCGCCGGCAGCGGCGTGCAATCGCGCTGGGATCAGCTGTTTCTGGACAACGTCGGCCGGTTCGCACGGGGCGAGCCGCTGGCCAACGTGGTCGACCCGGGCGATCTGGCCTAGCCGGCACGCGCCCGCCCCGCAGCACCGCGGGGGCGCGACAGAAGCTGGGCCAACACCCCGGCGAAGCTGTGAAAAGCAGAATGAAAACGCGCACGGTGGCCGGTCCCCGACGCCGCGTGCGGGTCGCCCGGCACACCCGAAACCGACCGGCGCCGCCGAGCCCCACCGCGCGGCGTGCTGCGGCCGAAGCCCAGCCTCCGCGCATTGACTTTGTCGACAATCGACAGCAGTTTGCTGGCAACGGGCACACGCACTGAAGCTTGGCCCAAGGGAGAGACGTCCGCACATGCCGGCTCCACGGGGCTCGTCCGCGCTTGCGCGGTTCACGGTGCTGGATCTGACGCGCGTGCGCTCGGGCCCGACCGCCGTTCGTCAGCTCGCCGATTGGGGCGCCAACGTCATCAAGGTCGAGTTGCCGCCCAGCCTGGACGAGGGCGAGGCGTTGGGCGGGCCGCGCGACGGCTCGGATTTCATGAACCTGCACCGCAACAAGCGGTCGGTGACGCTGAACCTCAAGTCACCGGAAGGCGCGGCGCTGTTCAAGCGGCTCGCGGCCAAGGCGGACGTGGTCGTCGAGAACTTCAGGCCCGACGTCAAGGATCGCCTCGGTATCGCCTACGCCGATCTTCGCGCCATCAATCCGCGGATCGTCTATGCCAGCATCTCGGGCTTCGGCCAGGATGGCCCCTACGCCAAGCGGCCGGGCTTCGACCAGATCGCCCAGGGCATGGGCGGCGTCATGTCGGTCACCGGCCTGCCGGGACAGGGGCCGGTCCGCGCCGGCATTCCGCTCGCGGATCTTTCGGCCGGCCTGTTCTGCGCCATGGGCATCCTGACGGCGCTGCTCGAGCGGGAAGTGTCCGGCGAGGGCCAGTGGGTGCAGACGTCGCTCCTGCAGGCCCAGGCGTTCATGCTCGACTTCCAGGCCGCCCGCTATCTGGTCAGCGGCGAGGTCGCCAAGCAGGCCGGCAACAACCACCCGACCAGCATTCCGACCGGCGTGTTCCGCACCCGCGACGGCTACCTCAACATCGCCACCACCGGACAGGCCATCTGGGAGCGTTGCGTCAACGCGCTCGGCGCCGCCGAATTGGCGACGCGGCCCGAGTACAAGACGATGGCGCTGCGCTCGAAGAACCGAGATGCGCTCAACGCCGAGCTCGAAGCACTGTTCCTGACGCGCGACACCGGGGCGTGGGTCGAGGCGCTCAACGCGGCCGGTGTGCCGTGCGGGCCGATCAACGACATCGGCCAGATGTTCGCCGACCCGCAGGTCCGCCATCTCGGCATCGCCGCCAAGGTGGACGGCGCCGATCTGACCCTGATGGCGCAGCCCGTCACGCTCAGCCGCACCCCGAGCCACCTCGATCGCGCGCCGCCCGACCGCGGCGCCCACAACGACGAGGTGTTCGCCGAGTTCGGCCTGTCCGCCGACGAGATCGCGGCCCTGCGCGCCGCCGGAACCATCTGAAGGAGACGAGGCACATGACCGACAAGATGCTGGCGACGAGGGATGGCAAGGTCGGCCTCATGACCTTCAACAATCCCGAAAAGCACAATGCCGTGTCGTTCGAGATGTGGGAGGCCGCCGAAAAGATCCTCGACGGGTTCGAGAACGACCCTGCGGTGCGCGTGGTCGTGCTGACGGGGGCCGGTGGCAAGGCGTTCGTCTCCGGCGCCGACATCTCCAAGTTCGAGAGCGAGCGCGCGTCGGAACAGGCCGTGCAGCGCTACAACGCGCTCGTCGAGAAGGTCTATTCCCGCATCTACCAGTTCCCCAAGCCGACGATCGCGATGATCCGCGGCTACTGCATCGGTGGCGGCCTCAACCTCGCCATCTGCTGCGACATGCGCTTCGCCACCGAGGCCTCGAAGTTTGCCCTGCCGGCCGCCAAGCTCGGTCTCGGATACGGCTACAACGGCCTGCGCCGCTACATCGAGACGATCGGCCCGGTCGCGACCAAGGAGATCTTCTACACCGCCCGCCAGTTCACGACCACGGAGGCGCGGCGCTGGGGCATGGTCAACGAGGTCGTCGCCGACGACAAGCTCGAGGCAACCGTGATGGATATCGCCAACACCATCGCCGACAACGCGCCGATGACCATCGCAACCATCAAGCGCAGCACGGTCGAGATCCTCAAGGACGCCGAAAAGCAGGACATCGCCGCCTGCAATGCGATGGTGGCCGCCTGCTTCGCCAGCAACGATTACCGCGAGGGCCGCAAGGCTTTCCTCGAGAAGCGCAAGCCGAATTTCTCCGGGAGCTGAGCGCAATGATCGACGCGCCGGCCGCGATCACGCTGGTCCGCACGGCATCGCTGTCGAGCCTCGTCGAGGCCGAGGTCATGCGGCTCATACTGGCTGGCGATCTGGCGGCCGGACAGCAGATCAAGGAAGCGGCCATTGCAGGCCGTCTCGGGGTCGGCCGCTCGTCCGTTCGCGAGGCGCTGCGCGCGCTGGAAGCGGCAGGACTGGTGCGGATCGAGAAGAACCGCGGGGCATTCGTCCGCATCGTCTCCGAGGTCGAGGCGCAGGAGCTTTATGTCGTCCGTGAGCAGTTGGAAGGATTGGCCGGCAGTCTGCTCGCTCGCCGCATCGAAGATCGGGAAATCGCCGAGTTGAAGTCCTATGTCGACGAGCTCGACGGTTATCTCGATCCGGACCGGTTCCAGCAATATTTCCCGCTGAACCTGAAGTTCCACCGCCGGATCTTCGAGATGGCGGGCAACGGCCGCCTGCTCGGCATGTACCAGCGGTTGATCAACGAGCTGCATACGGTGCGCCGCAACGGACTTCTGAGCGGCGGCGGCCTGGCGGTCTCGAATATCGAGCATCGGCGCATCGTCGACGCGCTCGCCGCCCGCGATCCGCAGGCGGCGTCGGCCGCGCTGCGCGCGCACGTGGTCGCCGGCGGCCGGCGGCGGAGCGCACCGCCGGTCGACGCGCGCGGCGCGGAGGTCGCATGACCCACCTTTCGCTCGAGCGGCTGACCAAGGCCTACGGCGGCTACAATGCGGTCGACGCCATCGACCTGTCGGTGGCGCGCGGCCAACTCGTCTGCCTGCTCGGCCCGTCGGGCTGCGGCAAGACGACGACGTTGCGGCTGATCGCCGGGTTCGTGGATCCGACCGCAGGCGCGATCCGGGTCGGCACACGCATCCTCTCGCAGCCGGGCGCCAGTGTGCCCCCCGAGCGACGCGGCATGTCGATGATCTTCCAGTCGTATGCGCTGTGGCCGCACATGACGATCTTCGACAATGTCGCCTACGGATTGAATCTGCGCAAGCTCGACCGTGCCGACATTGCCGCGCGGGTCGGCCGGATGCTCGGCGCTGTCAAGCTCGACCATCTGGCTGGGCGCTATCCGGGGGAGTTGTCGGGCGGCCAGCAGCAGCGCGTGGCCCTGGCGCGCGCACTTGTCGTCGAGCCCGAGATCCTGCTGCTCGACGAGCCGCTGTCCAATCTCGACGCCGCGCTCCGCGAGGAGATGCGCTTCGAGGTGCGCCGGCTGCACGACGAGTTCCGGTACACAACGGTGTACGTCACGCACGACCAGGCCGAGGCGATGACGACATCCGGCTGGACATCGTCGTCAACAACGCGGCCGTCCGCGGCGAGAAACCTTTCGAAAGCCTCGACTACGCGACCTGGCGCAATGTACTGGCGATCTGCCTCGACGGCGCGTTCAACTGCTGCCAAGCGGCCTTGCCGGCCCTCAAGGCGAGCGGCGCCGGCACCATCGTCAACATCGGTGGACTGACCGCCCACACCGGCGCCAAAGAGCGCGCCCACGTCGTCACCGCCAAGGCCGGTCTCGTGGGTCTGACCCGCGCGCTGGCCCACGACCTCGCGCCGTTCGCCATCACCGTCAACAACGTCGCGCCGGGCATGATGGACACCACGCGTGGCGCATCGGCGGGCCACCAGCAGCCCCGCCACCACGCCACCCAGCAGACCCTGGTCGGCCGGCGCGGACGGCCCGACGAGATCGCAACGTCCGTGCGCTGGCTGGCGGGGCCCGGCGGACGCTTCGTGACCGGACAGATCATCCACGTCAACGGAGGCGTCTACCTCGGCGGCTGAACCCGGCGTGGCGCGCCGCACAAACAAAAAAGGCACCGCGGCTGGCCGCGATGCCTCCTCAGGCGCGAGGTCGGGCGGGCGCGTCGCGCCGGCCCGGGTCCCCGATCAGGTGGCGCTCACCGGCACCAGCGCATAACCGTTGCCGTCCTTCTGCAGCGTGCCGGCGCCCGGCATGCCCCAGTGGTAACCGGTGACGATCGCCTTGTCCTGCACGGCGCGCTCGAACAGGGCCCGGCGGTTCTTCTCGGCCAGCGCCGCGTCCTGATCGAACGCCGCGTGCCAACCGGGGTTCTTGACGAACAGCGCCGGGATGTTGGTCAGATCGCCCGAGATGATGAGCTGGCTGGAGCCCGAGCCGAGCAGGTAGGACGTGTGGCCGGGCGTGTGGCCGTTGGTGTTGATCGCACGGACGCCGGCGACAGCATCCTTGCCCTCGGCAAGCGGCTTGATGTTCTTCCAGGTCGGCAGCGTCGCCTGGATGCGCTTGGCCAGTCCCTGGCGCGCCTCGGGCAGCTTGGCGATCAGGTCGGCCGCGGTCCAGTAGTTGTACTCGGCCTCCGGCACGACGATTTCGGCGTTCGGGTACACCTGGGCGTTGGTGTCCTTGGCCATCATTCCGAAGATGTGGTCGCCGTGGAAGTGCGTCACGACGATGGTCGAGATCTTCGCCGCGTCGATGCCGGCGTTGGCGAGGTTGGCTTTGGCCAGCAGGCCTGCCTTCGGTCCGCCGGTCTGGCCGCCGCCGGTGCCTGAGTCGAACATGATGATCTTGCCACCCATCTCGACGAAGGTGACGGTGAAGGGGATCGGCACCAGTTCGTCACCCATTCCGGCGGCCTTCAGCGCGGCTTTGGTGTCGTCGAGCGAGGCGTTCTTGATGAAGCCCGCATCGTGCGCCTTCTCCCACACGCCGTCGAACACGGTCGTTACCGTGATTTCGCCGACCTTGAACTTGGCGAAGCCCTTGTTCATGAGCGCCGCACTCGATCCCGCGGATTGGGCATGAGCTGTCGAAAAGATTTCCAACGGCCCATCGAGACCGAAAGCGGCGCCGGCCGCGGCTGCTGAAACGACGAAACCGCGCCTTGAAATGGTGGTCATGAAAGTTCCCTGTTGTTGACAGACCCGTCGAGCGCGCGGACGCTATCCTGGCATCGCGGCAGCGTTAAGTTCGCTATGGCCGCCATCACGCGATGTTGATCGCTCCGCTGGCCGCCCATGCGGCGCGGCTGCGGACACCACCGGCGGGCCATACGGTCGCAGGGGGAGGCCGGCAGATCGAAGGACGCCAATTCGGTCGATTTTCGAACAACAGCTTTCGCGAATCGTGCGCTTGACGTCGGTTGAGGTGAAATGCCCCCTTTTTGAATCGACACGCGAGAGCCGCAACGGCCCCAACCCACTGGCACCCATGTCACATACTCGTTTCGCGGCCCACATTCCGCTCACGCTGGAGTGCCCCACCCAGATGGAGTCGGCGATCCGCTACGTGCTCGAGGGCGAGTACGAGAGCCATTACGACGGCGCCGGCCTCGATATTCTCGATATCGGCGCCAATGTCGGCGCCTTCGCGCTGTGGGCGACGATGCGGTGGCCGGGCAGCCGCATCCGCTGCTACGAGCCCAATCCGGGAACATTTGCCTATCTGCAGCGCAACATCGCGGGCCGCCCGGGCATCACCGCCACCAATGCCGCCGTCTATCCCGGTGCCGGCGCGCGCGGGCCGTTTTTCTCCCGTTACGCCGGCGACGGTGAGGCCGGCCTTGTCAGCTACGCCCGCGACACGTTCAGCGAGCAGGCCGTCACCGCGTCGTTCGACGTCGATATCGTCCCACCCGGCGAACTGGCCAGCGCCGACATCGTCAAGCTCGATGTCGAGGGCGGGGAGGCGGCGATCCTGTCGCATCTCGATTTGTCTGCGACGTCCCTGGTGCTGGCCGAGTTCCAGAACTCCCGCACGCGGGCAGCGATGCAGACTGTGCTGGCCCGCGACTTCGAGGCCGTGCTCGACGAAGCGTGCCCGTGGGACCCCATTCTCGACTATCGCGACTACCGGCAGGACCTGAGCGGCGACGTCTATGGTCGCATGTTCTACGTGCGTCGCGGCACGACGCGGCTCACGCAGCGCGTGCCCTCTGGCGCTCGCGTTTGAGCGTGCAACGCGTCAATTGTTGAAGAAACTTTCGAGGAACTGGATCTGCTCCAGATACCGCTTCCTGAGGCAGGCCACATCGGCGCCGCACAGGTTGCGGCGGCCGAGCCAGCGCTTCTGCTCGTGGGCGATCTCCGCCTTGCCGCGCGGGCTGTCGAAATTGGCCCTCTTGTGCGCGGTCCTCATGGTGCCGTCGAGCGTGCCGAGCTCCGCGTTCGCGCAAATCGCCTTCTCCGCCGGAAGCTTCGCGGTGGGGCACCACGACGGTGCCGCCACGGCAGTCGCGGCCGACAGCACGACCGCCACCGAGGCGGCAAGGCCGGCAATCAACGGGCGTTTCATCGAGAACCTCGCTTCGAACCTGGGGCGCGCAACCACGGCGGTGGCGTGAGACAGTGACCCGCGCTCGCAGCCGGCCCTCACACTCTAACGCCAAGCGTAAATGGTCAATTCGCTGGCTTCGGTCGTATAGCCGCGGGCTTCGAGAAACGCGCAGACCTGCGCTTCGATGAGCTCGAGTGCTTCGAGATAATCGGCCTCGAGGACGATGTTGGCGATCCGACCGAAGTCGGCATCGGAGATGCCGCCCAGAACCTCCATGAAGTGCCCCTCGACGTCGATCTTGAGAAGATCGACCCGCGCGATGGCGTGCCGGGCCAGTTCGGCGGAGACGGTGGTCGTCAGCGTCGTGTGCGAGACGAGGTGGCCGGCCGCCTCGAGGTCGCGGACCCAGGGCACCTGCGAGGGATCGAGCATCGTGCTGATCCCCGAGACCAGGGGCGCCTGCCGCAGTACCAGCTCCACATCGGCCCGGCGCGACACCGCGCGGTTGACGCAATGGACCGCCGTGACCGCCTTGTCGACGTGCCGCCCGACGTTATCGACGAGATAGCGATAGGTGACCGGGCTCGCCTCGTAGCTGTAGATGGCGGACGGCTTGTATTCGCGGGCGGCCCAGATGCTGTAGAGGCCGATGTTGCCACCGACATCCAGGATCGTCCCGCCGCTGGGTATGCGGAACTTGGAGTGGGCGTAGATCCGCCGCGTAAAGATCTCGTCGTAGATGTAGTCCGTGTCGCGTTCGTGCGGGTCGATGACCGCGAGATCGAGGCCCCCGAACGTCATTCTGGTCATCGTGGTGCTCATTCGACCCCTCCCGGCGGCCCGCCCAGAGGATCTGGCGTTCGGCGCACCGCCTTCCCAGCCGCGCGATGGTGGCCGCATTGAGGCGTGCTTCGGTGCTCCGACGCTATCCACGCCGGAGCGAAGGCCTCCGGCGGGGCTGTGCATGAACAACGTTCTCGATGCGGGCCCGTGCCAGACGGACACACCGTCGCTCCGGTACGGCCCCCCGGGCGGCACCTGCGACGGCGAACCTCTGGGCACCACCTCTTCCCCAGGTGTCGGTTTTGTGACAGTTTGCGCCGGTGGTGGTAGCCGGTGGAAAGGTAGCATGAGTAACGAGGCGAACGAGTTCGGGCGCGATGTCGCGATCCGTCTCCTGCAGGCCCCAGACGACGAATGGCCGAAGCTCTTCGATCAACTCCGCCGCAACCGTGCGCTGACCGGCGCCATCCGCCAGCTCAACGACATGCTGGAGCACCCCGCCGACCGCCAGCTGGCCACCGACGCGCTGCGCCGGGTCGGCCTCTTGCACACCGATTTCTGAGCGCGTGCCGACGCCGACGCGCCTCCTCCCTCTCTGTGCATGGGTGCGATCGACGGGAGGCCGATAGCGCCTGTCGCAGCCCCCGCCGTGGTCGTGCTAGCGTTCCCGGCACGCGGTGACGGGGACGGCGGCGTGTCGCGCCGGCTGACGGCGACCGCCGGACAGGAACAGGAGCGGCCCGATGCGCAAGCTGCGATGGGGTATGGTCGGCGGCGGCCCCAACAGCATCGGCCGGACTCACCGGTTCGCGGCGGCGCTCGACGGCCGTTATGAGTTGGTAGCGGGCGTTTTTTCCCGTGACGGCGCGAAAAACGCGCGGATGGGCGCGGAACTCGGGATCTCACCCGACCGGCTGTACCCGGATTTCGCGACCATGGCCGACGCCGAGAGCCGCAGCCCCGATGGTCTCGACGCCGTGACGATCTGTACGCCGAACGACACGCACGCCGCGGCCAGTATCGCGTTCATGGAGCGCGGTATCGCGGTGCTGTGCGACAAGCCCATCGCAAACTCCGTCGCCGACGCGCTGGCCATCCGTGACGTCGCGCGGCGGACCGGCGTGCTGTTCGGTCTGACACACAACTACAGTGCTTATCCGATGGTGCGCGAAGCCCGCCGGCTGGTGCAGGGCGGCCGTCTCGGACCCATCCGCGTTGTCCAGGCCGAATACGCCATCGGCTCGCGCAGCCGCCTGGTCGAGGCCACGGGCGATGCACGCTTCGCCTGGCGCGTCGACCCGGCCATCGGCGGCCCGTCGACCGTGCTCGGTGATATCGGCACGCATGCCCACCATCTGCTGCGCACGATCACCGGGCTCGAGGTCGCGGCGCTGTCGGCCGACCTGTCGAGCCTCGTCCCCGGCCGCACCGCCCACGACAACGCCGACATCAATCTGCGGCTCACCGGCGGCGCCCGCGGGCACTTCTGGGCCAGCATGGTCGCCAACGGTGCGGGCCAGGCCTTGCGCTTGCGCGTCTGGGGTGAGCGCGCCGGCCTCGAGTGGCACCAGCAGATGCCGGACGAATTGCGCTTGATGTCGGAGGACGAGCCGATCAGCGTCCTGCGGCGCGGCGACGCGTGGCTGGCGGCAGAGGCCAAGCGCGCCACCCGCACGCAGCGCGGCCAGCCGGAGGGCTACATCGGCGCCTTCGCCAACATCTACAATGACTTCGCGGAAGCGCTGCACGCTGGCCGCGAGCGCCGGCCCGCCGACCCCGCCGCCACCAGTTTCGCGACGGCCACCGATGGCGTCGTCGGGATGGCGTTCGTCGAGGCGGCCGTCGCATCGAGCGCACGAGACGGTGCCTGGACGGCACCGATGATACCGGGGGAGGACGGAGCGTGACAGGTATCGCGATCATCGGCGCCGGCGTCATCGGGCGCGTTCATGCCCGCAACGTCGCCGCAAATCCGGACTGCGAGCTGCTGTGGGTAGTCGATCAGGATCTCGGCCGTGCCGGCGCACTCACGTCGGCGCACGGCGGCCAGACGTCGGACGATATCGCCACGGCGCTGCGCGACGACCGCGTCGGCGCGGTCATCATCGCATCGTCGACCTCGGCCCATTGCGCGCATCTGCTGGCCACCATCGCGGCCGGCCGCCCGGCCCTGTGCGAGAAGCCCGTCGCCGACGACATCGACGACGCGCGCCGCTGCGCCGAGGCGGCGGACAAGGCGGGCGTAACGGTCGCGGTCGGGTTCAACCGGCGGTACGATGCGACCCATCGATCGGTGTTCGCGCGCCTGCGGGCCGGCGAGATCGGCACGCCCGAGCTGCTGCATATCGTGTCGCGCACCAATCCGCCCGTTCCGGCGCCCGAGTCGGTGCGCTTCTCCGGTGGCATGCTGCGGGAGAAGGGCGCCCATCACTACGATCTCGCGGCCTGGTTGGTCGATGCCGATCCCGTCGAGGTCTTCTGCGCCGGCGACTGCCTCATCGACAAGGGCTTCGCGGCCTATGGCGATGTCGATACCGCGGCCCTGACCGTGCGCTTCGCCACCGGCGCGTTGGCCACCTTCAGCTTCAGCCGGCGCGCGGCGCACGGCTACGAGGAGATGATCGAGGTCTTCGGTTCGGAGGGCATGATGGAGTCGCCGCGCCTGCACGCCGGCGCCGTCACGGTCTATCGCAAGGGCGCCGTCGTCGCGGAAGGGCTGCATGGCGGCTGGTACGACCGCTTCGCGCCGACCTACGAGGCCGAACTTGCGCAGTTCCTGCGGGTCGCCAGGGCACAGCCGGCGGTGTTCGCGACGCTCGCCGATGGCATCCGCGCCCAGGCCGTCGCCGAGGCCGCGATCGTCTCGCTGCGCGACGGCCGGATGCAGCGCATCGCCAAGGTCTGGTAGTGGCGCATCCGTTGCGGGCAGCGGACCCGCCAGAGTCGCGAGGAATGGCAGCGTAACAGAAGTGTCACACGGCGCGCTCCGCGTGTACACTCGAGCTCGCTGCACAGGGAGCACGCTCATGTCCAACTCGGAAGAAAAACGGCTCGGCAGGACGGCGCAGAACAAGGGCTACCGCATCGAGAAGGTCGGCAAGGGTCCCCACCACGGCCGCTTCGCTATCGTCAACGTGGCCGAAGGCGCGCGGATCTCCTCGGGCATCCCGGGTGCCGAATTCAGTTTCTCGCTGCAGGAAGCCGAGAACTGGCTCGCCAAGAAATAGCTCGGCGCCGCTGTTCCATAAAAACAGTGGGCTGATCTAATAGCCCGCGGATGCGCAGGGGGCGCCGTGTTGCGGGCCGCTTCAGAGCAAGATGTCGAATCCGGAAGTTGCGACGGCCGGGTCGGGCCGCTGGTCGCCTACGGCTACGACCTGATCCCGCGCGTCGTGCTGGTGCTGCTGCCGGTGCTCGTGAATTTCGACCGGGTCCAGATCGACGCAGCCGCCTCGCTCGGCGCCGGCAGCGCGCGGGCCATCTGGGATGTCGTCGTTCTCCAGATCCTGCCGAGCCGCGTCTCGGCGTTCGCGCTGTGCGCCGTGGTGGCGCTCGGCGCTTACGGAACGGCGCTGGCGCTCGTCGGCACACAGCTCAGCATTCTGCCTCTGCTGCTCTATTCGAAGATCGCCGAAACGGGCAGTGACTTCCCGGCGGCGGCCGCGCTGTCCGTGATCGTGATGGGGCTGTGCTGCACGATCGTCGCGTTTGCGGAGATCCTGGCATTCCGGTCGCGCCCCGAGGCGCGGGGCGCATAGGGCGCAAACCGGTCAGGCCGTCGGCGCTACCGTCAGGCCGGCCACGCGATGGCGCGCAATCAAACCGGCGACGAGCCCGGAAGCCTTGGCGTCGGCCACGAAGTCGCTGAGGAAGGCGGCACCCTCGACGTTGCCTTTCGCGGTCCCGATCGCCTGTTGCACCGTCGCGAACCGGCCGTCGAGTATCCGCGCGCCGGGCATCTTCGGCGCATCGGTGATGAGCCGTGGCCGGAGCCCGGCCAGCGCCTCGAGCTTGTCGCGCGCGAACTGCTCGTAGGCAGAGTCCAGCGTGGCGGAGCGAACGAGCGTCGCACGGGCGATGTTGCGGTCGAGCCAGAGCCCGTAAGCGGTGCGATCCGTGACGGCGATCCGCACGCCCGCGCGGTCGACGTCGCCAAGGCCCTGGATCGGCGAGCCCGGCGGCACCAGATAGGTCGCTTCGATCTCGACGTAGGCCGGCGTGAAGGCGATGGTTTCCGCGCGTTGCGGCTCGGCCCCGATCAAACCGATGTCCCAGGCGCCCGTCCCGGCGGCGTCGGCGAGTGCGGCCGGCGACGCGTAGGGCACGTACATCACCGGCACGCCGAGCCGCCGGGCAATCTCGGCGGCCATGTCGGGCGCGACGCCGACCGGCCCGCCGCTGTCCGAGCGTCCGGTCACCAGCAGGAAATTCGACAGGTTGATTCCGGCGCGCAGGATGCCGGTGGGGGCCAGTTGCGAACGAGCGGCAGACGACATCACTTCACTCCTCTCGCCGCCGCGCCGAGCGCGCGGGGGTGTTGGACGGTTGACCCGGCGCGCCAACTCACGCGTTGCGAACCCGCAGACGCCGGTCGACGTAGAGCAGGATACGGCTCGCACCGGCGGCGAACACGACCAGCAGCAGCGTCAGCGCCACGATGAGTTCGAACTTGAGCAAGCCGATCGCCCTCATCAGTAGATAGCCGAGCCCGCGCTGTGACGCGAACATTTCGCCGAGCAGCGTCCCGATCGGAGCGCTGTTGAGCCCAAGCCGCGCCCCCTGATCCGCCACCCCTGCGACCCGGGAGGCCGTAGACCCGGCGGGCCGTGCATGCGAGTTTCGCCGCAACGGATCGGCGATCGGGCTCGCCCGTCCGGCCGGGTTCGTGCCGGCCGCGCGATCGACATTTCAAAAGGCCTTGCTTGCAAGACGGTGCGCCGGCCGCGCTTGGCGTGCCACTTCACCTCTTGCCAAGGCTCGGCCTGACCTGCGCGGCTGCTCCTTGCGACCGGCAACCAACGCCTCAGTGGAGCAGCGAACGGCCATGACCCCCTTGCGACGCCTGCGCCTCGGCGATCTCGACCTCTCGATCAACGACCCCTTCGAGCGCGATATCGAATACATCTACAACGAGATCTTCCTCGGCAACGTCTACGAGCATCCGCAGATCCGGTTGCCGGAGCGGCCCACCATCATCGATGTCGGCGCCAACGTCGGCCTGTTCACGATCTGGGCGGCCCGCCGTCATGCGCCGCGCACGATCCTCTCCTACGAAGCGAGCCCCACGACCTACGAATGCCTGGCCGACAACGTCGCGCGCCATGTCGGCGCCGAGGCGACGGCGGCGACCTGTTTCAATCTGGCAGTGTCGTTCGAGGCCGGTCGCGAGCTGATCCTGAACCAGCCGCCGTGGAACTCGGGCCTCAGCACCATCCTCGACGGCAAGACGCTGCCGTGGGTCGACGAGCTGCGCGACAAGGGCGAGCTGCGGACCCACAAGGTGGCGAGCACGACCGTCTCCCACGAGATGGCCCGGCACGGCTTGGCGACCGTCGACCTCCTCAAGATCGACGTCGAGGGCTACTTCATGGAGGTGCTGGACGGCATCGCGCCGGCCGATCTGGCCCGGGTCGGCAACATCGTGCTGGAGGCGGAAGACACCGAGGCGCTGGGGCAGACCGCCGGATCCATCTGCGCCCTGCTGCGCGACAAGGGCTTCAGCACCGAGGCCAAGGATGCCGCTCAGATCATGATCTACGCCTGGCGCGACTGATCGGCCGGCGTGCCGGGTTGAACGCCCGGAGTGTCGCGCTCCGTCTTGCGAACACAGCGTGTGGTGTGGCGCGGCGCCCACGGCCGCGGCCGCATCCCGTGTGCCATAAGGGCGCCGGGATTCGTTTCAGGACAGAACGTGGATCGAGGTCCATCGGCATCGGCCGGTACCGCGATCCAGAGGACAGCGCGCGCGCATGATTCGTATCGACAACATAAGCAAGCAGAACGGCCACCAGATCCTGTTCATCGAGGCATCGGCGGCGCTCAACCGGGGCGAGAAGATCGGTCTTGTCGGGCCGAATGGTGCCGGCAAGACGACGCTGTTCCGGATGATCACCGGTGCGGAGGCGCCGGACGAAGGCCAGGTCGGCGTCGATCGCGGGGTCACCATCGGGTACTTCAGCCAGGACGTCGGCGAGATGGCGGGGCGCAGCGCCGTCGCCGAGGTGATGGACGGCGTCGG
>JBMOGA010000078.1:0-15267 GCA_049318625.1 Hyphomicrobiaceae bacterium
ATGACCGCCCTACCGGCAGCGATCTAAAATTACACCACGTCCCGGGACGCTACCGCGCGTCGTCGTCGAGCGCGACGAACGTGCCCTTCGGGGACAGGTTCGGGCTGCCGTCCGCACCCACCGAGGCAACGAAGCCGAGGCGTTGCTCGGCCACCACCCGGCGCATGTCCTCCGTCAGTATGGCCACTGCGCCCCTCCCTCACCAGCGATCGGTCTCGCCGCCGTGGCGGGAGCATACGCGGCCCGCGCCTCCCGGCAAGCCAGCCTTGCCATCCATTTGCGACAGGCCCGCAGGGCCGACCGCGCAAGCGCGCCGCGGCGAGGCGCGTCCCTACAAAAAAGGCCCGCCGCAGCGAGCCATTCTCTCTCTATGTCATCGGCCCGCAGGGCCGAGCGCGCAAGCGCGCCGCGGCGAGGCGCGTCCCTACAAAAAAAGGCCCGCCGCAGCGAGCCATGCTCTCTCCATGTCATCGGCCTGCAGGGCCGAGCGCGCAAGCGCGCCGCGGCCAGCCGCGTCCTTTGCAAAAAAGCAAAAGGCCCGCCGAAGCGAGCCTTTCACTGAGACCTCGAGCTGACAACCAGCTCCCGGCTCCCACCGCCCTTTCAGGCGGCCTGAGAGCTCAAGGCCAGCAGTTTCTTATCCTCCTCGAGATGCAATCCGGATTTCAGAGCTATTCCGATGTAACGAACTCGGCCTGCGATTTTGGCCTTCTGTACGCCCAACTCACCGAACTCACGTCCGAATGTAGGTAGCGCGAGAGGCTCCTTCTTCTGATCGTCACACCAATCGCAGTACGCTTCGTACAACTCTGTAGCCGTGAGGCTGGCACCGTCTTGTGTCTCGACCTTCTCCTTGTGAAAACGCTCGACATCCGTCTCAGGCGCGACGTGCTTCGCAACCGACTTGTTGTCGTTTGCTCCGCTTCTCGTCTTGGCCATGGCGACGGCCGCAGGAGTCTCTCGCGATACGGGCGACTGCAGCGACGCCATGGATGGCGCGTGCGGGGCCTTCCGATCGTAGAGACGCCAGGTACTGAACGCGACGTACAGGCCAAGTCCCGAGCCGATCTCCAGCAGCGCCGCAACAAGTACGACGAGCGCCGTCTGGATGGTCCCGAGTTCGAGACCTGTCAGCTTCGCGAGGATGGCCGCTTGAGGGTCGGCCTCGGTCATCACCGTGCCGTGACCCTTCGCTTCGACGAGCTTCGCCTGGATATCGGCGATGCGCGTCTCGAGAGCCGCCGCCTGTTGGGCAGACGCGTGCTCGGCAGTCAGAGTCTGGATCTGCTGACAGAAATCGCGGGTTTGCTTGCCCTTGATGTCCGTGCATTCGGCAGACCAGGTCCAGTCACGCTTCATTTTCAGTCCATCGATCTCGCTCTGGACCGTGACGACCGGACGATGCTGGGGAATCCAGCTCAACTGAGAACGCGTCCGTTCGAGGTCGTTGCGCAGATCCTGATGGGACTGGGCGTGAGTGGCACGCTGTCCGGCGGTATCGAGCCGGTTGAGCGCGGCATGGCCGAGAGCCGACGTGAGCGAGTAGCCCGTCACGACGATCCAAACCATGGCCGATGCGGCCGCCTGGGACCACATCTTGTTTCTGAGCGCGGCAAAGAAGAAGAACGGAACGAGTGCCTTGAAGCAATCGGCAGCCGCGCTGGCCGATCCAAGAATAAACCCGTCCAGCTCGGTTTTCCCGAGACTATATCCGAAACGCCAGTTCATAGCTGCCGATACTGCGAGCAGTATTCCGGCCGCTACTACGCCGAGCACACCCAGAGCGTGGCGCATTTTATTGCCCTCTGTCTGGCCCACGCGAAACGAGTTTGGCTCTTTTCTGCAACCACTAGTTGTTTGGCTTACCAAGGTCGGGCGCAATGCTGCCGCTGAGCAAACGGCTGCTGCCTAGTCCGGTCCACTTCACCGACTCTCTGCTCGAGATCCCTAGCTGCGTGTAAGGGATCGAAAACGTCCGTTCGGTTCGGCGGGTACGGCGTAGGCGCGTCACACCAGAACGATCAGGATATCCACACAGCCCGCGATCACCGCTTGATCCGACTGTGGAGAACTCATCCCTCGACGAGCAGGTCCGGAGTCAAAACCCCAAACCGCTCCCTTACCGGGGAGATTTATCTCGATTCGGGAGATGCCCTAAATCTTTTTGTAGCGATTCCGGCCAGTTAGGTCGTCACGTGCGAAGGGACTGATTGCGCGTGGCGAATATGACACGCTGTGGCGGGTGCAGTCGTATCCACAGGAGGGCCGGGAATTACCCACAGCCCGGGCCATATCGTCCACATGATCCGGAGGTCGGGCGGCGGCAACATACAAGATGTTGTGCCTCACCATTGGGCAGGGTCGATCTGGGGGAATGGCAAGCACAGAGATTTGAGAGTAGATTTGCCGCTCTGCTGCACGGATCTTTCGTTGTCGTGCTAAGTTATTTATATAGTGCAGGTTGTGGGCACAAGTTTTGCTGCCCAGGAGGTTGCTTATGCGTAGCGTGGTCGTGGTTGGGGCTCTGGCTCTATGTACGGGTGCGATCGCGGTCTCCGCCTGGAGAGGTTCGGAAGGCTGTAGCGCTCCAAGCGTCGTTCACGTCGACCAGCGCAGCAATGCCGGTATCTTCGCAGCGGCGCCGCTTGCACCGCAGCCGGCCCAGGGGACCCTGAGTGATGCCACCCCCGAGCCGATGCTGGTGCGTCCGCCGACACCGGCCCGCCGACCCGTAACCACCACCGAAGCCCCACAGAACATCGTTACGATCCGTCGCGATTCCGCCCCCATATTGCGCTCGGGCCAGGGTGGGCCACTGGAGCGCGGCGGCGATCGCTACGAGATGGCGCGCCAGTTGCAGCGGGAACTCGTTCGGGTCGGCTGTTATGTCGGTGATGCCGACGGCGATTGGGGCGGGGCCTCGAAACGGGCGATGCAGAGTTTCCTCGACCGGGTGAATGCGGTCCTGCCGGTCGACGAGCCGGATCCTGTCCTGCTCGCCATGTTGCGCAGCCAGAAAAGCGGGATCTGCGCCGGTGGGTGTCGCACGGGTGAGGTCGTCGGCAGCGAAGGCCGCTGCATTCCGACCGGCCTGATGGCGGGGCGCACCGACCAGCGTAACGTGGTGATAACGCCGGCGCGGCCGGCGCCGTCGCTGGTTCCGTCCCAGTCCTGGAGCACCGAGGTCGCGGTGGCGCCGCAACCGGTCGAGGCGCCGCTTTCCGGCGGTGCAGCGCTTCCTGGACGCATGGCGCTGGGTGGTGTGCACGAGCCGCTGCCTGCCGCGCCGGCGGTGACCGGCGCCACGCCGGTCAAGGATCCGCTGCCGCCGTCGTCCCAGGCGCCGCCGCCCCGGCCGGCGAAGAGCAAGTCGAGCGGAAATCCGCCGGCCTGGGTGCGCAATACATTCCCGAGCGTCTACAACTAGCGGCGGCCCGACGCGTTCATCTCGATCCAGGCCAGGAAATCGGCGCCGCCGCCGACGACCGGCAGCACGGCGATGGCGGGTGTCGTCGCCGGGTGCCGGGCACGGATCGCCGCCTCGACAGCCGGCACCGCCGCGCCGATGGTCTTGACGATCATCACCGCTTCGCGGTCAGCGCAGACCTGCCCGTCCCAGCGGTAGATCGAGGTCACGCGGGGGACGATGTTGACACAGGCGGCCAGCGCGTGCTCGACCAACTCGCGCCCCGCGGTGGCGGCGGCCTCCTCGGACGGCCACGTCGTGTAGACGAAAACGGCCTTGTGGTCCTCGCTCACTTGTAGGAGCCTCCCCGTCGAAGTTGCCCGCTCGGTCGGGCCGAGCAGGCAGAATGTCGCCCAACTTACGTAAGTTCGAGAAGATTTCGTTCGTCGCCAGCGACACGGCGGAGGCCCAGCGGGCCCTTGCGGCGCTGGTCGACCGCTATGGCCGGGTTGCGCCGGAAAAGGCGGACGTCATCGTGGCGCTCGGCGGCGACGGGCTGATGCTGCAGACGCTGCACCGGCACATGCACGACAACATCCCGATCTACGGCATGAACCGCGGTTCCGTCGGCTTCCTGATGAACGAGTACCGGGAGGACGAGGTGCGCGATCGTCTGGAACGCGCCGACGTCACCCGCATCCATCCGCTGGCCATGGTCGCCTACGACGTGCGCGGCCACACCCATCAGGGGCTGGCCATCAACGAGGTCTCGCTGTTCCGCCAGACCCACCAGGCCGCCAAGCTGCGCCTGTCGATCGACGGCCGGGTGCGGCTCGAGGAACTGATCTGCGACGGGGTGCTGGTCGCCACGCCGGCTGGCTCCACCGCCTACAACCTGTCCGCCTACGGCCCGATCCTGCCGATCGACGCCCGGCTGCTGGCGCTGACCCCGATCAGTCCGTTCCGCCCGCGCCGCTGGCGCGGCGCCCTGCTGCCCAACGCCGCCCGCATTGCCATCGACGTCCTCGAGCCCGACAAGCGCCCGGTCAGCGCGGTCGCCGATCACGACGAGACCCGTTCGATCGTCCGCGTCGAGGTCGAGGAGGCGACGGGCATCGACCTGTTCATGCTGTTCGACCCGGGCCACACCCTGGACGAGCGCATTCTGATCGAGCAATTCCGCTATTGAGGACGCCGATGGCAGGGCTTTACTTCGAGGAGTTCGAGGTCGGTCGCGTGTTCGAGCATGCGCTGACCCGCACCGTGACGGAGATGGACAACACGCTGTTCTCCTGCCTCACGCACAATCCGCAGCCCTTGCACATCGACCATCATTTCGCGGCTGCGACCGAGTGGGGCCGGCCCCTGGTCAATTCCCTGTTCACGTTGGGATTGATGATCGGCATCTCGGTCGGCGACACCACGCTCGGCACCACCATCGCCAATCTCGGCATGACCGACGTGAAGTTCCCGAACCCGGTCTTCCATGGCGACACGGTGCGCGTGACGACCGAGGTCCTCTCGAAGCGCGAGAGCAAATCCCGCGCCGATGCCGGTCTCGTCGAATTCCTCCACCGCGCCTTCAACCACAAGGGCGACCTCGTCGCCGAGTGCCGCCGTCAGGCCTTCATGCGCAAGCGGCCGGCCTGACGCCTATTCGGCGGCGGCCCGCGCCGGCGCCGGGTGGCGCAGCGTGTCCATCAGCGCCGCCGCCTTCCGCAGGGCGGTCTGATAGTTGGCGTCCTTCACGTGGCCAAAGCCCTTCACCTCGAGCGGCAAGGCCGCCAGAGCGACCGCAGTCGCATGCGTCTGCGGCGACAGCCGGCCCGCGATCTCTTCGATCAGGCCCTCGAAATCGGCGATCATCTGCCGCTCGCGCCGGCGTTCGGCGGTGTAGCCGAACACGTCCCAGGCGGTCCCGCGCAGGCGCCGGCCCTTGGCCAGCAGGCGGAAGACGGGCAGCATCCACTGGCCGAGCTTGATCTTGCGCGGATGGCCCGTGGTCTTGTCCTTATAGAACCGCGAGAGCAGCGGTGGCGCCACGTAGAACTCCAGGCTGCGGACGCCTTCGAACTGCTCCGCCACCTGCCGCTCGAACGTGCCGTCCGTGTAGAGGCGGGCGACCTCGTACTCGTCCTTGTAGGCGAGCAGCTTGTGATAGCTGCGCGCGACGGCATCGGCGAGCCCCGAGTATCCGGGCGCCTTCTCGGCCTCCAGCGCCGCGATGCGGCGCACGGCTGCCCTGTAGCGTTCGGCCAGCGCCTCGTCCTGGTAGGCGGCCAGCAGACCGGCGCGATAGGCGACGACGTCGTCGAGCGACTTCGGCGCGGCCGCCTCGGCCGTCTTCGGCGTGACGATCCGCGCGAGTGCGGCCGGTTCGTGGGCGGCGAGCCGGCCGAAGCGGAACGCCTGCCGGTTCATCTCCACCGCGGCCCCGTTGAGAACGATCGCCTGCTCGATCGCGGCGGCGCCGATCGGCACCAGGCCGCGCTGGTAGGCATAGCCGAGCAACAGCATGTTCGAGGCGATCGAATCGCCGAACAATTTCACGGCGAACGCGTGGGCATCGATGCCGTGCACGGCGCCCTTGCCGACCCGGTCGGCGATGGCCTGCTGGAGCGCCGGGCCGGGCACCGTGAGGTCGGGGTGGCGCGTAAAGTCGCCGGTCGTCATCTCGTGCGTGGAAAAGACGACGGACGTCCGGTCCACCTTCACCGTCTCGAGGATCTTGCGCGAGGCCGTGACGACGAGGTCGCCTCCGATGATGACATCGGCCATCGCCACACCCACCCGGATGGCATGGATGGCCTCGGCCGACCGCGCGACCCGCATGTGGCAGGCGACCGCGCCGCCCTTCTGCGCCAGACCGGTCATGTCGATGCCGCCGAAGCCCTTGCCTTCGAGATAGGCGGCCTGCCCCAGCACCTGCGAAACGGTGACGACGCCTGTCCCGCCGACGCCGGTCACAATCAGCGACATCGGCTGGTCGACGCTCGGAAGCTGCGGCTCCGGCAGGTTCGAAAGCAATGCCGCGATGGCGCCGTCTCCGGCCGCGCCCTTGGCCTTGCGCGGCTTGGCGCCATGCAGCGTCACGAAGCTCGGGCAGAACCCCTCCGCACAGGAGAAATCCTTGTTGCAGGCAGACTGGTCGATGGCGCGCTTGCGTCCCAGCTCGGTCTCGAGCGGCGCGACGGCGACACAGTTCGACTTCTTGCCACAGTCTCCGCAGCCTTCGCAGACCGCCGGGTTGATGAAAATGCGGCGGTCCGGGTCGGGGAACGTATTGCGCTTGCGCCGCCGGCGCTTTTCCGCGGCACACGTCTGATCGTAGATCAGCACCGTGACGCCGGCGATCTGGGCGAGTTCCTGCTGCACGGAGATCAATTCGCGCCGGTGATGCACCTTGACGGTCGACGGAATGCCAGCGGTGGCAGGATACTTGTGCGGCTCGTCGGTGACGATCACCACGCGCGCGGCACCCTCCGCCAGCACCTGCGCCGCGATCTGCCCGACCGTCAGTCCGCCGTCGAGCTTCTGGCCGCCCGTCATCGCGACGGCGTCGTTGTAAAGGAGCTTGAACGTGATGTTGACGCCGGCCGCGTGCGCGGCGCGGATCGCCAGACTGCCGGAATGGATATAGGTGCCGTCGCCGAGGTTCTGGAACATGTGCCGGCGGGTCGAGAACGGCGCCTCGCCGATCCAGTTGGCACCCTCTCCGCCCATCTGCGTGAAGCCGTCGGTCGCGCGGTCCATCCACTGCGCCATGTAGTGGCAGCCGATACCGGCATAGGCGCGCGCGCCGTCGGGCACGACGGTGGAGGAATTGTGCGGGCAGCCGGCGCAGAAATAGGGGATGCGCGTGAAGACGTCGGCGCTGCCCGGCGTGTTGCCCTTGAGGCGCTTGAGATCGGCGAGACGGGCCTTCAACGGCTCGGCGGCACCGGTGCGGACCAGCCGCTCACCGATGATGATGGCGATGTCCGTCGGCTCGAGCGCGCCCTTGGCCGGAAACAGCCACTGCCCGTTCTCGTCCTTCTTGCCGAGCACCTGCGGTCGGTTCGGCGTATCGAACAACTGTTCCTTGATCTGCGTTTCGATGAGCGACCGCTTCTCCTCGACCACCAGAATGAGGTCGAGCCCTTCGGCGAACCGCTTGATGCCTTCCGGCTCCAGCGGCCAGGTCATCGCCACCTTGTACAGGCGGATGCCGAGTTCGTTGGCGCGCACCTCGTCGATGCCGAGTTCGTCCAGCGCCTGACGGACGTCGAGGTAGCTCTTGCCGCAGGTGACGATGCCGATCCGCGCGTTCGCGCCACCCGACATGACCGTGCGGTCGAGCTGGTTGGCCCGCACGAACGACAGGATGGCGGCCCGCTTGTAGTCGTGCAGCCGCGCCTCCTTCTCGAGCGCGCCGTCGCCGAGCCGGATATTGAGGCCGCCGGGCGGCATCCGGAAATCCTCCGGCAGCTTGATCTGCACGCGGTCGATCCGGCCGTCGACGGTCGCCGTGCTCTCGATGTTGTCCTTGACACACTTGAGCCCGACCCACACGCCGGCGAAGCGCGACAGCGCGAACGCATAGAGTCCGTAGTCGAGGATTTCCTGGACCCCGCCCGGATTGAGCACCGGGATCATGGCGTCGACGAAGGCGAATTCCGACTGATGCGCCGACGTCGAGCTTTCGCAGGTGTGGTCGTCGCCCATGAGCGCGAGCACGCCGCCGTGCTTGGACGTACCGGCGTGATTGGCGTGGCGGAACACGTCGCCGGTGCGGTCGACACCCGGCCCCTTGCCGTACCAGATGGAGAAGACGCCGTCGTATTTCCCCTCGCCGCGCAGTTCCGCCTGCTGCGTGCCCCACACGGCGGTCGCGGCCAGATCCTCGTTGAGGCCCGGCTGGAACACGATGTTGTTGACGTCCGTCAGCGCGCGCACGCGCTGGAACGCGCTCTCGAGCCCGGCTATCGGCGAACCGCGATAGCCGGAGATGAACCCGGCGGTATCCAACCCGGCCAGCGCATCGCGCTTCTTCTGCATGAGCGCCAGCCGGACGATCGCCTGGGTGCCCGTCAGAATCTGCCATGTCTGATCGAGATCGAACTTGTCGCTGAGACTGACTGCTGCCTTCGCCATGTTCACCTCGGCCCTGGGAGTCCTCACCGACCGCTTCTGAGGCGGCTTGGCCCGCACGATAGCAGGCAATTAGGTCAACAGTGCTGACATATTAGAAGGGCGCACAACCGCCGGCAAGCCGACCATAAGCGCGGGCAGGCATGCTTGAAACACATATGGCGTAAGTCGGATTTGCCCGCGACCACCGCAAGCGCGGCCCCCCGACATGACACAATCGTGAAGACGTAACGCCGCGGCTGGTTTCATTGCGGCGCTCCTGTGACCGCCGTGCACTACGGCCCCGCGTGCGGGTCGACTATAAGCGATTCATCCAACAATTCCGCATCACGCTGGCTGTAGCGCCGTCACCCGGCTGTGCGGCCTGCTTCACGGGGATAAGAGATGATCGCCAAGGCGTTCGTGAGAACCACTGTTCTGGTCGGCTCGGTTGCGCTCGCAGCCACGTTCGCCACCAGCCCGGCGTCGTCCCAGGCGTGGAACTGGGGCGGTGGCAGCGAAGTTGCGAGCAGCGGCAAGGAAGTGGTGAAGTTGAGCGGCAGCTTCCGCAAGGGTGAACTGCTGGTCAGCTTCACCGATCGCCGGCTTTATCTCGTCACCGCCGCCGGTGAGGCTCTGAGTTATCCGATTGCCATCCCGCGCGAGCAGAGCCGCTGGCAGGGCGTGCTCGCCGTGTCCAACAAGCGGACCAATCCGTCGTGGACGCCGACACCGGCGATGATCAAGGAAAACCCGCGGCTGCCGACCTGGGTTCCGGGCGGTCACCCAATGAATCCGTTGGGCGTGCGCGCCCTTTACTTGGGTGACAGCATGTACCGTATTCACGGCACCGATGCGCCGTGGACCATCGGCCAGCCGGTTTCGAAGGGCTGCATCCGGATGTACAATCAAGACGTGGTCGACCTGTACGATCGCGTGGCGCTCGGCACCAAGGTGACGGTCACCTGGCAGAGCTTCGGCGGCGCCAAGGTTGCCCCCGACGACGACGAGGTGGACAAGCCCGCCAAGGCCCAGCGCACGGCCAGCAAGGCGAAGGCCGACAGGGCGACCGGTGCCGACAGCGACGACGAACCGGCCAAGCCGCAGCGGACCGTGAGCAAGGCGAAGGCCGCCGAGCCCAAGGCCAAGCCGGTGCGTGCCGGCCAGGGCAAGAAGGCGAATGACGAGGAATCGGTCGCCAGTCTGGCTGACCTGTTCAACTGAAGCCGTTCATCGCCGGGACGTGAAAAGGGGGCCTCAGGCCCCCTTTTGGTTATGCGCGCGCTGTGCTGGGACCGTGACCTGCCGCCGTGTCGTGCCTCGCCCCCGTGTGAGGCGGCGGACGACGACGCACCGCCCGCCCCCGGTCAAGTCACCCCGAGGCAGTCGCGCAGCGATCGCGCCAGATTGCGCATTAAGGTGAAGTACAACTCGGGGCCCGCCTGCAGCCGTGCCCCCTCGGGATCGATTTCACCCAGCCGCGCGCTGGTGCCGTCCGCGATCGCCGAGACAACCTTCGCATCGAACTGCGGCTCGCGAAGAACGCACACGGCTCCGAGCTGCTGCACTTTCTCCCGCAGCTGCGTCAGCCGCTTGGCGGACGGCGGGACCTCGGGGTTGACGGTGATCGACCCGGCGGCGGTCAGGCCGTAGCGCTGCTCGAAATACTGGTACGCGTCGTGGAAAACGACGAATGGTTTTCCCTTGGCCGGCGCCAGGGCGGCGGCCAGTTCCGCATCCAGGGCATCGATTCGGGTCCGGAGCGCCGCCGCGTTGCGGGCGAACGTCTCGGCACGGGCGGGCAGCCTCGCCGAAAGCACCTCGGCGACCCGGTCGGCGATGATCTTGGCATTGGCCGGATCGAGCCAGATGTGACCATCGAGCCCCGCCGACTTGGCGTGCCCATGTCCATGACCATGCCCCTTGTCGTGCCCATGCCCCTCGAACGCCCCGCCCTCTCGCTGGGACAGCAGCTTCAGACCCTTCACGGTGCTGAGCGTGACCACCGTGACGGACTTTGGCAGCGACTTGACGGCTTTCCGCGTGAACGGCTCCAGGTCCTCCGAAACACGGATGAACAGGTTGGCCTGGTTCAGAGCCGCCGCGTCCGAAGGCTTCAGGGCATAGGTGTGGGGCGAGGCGGCGCCGTCGACCAGCAGTTTCGGCACTGCGACCCCGTCCATGACCGCCGCCACCAGGGCATGCACCGGCTTGATCGTCACCACCACGTCGATGTCCGCGCCCCGCGCCGGTCCAGCCAGCACGGCAAGCGTGAGGCCCGCCATCAGACCGCGAAGTCCCTGTCGCATCATGGTGTCCATCCGCCTCCTGTTTCCGTGCATGTTATGTTATAGTATTTCATTATGCAACGACATGTCTTTTTTCGAACGCTGGAACCGCTTAAATTCACCACAGCAGCAGAACGGTTGGAGCGCCCATGCGCGGTTGGCGAAATCTCGGGTGCCTAAGCAGCGCCGCCATGGTTCTGGCGGTCGCCGCCGGGTCCGCATCGGCTCACCCGCACGTCTGGGTCGAAGTCGAATCGACCATCCAGTCCGAGCGCGGCGCTTTCACAGGGGTCCGCCAGCGCTGGACCTTCGACGAGTTCTACAGCTCGATGGCGATCGAGGGGCTCGACGCCAACAAGGACGGCAAGGTTGATCGCGCCGAGCTGGCCGAGCTGGCCCGGGTCAACATGGATGGGCTGAAGGAGTTCGCCTATTTCACGTTCGCGCAACTCGGGGGCCAGAAGATCGGGTTCGCCGAGCCGGTCGATGTCGTGCTGGAGCAGGTGACCCCCGATCTGCCGCCCGGCCCCGCCGCCGAGCCGCTGCCCGATGCCGCCAAAGGCGCCGGGCCGGATCAGTCCACCGGTGCCACCACAGCCGCGCCCAAGCCGGGCGAGGGCAATTTCTGGGGCCGCGCCTGGGATGCGTTGCTCGGCAAGGGCGACCCGCCACCGCCCGAGAAGCCCAAGGTGCTGGTTCTCGAATTCACGCTGCCGCTCGCCCAGCCGGTTCTGACCGAGGCCGAAGGCTTCGAGCTGCAGACCTATGATCCCTCGTTCTTCATCTGGTTCGACCTCGCCAAGGACAACCCGGCCCGGCTGTCGGCCGGCGCGCCCGCGGGCTGCGCCGCCATCGTCCGGCAGGCCGACAAGGATGGCGGCGACGCGCAGCGCCTCGGTGAGTCCTTCTTCAATCAGATGGGCGGCCCGACCGGCGCCAACGCGTCCTCCAAATCCATCACAGTTCGTTGCCCGAAGACGTGATCCCGAGGGTCTGCACCATGCGCCTGTCGTCAGCCGTCCTGGCTTTGCTCACCGTGCTGCTCTTGGCGTTGCTGTCCCCGGTGACCGCTGCGGCACAGAGTGGTCAGCCGACAGCGCAGTCCGCCCCGCGCGCGCCGATCGCCGGGGTGCCGGCCGCTCGCGGGCCTGCCGAGACCGCAGCCCGCGGCCCATTCGACAGCGCATGGATGTGGGTGCTGGAGCGCCAGCGCGAGTTGACCACCGCCATGACCGCCGCGGTCCGTCGCCTCCAGGGTGAAAGCTTCTGGGTCGCCGCCGCGCAGCTCGGCCTCATCAGCTTTCTCTACGGCGTCTTCCATGCCGCCGGACCCGGCCACGGCAAGTTCGTCATCTCCTCCTATGCGCTCGCCAACGCCGAGACGCTGCGCCGCGGCGTGCTGGTCTCGTTCATGGCGGCGTTCCTGCAGGCCGTGTCGGCCATCGTGCTCGTCGGCGTCCTGGTGATGGTCGTCAAGGCGACCAGTCTCGACATCCGCCGTGCCGAGGCCATGCTCGAGACCGCGAGCTGGGCGCTGATCGCCGGCCTCGGGGCCTGGCTGTTGTGGACCCGGCTGTCGCCGTTGCTGGCCCGGCGGGCCGTCCCGGCGGCCGGCCATGCCCACGTGCACCATGCCCACGCGCACCACGATCATGGTCATGCCCACGCGCACGCCCATTCTCATGCGCACACCCACGCCCAAGGTCACCACGACCATCATCACGGCCACCACCAACACCACGCCCCCGCACACGGCGCACACGCCCATCACGACCACGCCGGCCACCATCATCACCACCATCACCAGCACGGCGCCGAAGCCGCCTGCGAGGCCTGCGGGCACCTGCATGCGCCCTCGCCAGCCGATCTGCAGGGCCGCTGGTCGTGGCGGCAGGCTTGGTCCATCGCCGCCGCCGTCGGCATTCGTCCGTGTACGGGCGCCATCGCCGTGCTGCTGTTCTCGCTCGGCATCGGCCTGCTGGCGGCCGGCATCTTCGCGACCTTCGCCATGGCCATCGGCACCGCGCTCACCGTATCTGCCCTGGCTGCGCTCGCGGTCACGTCGCGCGATCTCGCCGCGCGCCTGACCGGGGCCGAAAGCCGTTGGGCGGGGCGCATCCAGACTGCAGCGGGCATCGCTGGTTCGCTGGCCGTGCTCGTGCTCGGCACCGCGTTCTTCATCGCGTCGCTGTCGGGCGGCGGCCCGCTGTAGCGGTGCCACAGGCTTAACTAACGCTTGCGATTCGTCTCGGAACGGACCGCGATGTCGCGTACCGCTGGTGCCCTGGAAAAGGGTGCCGTTATGATCCGTTTACGCATTGCATGCCTCGCGGCGCTGTTGAGCCTGGCCCCCGTGCCGGCTCTGCGCGCCGCCGTGTCGAGCCCGGCACAGGACGAGCCGGCCGGCGCGGTCGAGGTGGTCGTCTACGAGGCCAAGGCGTCGCCCTATGCCGCCATGTTCCGTGACACCGGGCTACCGGCGTTGCAGCGCATGGCTGAGGCGCGCGGCGCCGCCGTCCGCTTCGTCGACGTACTGGCCACCCGTAAGGACGGCCCGGGTCTCGCCGCGCCCATCACCATGGTGCCGACCGTCGTCGTTTTCCGCGACGGCCAGGAGACCGGCCGGATCGCCGGCCTGTTCGGACCCGGTGACTTCGCGCGCCTGCTGGCCGAGTTGCTGCGCGCCGCCGGTTGAACCGGCCGGCAATTGGCCGGAGCGTTGCATCGTTGCTGTTGCCACGCCCGCCCGTGTGGGGTTTCATGCCGCCGGGACGAGCTGGGAGAAAGCCGATGGACCGCCGCGCATTCCTGATCTCCACCGCCAGTGGTTCGGCGGCCGTGGTCGCCGGTCTGCCGGCGCGTGCCGCGGAACCAGCGCCGCCGCGGCTGCGCCCCGACGCCCGGTTGCTGACGGTGGCCGTCGACGGGCCCGATCATCTGCCGGGGCACAGCGGCAGCCTCGACCGGCTGGCCCTGCGGCTCGCCGAGGCGAGCGATGGCCGGCTCGGAGCGGTTGCCCAACCGGCAACGGTCGGCGCGGCCGACGCGAGCCTGCTCGCGGGTGACGCTCATTTGGCGGCTCATCCCGCCTTTGCCGTGTTCGCCGGACTGCCGGGCGCTGCCGCGCTGCCCGCCGATCACTTCATGGCCTGGCTGGCCATCGGGGGTGGTCAGATGCTGTGGGACGATCTGGCCGCCGCGCACGGCTTCAAGCCGCTCCTGGTCGGCCATTCGGGCCCCCGTCCGGCGCTCTGGCTGGCCCGGGCCGAGGCCCCGCGCGCATGGTCGGGGCTGCGGGTCGCGACGTCCGGCTTGGCGGGCCGGGTCCTGGCCGCGCTCGGTGCCGTGCCGGTCGCGATGCCGGTGGCCGAGGTCACCGCGGCGCTGGCCGATGGCCGCATCGACGCCGCCGAGGTGGGCGGTGCCCTGAGCGCGCTGGTGCTCGGCTGTGCCGGCGCGGCACGGGGCGTCGTCGAGGACGGCCTGCTCCCGGCCGGCCGGACGACGGTGCTCGCAGTTGGCCGCGACGTCTGGGAGGGCCTGTCGCCCGCCGACCGCGCGCTGGTCGAACTGGTCGCCCGTGAGGAAGCGCAACTCGGGCTCGCCGAGCAGGCGGCCCATGCCGGTCTGGCGATGTCCGTCGCGCGCGAGTCCGGGGTGGCGGCAGTGACGCTCGGCGCCGGTCTGCGCGCCGCGCTCGACGGCACGGTCGCAACGGCGGTCGCGGATATCGCGGCCTACGATCCGGCGGCGGCCCGCATCGCCGCCAGCTATGACGCCTTCCGGGTGGCGATGGATCCCGCCGCACGCGCCGCGGTCTGATTTTGTTCTCATTTAGTTCTTGACCCCGTTGGCGGTCTAATTTAGAACAAAAAGCGAACTCAACAGAGAGCTTCGCTGTGTCCTCGGTGCTCCCCTTTCCAACGCCGGCGTCCGTTGCGGCCCCCTCGCAAGGTGCGGCCGCGCCGTCCGCGCGCGCAGGGGCAGGCCGCAGCGCCGTGCTGGCGGATCTGACCCGGCGCATCCGCTGTATCGAGCGGACCCAGGCGCCGGATGGTTTTCTCCGACCCCCTCGAGAGGACGGAGACGGTGGCGGTCCCCCTCCCTCATCCCCGCCGTCACCGTCTCCGCCTCTCGCCCTCGCCGCGCAGGGATCGCGCTGGACGCTCGGCCCCGCCCCGCTCGGCGATCTGAGTGCGCCGGGCGGCCTCGACGAAGGCGCGACCTACGAGATCAAGCCGGGTCTGGCGGCCGGGGCGGTGCCTGCGGCCGACCTGGCGACGCGCTGGGCGGCGGTCCAGGCTTTCGCGGCGATGCTGGCGATCCGGCGCCTGGACGGTCTCGCCCGGGATCCCCGCGCGCTTGAGGTATGCGGCAGCCTTATGGATGCATCGCGCAATCGTCTCCGCCTCGTTAAGGCAGGGCATCAAAATGGTCAATTCAATCGCGTCACCCATCTCCCCT
>JBMOGA010000079.1:0-15174 GCA_049318625.1 Hyphomicrobiaceae bacterium
AGTGCGGAAAATATGACCCTGTGGAGATAGGCCGCGACGGCGATCATCAGACCGCCCTTCATGTCGTAGACGCCCGGTCCGTAGACCCTGTCGCCCTCGCGGCGGATCGGCAATTCGTTCGCCAGCGTGCCGAGTGGATGCACGGTGTCCATGTGCGCCAGGACCAGAATGCCGGGCTCGTTGGCGCCGGGGTCGCAGGTCACCTTGAGGGCGTCACCGAAGCCTTCGGCGACGGCGAGGCGCTCGATCCGGGCCCCCGTACCGTCGAAATGCGCGGCCACCGCCTCTAGGACGGCATTGACACCGGGCGGGTGGTTGGTCGGGCTTTCGATCGCCGCCAGGGCCAGAATATCGGCGAGGATGGCCTCGGCGTCGACGGGGGCGTCCGCATAGCTCGACATTCCGGCTCGGCCTTCTGTGAAAGGTGGCTCCCCAGCGCGGTTGCACACCGGGGCTGTGCGCATGGGTGGAATTTTGCACCTGCACCGTCGGACCCGGCACGCGGCGGCGGGTTGACGTTGCATGGTGGCGTTTTTGGTGCAAGCCTGCCGGCTTCATGATGACCCGGCAAGGGAGACACGTATGCGACTTGTTCAATGGGTCCGGCTGATCGCGACGGCAGCGCTTGCGGTGCTGGCCCCGGCCGGCGCAACGACGGCCCAAGAGCTCAAAGTGGGGCTGTCCGCCGAGCCGTCGGCCATGGATCCCCATTTCCACAACCTCACGCCCAACAACTCCGTTCTGAACCATGTCTTCGAACGCCTCATCGAGATGGATGAGAAACAGCGGCTGATCCCGGGCCTTGCCGAGAGCTGGAAGGTGATCGACGGGACGATCTGGGAGTTCAAGTTGCGCAAGGGCGTGACGTGGCACGACGGCTCGCCGTTCACCGCCGACGACGTGGTGTTCACGATGACCCGCGCCGGCAACGTGCCGAACAGCCCGTCGAGCTTCGGATCGGCCGTCAAGGGCAAGACGGCGACCAAGGTGGACGACCTGACCGTGCGGATCGCGACGCCGACGGTCTATCCGACCATGGGCAACGATCTCGCGACGATCATGATCGTTTCGAAGAAGCACGGCGAGGGCGCCACCACGGAGGACTACAACTCCGGCAAGGCCGCCATCGGCACCGGCCCCTTCAAGCTCGCCAAGTTCACACCGGGCGACCGCATCGAGATGGTGCGCAACGACGCCTACTGGGGGCCGAAGCCGAAGTGGAACAAGGTCATGTTCCGGGCCATCAAGGTCGGACCCGCCCGGGTCGCCGCGCTGCTGGCCGGCGATGTCGACTTCATCGAGGACGTGCCGACGAGCGACATCGAGCGGCTTAAGAAAGAGCCGAAGCTGGATATCTCGCAGGGCGTCTCCAACCGGCTCATCTACTTCTTCGTCGACCACGCGCGCGACACCACGCCGTTCGCCAAGGGCAAGGACGGCGCCGAGATCAAGAACCCGTTCAAGGACAAGCGGGTTCGCCTTGCGGTGTCGAAGGCGATCAACCGTGACGCCATCGTGCAGCGGGTCATGGAAGGCGTGGCGATACCCGCTTCGCAATTCCTGCCCGAGGGCTATTTCGGCGTTTCCGACAAGCTGAAGCCGGAGAAATTCGACGCCGACGGCGCGAAGAAGCTGCTGGCGGAGGCCGGATTGGCGAACGGCTTCAAGTTGTCGCTGCACAGCCCGAACGGCCGCTACACCAACGACTCCAAGATCGCCGAGGCGGTGGCGCAGATGCTGACGCGGATCGGCATCGAGACCTCGCTGGAGCTGCTGCCGCCGGCGGTGTTCTTCCAGCGTGCCTCGTCCGGCGGCCCCCAGGGCGGCCCGGAGTTCAGCTTCATCCTGGTCGGCTGGAGCGCCGGCACGGGTGAGGCGTCGGGCTCGCTGAAGCCACTTGTCGCCACGTTCGACAAGGACAAGGGTATGGGCGCCACGAACCGAGGCCGCTACTCCAATCCCGAGGTCGACCGGCTGATCGAGGAGGCCCTGAAGACTGTGGACGATCCCAAGCGCGCCGCCCTGCTCGCACAGGCGACCGACCTTGCGATCGCCGACGTCGCCGTCATTCCCCTGCATTATCAGGTGAACACCTGGGCGGCGCGTAAGGGCCTGAAATACACCGCACGCTCCGACGAGTACACGCTCGTCACGTTCCTCAAGGGCGACTGATCCCCGAGGCCCGGACCGTCAAGGCGGTCCGGGCCTCTCCTTTGCGCGCGGGAGCGATCCGGTGGCGGACTATATCATTCGCCGGCTGTTGCAGAGCATCGCGGTCGTCCTCGCGATGTCGGTGATCGTTTTCTTCGGCGTCCACGTGGTCGGCGATCCCGTCTACCTCCTGGTCAACCCGCAGATGGATCAGAAGGACATCGAGGCGGCGATCCGCGCGCTCGGCCTCGACCGTCCGATCTGGGAGCAGTACTTCCACTTCATCACCGGCGCATTGAGGGGCGATCTCGGCCGGTCGTTCATCTTCGGCGAGCCGGCCCTCAAGGTGATCCTGCAGCGGATGCCGGCGACGTTCGAACTCGCGATCGCGGCGATGGTGATGGCGATCGTGATCGGCATCCCGCTCGGTCTCTATGCCGGGCTGCGGCCCGACTCCCTCGTGTCCAAAACGATCATGGCCGGCTCCATCGTCGGTTTCTCGCTGCCGACGTTCTGGGTCGGGATCATGCTGATCATGGTGTTCGCCGTCATGCTCGGCTGGCTGCCGTCGACGGGACGGGGGCCGACCGCGACGCTGCTCGGGATCGAGTCGAGCCTGTTCACGCTCGACGGGCTGCGTCATGTGCTGCTTCCGGCGCTCAACCTCGCCTTGTTGAAGATGTCACTGGTGATCCGGCTGACCCGGGCCGGCGCCCGCGAGGCCATCCACCAGGACTACATCAAGTTCGCGCGTGCCAAGGGCTTGCCGGAAAGCCGGGTGGTCGGGGTGCACTTGCTGAAGAACATCATGATCCCGGTGGTCACCGTGCTCGGTCTCGAACTCGGCAACCTGGTTGCCTTCTCGGTCGTCACCGAGACGATCTTCGCGTGGCCCGGCATGGGCAAGCTGCTGATCGGCTCGATCCAGTCGCTCGACCGGCCGGTGATCGTGGCCTATCTGATGATCATCGTTCTGCTGTTCGTCGTGATCAATCTGGTCGTCGACGTCGTCTACTCGCTGCTCGATCCGAGGGTCAGGCTCGGAGCTTCGGCGCCATGACCCCACCCGCGGAGCCGGAGACCGCCGCGCCCGTCGGCGCTGCCACGCCCGGGGTTGCGATCGAAACCCCGCTGCGCCGGTTCGTGTCCGACTACCTGGAGAGCCCTGTCGCGACCATCGGGCTCTGCGTGCTGGTGGTGATCCTTCTGTTGGCCCTGCTGGCACCGCTGATCGCGCCGCAGAACCCGTACAATCTGGCCGAGGTCGACGTCATGGACAGTCGGCTGCCCCCGGGTGCGGAAAGCATGACCGGACTCAAGTTCTGGCTCGGCACCGACGGCGCCGGACGCGACCTGCTGTCGGCGATGTTGTACGGCCTGCGCATCTCGATCTTCGTCGGTGTGATGTCCTGCCTCGTCGCGATGGTGCTCGGCGCCAGCATCGGTCTTGTCGCCGCCTACGCCGGCGGCCGCACCGAGATCCTGATCATGCGGATCGTCGATATCCAACTGTCGTTCCCGGCCATCCTGCTCGCGCTGATGCTGATCGCGGTGCTCGGCAAGGGCGTCGACAAGATCATCATCGCGCTGGTGGCCGTGCAGTGGGGCTACTATGCCCGCACCGTGCGCGGCACGGCGCTGGTCGAGCGGCGCAAGGACTACGTCGAGGCCGCCCGCTGCCTCGGCCTCTCACACGCACGCATCGTCTTCCATCACATCCTGCCCAATTGCCTGCCCCCGCTGATCGTCGTCGCTACGGTCCAGGCGGCCCACGCGATCGCTCTCGAGGCGACGCTGTCGTTCCTCGGTGTCGGCCTGCCGCCGACGGAGCCGTCGCTCGGCCTGCTGATCTCCAACGGGTTCGAATACGTGCTGTCCGGCAAGTACTGGATCAGCACGTTCCCGGGGCTGGTGCTGCTTATCACCATCATGGCGATCAACCTCGTCGGCGATCAGCTGCGCGACGTCCTCAACCCGAGGCTTCGTCGATGACGCCAGCAGAGGCCCCGACGATCGAGGTCGACGGACTGCGCACCCATTTCTTCACGAAATCCGGGCTCGTGAAGGCCGTCGACGGCGTCAGCCTGGCGGTGCGGCGCGGCAAGATCCTGGGGCTCGTCGGTGAATCGGGCTCGGGCAAGTCGATCACCGGCTTTTCGATCCTGGGGCTCGTCGATCCGCCGGGGCGCATCGTCGGCGGCGCCATCCGCTTCAACGGCGTCGATCTAGCGACCTTGGACAGCGAGGCGCTGCGGCAGCTGCGCGGCGACCGCATCGCGATGATCTTCCAGGATCCGATGATGACGCTGAACCCTGTGTTGCGCGTCGACACGCAGATGATCGAGGCGGTGACGGCCCACCGCAACATCGGCCGGCGCGAGGCACGCGACTTGGCAGCCACCGCGCTTGCCGAGGTCGGCATTGCGAGCCCGGAGCGCCGCCTTTCCGCCTATCCACACGAACTCTCGGGCGGCATGCGCCAGCGGGTCGCCATCGCCATCGCTTTCATCAACAAGCCCGATCTCGTCATCGCCGACGAGCCGACGACGGCGCTGGACGTGACCATTCAGGCGCAGATCCTTTACGAGGCGCAGAAGCTCTGCCGGACGCGCCAGACCGCGATGATCTGGATCACCCATGATCTCGCCATCGTGTCCTCTCTGGCCGATCGCATCGCCGTCATGTACGCCGGCCGCGTCGTCGAGGAGGGCGCCACGGCGGACGTCGTCGGCCGCCCGCTGCATCCCTACACGCGCGGCCTGATCGGCTCGGTGCCGAGCGCCAACCGGCGTGGCGAGCGGCTGATGCAGATTCCCGGCATGACGCCGTCCCTGCTGAATCTCGGGCCGGGCTGCGCCTTTCGCAGCCGCTGTTCGCGCGCCGGTGACGATTGCCGCGCCGATCCGCCGGTCTTGTCCGTTGCGCCGGCGCGGGCCGTCCGGTGTGTGCGTCCACTGCCGGGGGCGGAGGCATGAGATCCATGCTCGTACCCAAGATCGAGGCGCGCGGGCTTTCCAAGCGCTTCACCCGCAAGCTCGATATGGTGGGCCGCTTCGCCGCGCGGCTGGGCGGGGGGATCGCCGAGGAAACGGTGCGCGCGGTCGATGGCGTCGATCTCACGGTGATGCCCGGCGAGGTGGTTGGGCTGGTTGGCGAATCCGGCTGCGGAAAATCGACACTCGGGCGCATGATCGCCGGGCTTCTGGAGCCGACCGAAGGCACCGTGCTGATCGAGGGCCGGGACCGCGCCAGCCTGGACGGCGCGGAGGCGCGGCACGCGCGCCTCATCGTGCAGATGATCTTCCAGGACCCCTACGCCTCGCTCAATCCGCGCATGCCGGTGGAGACGATCGTCGGCGAGGCGCCGCGTGTTCATGGTCTCGTCACACGGGCAGAGCTTTCGGCCTATGTCGACGACATGCTCCGGCGGGTCGGGCTCGATCCCGCGCTCAAGCGGCGCTATCCGCACCAGTTCTCGGGCGGGCAGCGCAGCCGCATCGGCATCGCTCGGGCGCTGGCCGTGAAGCCGGAATTCCTAGTGTGCGACGAGGCGATCGCGGCGCTCGACGTGTCGATCCAGGCACAGGTCATCAACCTGTTCATGGATCTGCGGGCGGCGCTGAACCTGACCTATCTGTTCATCAGCCACGACCTCGGCGTCGTCCAGCACATCTGCGACCGCATCGTCATCATGTATCTCGGCCGGGTCGTCGAGACGGCGCCGACGGAGGCGCTGTTCGCCGCCCCTAACCACCCCTATGCGCAGGCGCTGCTGGCCGAAGTGCCGCGCCTGTCGGTCACGCGCCGGACGTTCCAACCGATCAGCGGCGAGATCCCCTCGCCGCTCGATCCGCCGCAAGGTTGCCACTTCCATCCGCGCTGTCCGCACGCCATGGCGCGGTGCCGCGCGGAGGTCCCGGTGCTCAAGGAGATCGCGCCGGGGCGCATGGCGGCATGCCACCTCAACGACGGCTGAGGGCAGTCCCCTCGCCATGTGGCGCGCCGTGGACGCACCTGGCGTCAACTTTTTTAGACAATGATCCAGGTCAAGGATCATGCCCCCGGGGCCGTGCCGTTATCGCGCAGCGGCCGGAGGAATTTCCCGTGTTCGATGGCTTGAGCGGTCTCGTGTCGATCGAGATCGAAGGTGATACGCACCAGGGCGTCTACAAGGTCGAGCGCGGCCTGCTGTCCGTGATCTCGCACCTTGGGGAAAAGTTCTGTCATTTGAACGATGTCGAGGTTCATCCGGAGGTGCTGGCCCAGCACCTCCTCTACGAACTCGTCACCGAAATCCTGGGCCGCGGCGAGGACGCCTGACCGCCAATCCGGCGGCCGATCAGGGTTCCGCCTTGACGGTCGATGCGACAACGGCCGAGACGGCGGCCGCGTCCTTTTCGGTCGGCGCGGCGACACCGGGCGGGGTCGTGTCGCCGGGTGCGCGCTCGATCTCGGCCAGCCATTGGGCCGTGCGGGAGAAGTCGGGCTGCGTCCGGAACGTGGCGCTCGGCTGGAAGCCGTCGGACCGGCTCACCGCCTGGACCACCAGCTTGCGGAACTCCGGCACGTCGAAATAGGCCGAATGCACCAGCTCCTTCCACGTGAAGTAGGTGGAAATGGCGGTGTCGGCGGTGTGGCGCGGATCAGCGGAGGCGATCTGGCCGATGGCGCGACGGAACTTGGCGATCGACTGGGACGCCATGCCGTTGCTGTAACCGGTCACCAGATCGGCGAGTGCTGTCGGCAGGCGTGGCGGCGAGGTCTCGAGCCAGGTGGGCCGATCCATCGCCCCTAGCGCGATCTCGCCCTCGGTGTCGTTGCCGTAGGCGGCGCGCTTCACTTCGGCGTTGGTGATCGCATTGAGCAGACCGCTCGCCAGACCGCTGATGGCGATGGCGATGGCGCGGATCAACATCATGAGCACCACGGCCAGCACGCCGAAGATGATCGGTACCACCAGGGCCGGCAGCAACAGGGAATAGATCCAGCGATTGCGCCAGTCTGCCACTTCGGCGGCGCCGACCGCCCAAGACAGCTCGTCGGTCACGACATGCAGAAGGAGGCCGCTGTTGATACGCAAGTCGTGCCCGCCGCCGCAGAGCTGGCCGCCATCGCACGGCTTGCCGCCGCGCTCGAAAAACCGCTGCTCGAAGCGCAGCGCACGCTCGGCACCCGCGAGGTTGGGAAACTGCTGCTCGAGCGCGCGGCGACTGGCGCGGTAGTCGCGCCAGACGGCCCGACGGGATTCGGCGGCTTCGGCGGACTGTTCGGTGCTGCCGGGGGCGGCGCTGCGTGGCGCCATGCGTGTGCGCGTCTCGCGCAGCTTGGTCCGCAGCTCGCTGACCGCCTTCTCGGCCTCCGGCGACGAGCGGGGCCCGTAGACATCGGTCTTCAGCCATTGGCCGATGCCGACCATCGTCGAGGGCGAGGTCAGCACCGCCAGATAGATCAGCGGCACAGCGATCACCGAACCGATGGTGATGGTGTGCACGGCGAAGGCCCTGTCGAAGAACATCAGTTTGGCGGTCGGCAGGAACGACAGGCCCTGGATCGCCTCGTCGTCGGCATGGGCCAGCGACAGCCAGCGCGGCCCGAACATCTCGCGCGCCCGACGGGCCACCCGGCTGCGGTAGGGCAGATGGCTACGCTGGTCGAAGTAACGGAGCACGGCATAGACCAACAGGGCCGGCACGCTCATCATGCCGGCGGTCACGGCCAGCACGCCCGGAAAGGTGCTGCCGAACAGCATCTGCTCACCGCTGCCGAGATCGGTGGCGAGATAGACGAGGAACATCACCAGCAGCATCATCGAAGCGACGAAAACGGCGCGCGAGACGAGATTGAGGCGGGTGAACAGCCAGTTCTCCTTGCGGAGCCGGACGAACGGCGTGCCGACGGTGATCCAGCGCTTCAAGCCGGCGAGCGGCTCGTTACGCGCGGCACTTTCCAGCAGGGCAGCGGCGACGACGGAGCCACCGTGGCTGTGACCGACCACGCAGTAGGTCTCGCCGCGCGCCTCCAGAGCCCGCAACTCGCGAAAGAGTTTATAGCCCGCTTCACGCCGGCCGAGTTCGCTGTTGTCGCCACTCCATGTGAAGCCCTTGACGTCGACGGGTCCGTTCGGGCTTTCGAGCAAGGCCTTGATGTCCTGCTCGAAGACGCTGCCGGGTTGCCACCACTGCACCGTGCCGGCGGTCTCGGCCGCCTGTTCCGGCGTGCTGGCCGCATGTGCAAAGGTGCCGTGCACCGCAATGACGGTCGCCATGTTCTCTCCCCGGGTCTCTCCGCGCGAGACCCACCTGCGGTCCCCCCACTGACCTTGCCGGCTAACACGCCAGCGGTGCAACATTGCGACAAGATCCCTCTGCCCGCCGGCCGCCCGACTGCGCGACCGGCGTGGCCAACGAGGCCCTCACTGGCGGCCCCAGACCCTCAGCCACACGTGCGTCGGGGCTGTCTCGGGGCGGCGCTCGGCCAGCATCTCGACGTTGAGATAGAGTTCGATCTCGCAGGTGAGTTCGGCCCTGGCGGCGTCGGCCGCGGGCGGAGGCGGTAGCCGCTCGACCAAGCGCCAGCCCATGGCGCGACACCGCTCGGCGTAGGCCGACGCCACCTCGGCGGGCGCGACCGTACTGGCATAGGTCACGGTTCGCCACCCGGGGAACGTCCCGTCCTCGAAGCTGACGCTGAAGCGCGCAGGGGCGGCGGTCGCGCCGACCAGGCCGAGGGTGTCGAGGCGGCTGCCGCGGACGAAGGCCCAGTGGTACGCCCCACGCCCCTCGAAATCCCAGCTACCGGACGCCATCCATATCCCGAAAGCGATCAGCAGGACGGGCGATGCCGCGCCGGCGCCGAGAACCAGCACCAACAGCGCGAGGAACCAGGTGCGATTTGGCGGCCGGCCGGCTGGCATTCTTGGAACGCTCCGTGGCGGCGGCAGCCCCTGCCGCGTGGGGCCGGCAGCGTACCAGGGCCGGCCGGCCCGAGACAGCCGCTTGCCGGGCGCGACCGAGGCCGATAGCCTCGATCGAGAAACGTCGTGCGGCTTTGCGGAACGCCGCATCAAGAGTCGCTTGGGGGGAAACTGTGGTGATCGAAGTGGTCTTGCGGCGCGCCATTGTGGCGGCGCTGACGGTTGCCGTTGCGGCGGCATGGGCCGGGAGCGCGCACGCGGCCGGGACGGTTGTCGAGCCGCTGCGTCTGGCCGGCATTCCCGTCGATTTCATTCTGTTCGGGTTGACCCTGCTCGGGGTGGCGCTGTTCCACAACCACACGCTGACCGTGGCGCTGTGCGGGCTCGGCGCCATCGCCGGGACCAAACTTCTGTTCACCGGCTTCAAGTTCGGGCCGGGCCTCGCCGGGCTCGCCGGCCACATGGCCCACGAGTGGGTGGTGCTGGCCAACCTGTTCTGTCTGCTCATGGGCTTCGCGCTGCTGTCGCGCCATTTCGAGGAGAGCAAGGTTCCGGAGATCATGCCGGCGGTGCTGCCCGACGACTGGAAGGGCGGGTTCGTGCTGCTGGTGCTGGTGTTCGTGATCTCGAGCTTCCTCGACAACATCGCCGCGGCGCTGATCGGCGGGACGGTCGCACGGCACGTGTTCAAGGGGCGGGTCGGCATCGGCTATCTCGCCGCGATCGTGGCCGCCTCGAACGCGGGTGGCTCGGGCAGTGTCGTCGGCGATACGACGACGACGATGATGTGGATCGACGGCATCAGCCCGCTGAGCGTGCTCGAGGCTTACGTGGCCGCCAGCCTGGCGCTGCTCGTGTTCGGCATTCCCGCGGCCCTGCAGCAGCACCGTTACCAGCCGATCGTCACCGATGTGGCGCCGGGCGTGCGGGTCGACTGGGTGCGCGTCGCCATCGTGCTGGCGATCCTGGTCATCGCCATCAGCGCGAACGTCCTGGCGAACCTCAAGTTCCCAGCACTGCTCGAGACGTTGCCGGTGATCGGCATCGCGGTATGGGGTACGCTGATCGTAACGGCCGCGCTCCGCCGGCCGGACTGGTCGGTGCTGCCGGACACGTTCAAGGGCACCGTCTTCCTGCTGGCGCTGGTGACCTGCGCCTCGCTGATGCCGGTCGAGACGCTGCCGGCAGCCTCCTGGCCGACGGCGCTCGGCCTCGGATTCGTTTCGGCGGTATTCGACAACATTCCGCTGACCGCACTCGCGCTCAAGCAGGGCGGCTACGACTGGGGCTACCTCGCCTATGCGGTCGGTTTCGGCGGTTCGATGATATGGTTCGGTTCTTCAGCCGGCGTCGCCCTGGCCAACATGTACCCGGAGGCGAAGTCGGTCGGGCTTTGGTTGCGCCATGGGTGGCACGTCGCGGTCGCCTACGTGATCGGGTTCTTCTTCATGCTCGCCGTTCTCGGCTGGCATCCGGATCCCGCGCACAAGGCGCGCAGCGCGGAGGCGCCGTCGGGCTCGACGATCACCGAACTCGCGGCGCGCGGCCAGCCGGGCGGGTGACGCGGCTACTTGTACTTGGCCGCGCTGATGAACTGGCTGAACGCCTCGCACCACACCACCACGGTGGTGTAGGCGGTGACGTCGATGCCGGGCGGAACCGCGACGAGGAAGCCGTCGAACGACTTGACGTCGCCGATCCGCGCGGCATCGCGCTTGATGGCAAGGAACTTCTCGCGCGTGTCGACGAACTCCTTGGCGAGATAGAGCTTGTAGTCGGGGCCTGGAGCCAGGCGGCCCTCGTGGGCGATGCGGTCACGGGCGATGCGCACCTCGCCCTCGCCCCAGTGGAGCAGGTCGCTGCCGGGCAGATCGCGCACGAACCGCGCCTTGAACATCGCGGCATCGGCGGCCGCGCGCAGCTCGGCGAGGTCCGGCCCCTTCGGCGCCGTCAGGATCGGCAGCAGATAAATGCCGAGCGCGGTACCCAGCGCCAGCATGCTCAGATGCGTGACCAACAGGACGAGCCAACGGAACATGACGAACTCCCGATCCCCGGAAAACTCCGAACCGGTTTAGACCCCGCCCAAAACGGCGCCATGACAGCGCGGCGGTCGCGGCTCAGCTCTTGTGGTACACCGGCGGCCGCCCATAAACCGGCGTCGGCAGCCCTTCGTAGCGCGCCTTGAGTTGCAACGCCAGAAACAGCGAATAAAGCCGCGACTGGAAGAGATTGCCGCCGTGGAACCACAGCCCCTCCTGGGCGGTCGGCTTCCACATATTTCGCAACTCGCCCTCCCAGGGTCCCGGATCGCCGGCCGTCGCCGAACCGACCCCCCAGCACTTGCCGACCTTGTCGGCGACTTCCGGGCTGATCAGGTCGGCGGCCCAGCCGTTCATCGAACCGTAGCCGGTGGCGTAGACGACGAGATCGGCCGGCAGCTCGGTGCCGTCGGTGAGGACGATGCCGCTCTCGGTCAAGCGGGCGACCTCGACCCGGCTCTTCAGCTTGATCTTGCCGTCGGCAACCAGATCGCTGGCGCCGACGTCGATGTAATAGCCCGAGCCGCGGCGGATGTAGGAGGTGTGGATACCGGAGCCGTCGGCGCCGAAATGGAAGAGGAAACCGGCCTTCTCCAACCGCTCATAGAGGTCGTGATCGCGCTTGCGGATCTCGTCGTAGAGCCGGATGTTGCGGCGCGGCGCGATCCGGTAGGGCATTGAGGCGATGCGCAGATCGGCCATTTCGGTGGTGATGCCGCGGGCGAGCGCGTCCTCCGAGTACAGCTGACCGATCGCCAGCTCCATCAGCGTCTCGGAGCGTGCGACGATGGTCGGCGAGCGCTGCACCATGGTGACGTCGGCGCCGTGCTCCCACAGGTCGGCGGCAATGTCGTGCGCGGAGTTGTTGGAGCCGACGACGACGCAGCGCTGACCTTTGTAGGGCTCGCCCGACGCAAAGGCGCTGGAGTGGCACTGCCGGCCCTTGAAGACATCGCGTCCAGGCAGTTCCGGCACGACCGGCACCCCGGACATTCCGGTGGCCAGGATGAGCTGCCGGGGGCGCAGCGTGACGCGCTGGCCGTTGCGGTTCACGACGACCGACCATTCGCCGGACGCCTCATCGAAGGACGCCTGCTGGCAAGTCGTGGACGTCCAGTAGTCGAGCTCCATCACCTTGACGTAGGATTCCAGCCAGTCGCCCAGCTTGTCCTTCGGCGAGAACACCGGCCAGTGATCCGGAAACGGAATGTACGGCAGGTGGTCGTACCAGACCGGATCGTGCAGGCAGAGCGACTTGTAGCGCCGGCGCCAGCTGTCGCCCGCGCGGGCGTTCCTCTCGAGGATGAGCGTCGGCACGCCGAGCCGCTTCAGCCGGGCGCCGAGCGCGATGCCGCCCTGCCCGCCGCCGACGATCACGCAATAGGGCTGGCGGCTGTAGCCGAGTGTCTCGGCATCCTCCTGGCGCTCTTCGAGCCAGGTCTTGCGATCGCGGTGGACCCCGTGCTGCGTCCCCTTGATGCGCCGGCGCCCCGCCTTCTCCGGATAGGCCTCGAGAGCGGCCAATGGGGTCAGCAGGGTCCAGCACTTGCCGTCCTTGAGACGAACATAGCCCTCGCCGTGCCCGAGGCGGGTCTCGATGGTGATACGGGCCTCGATGGCCCCCTCGACGCTCTCGGCCCCGCCGATGCGCGTGATCGAGACCGGCAGGACGTCGGCGAGCCGGTCCCTCAGCATGGCGGCGATGGCGTCGCGGCCGTCCAGCGTAACGATGTTCCAGGTGAAGGCCACGATGTCGCGCCAGAAGCATTCGTGCGGATCGAAAAGGGCCGTCACGGCCGGAATGTCCTGCCGGTCGAGCGCCGCCGAGAATGCGCTCAGCCAGCGGTCGATTTCTTCGTTGTCGTGCCCTGGGGTCGTCACGCTCGCCACCTTTTCCGTTCGCCGTGTCTTGCGGCCGTCACTGCGCCGTTACCCCGCCGTCGACGACCAGGGCAGATCCGGTCATGAACCGGGCATCGTCGGACGCCAGGAAGACGATGGTCAGCGCGATATCCTCCGGCACGCCGAGGCGGCCGATGGGGTGCATTCGGATCGACTGTTCGCGGGCCAAATCCATGTCGTTGGAGCCGATCACAGCCATGCGGCGCACGAAGGTCTGGGCGCCCATGTCGGTGTCGATGACGCCCGGATGCACCGAGTTGACGCGGATGCGGTCGCCCTTGCGCGCGAAGGACAGCGCGGTCGATTTCGTGAACAGCGTCACGCCGCCCTTGGTCATGGAATAGAGCGGATCGAGCGGCGAGCCGATCAAGCCGGCGATCGAGGCGATGTTGACGATGGCACTGCCGTGAGCGCTGGAGCGGCCGGCGTCGCGCAGCGCCGGCGCCGCGACCCGGGTGCCGAGGAAGACGCCGGTCATGTTCACGGCGACGAGGCGGTGCCAATCGTCGAGGCTCGCCTCCTCGAAATCCCGGCCCAGGAAGATGCCGGCATTGTTGACCAGGATATCGAGCTTGCCATGGGTCCGCGTCGCCGCCGCCACGGCCGCCGCCCAGGACGCCTCGCTGGTGACGTCGAGATTTACATAGGTGGCCGTGCCGCCGGACTTGACGATGTCAGCCACGACGGCGCGGCCCTCCTCGTCGCGAATGTCACCGAGGACGACGCGGGCGCCGGCTTCGCACATGCGCCGTGCGGTCTCGGCGCCGATCCCGCGGCCGGCCCCGGAGATCAGGGCAACCTTGCCATCGAGCCTGCTCATTGCGTTCCTCCTCCCCTGTCGTCGCGGGCGCTCTCAGACGGCGCGTTCGACCCAACTCCTCCATGGCCGGGGGGCTGGCGTCGAGCGCCAAGACGGCATAGCTGCCCGACCGCGCCCGTCGTCCTGCCAGCGCCGGTCGTCAAGCCGCGGGGTCGAACAGTGTCCGCCCCTGCTTGAGGGTATTGCGCGCGATGGTGAAGCGATGGATCTCGGAGGCGCCGTCGAAGATGCGGAAAATGCGCGCGTCACGGTAATAGCGCTCGATGGGCAGGTCCTTGCAGAAACCCATGCCGCCGAAGATCTGCACCGCGCGGTCGACGACGCGGCCGAGCGTCTCGGAGGCGTTCACCTTGATCATAGCGATCAGGTCGCGGGCGTCGCGACCCTGATCGAGCTCGAAGGCGGCGCGGTGGAGCAGCAGGCGGGCGCAGTTCACCTCGATGACGCTGTCGGCGATCATCTGCTGGACCATCTGGAACTCGCCGATCGCCTGGCCGAACTGCTTGCGGTCTCGGGCATAGGCGACCGTCAGGTCGAGGACGTGGGTGGCCCGGCCGATGGCGCGGGCGCCGACCTGGGCCAGGCGCACGCGTCCGAGGGTCGACAGCGCGAGGCGCAGGCCCTGGCCTTCCTGGCCGAGCAGCGCCAGCGGTTCGAGTGGCACGTCGTCGAACACCAGCTCGACGTGGGTGGTGCCGCGCAGGCCCATCATCGGCTGGTCGCGCCCGATGGTGACCCCCGGCAGCTCCTTGTCGACCATGAACATGGAGATGCCCTTCGGTCCGGCGGCGGGGTCGGTCACCGCGGTCACCAGGAAGAAGTCCGAATAGGCGCCGTCGCTGATGAAATGCTTGGCGCCGGTGAGACGCCAGCCGTCGCCACCGCGCACCGCGCGCGTTTTCACAGCGGCGGCGTCAGAGCCAGCCCCCGGCTCGGTGATCGCGATCGAGGAGACGCGCTCGCCGCGCACCGCCGGCTTGAGCCAGCGCTCGATCTGGGCTCCGCGGCATTCCAGGATCATCTCGTAGACGTTGCCGAAGGCGCGGCGGACGAGGATGTCGGTCGTGCGGCCGAACTGTTCCTCGACCAGCATGTGGTCGACCGCCGATAGTCCGCCACCGCCGAATTCGGCCGGAATGTTCATGGCGTAGAGGCCGAGCGCCTTGGACTTCTCGTGGATCGCGCGCGCCAGCTCCGGCCGCAAAACGCCGGTCCGCTCGACCTCCTCTTCGTGGGGGGTCAGCTCCTTGGCGATGAACGCGCGCACGGTCTCGATGAGCATGCGCTGCTGGTCGTCGAGGGTGAAATCCATGTCGGTCGTCCTGTTGTCTCTCGGTGTTCTCTAG
>JBMOGA010000080.1:0-13757 GCA_049318625.1 Hyphomicrobiaceae bacterium
TGTCGCGCTGGTGCAGGCCGATCGACGGCTCGTCGAGCACGTAGAGCACGCCGGTCAGGCCCGAGCCGATCTGCGAGGCGAGGCGGATGCGCTGGCTCTCGCCGCCAGACAGCGTGCCGGAGCCGCGGGACAGGGTGAGGTAATCGAGGCCGACGTCGACCAGGAACTGCAGGCGCTCGCGGATCTCCTTGAGGATGCGGGCTGCGATGTCGTTCTGCTTGGCGGTCAGCTTCTCGGGCAACTCGCCGAACCAGACGTGGGCGCGCCGGATCGACAGGTCGGCCACCGACGAGATGTCGAGGGCGTCGATCTTGACGCTGAGGGCCTGGGGTTTGAGCCGCTTGCCGCCGCACGCCTCGCAGGGGTGGCTGCCCTGGTAGCGCGACAGTTCCTCGCGCACCCACTGGCTGTCGGTCTCCTTCCAGCGGCGCTGGATGTTGCCGATGACGCCCTCGAACGGCTTGACGTTCTTGTACTTGCGCAGGCCGTCCTCGTAGACGAACTCCACCTCGTCGGCGCCGGTGCCGTAGAGGATCTGATGGCGGACGGTGGCCGGCAGGTCGCGCCACGGCGTCGTGGTCGACACCTTGAAATGGCGGCAGAGCGCCTGCAGCGTCTGGAAATAGAAGGGGGACGTCGCGCCGGTGCGCGACCATGGCTCGATGGCCCCGTCCTTCAGCGAGAGGCCCGGCTCGGGCACGATGAGATCGGCCTCGAACTTCAACTCGGTGCCGAGGCCGTCGCACTTGGGGCAGGCGCCGGCCGGCGCGTTGAAGGAGAACAGCCGCGGCTCGATCTCCTCGATGGTGAAGCCGGAGACCGGGCAGGCGAACTTCTGCGAGAACACGACGCGCTCGTGGGTGTCGTTCTTGGAGCGGTTGGGCGCGTCGGTGACCTCCTTGGCGAGCGGCTTGTCGGCGTACTCGGCGATGGCGATGCCGTCGGCGAGGCCGAGCGCGGTCTCGAAGCTGTCGGCGAGGCGGGTGGCGATATCCTTGCGCACGACCAGCCGGTCGACGACGACGTCGATGTCGTGCTTGAGCTTCTTGTCGAGCTTCGGCGCGTCGGCGATCTCGACGTACTGGCCGTTGATCTTGACGCGCTGGAAGCCCTTGCGCTGCAACTCCGCCAGCTCCTTGCGGAACTCGCCCTTGCGGCCGCGCACCATCGGGGCGAGCAGGTAGAGGCGCGTGCCCTCGGGCAGGGTCAACACGCGATCGACCATCTGGGTGATGGTCTGGCTCTCGATCGGCAGGCCGGTGGCGGGCGAGTAGGGCACGCCGACGCGGGCCCACAGCAGGCGCATGTAGTCCCAGATCTCGGTGACGGTGCCGACGGTGGAGCGCGGGTTGCGGCTGGTCGTCTTCTGCTCGATCGAGATGGCCGGCGACAGGCCGCCGATGTGGTCGACATCGGGCTTCTGCATCATCTCGAGGAACTGGCGGGCGTAGGCCGAGAGGCTCTCGACGTAGCGGCGCTGGCCCTCGGCATAGATGGTGTCGAAGGCGAGCGAGCTCTTGCCCGACCCGGAGAGGCCGGTGAACACCACCAGCGCGTCGCGCGGGATGATCAGATCGACATTCTTAAGGTTGTGCTCGCGGGCGCCGCGCACGTGGATCACGTTGCGGGCGGCGGGGGCGACGGCGGCGAGGGGGGTGCGGGGAGATTTGGCCATGGCGAGGGGATACTACGGCGCGGGGCGGCGAGTCGATTGCAGGGTGATCTGCAACCCGGGTATCCACGGATTGATGGCCGCGGGGCTGGCAACGGCGCGAGCGCGGCGGACCCCGTCCGGATCAGGCCTTGCCGATCAGGTGGTTCTGGACGCCGAGCGGGCTCAGCCGCGGGCGCTGGCTGGAAATGCGGCCGGAATTGACCCCGGCCCAGCCGATCTCGCCCGACAGGCGGCCGTACTCGATTTTCGGGCAGCGGTTCATCACCACCTTGAGGCCGGCGGCCTCGGCTTCGCGGGCGGCCTCCTCGTTGACGACGCCGAGCTGCATCCAGACGGTCTTGACGGCCAGCTTGTCCTTGAGGCGGATGGCGTCGCGTACGATCTGCAACGCGGCGTCGGAGGTGCGGAAGATGTCGACGATGCCGACTGGCCCCGGCACGTCGTCGAGGCTCGCGTAGACCATCTGGCCGAGCAGCGTCTGGCCGGCGAGGCCCGGGTTGACCGGGTGGACGGTATAGCCCTTGCCGAGCAGGTACTTCATGGCGAAGTAGCTCGGCCGGCTGGTATTGGCCGAGGCGCCGACCATGGCGATGGTGGTGCTCTCGGTCAGAATGGCCGCGATGAACTCGTCGGAGTATTGCATGTCCCGCCGTGCGGTTGCCTCGCTGAATGGGTGATTTGTACCGCGGCGGGACGTTAAGCAAGGGCGCCGTCACCAGCCGCGCGAGACGTGCCGGGCGCGGGTCGGGCGAAGACGTTGTGGCGCGGCGCCGTCGTCCGTGCGCGTTCAAAATTCTTAGTATGTTGTTTTATCATGTTAAAACATGACCATCTCCGGCCGGTTCCGCGTCCGGTTGGGCGCCTTTTGGCCAAATACCCGCTTAAGTCGGCGTAAAGACAATCAAGGCAACCTGACGGGGAAATCCGTGTTGTCCAGCCCTCCGGGGTGACGGCAGCGCGTTCGCCGTGACGCTCCTCCAGTGTTCCAGGGTATCGGGAGCCCGACTGGCCCATGCCGACCGATGCGCAGACGGACAAGGCCCAGACCGCCCGGTCGGTGTTGCTCCGCCAGTCCATCTTCCTGTTCGGCCTCAGCATGATCGCCGTGCTGTGGCTCGCGCTCGGCTGGAAACTCCATACCGAGCGGGGGGCGGCCGAGGAGCGGCTGTCCAGCGATACTGCCAATCTCGCACGGGCCTTCGAGGAGAGCGTGCTGCGCACGATGCAGCAGGTGGACCTCAGGCTGCAGGTGCTGCGCGGGCAGATCGCGCAATCCCCCAATCCGGCAACCTGGCACCGCTTCGTGCTTTCGGTGCCGCTCGACAACGAGGTCTCGTTCCAGCTCGCCGTCACCGACGCCAAGGGCCTGTTGGTGTCGTCGAGCCTCGACCTGAGGCCCGGCAAAGCGGTGGATCTGTCGGACCGCGAGCACATCCGCGTCCAGCTCAAGAGCGCCAGCGACGACCTCTACATCAGCCGGCCGCTGCTCAGGCGCGTCTCCAAGCAATGGTCGATCAACATCACGCGGGCGATCCGTGGCTATGAAGGCGAGTTGCTCGGCGTCGCCGTCGCCTCGCTCAGTCCCGCCTATCTGACGCGGTTCTACGATACAATCGACCTCGGCGAGCGCGGCACGGTGCTGTTGGTCGGTGCGGACGGGACGGTGCGGGCCGGCACCGGCGGGTTCGACCTCGCTCAATCGAATATCCAGGAGAGCGAGCTGTTCCGCACCATGCGCGGCGGTAGCGAGGGTCAGTATCTGGGGCCGGTGCTGCAGAGCCAGAGCACGGTGACGGCTTGGCGGAAGGTGCGTGGCCTGCCGCTGTACGTGGCGGTGGCGGTCGACAAGCCGAGCGCGCGGGCGTCTCTGGTGCGCTCGGAACTGGCCGAAATGGCGGCGGCCGGGCTGCTCACGCTGCTGATCGCGCTGGCGACGACGTTCCTCGAGCGCAGCCAGCACCGGGTGCATCTCGCGCGGGTTCAGATTGCGGCCACGGCGGCCGAGATCAATGCCAAGTCGGACGAACTCGAGGCGATGCTCGACAACATCAGCCAGGGCATCCTGATGGTGGACCGGGGCGGCGGCCTGCTGGTTGCCAACCGGCGCGCTCTCGAGCTGCTCGGCAAACCGTCGATGGCCGAGCTGTCGGACGGGGTCGGCGCCCTGCTCGGCGAGGTCCAGAAGCTGCTCAAGACGTCGGAGCGTTCCGACCGGGCCGGCAACGCGCGCGTGCATCTGACCCGCGGGGAAGGGCGCATTCTCGAGGTCGCGCAGTCGTCGGCGCCGGATGGCAAGACGGTTTTGACGATCACCGACGTGACGTTGGCGGAGCGGCGCCAGAACGAACTCGAGTCGGCGTGGCACGCGGCCAATGCGGCCAATCGCGCGAAGACACAGTTCCTGTCGACGATGAGCCACGAGATGCGCACGCCACTCAACGGCATGATCGGCGCGCTCGACATCCTGGCCAAGACGCCGCTCGATGTCGAGCAGAAGCAGTTCGTGGAGACGGCGCTGTCGTCGGGCGAGGCCTTGCTCGTCCACATCAACGACGTCCTCGACTTCTCGAAGATGGAGGCCGGCAAGCTGGTGCTGGAGCCGGCGCCGTTCAGTCTCGTGCACCTGACGGATTCGGTGCTGAAGATCGTCAAGCCGCAAGCCGAAGCGCGCGGCAACGTGCTTGCGCGCGACATCGGCGGCGACGTGCCGGCCTGGGTACTCGGCGATCCGATCCGTATCCGGCAGGTTCTGCTCAATCTGGTCGGCAACGCGGCGAAGTTCACGCGCAACGGCCGCGTGCTGGTTCGGGTGCAGACTATCGGCGGGTCGGCCGAGCGGCCCGAGCTTCTGGTTTCGATCGAGGATACCGGCGTCGGCATCCCGCCGGACCGCATGGACAATCTGTTCCTCGAATTCTCGATGATCGATGCCTCGCTCAGCCGTAAGGAAGGCGGCACCGGCCTCGGCCTCGCCATCAGCAAGCGGCTGGTGCAGGCGATGGGCGGCGAGATCGGGGTGGACAGCCGGATCGGCGAGGGCAGCCGCTTCTGGTTCCGCATCCCTCTGGATCGCGCGGAAGAGCCGGCGGCGGAAGAGAAGTCGTCGGACCTCGAAGACGCCGCCGTCGGCGTGCCGCTCAACATTCTGCTGGTCGACGACAATCTGACCAATCAGATGGTGGCCAGCCGCATGCTGGCCGCCGCCGGGCACATCGTGGTCACGGCCTCCGACGGCCTCGAGGCACTGCAGGCGGCCGGCAAGAAGCGCTACGACGTGATCCTGATGGACATCTCGATGCCCGAGATGGACGGGATCGAGGCGACCAAGCGGATCCGCAAGCTGCGGGCGCCGTTCGCCTCGGTGCCGATCATCGCGCTGACGGCCAACGCCGTCGCGGGCGACCGCGAGCGGTTCCTGGCGGCCGGCATGGACGACTATCTGACCAAACCGATCCGCCGTGCGACGATCGAGGCGCGTCTCGGCAAGCTCGCCCGTGAGCTGGGCTTGGTCGACGGCTCAGGGCTCGCCCCGATTGCGGCGGCGGGGGCGGTGGACCCTGCGCAACCGGTTCAGATGATCGACGAGCGGGAGCTGCATCGGCTTGCCGCGGAGACGACCCCGGAGGTCGTGCCGCTGGTCGTCGAGCAATTCATCGGCGAGGCGGCCGTGCGGATGCAGGAGATCGCGACGGCGCGCGAAGGCGGCGATGTTGCGGCGCTGGGGCGGGCCGTCCACGCGCTCGCCGGCGCGAGCGCATCGGTGGGGGCGGAACGGCTGCGCAGCGCCACCAAGGAGATCGAACTGGCCTGCAGCGCGGGCAAGGGGGAGGCGGCGATGGCAGCCGCCGATGCGCTGCCGCCGGTCGCGATGGCGACCTCGGCGGCGCTGACAGCCTTCATGGAGACGTTTCGCAAGCAAGTGCCGGTGTCCGCAGCCGCTTAGGCGGTGGGGCATCGGGTGGTTATTGGTATGGGGGATAATGCCGTGAAAATCGTGGTCATCGACGACAGCGTCACCAATCTGGTGGTGCTGAAATGCCTGAGTGCGGGGGTCGGAGGGGCGGAGGTCGTGCCGTTCACCGACAGTGTCGCGGCGTGCAAGTATTTGGCCGATACAGCGGCGGACGCGATCGTCGTCGACTATGCGATGCCGAACGTTAACGGCATTGAACTTGTACGGATCGTCCGCCAGCAGCCGTTGCATGCCCAGACGCCGATCCTGATGGTGACGGGGCAGGCCGATCGCACCACGCGCCTCAAGGCGCTGCATGCGGGTGCTACCGATTTTCTCAGCAAGCCGCTGGACGCCGCCGAGTTCAAGGCATGGTTGCGGAACTACGTTCCGATCTTGGACGCCGCCGGATTCGCTGCGGCGTGAACCGCCCGGGCGGCCCGCGCGGTCAGCGATCCTCCCACCGGGGCGGCCGCTTCTCGATGAACGCGCCGATGCCTTCCTCGGCATCCCGCGCCAGCATGTTCTCGACCATGACGCGCGCCGCGTAGTCGTAGGCATCGGCCAGCGGCCGCTCGATCTGCTGGTAGAACGCGACCTTGCCGATCGCCTGCACCCGGCTGGACTTGGACGCGATCTTTTCCGCGAGGCTCAGGGCTTCGGCGCGAACCCGATCCATCGGGACGACGCGATTGATCAGCCCATAGTCGGCCGCCGCGCGGGCCCCGATCGGCTCGCCCAGCAACAACATTTCGAGCGCGCGCTTGCGCGGGACATTGCGCGACAGCGCCACCATCGGCGTCGAGCAGAACAGGCCGATGTCGACGCCGGGGGTGCAGAACGTGGACGTTTCGGCGGCGACGGCGAGGTCGCAGGTGGCGACCAGCTGACAACCGGCCGCGGTGGCCGGTCCCTCGACGGCGGCGATGAAGGGCTTCGGCGACGCGATGATCGCCTGCATGACGCCGGCGCAGCGGCGCATGGTCGTCTCGAAGAACGCGCGGCCGCGATCGGCGTCGGCGCGATGCGCGGTCAGTTCCTTGAGATCGTGCCCCGAGCAGAAGACCGGGCCATCGGCTGCCACGACAACGGCGGCGACTGCGCGGTCGCCGGACAGTTCGGCGACCGCGCTGCCGAGCGCGTCCAACATGGCGAGAGACAGGGCATTGCGCGACCGCGGCCGTGACAGCGTCAGCAGCGCGACGGCATCGCGCCGCTCGATCCGCAGTGTCGCCTCGTCGGCAGGTGCCGCTGCCGGTCCTTTCGGCTGCTTGCGCACGCGGGCCCCCTCTACTTCTTGCTGACCTCGGGGTCCTGCATCGCCTTGTCGATCTCCTTGTGGTACTTCTTGACCAGCGTGATGTTCTCCTTGAACTGCAGAGGCGGCGTCGACTTCAGCGCCTCCTCCATCTCGGCGATCATCTGCTTCTTGTCCTTGTCGGGGATGCTGTTGTCCTTGGCGATCTCGTCCATCTCCTTGCGGATGGATTCGATCGGGTCGGTATAGTCTCCGGTCTCCGGATCGAGCCCCGCCATCACCATCGAGATGTTGGCCGCGACATCGTCCAGCTCGGCGAAAGTCTTGAAGCCGTGCTTCTGGGCCAGCTGCTCGAGTTCCTTCTGCAGCGCCGGGTCCGGCTTGTCGCCGGCCTTCTGCAGCTTCTCGGCAATCGCCGTGAGGTCACCCTGAGAGGCGATGAAGCCCTTGATGAGCGCCTCGGACAATTTCATCTGCTTGAACTCGAAGGGCTGTGCCGTCGCGGTGCCGACCGCCACCGCCATCAGCGCCATCGCACCGGCGAGCACTCCGATAAAGCCCGACATGTAACGTCTCATGACCCGAGTCTCTCCTGGACATTCCTTTTCGATCGCGGCCGCCGCGGTTAGAAACGGCCAGCCGACAGGCGAGGCGCCAGCCAGCGTGAAGCTTGTCTATATCAGATGCCAGCCAGGAGGAATAATGGCGGAGAGCGATGGGACCGCGACCGGCCTCGACGTCGGCCAGTTGACGGCGTTGATGGAGCAGCATTTCCCGCAGGTGCACGAGGGCAGCGGCCGGCTGGAGATCGAGTCGGCCGGTGGCGGAGCCGCGTGCGTGCGGATGCATCAGGACGAGCGCATGCTGCGCCCCGGCGGCACGGTGTCGGGTCCGATGATGTTCAAGCTCGCGGATTTCGCGGTCTACGTGGCCATTCTCGCGGACCGCGGCACGGCGGCGCTGCAGGCCGTCACCTCCAATATGACGATGAACTTCCTGTCGCGTCCGGCACCCGGCGATCTCGTTGCACAGGTCAAACTGCTGAAGGTCGGCCGGCGCCTAGCCGTGGCCGAGGTGGCGCTGACCGTTGCGGGCTCGCCGGACTTGGTGGCCCACGCCACCGCCACCTATGCACTGCCGCCGCCGTCGGCACGGATCGATTGACAGGTATCCCCATACCGCATTGCGTGCAGGCCCGGAATTACGAGCTTTTTTGCGGCTCGCGGCGCTCTCAATCGTTGACGACGACGCGAGCGTGGTGTAATGCCACGCCTTCTGATCGGCGGTTCGCCCGCCGCGTGCAGCCAACACTCAAGGCCATTCTCATGAAAACCTACGTCGCCAAGCCGGGCGAGGTGGAGAAGAAGTGGGTCGTGATCGATGCCGACGGTCTCGTCGTCGGGCGTCTCGCGGCTCTCATCGCCACCCGACTCAAGGGCAAGCACAAAGCTACTTATACGCCGCACGTCGACATGGGTGACAACGTCATCGTCGTCAACGCGGACAAGGTGGTGTTCACCGGCCGCAAGTACGAAGACAAGGTCTACCACTGGTACTCGGGCTTCCCGGGCGGCCTTAAAGAGAAGACGCCGAAGATGATCCTCGAGGGCCGGTTCCCCGAGCGTGTCGTCGAGAAGGCGGTCGAGCGGATGCTGAAGCGCGGCCCGCTGCAGCGCAAGTTGATGCGCAACTTGAAAGTGTACAAGGGCGGGGAGCATCCCCACGCGGCGCAGCAGCCGGTGGCGCTCGACGTCGCCAAGCTCAACCGCAAGAATGCGAGGGCGTAATCGTCATGACTGAAACGAGATCTTTCGAAGACCTCGGCGGCGTCAAGGGCGTCGCAGTCGAAGCGGCGGCGGCACCCGTGCACGTCCAGAAACTCGACAAGTACGGTCGCGCCTACGCCACCGGCAAACGCAAGGACGCCGTCGCACGCGTCTGGCTGAAGCCCGGCCGCGGCAAGATCACGGTCAACGACAAGGACTTCGCGGCCTATTTCGCGCGGCCCGTTCTGCAGATGTTGCTCAAGCAGCCGCTGTCGGTTGCCGGCCGTCTGGACCAGTACGACATCAACGTCACGGTTGCCGGCGGCGGCCTCTCGGGGCAGGCTGGCGCGGTGCGTCACGGCATCTCCAAGGCGCTCACCTATTTCGAGCCGGATCTGCGCAAGGTCCTGAAGCCGGGCGGGTTCCTGACCCGCGACAGCCGTACGGTCGAGCGCAAGAAGTACGGCCGCATGAAAGCTCGCCGTAGCTTCCAGTTCTCCAAGCGCTGACCGGGGCGATCGTTGCTCGTTGGCATCAGCGACCCGCACCTCGGTGCGGGTCGTTCGGTTTTTGGTTGCCCATGGCAGAGCAGGGTCTTGAAAAATCCGTGCTACGCACTTCGTAAAGGCTAGCCCGCGATCGGTCGATCCCGGGAAGGGGTGGTTGCGGCCTGCGGCACGCCGTTGTCGCGGTCGGTGGGGAGGACAGGGGACGGATGCTGGAGTGGTTTCAGTTAAACGGGATCGCGTTGCTCAACGTGATCATGATCGACGTCGTGCTGGCGGGGGACAACGCCATCATCGTGGGCCTTGCGGCCTCGCGCGTGTCGCCCGAGCTGAGGGCGAGAGTGATCTTCTGGGGCATCGCGGGTGCCGTGGTGCTGCGGATCGGTTTCGCGGCGGTGACGACCCAGTTGCTTATGATCGTCGGATTGACCTTGGCGGGCGGGCTTCTGCTGCTGTGGGTCTGCTGGAAAATGTATCGCCAGATCCGCGAAGGCATGCACGATCCGGATGATGTGAAACCCACGCTCACCGCCGACGGTCGGGTGGCGGAACCCTTGAGTTTCCGGCAGGCGATCGTGCAGATCATCATCGCCGACGTGTCGATGTCGCTCGACAACGTGCTGGCGGTGGCCGGTGCGGCCAAGGGCTCGCCGCTCGTGCTGATCATCGGTCTCGCCGTGGCCGTCATCCTGATGGCCGTCGCATCGCACTACATCGCCAGATTGCTGGTGCGGCATGCATGGGTCACATGGATCGGCTTGCTGATCATCGTCTACGTCTCGTTCGACATGATCTTCGACGGCGCGCACGAAGTGACCTGCCGCATCTACGGGTTCGGCTGTCGGGAATCGCTGATCGACTACGTTCTCGGCTCCATGAAGTTCTGAGCCGCCGGATGGATCGCGTGGGCATTGACACGGACCGGCCAACGCCGCATAGGTCCCTGTCATGACCCACGCGACGATCCATCCGGCCCTCGGGGCCAGTTTTCGACGTACGCCGCCGCGCCACTAGCGCGATCGAGGGCGCACGTATGGCGTGCGAATCCCGGCCGCGCTTCTGGCGCGGCTTTTTTGTTGTCTCTCCCCCAATTTCCCTGGCTCCCGCTGGAGTTTGCACCATGAACACGTCTGTCACGTCATCCGCCCGGATCTTCATCGACGGTGAGGCCGGCACCACAGGTCTCGAGATCGTCGAACGGCTCAAGGCGATGTCCGCCGTCACGCTGGTCTCCATCCCGGCCGAGCAGCGCAAGAACCCGGCCGCCAAGCGGGCGCTGATGGCGGAGGTCGACCTCGTCGTGCTGTGCCTGCCCGACGACGCCGCCAAGGAAGCCGCGGCGCTGGCCGCCAGCCTGCCGGGCGGCGGTCCGCGGATCGTCGACGCGAGCACCGCGCATCGGACGGCTGCGGACTGGACCTATGGATTTCCGGAGCTGTCGAAGGCGCAGGCCGCGGCGGTGCGGGCGGCGCGGCGCGTCGCCAATCCGGGATGCTATGCAACCGGCGCCATCGCGCTGCTGCGGCCACTGGTCGACAGTGGCGTGCTTCCCGCCGATTTCCCGCTGACGATCAACGCGGTCTCGGGCTACTCCGGCGGCGGCAAGTCGATGATCCAGGCCTATGAAGCGGGCACGGCACCGTTGTTCGAGCTCTATGCGCTCGGCTTGTCGCACAAGCATCTGCCGGAGATCCTGGTTCATGGGCGGTTGACCCGGCGGCCGGTGTTCGTGCCGTCGGTCGGCAACTTCCGGAAGGGCATGCTGGTCAGCGTGCCGCTGCATCTCGACGCGCTGCCGGGCAAGCCGACCGGGGCGGACATCGAGGCGGCGCTGACGGCCCACTATGCGGGCGGCGGGCTGGTCTCGGTGGTGCCCGGCACGGATGGCTCGGTGGCGGGTGGACGGCTGGCCGCCGAACCGTTGGCCGGCACCGACAAGCTCGAGATCCGGGTGTTCGCCAACGAGACGCACCGGCACGCCGTGCTGGTGGCCCGGCTCGACAATCTCGGCAAGGGCGCGTCGGGGGCGGCGGTGCAGAACATCGGCCTGATGCTGGGCCTCGCGCCGGCTTGAGGGGCCGCGGCCGGCTCAGCGCCGTCCGATGGCGTGGCGGTGCCAGACCGCCAGCATGAACACGACCGCGGCGCCGCCCTGGTGGGCGACGCCGAGCACGACCGGGATCCGGGCCTCGGAGACGGCCAGCAGGGTGACGATGCCGAGGGCGGCTTGGGCCACCAGACCGGCGGCCAGCAGCATGGCCGTCGCACCGGGCGTGCGGGCATCGGCCGAGCGCGTCACCGACCAGGCGTGCCGGAGTGCGAGCAGCACCAGCACATAGGCCAGCAGGCGGTGGTTGAACTGGATGGTGGTGATGTTCTCGAACGCGTTCAGCCACCATGGCGTCAGCAGCAGCAGGCCGTCCGGCAGCACTTCGCCGTTCATGGTCGGCCAAGTGTTGTAGACGAGCCCCGCCTTGTGGCCGGCTACGAAGGCTCCGGCCACGATCTGCAGGAAGACGAGGGCGAGCAGCACGGTGGCGCCGCGGCGCTGGGCCGGGGTCACGGTGTCGAGCAGGATGACCCGGGTGTCGGGCGGGGAAAGGCCGAGGATCGTCCACACGATCAGGCCGAGGATCAGGATCGCCATCGAGAGATGGAGGGCGAGCCGGTAGGGGCTGACGTCGACGCCCTCGGTCAGGCCGGACTGCACCATGTACCAGCCGATCGCGCCTTGCAGGCCACCGAGCAGGAGCAGGCCGGTGAGCGGCAGGCCGAACCCGCGCGGAATGCGGCCGGTGAGCCAGAACGCCAGGAGCGGCACCGCGAACACGACGCCGATGATGCGGCCGAGGAAGCGGTGGCCCCACTCCCACCAGAAGATGACCTTGAAGGCGTCCAGGCTCATGCCCCGGTTCACCTCGCGGTACTCGGGGATCTGCTTGTATTTGGCGAACGCCTCCTGCCAGTTGGCGTCCGACAGCGGCGGGATGGCGCCGAGCAGGGGCTGCCACTCGGTGATCGACAAGCCGGAGTCGGTGAGCCGGGTGGCGCCGCCGACGACGATCATCGCCAGGACGAGCAATGCGACGACGACGAGCCACAGCCGCACCAGAGCGGGGGAGCCGTCGGGGCGGGCGGGGTCGGAGGCGAGGGCGGCGGTTGACATGGGACCCGATTAGCCCCGGCCGCCCCGGCCCGCAATGCGGCTTAGTCTTCGCTCCCGGTGGCGCGCTCGGTCGCTAGGCCGTGCCGGAGCCGGCAATGCGCTTGGTGACGATCGAGGAGGGCGGCAGAGCGACGGCGAACGAGGCGCCGCACGACATCGGAATGGGCTTGATGGCCTGATCGGCCCGTTGCGGCCTGGTGATGATGACGATCGTGGCGACGCCTGCCGATACGGCGGCGCGCACGATCCAAACGACGGCTGCGGTCTCGAGCCTGGACAGATCCTCTTGTGTCCGCGCCGCGCGCCGATGACCCGGGTCAAGCCGCGGCGTGATTGGGGGCAGACCCGGCCGGCGACCGGTCCTGGGGAGCCCTGGCCCGCAAGACGGTTGCCAGGGCGGCCCCGGTGCCGCAATCTCGGACGCGAGAGCCACGACCAGAATCGTGGCCCCATAGGGAGGACATCATGTTTCATCGCTTTCGGGCGGCACTCGCCGCCTTTTTCACGCTGTTTGCCGGCGCCGCCGTCGCGCAGGAGGCATGGCCGACACGCGCGGTCACGGTGGTCGTTCCGTTCGCCGCCGGCGGTAATGCCGACACGCTGGCCCGCATCTACGCCGAGCGCATGTCGGCCCGTCTCGGTCAGCAGTTCGTGATCGAGAACCGCGCCGGTGCCGGTGGCGTCACCGGCGTCGCCGCGATGGCGAAGTCGACGCCCGACGGCTACACGCTCGGCGTCGGGACGGCCTCCGGCCTCGCCACCAATCCGGTGATCCTGAAGGAAAAGATGCCTTATGACGCCGGCAAGGACATCGCCTACCTGCACCTGATGGCCACCCAGCCGAACCTGCTGGTGGTGCATCCCTCGGTGCCGGCGAAGAACCTCACCGAGTTCGTCGCCTGGCTGAAGGCCAACCCGGATCAAGCCTACGCGACCTCGGGTATCGGTTCGAGCCAGCACCTGTGCGGCGAGATGCTGATCCAGCAGACCGGGATCAAGATGTCGCCGGTGGCCTACCGGGCCTCTAACCAGACCATGCAGGACCTCGTCGCCGGTCAGGTCAAGATCGCGTGCGACAACTTTTCGACGGCCTGGGAGCAGGCGAAGGTCAACAATGTCCGCGCCATCGCCGTGACATCGGCCAAGCGCTATCCGTTCGCGCCCGACGTGGCGACGTTCGCCGAGACGCTGCCCGGGTTCGAGGTGACCGCTTGGTTCGGATGGATCGCTCCGGCGGGCGTGCCGAAGGCGATCCTCGACAAGGCGATTGCCGCCTTGAACGCGGTGGGCGAGGAGCCGGACGTGAAAAAGCGGCTGGCGGCGCTGGCCGTCGAGCACAGCGGCATCCACGGCGCGGCCTTTGCCGATCTCGCCCGCAAGGACCGCGACATGTTCGCGCCGATCGTCGAGAAGGCCGGCATCAAGGCGCCCTAG
>JBMOGA010000081.1:0-13463 GCA_049318625.1 Hyphomicrobiaceae bacterium
CAACCGGCCATACCGCCGGAACCGCAATTACACCACGCGTTGGGACACGGCCCGACGCGCTCGCATTCGGGGAGATTCGTTCTCCGCAAACACTGCGCAACCTGGAGACCAACCCGCGCGTCGAGGTCAACTTCGTCGATCCGTTCTCGCGCACCGGCTATCGGTTCAAGGGCATCGCGCGCGTTGTCGGGCGCGGCGACCCGGCCTTTCCGCCGTTGCTCGCCCGTGTCGCCGGAACCTGGCAGGCCTTGGCCGACTCGGTCCGCGCCGTGATCGTCATCGAGGTCAGCTCCGCGCGGCCGTTGACGACGCCCGCCTACGATATCGGATCAACGGAGGAGGATTTGCGCGCTCACTGGGCACGTCATTTCCGCTCGATCCAGCCCGGCGGCCGTTTCCTCGACGAGTCCGACACCTAGAACCGCTGATCTGCATTCGCCCGCGATTTCACGAAGGGACGCTCCGGCCATGGCACTGCCACCCCCCGCCCGCATCGGCGACGCCTTCGCGGCCGTCGACACCCCGGCCCTGGTGGTTGATCTCGATGCCTTCGATCGCAATCTTGCACGCATGGCGGACGCCGCGCGCCGGCTCGGCATGCGGCTGAGGCCGCACGCCAAGTCGCACAAATCGCCCGTGATCGCCCGACGCCAAATGGACCTCGGCGCCGTCGGGGTCTGCTGCCAGAAGGTTTCGGAAGCCGAGGTTCTGGTGCAGGGCGGCGTGCCGGACGTGCTGGTCAGCAACGAAATCGTGGGAGCGCGCAAGGCCGCGCGGCTCGCGGCGCTGGCGCGGGAGGCACGGATCGGGGTTTGCGTCGACGATCCGGCCGCCCTGGCAGATCTTTCCGGCGCCGCCGTGCAATTCGGGGCGACGCTGGAGGTTCTCGTCGAGATCGATGTGGGCGGCCGCCGCTGTGGCGTCACCTCGAGCGAGGCCGCCGTGCGACTGGCACAGGCGATCGCGGCGGCGCCCGGCCTCAGGTTCGGCGGGCTTCAAGCCTATCATGGCAGCGCGCAGCATTTTCGCACCCCTGCCGAGCGGCGGGCTGCTATCGCGGCGGCCGGCGCGTTTACGGCTGCAACCATCGCCGCCCTGTCATCGGTGGGGCTCGACTGCCGCACCGTCGGCGGCGCCGGAACCGGCACGTTCGAGTTGGAGGGGGCGGGCCGCATCTGGAACGAGTTGCAGCCCGGATCGTACATCTTCATGGATGCCGACTACGCGCGAAACCTGAACGAGGACGGCGGCCCGGTTCGCACGTTCGAGCATGCCCTGTTCGTCAAGGCGATGGTGATGAGCCGGCCGGCGCCGGAACGCGCCGTGATCGACGCCGGCCACAAGGCCCTGTCGAACGACTCCGGTTTCCCGGAAGTGCACGGCAACGCGGGGGCGCGCTACCACCGGCCGTCCGACGAGCACGGCATCCTCGATCTCACGGCAGCGCAGCATGCGCCCGCGCTCGGAGAAACCATGCTGCTCGTGCCGGGCCACTGCGATCCGACCGTCAATCTCTACGACTGGTATGTCGGCGTGCGCGGCCTGCACGGACCCGACGCCCACGTCGCGGCGCTGTGGCCGGTGGCGGGACGCGGCGCCGTCACTTGAGGCGCCGGCGACCGGCCGCAGATCACTCGGCGGCGCTGCGGGCCGGTGGCACCACGTTGCCCTTGTCATCGACCTCGGGTCGATCGATCGAGAAGATCGTGTCCGGGCGCACGACGGAATAGTCCATGTATCCGAGCCGCGCGATCGGCTGGGCGGCCCCGATGTCCACGAACCCGTCCTTGATCAGCGTGTCGTCGATGTGGATGCCGACCACGAGGCCGAAAACGACGTGATAGCCGGGCGCGCCGCCGGGCGTCGCGGGCGGCAGGTCGACGGTCTGCACATACCGGCACTCCAGCGCCACCGGGCTCTCCTTGACGCGCGGCGGCTTGACCAGCCGCGAGGGCGCCGCCGTGACGCCGGCGATCGGGAACTCGTCGACGCCGTAGGGGACGGAGGCGGATGTGATGTTCATCTCGTGGCGCAGATCGAACGTGGCCAGCGAACAGACGAACTCGCCCGTCTCCTGGACATTCCGCAGGCTGTCCTTCAGGCCCTGGGACGCGAAGTAGACGTAGTGCGGCCGGTCGCTGACGGCATTGAAATAGCTGTAGGGGGCGAGGTTGCAGACGCCGTCCTTGCTGACGGTCGAGATCCAGCCGACCGGCCGCGGCACGGTCAACGCCTTCCACGGATCGCGCTTCAGTCCATGCTTGTTCTGGACGGCATCGTAGAACATCGGCGTTTCCTCTTGCGACGTGGCGACGTTTCAGGGTTTCCAGTGCGTGACGATCGCCAACAGATCGGGGCGGTCGCGATCCGGCTGCCGCTCGGTCTCGGTGCCGATGTAGACGAAACCGGCGATGCGCTCGTTGGATGCGAGTTGCAGCGCCCGGTGGACCTTGGGGCTGTAAGCGTACCACTCGGTGATCCACGCCGTGCCGTAGCCGAGCGCGTTGGCGGCAAGGCAGAGGTTGAAGCAGGCAGCGCCGCAGGAAAGAACCTGCTCCCACTCCGGCGCACCGGGATTGTCGACCACGCGCGAGACCACGGCGACGACGAGCGGCGCGCGCGTCAGGCGCTGGCGCTCCATGTCCAGACGGACCGGCGATGGCGGCTCCTTCTCCTCGGCCGCACAGGCCTCGGCCAGGACCTCGCCGAACGCGGCCCGCGCCGCGCCCTCGAAAACGACGAACCGCCAGGGCACGAGTTTCTTGTGGTCGGGCACACGCGCGGCAGCCGTGAGAATGGTTTGAAGTTCGGCGGCACTGGGACCGGGCGCGGCCAGCAGCGCTGGCTTTGCGGACCGGCGCCGGAGCAGAGCCTCGAGCATGTCGCGCGCCATCGTCGTCTCCCTGCCGCGGCGGAATTCCCGGTGTGCCGATTGCGAGATCGTCTCGCTAACGCAATTCCAGGTGAGGTACAATCCCAGTGGTCGACCACCACTCGTGAACTCTCGAACGGAACCTGCCCAGATGCCGCTTTCCCGCTCGCTCGTTCAGGTATCGCGGTGTCTCGTCCGGCTGGGACTCGCCGTCACGCTGGCCGGCTGTGCTCAGACCGCATGGGCGTCCGATCCGGCGCCGGCACTCGCGGTCGTGTTCGACGGTTCGGGCTCGATGTGGGGCCGGCTCGGCCCCGGGCCGCAGAGCAAGCTGGCCGCTGCCCGCGAGGCACTGATCCAGGCCCTGCCGGACGGCGGGGATCACCGCACCGGCCTCGTCACCTTCGGGCGGCGGCGCGGCGACTGCACCGATGTCGAGGTGGTGACGCCGGTCGAGCCGGGCGATCGCCAGAGGATGGCCGGTGCCCTCGAAAAGCTCAATCCGCGCGGCCGCGGCCCGATCGCACTCGCGCTCAGGACCGCCGCCAAGGCGCTCGAAACCCAGCCTGGGCTACGCCATGTGCTCATTCTTCACGACGAGCCCGACAATTGCAGCGTCGACACCTGCGCGGCGGCCGCCGAACTGAAGGCCGCCGATCCCCGTCTCTTCGTGTCGACCGTGTCGCTCGGCGCGACGCCGGAAGATGTGCGCGCGGTCGCCTGCCTCGCCGCACGAACCGGTGGAAAGGCCTATTCGGCCGAGACGCCGCAGGACGCGCTCGCGGCGATCGGCGCCGCGGTCAAATTCGCCCTGCCCTCGGGACCCGCGCGTGAGCGGGCACCAGCGCCCGGCGCCGGCAAGTCGTTCCCGGCCGGGGAGTTGGCGCAGGGGCCGTCCCGGGCGCGGCTGTCGGCCCGGCTCGGCGCCGCGGGGCCCGACCTCACGGGCGGGCTCTCCTGGCGGATCTGGCGCAGCGGCACCGACGGCGCGACGGTCGCGGAAACCCAGGCTGCGTCACCGGAGGTGCGCCTCGATCCCGGCCGTTACCGCGTCGAGGTCCGGGCCGGGCTCGCGACGGCGACGCGTGAGGTCGAGATCAAGCCGGCCGGCGTGACGCTCGTAGATCTGACCATCGAGGCCGGGCGTCTGCGGTCCACGGTCGCGCTGAAACGCGGGCAGCCCGTTCTGCCCGGCGGGCGCATCACCATTCGTCCGGACAGCACAGCGGCGAACGCGGCGCTCGATTCGGCGCTGTGGATCGGCGCACCCGGAGACCTCATCGTGCCGCCCGGAGCGTACGTGGTGGTGGCGGGAGACGGCCGGGTGAGCACCCAGAAACGGCTGACCGTGGCGGCCGGACAGACCTCGACCGCCGAGCTCTGGCTCGATGCCGGGCGCGTGACACTCGCCGCGGTGGCGCGAGACGGCGGCGGCGCGCTCGACGACATGCTGTTCCGCGTACTCGAGGCCGATCCGGATGCGACCGGCGGCTACCGGGAGATCGCCCGCTCGGCGGCGCCCACGGCAGACCTCGTGCTGCCGGCCGGCACCTACGTCATCGTAGCGGCACAAGGTGCCGCGGAGGTGCGCGAGCGCGTGACCATCGTGGCCGGGGAGGACGCGCGCTACACGTTCCGCGTCGCGGTCAGCCGGGTCACGCTGTCGGCGCGCCTTCCCAACGGGACGCGGCCGCCGGCGGACGCCCTGCGTTTCCGCGTGTCGGCCGTCGAGGCCCCGCTGGCCGAGCCGATCGAGACCGCGGCCGGCGATCCGACCTTCTCGCTGCCGCCCGGCCGTTATCGCGTCGAGGCCCGCATCGGCGCCGTCAATGCCGTCGGCGCGCGCGAGATCGACGTCAAGTCCGGCACCGACCAGACGGTCGCGCTGGTGGTCGCCGCGGGCGAGGTGCAACTGCGGGCGGCCGATGCGATCGGCGGCCTTGCTCTTGTCGATCCGTTCTGGGAAATCGTCGACGGGCAGAATCGCGTCGTATGGCGGACCGTGCAGAGCCGGCCGAAAGCCTTCCTCGCCGAAGGCCGCTACACGGTTCGCCTCGCCGGCAAGGCGCGGCGCCTCGAAAAGAGCATCGACGTGCGGCCTGGTGTGCCGGTCAGCTTGACGCTCGGAGAAGACTGAGGACCGTGAGACGTCGATCCCACATCCCGGCGGGACTTCGGTTCGGCCGATCGCTCGCTGCGCTGATGCTGCTGGTGCCGCTGGCCGGACCGGCGGCGGCGCAGCAGGCTTGGCAACCCCAGACCGAGCCGCGCGCCACGGCACCCAAGGCGCCACGACCGCAGGGGGCCACGACACCCGCACCGGGCGTCGCCGCGCCCGCGCCGCCCCCGCCAGCGGCGCCTCGCCCGCCGGCGCCGGCCGCGCCCGGTCCGGCGCCCGTCCCGGCCGCCAACACGCCGCAACGCAGCGGCGAAGGCCAGGTCACTCTCGCTGCCGTCATCACCGAAGACGGCCAGCGCATCGAGCAGGGCATGATCTGGCATATCTTCCGGGACGCGGGGCCGTCCGACGGCCGCCAGAACAAGCTCGTGACCAGTCTGCGCACCGCCGTGCCCACCGTTAAGCTGGCGTCCGGCGACTATGTCATCACCGGCTCCTACGGGCGCGCCTATGCGACCCGGCGGATCCGGATCGCCGCCGATCAGTCGGCAACCGAGAAATTCGTGCTCAATGCCGGCGGTTTGCGGGTCCAGGCCAAGCTGGCCAACGGCGAGCCCGCACCGGCCGGCGTCGTCACCATCGACGTCTTCTCGGACGACCGCGATCAGGCCGGCAATCGCGTACTGGTCGCGGGCGGGTTGAAGCCCGGCCTCGTCGTGCGGCTGAACTCGGGCATTTATTATCTCGTCTCGACCTACGGCGACGCCAATGCCCAGGTGCGCGCCGATGCGGCCGTGGAAGCGGGCAAGCTCACGGAAGCGACGATCGTCCATCATGCCGCCCGGGTCACGCTGAAGCTCGTCAATCGCGCTGGCGGCGAGGCCCTGGCCGACACCCAATGGAGCATCGCCACCCCGCAAGGCATCGTCGTCAAGGAAAGCATCGGCGCGCTGCCGACCCACCTGCTGGCGCCCGGCACCTACACGGCGATCGCACGATCGGCGGGGCGCGTGTTCCGCCGCGATTTCACGGTCAAGCTCGGCGACGTGGCGCAGGTGGAAGTGCTGGCGCAGTAGGCCCGGACGCCGCGCCGTTCAGCGGAACGGCGGCGCGATCATCAATCCGTTGCGCGACCACAGATTGTTGAGGCCGCGCTCGAGCTTCAGGGCCGACCGCATGCCGAGATTGCGGTCGAAGATCTCGCCGTAGTTCCCGACCTGACGAATGACGTTGAAGGCCCAGGCCGGATCGAGGCCTAGCAGCTTGCCGAGGCTGCCGTCCCCGCCGAGCAGGCGACGGGCCTCCCCCGGCCCGGTTGCCCGCTGCTGCTCGGCATTGGCCGAGGTGACGCCGAGTTCCTCGGCGGCGATCAGGGCATTCAAGGTCCAGCGGACCATGAGGAACCAGCGATCGTCGCCCTCGCGGATCATCGGGCCGAGCGGCTCGCGCGAAATGTTCTCCGGCAGCAGCACATGGTCGGCCGGCGCCTCGATCCGGTTGCGGACAGCGGCAAGCTGAGTGCCCTCGCCGGCAATGGCGACGCAGCCTTTCGCCAGATAGTGCCGCAGCGCATCCTCGAAGCGGGGCGCCGGGATCAGCTCGACCTTCATACGGCGCAGGCTGAAGAAATCGGCGACCGCCTGCTCGGCCGGACTGCCGCTCTCGACACAGATCGTGGCACTCGTCAGTTCGAGCACGCTGGAAAGGGCCTGCGCGCGGCGCACCAGAAGTTTGTGACCGTCGTGGAACAGCGTCGATACGAAGATGGGACCGTTCTCGGCGTCGCGCGTCAGCGTCCAGGTGGACGATCGGGCGAGGATGTCGATCTGGCCGCTGGTCAACGCCGCGAACCGCTCGGCAACCGTGACTGGGCGATAGCGTACCGCTTCGCGGCGGCCGATTACGGCGGCGGCCAGCGCCTGGCAGAAATCGATCTCGAAGCCCGACCAGTTGCCCCGATCGTCGGATTCGGCGAAGCCCGGAACGCCGGCCCCGACGCCGCACACGACCACGCCGCGCGCCTTGATGTCCTCGAGCGTGCCGGTTGGCTGGGCCTCGGCCATGGCCAACGGCATCACGGCTGCCACGAGTGCCACGACCGTTCGGAGCAGAAAAATGATCACGATGCCTTCCGGTTTGGGTGGGCCGGCGCGTCATCGCCCTGCCCTGGTCTCTGCGAAAGCACGGGCCTGGATCACTGGTCAAGTCTTGACCTTGGGGCATCGTTGGTCCACAGGCCTTGGTTCCCCCCGGCTTCCAACAGGCGCGCTAACCATGTCCGGATCCGATGACCACTCCCCCCGGCGCACCGCCACCGACATCATCCATCACGGGCGCAATCCGTCCGACCAGTACGGTTTCGTCAACACGCCGGTCTACCGGGGGTCGACCGTCCTCTATCCGACACTCGCCAAGATCGAGAACCGCGACCAGCCCTTCACGTACGGGCGCCGCGGCACCCCGACGGTGCGCGCGCTCGAGGCCGGGATTGCCCATCTCGAGGGCGGCGCGCACACGGTGCTGGCGCCGTCCGGCTACGGGGCGGTCTCGCTTGCGCTGCTGTCGTTCGTGGAGGCGGGCGACCACATCCTGATGACGGACAGCGTGTACCAGCCGACACGCAAGTTGTGCGAAGGGTTGCTGAAGCGACTGGGCGTCGAGACCAGCTACTACGATCCGCTGATCGGGGCCGGCATCGCCGAACTCATCCGGCCCAATACGCGGCTGGTCTACACCGAGAGCCCCGGTTCGCAGACCTTCGAGGTGCAGGACCTCCCGGCCATTGCTGAGGCCGCGCACGCCCGCGGGATCTTCGTGCTGTGCGACAACACCTGGGCCAGCCCTCTTTATTTCAAGCCTTTCGCCCATGGGGCCGACGTGTCCATTCAGGCGTGCACGAAATACGTGGTGGGTCACGCCGATGCGATGCTCGGCGCCGTGACCACCAACGCGCGGGCGAAAAGCTACGTCGAGCGGGGCTTCGATCAGACCGGCATGTGCGCAGGGTCGGAGGAGACCTTCCTCGGATTGCGCGGCCTGCGGACGATCCATGTGCGCCTCGAGCGGCACTGGAAAAGCGGGCTCGACATGGCGGAGTGGCTCGCCGGGCGGCCGGAAGTCGCGCGCGTGCTGCATCCAGCACTCCCCTCCGATCCTGGCCATGCGCTGTGGAAACGCGATTTTCTTGGCGCTTCCGGCCTGTTCGCGGTGGTCCTCAAGCCCTGTTCGAAAACCGCGCTCGCCGCCATGCTGGACGGGCTCCAGCTGTTCGGCATGGGCTTTTCCTGGGGCGGCTTCGAGAGCCTCGTCGTGCCGTTCGATCCGCGCAGCTATCGCACCGCGACGCAGTGGAACGATCCAGGCCCGGCGTTGCGCATCCACATCGGCCTCGAGGACGTCGCCGATCTGAAGGCGGACCTCGCCGCGGGCTTCGCCCGTCTCGCGGCCGCCGCTTAGCCCGCCACGCTCAACCGACGAGCGCGATCAGGAAGCGCAGACCGATCACGCCCAGAAATGCGGCGAACAGCAGTTCGAGGGTGCGCCGCGCGATGCCATGGGCCGCCCTGACGCCGAGGGGGGCGGCGAGAACACCCGCCGGCATGGTGAGCGCGACGCCGATCAGGCTCACGTAGCCGAGCGACAGCGGCGGCAGGCTCGGGGCGTTCCAGCCCGCCCAGATGAACCCTGCGGCGGCCGGCACGGCAATCAACGGACCGAACCCGGCGCTCGTGCCGACAGCCTGGGTGATCGGACGGCCGTAGAGGGTCAGCAGCATCGTGATGAAGGCCCCGCCGCCGATCGACAGCAGCGTGGAGACCATGCCGACGAAGGCCCCGTAGGCCTCGATACCGAGGCTCGGCGGCAAATCGCTGCCGAGCCGCCAACTCGCGCGGCCGAACACCAGCTTCCAGCACATGATCGTGGCGAACAGAACCCAGACGACGCGCATGAGGTCGGCCGGCGCGAAGCGCGCGACCCAGACGCCGAGCCCGACGCCGAGCAACACCGGCACGGCAAGACGGCGCAACACGGCCAGATCCAGCGACCCCTTGGCCCGGTGCGCCATGACGGAGCGCAAGCTCGTCGGGATCATGACGGCGAGCGAGGTGCCGACCGCAAGTTGCATCCGCACGTCCTCCGGGACGCCGGTGAGACGGAACAACTCGTACAGCACGGGGACCGCGACGGCGCCGCCGCCGATGCCGAAGAAGCCCGAGAGGAAGCCCATCGCCGCGCCGGACGCGACCAGCGCCATGCCCAGCAGAACGAGCTCCGAAGTCGGAAGTTCCGATCCCATTGTTCTCTCCGGAGCGCCGTCAGGCGGCGGCGCCCTGCCGGCGGGCGCCCGTGTCGTCCCCGGTCCGGCCTTCCGCGATCGCCAGTGCGGCCCGCAGAACCTCGCCGTCCGCATCCGGCCGTACCGCCTGCTCGGAGAGATGACGGCGGAATGCGCGGCCGCGCGGGCGTCCGTGGTAGAGGCCGAGGACGTGGCGCGCGATATTGTTCAATCGCCCGCCGGCCGCAAGGTGGCTCTCGACATAGGGGATCAGCGCCTGGAGCGCCTCGGCGCGGCCAGCTGGCGCGCGGTCATCACCGAAGAAGCGGCGATCGACGTCGGCCAGCAGATAGGGGGTCTGGTAGGCCGCGCGGCCGAGCATCACCCCGTCGAGGGCCACGTCATCGCGCGGGGCCAGCAGCGCCTCCGCCTCGTCTAGCGAGCCGATACCGCCGTTGACGACGACGGTGAGGTCCGGATGGGCGGCCTTGAGGCGGAACACCCGGCCATAGTCGAGTGGCGGGACTTCCCGGTTCTCCTTGGGCGAGAGGCCCTGCAGCCAGGCCTTGCGAGCGTGGACGACGAAGACGCGGCAGCCGGCAGCGGCAACGGTTGTCACGAACCGTTCGAGGTCGGCCTCGCTGTCCTGGTCGTCGATGCCGATGCGGCACTTGACGGTGACCGGTATGGCGACGCGGGCCCGCATGGCGGCGACACACTCGGCGACGAGGACGGGCTCCGCCATCAGGCAGGCGCCGAAGCGCCCCTCCTGCACCCGGTCCGACGGACAGCCGACGTTCAGGTTGATCTCGTCGTAGCCGTAGTCGGCGCCGATGACGGCGGCGGCGGCGAGATCTGCCGGGTCCGAGCCGCCGAGCTGGAGGGCGACCGGGTGCTCCTCGGGCGAATAGCCGAGCAGCCTGTCGCGCTTGCCGTGCAACACCGCCGCGGCGGTCACCATCTCGGTGTAGAGCCGCGCGCGCCCGGTCAGCCGACGGTGGAACATCCGGCAGTGCCGGTCTGTCCAGTCCATCATCGGCGCGACGCTGAATTTGTGGCTCAACGCTTTCATATAACGAGCATTTATCCGTATCGGTCGATCGTAGACCGAGCTATCCCTTGTGCGCAGGCTCCGCAGCCCGGCGGGTGGCGTTTGTCCACTGTCCCTACCCCGCTTCATCCAGAAAATACAGGTCCGGATTTCGATCCTTGGCCGGATCAACGGCCGGTTGGGCCCGGGCGGGGGCGCCGTGCGTGGTGCCGCCTCCATGAATCGGTCATGATTGACGAGCGTGCTTGTTTGCAATGCTTTGCGTCCGATTCGAAACAATCCGGGAGAACTGCCCCATGAGATTTTCATCCGCGCTTCGCACCGCGCTGCTGGCGTTCGCCGCCTCGATGGCCACGATCACCGCGAGCTTGGCCGACAGCGGCACCGTGTCGCTCACGATCTACAAGGCCGGATGGTTCATCGGCGGCTCCGGTGGCGGCGGCACCCTCAGCTTCCGCGGCCGGCAATATGCGCTCACGACCGGTGGCCTGGACTATGGCCTCGTGTTCGGCGGCTCGAAAACGTACCTGCGCGGACGGGTGACCAACATCAGCCGGCCGTCGGATGTCGAAGGGGTCTACGGCGCTGCAGGCGCCGGGCTCGCACTCGGCTCGGGCGCACGCGCGATCGTGCTGACCAACCAAAAGGGTGCCGTGCTCGAATTGACCGGCCGGCAAGTCGGTTTGATGGCGAACGCGGACCTGAGCGGGCTCGTCATCAGCCTGAAATAGGGTTCCGTCGCCCGGGGCTCGCAGCTCTCGCACAAGGTTGTCGATGTGGCCGTCTCCATTCAGCAGTCGAAATGATCAGGGACGGCCATTTCGAAATTTTCCTCGGGACCGCGCCGGGCCTCGAGGCCGCGCTGTGCGACGAGGTGCGCGGCAAGGGGTTCAATTCGCCGAAGGCGATCCCCGGCGGCGTCACGATCAAGGGAGGATGGCCCGAGGTCTGGCGCGCCAACCTCTGGGTCCGCGGCGCCGGTCGCGTGCTGGCGCGCCTCGCCTCGTTCCGGGTTCTGCATCTGGCCGATCTCGACACGCGGGCGCGGCAGGTCGCCTGGCGCGAGGTGCTGCGCCCCGACGTGCCGTTCCGCGTCGAGGTGACCTGCAAGAAGTCGCGGATCTATCATTCCGGCGCCGCGGCCGAGCGCATCGAAACCGCGATCCGGGAGGAACTCGGCGCGCCGCTCTCGCCGGACGCCGCGGTCGTCGTGCGGGCGCGCATCGAGCACGACCTTTGCACCCTCGGCGTCGACACGTCGGGCGATCTGCTGCACCGGCGCGGGCACAAGGAAGCCGTCAGCAAGGCGCCGATGCGGGAGACCATGGCGTCGCTGTTCCTGCGGCAGTGCGGCTATGACGGCACCGAGCCGGTGGTCGATCCGATGTGCGGGTCCGGCACGTTCGTCATCGAGGCGGCGGAGATCGCGGCCCGGCTCAATCCCGGCCGCTCGCGACACTTCGCGTTCGAGCTGTTCGCGAATTTCGACGCGGCGGCCTGGCAGCGCATGCGGGACGCCAACAGCGGGCGCACGCCGACCGTCCGCTTCTACGGCAGCGATCGCGATGCCGGCGCGATCGGCATGAGCCGCGAGAACGCGGAGCGTGCCGGCGTCACAGCTTTCACGGAATTCCGGCAGTGCACGGTCAGCGACGTCACGCGCCCCGAAGGGCCAGCGGGGCTCGTCATCGTCAATCCGCCCTATGGCACGCGCATCGGCGAGAAGACCAAGCTGTATCCGCTCTATCGCGCCATGGGGCAGACGCTGACGACGCGCTTCACCGGCTGGCGTGTCGGGATCATCACGAGCGACGCGACGCTGGCCCGCGCGACCGGCCTGCCGTTTCTGCCGGCCGCCGCGCCGGTGCCCCATGGCGGCCTGCGGGTGACGCTGTTCCAGACCGGGCCGCTGGCCTGACGAGCCGGTTCAGCCCTTGCCAACCTTCTCGGGGCATTTCTGACGCAGCAGCTTGTTGATCTCTTTCAGCATCGGCTTGTGGAACAGCCCGAGCTTGTCCTCGAGCTTGGCGGCCGCCCAGACCATCGTCTTGAGGCCGCTCGGCCCGTCGACCTTCTTGACGTTGACCCAGACCTTCCTGGCCTCGCCGCCCTTGAAGTCGATCTTGGGCGCGAGCGTCACCTTGAGTTTCGACACCTGATCCTCCGAGACGATGTCGCAGGTCGCGGTGTGCTCGGGAAATCTGAAGGTGTGCTCGGGCTGGCTCATGGCAGCGACGAGGTCGGCGCGCGGGAGGCTCAGCTGCACGGTGCAGCGGGCGTCGCCCATGTTCCAGCTCATCATGGAGGCGGCCTCGGCGCCATACTTCACCGCCTCCCGCGACCATGTCTTGGCCAGCGTGCACTTGAGGTCGTCGCCCTGGGCCGGCTTCCTGACGACGATGGTGCACAGCCGCATCTCGCAGGCCAGCACGTCGTCCTTGTCGGAGGGCCGCTCTTCGAGCCGCGGCGACTTGGCCATGGCGAGAGCCGCCCCTGCCGTCACGGCCAGGGTTGCAATCAGCAGACGGGCTAGCGGTCGTTTCATGGGCTCGTCGATACCGGCCAATTGTGGCAACGGCGGGTGAGGGGCGGTGGGCGCGACGGCGAAGAGGCCGGGCCGCGAGGTCCGGTGCCGCGGCCGCATCGCGGTACCCGACGCCATGTTCCCACGTCTCGACAGGCCAGAACGCCGGTGGCCGCTCTTTCGCGTGGCGCGACCAGCCCCAACTCCAATATATTTTCGACAATCGGGAAATCTTCATTGCTGTCTTCATTTCTTATCGGGCTAGCCAGACACTCCCTTTCGATATAGAAATCGACCTGTAATTCACGACCTTCGTCAACGATTTTGTGGTGGGTCATGCGTTTCACAATTCGAACTATATTCTCGTTTTTTCTGTGGGTTGCCATTGTCTGCTCGCAGGCCTACGGCGCTGAAAACCGGGTCGCCCTGGTGATCGGCAACGCCAACTACGAGAGCATCACGCCACTCGCCAAGCCGCTCAACGATGCCAACCGGGTTGCCGAGTTGCTCCGCAGCATCGGTTTCGTGGTGATTTTCGGAACGGACGCCAGAAAGTCCGATTTGCAGCGCCTAGCAGGCTGTTGAACTTCTCGCCGGCTGACAGCCCTCCGCGAATATGAT
>JBMOGA010000082.1:0-13441 GCA_049318625.1 Hyphomicrobiaceae bacterium
TCATGGCTCCACTCTCTCAACAGTTGAAGCCTCCGACAAATCCGGCGCGGTTCATGTAGATCATCGCCCCACTCTTTCACGTATCCAGCTATGACCTAAAATCGGCGTCGGCGACCTGGGCTCAGGCGGCGGCTTTGGGCCGATGATCGGTGATGCAGGCTGACCAGCCCCATCGAGTGATCCGGTTTGAATGTTAGTTGATAGCTGGCCTCGCGAACAGAACGAGCTTGGTCGCCGGAGCCGATCCAACGAGCGCAGGCGGCCACGCGGCGGTGCCGGCTGGGCAAGGGCCGGCGCTCTTGCCAAGACCAACTCGTCCGCGCACGCTGCACCGGTGGCTGCGTGCAGCGGAACGGGGCCGTGAACGATGTCGGCAAGCAAGACGTCCGAGGATCGCGCGCTGGTCGAACGTCTGGTCGCCATCCTCTCGACCGAGACCGACGGGCTGCGCACCGGCACGATGTTCGGCTGGTCGGCCGCCTATGCCGGGCGCAAACTCGCCTTCTGCGTGCGGGGATCGATCATCGGCATGAAGCTCCCCGCGGCCGAGGCGCAACGGCTGATCTTGGCCAGCGAGGCCGCCCCGTTTCGCCCCTACGGCAAGCCGCCGATGCGGGAATGGGTCGAAGTGCCGGTTGACCCGGACGACCTCTCGCCCCTGCTGCCGCTCCTGCGCCAGTCGGTGCGCCACGCCGGACGAGACGCCTGACCGTTTACTGGAGCAGTTCTTTCACGAGCCCACTGGCCTTGCCGAAGTCCATCTGGCCCGGATAGCGGGTCTTCAGTGCGGCCATCACCCGGCCCATGTCCTTGAGGCTCTCGCAGCTGAGGTCGCGCATCACGCCTTCGATGGCGGCGCGGATCTCCGCCTCGCCCATCTGGCGCGGCATGAACTCTTCGATGACCGCGATTTCGGCCGTTTCCTGGTCGACTAGGTCGTCGCGTCCGGCCGATGAGTAGGTCTCGATCGATTCGCGCCGCTGCTTCACCATCTTGGTGAGCAGTTGCAGGACCTCTTCGTCCGAGATCTTGCCGGACTCCGGAGCCGGACCGCCGCCAATGCCGAGATCGCGGTCCTTGATGGCGGCGGTAACGAGCCGCAACGTCGCCACGCGGCGCTTTTCGCCGGCCTTCATGGCATCCTTCAGGGCTTGGCTGATGCGGTCACGCACCATGGGGTGGCTCCATGCGTTTGCTGCGGCTGTCTACGCGGACCTCGGGCGCGGGGCAAGGCCGACGCTGCGGCCTTCTGTGCGAATGGTTGACCCCTGAGCCGCCTTCTCATAGGTTCCGCCCGCCTTCCGGCCATTGGTCCTGCCGCGACCTGCCCATATATGGGGTCGGCGGCGCGCGCGTGCAGCCGGATCAGCCCGGAGACCTGCGAAAGATGAGTGACACTCTCGTTCCTGCTGTGCGACCGATCGCGCCGTGGTCAGATCCGGTCGCGACGGCCGTGCTGGTGCTGGCCGACGGCACCGTGATCCGCGGCGAGGGCCTCGGCGCGACCGGCAGCGCGGTCGGCGAGGTCTGTTTCAACACGGCCATCACCGGCTATCAGGAGATCCTGACGGACCCGAGCTATGCCGGCCAGATCATCACCTTCACTTTCCCGCACATCGGCAACGTCGGCGCCAACATCGAGGATACCGAGACCTCCAACCTGGCGATGCGCTCGGGCGTTCGCGGCGCGGTGCTTCGCGCGGCTGTGACCGAGCCGTCCAACTACCGCGCCCGCGAGGCGCTGCATCACTGGCTGAAGGCGCGCGGCATCGTCGCGCTGGCCGGCGTCGACACCCGCGCGCTCACCGCCCGCATCCGCGAACTCGGCATGCCGAACGCCGTCATCGCCCACGAGCCGGCCGGCCGCTTCGATATCGCGGCGCTGAAGGCCGAGGCCAGCGCCTGGCCCGGTCTCGACGGCATGGATCTGGTGCCGGACGTGACCAGTGGCCAGAGCTACACCTGGGACGAGATGCGCTGGGTGTGGAACAAGGGCTACGCCAGCAACGACAAGCCCGACTTCGAGGTCGTCGCCATCGACTACGGCCTCAAGCGCAACATCCTGCGTTGCCTCGCCGATGTCGGCTGCCGCGTCACCGTGGTGCCGGCCACCACCACCGCCGAAGACATCCTGGCCCGCAAGCCTGACGGCGTGTTCCTGTCGAACGGTCCCGGCGACCCGGCGGCCACGGGCAAGTATGCCGTGCCCGAGATCCGCAAACTGATCGCCAGCGGCCTGCCGACGTTCGGCATCTGCCTCGGCCACCAGATGCTCGGCCTGGCGCTCGGCGCCCGCACGCGCAAGATGCATCAGGGGCACCACGGCGCCAACCATCCGGTCAAGGATCACACCACCGGCAAGGTCGAGATCACCTCGATGAATCATGGCTTCACGGTCGATCGCGAGTCCCTGCCGGCCGGCGTCGAGGAGACCCACGTGTCGCTGTTCGACGGCACCAACTGCGGCCTCAAGCTCAAGGACCGGCCGGTGTTCTCGGTGCAGTATCACCCTGAGGCGAGCCCCGGCCCGCAGGACAGCCACTACCTGTTCCAGCGCTTCGCCAATCTGATGCGGGCCCGCAAGGGGCTGCCGGCGCGGCCCGAGCGCTGACCGGCAGCGGCTGGCGCGCCGGACCGCAGCGGGCCGGATCGGCGAATCGAGCGGGGGGACTGATGCGACGCATCCTGCTGGTCCTGGCTTTCGCTCTGGCGGCTCTGTCGCCGGCCACCGCGGACGGCATCGTGCCGGCCGGCGGGTGGCGCTCATCCGAGGCCCGCGCGCATCCCTTGGTGGGTCGCATTGTCGATACTGCGACCGGCGCCGCCCTCGCGCCCGAGGCCCTGCGCCAGCGGATCGCGAGCCATGCCATCGTGCTGATCGGCGAGGTGCACGACAACGCCGACCACCACCTGCTGCAAGCCGAGATGATCGCCGGAAAGGCGGCAGCGGTGTTCGAACATCTGCGCGCCGATCAGCAGCCGGCACTCGACGCGCTGGAGACGGCGCGGGTGGACGGCAAGCCACTGCCGGCGGCCGGCGAGCTTCTGGAGCGCCTCGCATGGAGCACCAGCGGCTGGCCCGACGCGAGCCTGTTCGCGCCGCTGTTTGCCGCCGCGCTCGCCCAGCGTTCGGCGATCGTCTCCGGCGATCCGGCCCGCGCCACCATCCGCGACATCGCACGCTCGGGCCTTGGCGGCATCGTTCCGCGGGATCGCGTCCGGCTCGGCCTCGGCCAGTCGCTCGGCGAGGTGCGCGAGGCACGCCTCCTCGATGAACTCGAGGCCAGCCACTGTGGGCTCATGCCGCGCGCGGCTTTTGCCACCATGGCCGCCGCCCAACGCTATCGCGACGCCCATCTGGCCGATCGGCTGGCCGGGGCTTTCGCGGCGCACGGTTCGGCGGCACTGCTCGCCGGCAATGGCCATGTCCGCAAGGACCGTGGTGTCCCGTGGTATCTGGCGCGCCGCCACCCGCCGGTGCCGGCGCTCGTGGTGTCCCTGGTCGAGTTGCAGGATGACCGCACGGACCTCGGCGACTACGTCGAGCGCGGCCCCGAAGGCACCCCGACGGCCGATATCGTCGTGTTGACGCCGCGTGCGGCACGGCCAGACCCCTGCGAAGAGATGAGACGCGCGTTCGCACCGCGCCGGTGACGTGGCGTCTGCGCCACTGGCGGCAGGCAGCCCGGCATGCTAGCCGACCGGCAAGCTCCATGCGGGATCCGACGTGACCGATCGCTCTGCCACCCATCCAGCGCTCTGGAGCGACCGCACCAGCGTGGTGGCCGTCGGCAGCATTGTCGTCGCGTTGCTGGTGATGGCGATCAAGTACTGGGCCTACGTGGTCACCGGCAGCGTGGCGCTCTACTCAGACGCGCTGGAAAGCATCGTCAACCTGGTCACCGCCATAGCCGCCCTCGTGGCGATTCGCTTCAGCGCCCAGCCCGCCGACGCCAACCACCCGTTCGGTCACCACAAAGCCGAGTACTTCTCCGCCGTGCTCGAGGGCGCACTGATCATCATGGCGGCGGTGCTCATCCTCATGGAGGCGTACGCGGCCATGCAGGCGCCGCGCACGATCGAGACCCCCCTGGCCGGCATGATCATCAACGGTGTGGCGGGCACGCTGAACACGGCCTGGGCCATCTTCCTCGTCAACCGCGGCACGGCCTGGCGGTCTCCGGCTCTGGTGGCGGACGGCTGGCATCTCGCCTCCGATGTCGTCACGTCGATCGGTGTGATCGCCGGTCTCGGCATTGCGCTCGCCACCGGATGGACCTGGCTCGATCCGGTCATGGCGGCGGTGGTCGCCTTCTACATTCTGTTCACCGGTTGGCGGCTCGCGCGCGAATCGATGAGCGGCCTGATCGACGAGGCGGTGGCGCCGGAGCTGCAGTCCCGGATCCGTGAGGCCATCTCCGCCCACGCCGACGGCGCGATCGAGGCCCACGACCTGCGCACCCGGGTGGCTGGCCGCGCCACCTTCATCGAGTTCCACCTCGTTGTGCCGGGCTCCATGACGGTCGCCGAGGCGCACGAGATCTGCGAACGCCTGGAACATGTGCTGGCCGGTGTCGCGCCGGGTGCCGACGTGCTGATCCATGTCGAGCCGGAGGGCGAGGCGCGCCACAAGGGCGTCGTCGTGGTCTAGGACAATGCCCGATCTGGCGGAGTCGCGGTGGCGGCCCGCAGGCCGGATGTGCTGGCCCGAGCCCATGGAACGCCGGCGGCCAAGCGGCCCGTGTCGGCTGATCAAAAAAACGTCAACGGGAGCGGCCGCGCCGCCATGCTAGCTCTGCGAGCGCCATTCAAGGCGTTCGGGAGGAATAAAACATGTTGAAGCGTCTTGCCGCGTTGGCTGCCGTCGCGATCGCGTCGGCGTCGGTTTTCGTGGTCACACCGGCCTCGGCGCAGAATGCCATGTCGTTTTTCGTGACCAGCGCCGGGCCCGGCAAGGGCGGCGATCTCGGTGGCCTTGCAGGGGCTGATGCGCATTGCCAGACCCTGGCGGCAGCGGCCGGTGCCGGCAGCAAGACATGGCGCGCCTATCTCAGCACCCAGGGTGCCGGCGCCGTCAACGCCCGCGATCGGATCGGCAATGGACCGTGGCAGAACGCCAAGGGCAGCGTGATCGCCAAGAGCGTCGACGACCTGCACAGCGATGCCAACGGCCTCACCAAGCAGACCGCGTTGACCGAGAAGGGTGACGTCGTCAACGGCCGCGGCGATACCCCCAATATGCACGATGTGCTGACCGGCTCGGGAGCCGATGGCCGCGCCATCGCCGGTGACGCCGACCGTACCTGCCGCAACTGGTCCAGCAGTACCCAGGGCGCCGCCATGGTCGGGCACTCCGACCGCACCGGCCTCGACGATAGCGCCCCGGCCAAGTCTTGGAACTCATCGCATCCGTCGCGCGGCCCGGACGGCGGCTGTTCGCAGGCGGATCTGAAGACGACCGGCGGCGCCGGGCTCTACTATTGCTTCGCCGTCAACTGAGCCGAGCAACGGACCTGCAGGGGCGGCCTTGGATGGCCGCCCCGTCGCACCGCACGCGGTGCCGCCTTCGAGTGTGCCGGCTTGGGGCCTGGCAGCCGTGGCTCGGCCAACTGAACGATCGCCAATCTGGGCGGGCCCGGTGAACAGCCCCCGCGTGCTGCAAAAGGCATAGGCGATGGGGAAGGGGGCCCAACGGGCCGCCTAAAATTTAGACACACCGGTCGCGAACGCTATGGCGTTGCTTGCCAAGGTGTGGTTTGAGAGCGCCGCCGGATCCGCACAGCCCCATCACGGCCACGCTGCAGCGGGCGACGATCTGACTTGCAGGCTCGGAATTCACACAGCTTGCCTGTTGTAACCGGCGCGACGTTCGGTCAGTCTGACGCGATGCCGGCCTCGATCCCAAAAACCAACAAGCCGGCGGGGAAGAAACAACGAGGATAACGCAAGCCGATGCAACACGGCGATACGCAAGCGCGCGCTGAAGGGCTCAACAGCCGCAGCGTTCGGCAGACGTCTGCTGGCATGTCTCCCACCGACATTTCGGATCCCCGGTACTTTCACAAGGTCGTCGACTGCCAGTGGGCATGTCCGGCCCATACCCCGGTCCCGGAGTACATCCGGTTGATCGCCGCCAAGCGCTACGCCGATGCCTACATGCTGAATTGGGAGAGCAACGTTTTCCCAGGCATCCTCGGCCGCGTCTGTGACCGGCCCTGCGAGCCGGCCTGCCGGCGCGGTCGGATCGAGGAGAAGCCGGTCGCCATCTGCCGCCTGAAGCGCGTCGCCGCCGACTACAAGGGCGACGTGCAGGATCGCCTGCCCCGCCCACCGGTCGAGAAGAACGGCAAGCGCGTCGCCCTGATCGGCGCTGGCCCGGCCTCGCTCACGGTGGCCCGCGATCTCGCCGCGATCGGCTATCACTGTGTCGTGCTGGAGAAGTTCGACCGCGGTGGCGGCCTGATGCGCTCCAACATCCCCTCGTTCCGGCTGCCGGAGACCGTGCTCGATGAGGAGATCGGGTTCATTCTCGGGCTCGGTGTCGAAGCCCGCTTCGGCGTCGAGGTGAAGAGCCTCGGCGGGCTGCTGTCCGAGGGCTACGATGCCGTGTTCGTCGGCACCGGCGCGCCCAAGGGCAAGGATCTCAGGATCGCCGGACGCGCCGAGGCCGACAAGGACATCCAGATCGGCATTGATTTCCTCACCTCGGTCGCCTTCGCCCACGTCGAGAAGGTCGGCCGCCGCGTCGTCGTGCTCGGCGGCGGCAATACCGCCATGGATTGCTGCCGCACCGCACTGCGCCTCGGCGCCGAGCAGGTGACGGTGACGGTGCGCTCGCCCCGCAAGGACATGAAGGCGTCGGACTGGGAGATCGAAGAGGCCGAGCACGAAGGCGTGCCGATCCTCGACAATCACAATCCGAAGGAGTTCCTGGTCGAGAACGGTCGCCTCGTCGGCGTGCGCTTCGAGAAGATGCGCGCTGAGTACGGCGCGGACGGCAAGCGGTCGCTCATCGCCACCGGCGAGGAAGTCGTGATCCCCTGCGATCAGGTTCTGATGGCGATCGGCCAGGAGAACGCTTTCCCCTGGATCGAGCGCGACATCGGCATCGAGTTCGACAAGTGGGCGATGCCGCAGGTCGACCGCACCACCTTCATGTCGTCGCGGCCGGGCGTGTTCTTCGGCGGCGATGCGGCCTGGGGTCCAGAGAACATCATCTGGGCCGTCGCCCACGGGCATCAGGCCGCCATCTCGATCGACCGCTATTGCCGCGGCCTGCCGGTCACCGAGAGGCCGGCACCGGGCACCAATCTGGTCAGCCAGAAAATGGGCATCCACGAGTGGTCCTATTCCAACAACTATGACCCGCGCCATCGCGTTCCGGTACCGCACGCCGATCTGGGCAAGGCGCTGAAGAGCATCAAGGTCGAGGTCGAACTCGGCTTCGACGATCAGTTGGCCGCCAAAGAGGCCGAGCGCTGCCTGAACTGCGACGTCCAGACGGTGTTCGCGCGCAACCTGTGCATCGAGTGCGACGCCTGTGTCGACATCTGCCCGGTCGACTGCATCAACTTCACAGCCAACGCTCCGGAGACGGAACTGCGCAGCGGGCTCAAGGTGCCCGCGCTCAACGCCGATCAGGCGCTCTACGTCTCCGACGTGCTGAAGACCGGCCGCATCATGGCCAAGGACGAGGATGTCTGTCTGCACTGCGGGCTCTGCGCCGAGCGCTGCCCGACAGGCGCATGGGACATGCAGAAGTACTTCTATGTCGAGCGTCAGGCGTCGTCTGCCTGCCAGCGCCATCTCGAAGCTTACATCGCCTGACCGGCAGCGGGGACCTATGAGCGGCATCAACGATTTTGTCGTGCGGTTCGCGACCGTCAACGGCTCCGGATCGGCCAGCGCGAACACCATGTTCGCCAAGACACTGTTCCGCATGGGCCTGCCCATCGCGGCCAAGAACATCTTCCCGTCCAACATCCAGGGCCTGCCGACCTGGTACGAGGTTCGCGTCTCGGAAGCGGGCTACACGGCGCGTCGGGCCGGCGTCGACCTGATGGTCACGATGAACCCGCAGTCCTTCGCGGAGGACCTCGCGGCCGTCGTGCCGGGGGGCTATCTGCTGTACGATTCCTCGATGCCGCGGCTGTGGAACCGGGACGACATCACCGTCATCGCCATGCCGATCGCTGAAATCTGCGCCAAGCGGTGGACCGATCCGCGTCAGCGCCAGCTGTTCAAGAACATGGTCTACGTCGGCGCGTTGACGGCGCTGCTCGACCTCGAGGTCGCTGCGCTGGAGGGCGTCGTGCGCGACCAGCTCAAGGGCAAGGACAAGCTGATCGCGCCCAATCTCGAGGCCGTGCAACTCGGCCGCGCCTTCGCCCAGGAACACTTCCCGTGCCCGCTGCCGATCCACGCCCGCAAGTCCGACAAGACAGCCGGCAAGATCATGATCACCGGTAACGAGGCGGCGGGTCTCGGCGCCATCTACGCAGGCGCCACCATCTGCGCCTGGTACCCGATCACCCCCTCGACGTCGGTCGCGGAGGCGTTCGGCAAGCACGCCAAGCGGCTGCGCACGACGGCCGACGGCAAGAGCCTCTATGCCATCGTGCAGGCCGAGGATGAACTCGCCGCCATCGGCGTGGTGATCGGCAGTGGCTGGAACGGCGCCCGCGCGTTCACCGCCACGTCCGGTCCCGGCATCTCGCTGATGAGCGAGTTCCTCGGGCTCGCCTATTTCGCCGAGATCCCTGTCGTTCTGGTCAACGTCCAGCGCGGCGGACCGTCGACGGGTATGCCGACGCGCACCCAGCAGTCCGACATCCTGTCGTGCGCCTACGCCTCGCATGGCGACACCAAGCACGTGCTGGTGTTCCCGTCCGACCCCAACGAATGCTTCACCATGACGGCCGATGCGTTCGATCTCGCCGAGCGACTGCAGACACCGGTGATCGTGATGAGCGATCTCGATATCGGCATGAACGACTGGGTCGTCGACCGCCTCTCCTGGGACGACGCCAAGGTGCATGATCGCGGCAAGGTGCTGACCGCGGCCGACCTCGATGCGTTGGAGAGTTACGGGCGCTATCGCGATGTCGACGGCGACGGCATCCCCTATCGCACGCTGCCGGGAACCCACCCCTCCAAAGGCGCCTTCTTCACCCGCGGCACCTCGCACGACGAGTTCGCGCGCTACACCGAGGACGGCACGATCCACGCCCGCGTCCTCGACCGCATCTCCCGCAAGTTCGAGACGGCCGCCGGGCTGGTGCCGAAGCCCGAGATCAGGATCGCCGATCCGGACGCCCGCACCGGTCTCATCTGCTTCGGCGGCACACGGCCGGCGGTGGTCGAAGCGCTCGACCGGCTGGGCCAGGAGGGCATCCGGATCAACATGATGCGGCTGCGCGGTTTTCCGTTCTCCGACGAGATCCGCGCGTTCTGCGCCCGTCACGACCGTATCCTCGTCGTCGAGCAGAACCGCGACGCGCAGATGCGCACGCTGCTCATCGTCGAGGCCGGCATTCCCGCCGAGAAGTTGACGCCGGTGCTGAGTTATGACGGCACGCCGCTGGCCGCGGCCACCGTTCTCGATGCCGTGCGCAAGCAGAACCTGCGGCCCGCCGCCGTCGCGGCCGAGTAGGAGACAGCCCCATGACCTATATCGCCAAGCCCAAAGTCTTCCACCCGGCGCTGAAGCGCAATGCGCTGGGCCTCACCCACCGCGACTACGAAGGCTCGATGTCGACGCTGTGCGCCGGCTGCGGGCACGACTCCATCACCGCCGCCATCATCGAGGCCTGTCACGCGCTCGACCTGCCGCCGCACCGCATCGCCAAGGTGTCGGGGATCGGCTGCTCGTCGAAGGCCCCGACCTACTTCCTCGCGCCGGCCCACGGATTCAACTCGGTGCACGGGCGCATGCCGTCGGTGACCACCGGCGCCAATCTCGCCAACCGCGACCTCGTCTACATCGGCGTCTCCGGCGACGGCGATACCGCGTCGATCGGGCTCGGCCAGTTCGCGCATGTCGTGCGGCGCAAGCTGAATATGGTCTACATCGTCATGAACAACGGCTGCTACGGGCTGACCAAGGGTCAGTTCTCGGCCACCAACGACCGCAACTCGCCGTCCAAGAGCGGCGCGCCCAATCCGTTCGACCCGATCGACCTGTGCCAGATGGCGATCAGCCTCGGCGCCGGCTTCGTCGCCCGCTCGTTCTCGGGCGACAAGGGCCAGTTGGTGCCGCTCATCGAGGCGGCGATCCGCTACAACGGCTTCGCGTTCCTCGATGTCGTGAGCCCGTGCGTCACCTTCAACAATCACGCCACATCGACCAAGAGCTACGACTACGTCCGGGCTCACAACGACGCCATCGGCCGGCTCGATCTGGTGCCCCACCGGGAAGAGATCCGCACGTCCTACGACGAGGGCCATTCGGTCGACATCGAGATGCACGACGGCTCGGTGCTCAAGCTGCACAAGCTCGACGCCACGCACGATCCGCGCAATTCGGACAGCGCGCTGGCCGCGATCCGTTCGCGCGCCGCGCGCGGCGAGGTGGCGACGGGGCTGCTCTATCTCGACACCAGCGAGGTGGATCTCCACGATTGCCTCGGCACCGTCGAGCGGCCCCTGAACGAAATCCCGACGGCCGAACTCTGCCCCGGCCAGAAGAAGCTCGACGAGATCAACGCCCGCTTCGCTTGAGGGGCACGGATCGGATTGCCGCGTGGCCAGGCCACCCCTGTGCGGGTGGCCAGCGCCCATGCCCGAGCAGAACCTTTTCTCCACATCGCCGGCTTCCCGCACAATCGTGAAGCCGCCCTCGGACAGCGCGATGCCGAGCCGCGCGACGGCGATGCCCCGCCGGCTGTCGCGCCCGCCCGAAACGTCGAACGTGTAGCGGAAGGTGATGTCGAAGGTTCTGTCGGCGGCCACCTCCGCCCGCAGCGTATCGGGGATCAGTTCGTATGTCCGTTTTGGCCAGCGCCGGTAGTAGCTCTGTTTTTCGACCATGACCTGGGCGCGGGAGATCTCGCCCTTGTCGAAATAGGTGACGCGCGGGGCATAAAGTTCGGCGCGGTTCTGATGATCCGGACGGCCGTGTCCGAGGTACTCCGTCACCACGAAGTCACCGAGGCGACGCAGCAGCGTGTCGTCGCCAGCGTGCCCGCCCGTGGTCGGTTCGGGTGCCGCGGGAGCGTTTGCGGCCGGGACCGCGAGGCTGGCGAGCGGCGTGCTCGGCGCATGCAGAAACCAGAACGCCAGCTCCAACCCGTCACCGAACTCGTTGCGGTCGTCGTTGACGAACGACCACCGGCTGACTTTCTGGTTCTTGGAGACGATATCGACGGAGCAGTTTCCGCCGCGCGGCGCCACCTCCGTGATGAGCCGGATACCCGTGGCGTAGCGCTTGCGGAGCGCAGGGCTCAGACCCTTGCAAAGCTCGCTGTCGCCGCCCGGCCCATACCGCTCGTGGGCGCCGTAGTTCATGTTGGTGCAGGCGTTGCAGACGCCCCGGTCGTCGAGCGCGGGGATCTGCGCGATCCCGGTCAGATGAATGCGAAAGCGGATCGCCTTGCCGATGGTATCGACAAAGAAGAATTCCTCTGGCCCCTGCGCCATCATCTCCTGCATCAATTCGGGCGTGATGCGTTTGACGGGGTTGCCGACGCCGAGTTGCATGAAGGCGGACATCGCGCGGATGCCGTCACTGAAGGCCAACCGCACCTTCGCCTCGTCGACCAGCGTCTTCGATCTGTCGTTGCGATTGGGAATGTAGGGAGCGTGGAAGCCGAGCACGCCTTGGACATCAAGAAAGCGGTTCAGTTCGCCCTTCCACGGGTAGGTGCCGCCCATGAACACGACGGCACACGCCGAATAGCATTCGGCATCACGCGGAACCGCGGTCCCGATCGACTCTTTCATGAGGTAGGTCGCGATATCGAGACCTTCGCCGTAGGAGCCGCCCGGCGAGTGGAGACACAACCGAGGCACCTTGTCGAAGTCGCTGGTGCGCTGATGGCCGATGGCCTGCTTCAGTTTGTCCAGATCGCCGCGCTCGATCGGGCCTTCGAGCAGAAGATTGCACACGACGTCGCCGTCGGGGCCGAGGTTGTGGCCGGTCCCCGCATCGACATCGATGCTGCCGTTGTTGAGATCGTCGAAGCGGTCGAGTTGGAGCACGGAGAGCCGCGCCGCCCAGGCACGGTCGGCAGAAGCGGGGAGCAGTAGCGGAGCGAGGGTCAGAAGGCAGAGCAGGATCGACCGAAGCATGTCATCTCCCTGTCGGTGCGAGATCGAACTGCTGTGACGTATGGCGAACGGCATCAGATCCTCCAATCACCTGGGGAACAGGGCGATAGGCGACCGAAAACTGCTAAGGTGCGCGTCCGTCCTTCGCCAGCTTGGCTGTCATGACACGCGACACCTCGATTGCACTGTATCGCGCCCCGCGCAACCGGCGCTCCTGGTTGTTCCTACCGGGTGCCGATGCGCAGGCCCTGCGCGCGGCGCCGGCGCTCGGCGTCGATGTGGCGATCCAGGAACTCGAGGCGTTCGTGCCGTCGGCCCGGCAGCCGGAAGCCCGCGCCCTGTCGGCCGGTGTGCTGGCCCGCTGGCGCGCGGCCGGCCTGGTCAGTGCCGTCCGTGTCAATCCGCTCGACAAGGGTGGTCTCGACGATCTCGCCGCGGCGATGCCCGGTGCCCCGCACGTCGTGATGATGTCCCTGGTATCGTCGGCCGATCAGGTGCACGCGCTCGCAGCCGAGGTGGGGCGGCTCGAGGCCGCCTATGGCCTGCCGGCCGGGTCGACCGAGCTTGTCCCCAATATCGAGACGGCGGCCGGTCTGGTCCGCACTCTGGAGATCGCACAGGCGTCGCCGCGCGTGACGGCCGCCTTGGTCGCGGCGGAGGACATGGTGGCGGACCTCGGCGCCGAGCGCTCGCCGACCGGCGAGGAGTTGGCCTACCCCCGCCAGCGGTTCCTGGTCGACTGTGTGGCGGCGGGCGTGGTCGCCATCGACTGCCCCTACACCTATGCCGACGTCACCCACCTGGAGGCCGACATCCGGTTCGCGCGCCGCCTCGGCTACACCGCCAAGAGCATCGTCAATATCGACCAGATCCCGCTCGTGAACCGGCTGCTCACCCCGGCCGCAGACGAGATCGACCGGGCACGGCGGATCGTCTCGGCGTTCGATCGCGCGCGTCAGTCCGGCGCGGATCGCGCCGAGGTCGACGGTCTGATGGTGGAGGTGCCGACCTACAACGCGGCGCAGCGATTACTCCAGCGGGCGAGGGATCTCGGCGTCCAGGACTGAGGGTGTCCGCTCAAGAGCACTGCGGCTGCAACTCGCCGCGCTCGTGCACCCAGGTAAGCGTGGGCTGGCGACTGCGGTTATGGAGTCTTTCGCTTGCGAGGTGAACG
>JBMOGA010000083.1:0-12735 GCA_049318625.1 Hyphomicrobiaceae bacterium
CACGGCGACAAGTCGGTTCCGCAGTGGCGGGGCGGTGGCAAGGCGTTCGGCCCCAAGCCGCGCAGCCATGCGATCGACATGCCGAAGAAGGTCCGTGCGCTGGCTCTGCGTCATGCGCTGTCTGCCAAAGCGAAGGCCGGCGAGATCATCGTGATCGATGCGGCCCGTCTGGCTGAGCCGAAGACGAAGGCGCTTCGTGAGCGTTTCGCCAAGCTCGAGCTCGGCAACGCTCTGATCATCGACGGTGCGGAGATCGACGCCGGGTTCGCCCGGGCGGCACGCAACATTCCGAATATCGACGTGCTGCCGGTCGTCGGCATCAACGTCTATGACATCCTGCGGCGGCGCAAGCTGGTGCTGACGAAGGCGGCCGTCGAGGCGCTGGAGGCGCGGTTCAAATGATCAAGCTCGACAGCTACGACGTCATCCTCTCGCCGGTCATCACCGAGAAGTCGACCCGTGCGAGTGAGAACAATCAGGTCGTGTTCAAGGTCCGTCCCGACGCGACCAAGACGCAGATCAAGACGGCGGTCGAAAGCCTCTTCAATGTGAAGGTCAAGGCCGTCAACACGCTCGTACGCAAGGGCAAGCTCAAGACCTTCCGGGGTCGGCGCGCATTGCTCTCCGATACCAAGAAGGCGATCGTCACGCTCGAGCCGGGTCACGGCATCGACGTCACGACCGGGCTCTGAGGCAACGTCATGGCACTCAAGACATATCGTCCGACATCGCCGGGTCTGCGCCACCTCGTTTCGGTGGACAAGAGCAACCTGTGGAAGGGTGGGCCGGTCAAAGTCCTCGTCGAGGGCAAGAGCAAGACCGGCGGACGCAATACGCACGGCCGCATTACGACGCGGCACGTCGGCGGCGGGCACAAGCAGGCCTACCGGTTGATCGATTTCCGGCGGCGCAAGCACGACGTGGCGGCGACGGTCGAGCGGTTCGAGTACGATCCGAACCGGACCGCGTTCATCGCGCTGCTGAAGTACGAAGACGGCGAGCTCGCCTACATCCTGGCGCCGCAGCGGCTGGCCATCGGCGACACGGTGATCGCCGGCGCCAAGGTCGACGTGAAGCCGGGTAATGCGATGCCGCTCAGCGCCATGCCGGTCGGTACGATCGTGCACAACGTCGAGCTCAAGCCGGGTCGTGGCGGTCAGGTCGCTCGCTCGGCCGGCTCCTACGTGCAGCTCGTCGGCCGCGATGCCGGGTGGGCGATCCTCAAGCTCGGCTCCGGGGAGACGCGCCGCGTCCGCGCCGACTGCATGGCGACGATCGGGGCCGTTTCGAACCCCGACAACTCGAACCAGATCGTCGGCAAGGCCGGTCGCACCCGCTGGAAGGGCAAGCGTCCGACGGTCCGCTCGATCGCGATGAACCCGGTGGATCATCCGAACGGTGGTCGTACCAAGGGCGGCAAGCACTGGACGACGCCCTGGGGCAAGCCCACCAAGGGCGCGAAGACGCGCAGCAACAAGGCGACGGACAAGTACATCGTCCGCAGCCGCCACAAAGCTTAAGGCGGCAAGGAGAGACACGTGGCACGTTCAGTTTGGAAAGGCCCGTTCGTCGACGGCTATCTGCTCAAGAAAGCGGATAAGTCTCGCCAGTCCGGGCGCAGCGAAGTCATCAAGATCTGGAGCCGGCGTTCCACGATCCTGCCGCAGTTCGTCGGTCTGACGTTCGGCGTCTACAATGGTCACAAGCACATCCCGGTCAACGTGTCGGAAGACATGATCGGCATGAAATTCGGCGAGTTCGCACCGACCCGGACGTTCTCCGGGCACGGTGGGGACAAGAAGGCCGTGAAGAGGTAAGGGGCGCGACATGGGCAAACCAAAACACCCGCGCAGCCTCAAGGAAAACGAGGCTCGCGCGATCGCCCGGAACCTCCGGGTATCGCCGCAGAAGCTCAACCTGGTTGCCGGTCTCATCCGCGGCAAGAAGGTCGGGCAGGCACTCTCTGACCTGGAGTTTTCGCGTAAGCGCATCTCTCAGGACGTGCGCAAGTGCGTCATGAGCGCGGTGGCGAACGCGGAAAACAATCACGGGCTCGACGTCGACAACCTGATCGTCGCCGAAGCCTGGGTCGGCAAGAATCTCGTGATGAAACGCTTCCACGCCCGCGGGCGCGGCCGCTCCGGCGCAATCATGAAGCCGTTCTCGCAGATCACGGTGGTGGTCCGCGAGGTCGAGGCCAAGGAGGCTTGAGGTCATGGGTCAGAAAGTCAATCCAGTCGGTCTCCGCGTCGGCATCAACCGCACCTGGGACAGCCGGTGGTTCGCGCGCCGTGGCGAGTACGGCCGCCTGCTGCACGAGGATTTCGCGATCCGCGAGCACATCCTGAAGCAGCAGCGTCAGGCCGGCATCTCCAAGGTCGTCATCGAGCGCCCGCACAAGAAGTGCCGTGTCACCGTCTACACTGCGCGGCCGGGCGTTCTGATCGGCAAGAAGGGCTCGGACATCGAGAAGCTCAAGAACGAGCTCACCCAGTTCACGAAGTCCGAGGTGCATCTCAACATCCTCGAGATCCGCAAGCCGGAGATCGATGCGACGCTGATCGCCGAGGGCATCGCCCAGCAGCTCGAGCGCCGCGTCGCCTTCCGGCGCGCCATGAAGCGCGCGGTGCAGTCGGCGCTTCGTCTCGGAGCTCTGGGCATCCGGATCAACGTCGCCGGACGTCTCGGCGGCGCCGAAATCGCGCGGACCGAGTGGTATCGCGAGGGCCGGGTGCCGCTGCATACGCTGCGCGCGGATATCGACTTCGGGTACGGCCTCGCCAAGACGGCCTACGGTGTCATCGGCATCAAGGTGTGGGTCTTCAAGGGCGAGATCATGGAGCATGATCCGATGGCGTCCGAGAAGCGGGCGCTGGACGTGCAAGAGGGCGGTGGCAGCGGCCGCGGTCGTCGTGACGGCGATCGGCGCGAGCGCGGCGACCGTGGAGATCGCGGCGACCGGGGTGGTCGTGACCGTGATCGCAGCGGCGGCGAAACCGCCGGGCAGGGCTGAGGAGACGGATACTCGTCATGCTGCAACCGAAACGTACCAAGTTCCGGAAGGCCTTCAAGGGCCGGATCAAGGGAACCGCCAAGGGCGGCACGCTGCTGAACTTCGGATCGCATGGTCTCAAGGCCATGGAGCCGGAGCGGGTCACAGCGCGCCAGATCGAGGCCGCTCGCCGTGCCATCACGCGTCACATGAAGCGTGCCGGCCGCGTGTGGATCCGCGTGTTCCCCGATCTTCCGGTTTCGAAGAAGCCCGCCGAAGTCCGCATGGGCTCCGGCAAGGGCTCGCCCGAGCTGTGGGTCGCCCGCGTCAAACCGGGCCGGATCATGTTCGAGCTCGACGGGGTGAACGACGCGACTGCGCGTGAGGCGCTCGAGCTCGGGGCTGCCAAGCTGCCGATCAAGACGCGCATCGTGTCGCGCACGATTTGACCGAGGATAGCGCCATGAAGGCTGCCGATCTCAAGACGAAGACTCTCGATCAGCTGGACGAGGAACTCGCCCGCCTGAAGAAGGAGCAGTTCAACCTGCGCTTCCAGGCGGCGACGGGCCAGCTCGAGAACACATCACGGGTGCGCGAGGTCCGACGCGATATCGCACGCATCAAGACGATTGCACGGCAGAAGCAGACCGGCGTTAGCGCCGCCGCCAAGGGTTGAGGAGAGAACTAGATGCCGAAGCGCGTGCTGACGGGCGTCGTCGTTTCCGACAAGAACGACAAGACCGTGGTCGTCGAGGTCGAGCGCCGGTTTACGCATCCGCTGCTCAAGAAGACGGTGCGGCGGTCGAAGAAGTATCACGCTCACGACGAGGCCAACTCCTTCAAGGTGGGCGACATGGTCCGCATCGAGGAGACGGCACCGATTTCTCGGAAGAAGCGGTGGGTGGTCCTGGCCACCAGCACCGGGTAGGAAGACTTTCGTGCGTTCCCGGATGAAAGTCTGGGGCGCGGGTGGTAATTTGGCGAGACGGGGGTCCCTCGGGGACCCAGCATGAAGGACTGGTCCAATGATCCAAATGGAGACCAATCTCGACGTCGCCGACAACTCGGGCGCGCGTCGCGTCCAGTGCATCAAGGTGCTGGGCGGGTCGAAAAGGAAGTATGCGTCGATCGGTGACACGATCGTCGTGGCCGTGCAGGAGGCCATTCCGCGCGGACGCGTGAAGAAGGGCCAGGTGATGAAGGCCGTCGTGGTGCGGACCGCCAAGGGTGTTCGCCGTCCGGACGGGTCGCTCATCCGCTTCGATCGCAACGCGGCGGTGCTGATCAACGCCCAGGGCGATCCGGTCGGCACGCGCATCTTCGGGCCGGTCACGCGCGAGCTGCGCACCAAGGCGCACATGAAGATCGTCTCGCTGGCGCCGGAGGTGCTGTAATGGCGAGCGCGAAGATCAAGAAGGGTGACCGCGTCGTCGTGACGACCGGCCGCGACAAGGGCAAGCAGGGCGAAGTGATCGCCGTGATGCCGAAGGAGAACCGGGCTGTGGTGCGCGGCGTGAACATCGTGCGCCGGCATACCCGCCAGACGCAGCAGACGCAGGGCGGCATCATCTCGAAAGAGGCGCCGATCGATATCTCGAACTTGGCGGTCGAGGACCCGAAGGACGGCAAGCCGACGCGTGTCGGTTTCCGCACCCTCGAGGACGGCCGCAAGGTCCGCTTCGCCAAGCGTTCGGGCGAGCTGATCCCTGAAAGGAACTGATGATGGCCGACGAGAAGCAGAAGAAGGGCGGTCAGCCGGCGGGTGGCAAGGGTGCCGCCAAGGCCGAAGGCAAGGCCGCGAAGGCGCAAGCCAAGCCGGCGGCAGCTGCCGAGCCGCGGTCGTTCGCGCGCCCGAAGGACTACAAGCCGCGGATGAAGTCGCACTACGAGCAGGTGGTGCGGAAGGCGCTGACGGAGAAGTTCGGATACGCCAATCCGATGCAGGTGCCGAAGATCGAGAAGGTCGTGCTCAATATGGGCGTCGGCGAGGCTGTCAGCGACCGCAAGAAGGTCGAGAACGCCGCGTCGGATCTGGCTCTGATCTCGGGGCAGCGGCCGGTCGTGACGCGCGCCCGCAAGTCGATCGCCACCTTCAAGGTGCGCGACGGCATGGCGCTCGGTACGAAGGTGACGCTGCGCGGCGACCGCATGTACGAGTTTCTCGACCGTCTCGTGACGATCGCGCTGCCGCGCGTCAAAGACTTCCGTGGGCTGAACCCGAAGAGCTTCGACGGGCGCGGTAACTATGCCATGGGTCTCAAGGAGCACATCGTGTTCCCGGAGATTGACTATGACAAGGTTGACCAGATCTGGGGTATGGACGTCATCGTCTGTACCTCGGCCCGCAACGACGATGAGGCTCGCGAGCTTCTTCGTGGTTTCAACTTCCCCTTCCGCACTTAGGACCTCGGCGACCGACCGACCAGCCGAAAGGCCTTTGGAGGACTTGATGTCGAAGACCAGCTCGATCGAGAAGAACGAGAAGCGCCGCCGGATGGTAGCGCAATACGCCGAGAGGCGGGCCGCTCTGAAGGCGCTCGCCAATGACATGTCGAAACCGGCGGAAGAGCGGTTCGCGGCGCGCATCAAGCTCGCCGAGTTGCCGCGCAACTCGTCGAAGACCCGCATCCGCAACCGGTGCGAACTGACGGGCCGCTCGCGCGGTTTCTACCGCAAGCTGAGAATGTGCCGCAACCAGCTTCGGGAATTGGCCTCCAAGGGCCTCATCCCCGGCATGGTCAAGTCGAGCTGGTAAGGAGGCGTCCCGATGACAATGAACGATCCATTGGGCGATATGCTGACACGCATCCGCAATGCCCAGATGCGCCGCCGGCCGAAGGTTTCGACGCCGGCTTCGAACTTGCGCCAGCGCGTTCTCGACGTGCTGCTCGAGGAAGGCTACATCCGCGGTTATGCGCGGGTCGAGCAGAAGAACAAGACGGCCGAGATCGAGATCGAACTCAAGTACAACAACGGCTTGCCTGCGATCCGTGACATCAAGCGCGTCTCGAAGCCCGGCCGTCGCGTCTATTCGCCCGTGTCGGATCTCCCGACGGTCGCCAACGGCCTCGGCGTCGCCATTCTGTCCACGCCGAAGGGCGTGATGCCGGACTGGCGTGCGCGCGAGGAGAACGTCGGCGGCGAGATCCTTTGCAGCATCTTCTGATCGGGGAGCTTGAAGCCATGTCACGTATCGGCAAGAGGCCGGTCCCCGTTCCGCAGGGGGTCACAGCGACCGTCGCGGGTCAGACCGTCAAGGTCAAAGGCGCGAAGGGTGAGCTGTCGTTCACGGCGCCCGAGCAGATCACGATCGAGAATACCAGCGGCGGGATCTCCGTGGTGCCGCGCGACGAGAGCAAGGCTGCGCGCTCCATGTGGGGGATGTCGCGGACCATGATCGCGAACCTGATGAAGGGTGTGACCGAGGGCTACTCGCACACACTCGAGATCCAGGGCGTGGGTTTTCGTGCTGCCATGAAGGGCAAGGACGTGCTGCAGATGCAGCTCGGCTTCAGCCACGACATCGTTCACAAGATCCCGAGCGGGGTCGAGGTGAAGGTCGCGGGTGCGAAGCAGGAGCTGATCACCGTGACCGGTATCGACAAGCAGCTCGTCGGCCAGGTTGCGGCGGATATCCGCGGCTATCGCCCGCCCGAGCCCTACCAGGGCAAGGGTGTGCGCTACAAGGGCGAATTCGTCTTCCGCAAGGAAGGCAAGAAGAAGTAAGGACGGGATACCATGGTTGCGCAAAACAAGCAGATCGACCGGCGCAAGGCCCGCATCCGGCGTCACCTCAAGACGGTGGCGAACGGCCGGCCTCGCCTGTCCGTATTCCGTTCCTCGCAGCATATCTACGCGCAGGTTATCGACGATGTGGCCGGGCATACGATCGTCGCGGCCTCGTCGATCGAGAAGGGCGTGAAGACTGCTCTCAAGACGGGCGCCGACAAGGCGGCCGCGGCTGCGGTCGGCAAGCTCGTCGCAGAGCGCGCCGTTGCGGCCGGGGTCAAGGACGTCGTGTTCGACCGCGGCGCCTACATCTACCACGGGCGCGTGAAGGCGCTCGCCGATGCCGCCCGGGAGGGCGGTCTGAACTTCTGAGACCGGATTTTGTTTGGAAAGGACTGACCCGTGGCACGTTCACCCGAGAGAGGGCGCGGCCGGGATCGCGATCGCGACGAGCGCGACAGCGAGTTCACGGACAAGCTCGTCCACATCAACCGTGTCGCCAAGGTGGTGAAGGGCGGTAAGCGCTTCGGCTTTGCGGCGCTGGTCGTCGTCGGCGATCTCAAGGGCCGCGTCGGCTTCGGCCACGGCAAGGCCCGCGAGGTTCCCGAGGCCATCCGCAAGGCGACCGAGGCGGCGCGTCGCGCGCTGTTGCGGGTGCCGCTGCGTGAAGGCCGCACGCTGCATCACGACAGCAAGGGCCGCCACGGCGCGGGCCGCGTGATCGTGCGCTCGGCGCCTCCCGGCACCGGCATCATCGCGGGCGGTGCCATGCGCGCCGTTTTCGAGATGCTCGGCGTCCACGACGTGGTCGCCAAGTCGATGGGATCGACCAACCCTTACAACGTCGTGCGCGCAACCTTCGATGCGCTCAAGTACCAGGAGAACCCGCGCGCGGTCGCGGCTCGCCGGGGCAAGAAGTACGGCGAGATCGCAGCGCGGCGTCGTGACGGTACGGTGGAGGCCGGTGAGGCCGCTGCCACCGAGGCGTGAACCCACGGGTAACGTGAAATGACTGACAAGACGATTACGATCGAGCAGACCGGCAGCACGGCCCGTCGTCCGGACCGTCAGACGAGGACCCTGATCGGTCTCGGTCTCAACAAAATGTACAAGCGCCGCACCCTGAACGATACGCCTCAGGTGCGCGGTATGATCGCCAAGGTTGCCCATCTCGTCCGTATCGTCGACGAGAAGGCCTGACAGCTAGGAGCAGACCGCGATGCGGCTCAACGAGATCAAGGACCGCCCCGGCGCACGAAAGACCCGCGTCAGGGTCGGACGCGGCATCGGCTCCGGCGTGGGCAAGACCGGCGGCCGTGGCGGCAAGGGTCAGACGGCACGTACCGGCGTCGCCATCGGCGGCTTCGAGGGCGGCCAGATGCCGTTGCATCGGCGATTGCCGAAGCGTGGCTTCAAGGCCTGGGATCCGGTCGACAACGCCGAGATCAACGTCGGGACTCTGCAGGCGGCGATCGACGATGGCCGGATCACGGCCAGCACGCCACTCGATATGGCCACGCTCGTCGAGGCCGGCCTGCTGCGGCGCAAGAAGGAAGGTCTCCGTCTGCTCGGTAACGGCGAGCTGAAGGCCAAGATCACGATCACCGTGAATCATGCGACGGCGAGCGCCAAGGCGCAGGTCGAGGCGGCCGGCGGCACGGTGAACGTGATCGAGAAGAAGGTGCTGCCGGCAGACGAGGCGAAGCGCGCCAAGTCGGCAGCCAAGAAGGCGGCTCGCGGCGGCGGCCAGGGCAAGAAGGCCGCGGCCGAAGAGTGAGCGGCGTGCGCGCGGCCTGGCCGGTCGAGGGCGGGTGCGGCCTCGACCCGCTGTCCTCGCGGCGCGGCGTGCGCTAGGTTGTCGCCGGCTCGGGATGACAAGCCCGGGTCCGATCGCTGGGGCGGACTTGGCTTCGGGTCGGCAGTCCGACGAACCTTGATCCTGGGTGCGGAGCCGGTGCTCCGCCAACGAGGAGACGACGCATGGCTTCCGCTGCCGAGCAGCTTGCCGCGAATCTGAATTTCTCCGCGTTCGCGAAGGCCGATGATCTCAAGAAGCGCATCATCTTCACGTTGGCGGCGCTACTTGTTTATCGGCTCGGCACGTTCATTCCGCTGCCCGGTATAGATCCCGTTGCTTTCGGCGAGACGTTCCGCGCCAATCAGAGCGGAATTCTCGGCATGTTCAACATGTTCGCTGGCGGCGCGGTCGAGCGCATGGCGATCTTCGCTTTGAACATCATGCCGTACATCTCGGCCTCGATCATCATGCAGCTGCTGTCTTCTGTCGACAAGCGCCTGGAGGCGCTCAAGAAGGAGGGAGAGCAGGGGCGCAAGACGATCAACCAGTACACGCGCTATCTGACCGTCGTTCTGGCGGCGTTCCAGGCCTACGGCATTGCGATCGGCCTTGAGGGGTCGCGAGGGTCGACCGGCGCCGTGGTTATCGAAGCGGGCTGGTTCTTCCGTATCTCGACGGTCATCACGCTGGTCGGCGGCACCATGTTCCTGATGTGGCTCGGCGAGCAGATCACGTCGCGCGGTGTCGGCAACGGCATCTCGCTGATCATCTTCGCCGGCATCGTGGCGGGGCTTCCGGCGGCGCTGGTGCAGTTGTTCGAACTGGCGCGGACCGGCTCGCTGTCGACCGCTCTGCTGCTGATGCTTCTGGCGCTGATGTTGTTCGTGGTCGCGGCCGTGGTGTTCATCGAGCGGGCGCAGCGGCGATTGCTCATCCAGTATCCGAAGCGACAAGTCGGCAACCGGATGTTCCAGGGCGACAGTTCGCATCTGCCGCTGAAGCTCAATTCGTCGGGCGTCATCCCGCCGATCTTCGCCTCGTCGCTGCTGCTGTTGCCGACGACGGCCGCCAACATGATGCCGCCGGGCAGCGGACCCGACTGGCTGCAGAGCATCGTCGCCGCGCTCGGCTACGGCCAGCCGCTGCACATTCTGATATTCGTCGCGCTCATCATCTTCTTCGCCTTCTTCTATACCGCGGTGGTTTTCAACCCGCAGGAGACGGCCGAGAACTTGCGCAAGTACGGCGGCTTCCTTCCGGGACGGCGGCCGGGTGCGCAAACAGCTGAGTATATCGACTATGTGTTGACGCGTATTACCGTAGTCGGTGCGATATATCTCGCAGGCGTTTGCGTCCTGCCAGAGATCCTCATCTCGTACGCCGCTGTGCCGTTCTATTTCGGCGGAACGTCGCTGTTGATCGCCGTCAGTGTCACCATGGACACCGTGGCGCAGGTGCAAAGCCACCTCCTCGCACACCAGTACGAGGGGCTGATCAAGAAGGCGAAGCTCAGGGGAGCGACGAGGAGTCGTCGATGAACATCATTCTGCTGGGGCCACCCGGGGCCGGCAAGGGTACACAAGCGAAAGATCTTTCGGCGCGTCGTGGAATTCCGCAGCTGTCCACGGGTGACATGTTGCGGGCCGCCGTGAAGGCCGGCAGCGCGGTCGGCCGGCAAGCCGAGGCGGTGATGAAGGCCGGTGGGCTCGTCTCCGACGACATCGTGATCCGCATCATCGAGGAGCGGATCGCACAGCCCGATTGTACGCCGGGCTTCATTTTGGATGGGTTTCCGCGGACGCTGCCGCAGGCTGCCGCGCTCGACACGCTGATGACGCGGCTCGGCAAGAACCTCGATGCGGTCATCGAGATGAAGGTCGACGACAGCGCGCTGGTCGCGCGCATCTCGGGCCGCTTCACCTGCGCCAAATGCGGCATGGGCTACCACGATACGTTCAAGCCGACGGTCAAGGCCGGGGTTTGCGACTCGTGTGGCTCGACCGAGTTCACGCGGCGCGCCGACGACAATGCCGAAACGGTCAAGGCCCGCCTGATGGCCTATTATCGGGAGACCTCACCGCTGATCGGCTACTATTTCTGCAAGGGCAACCTCGCTTCCATCGACGGCATGGCGTCCATCGGCGACGTCGCGAAGGAGTTGAATGCGATTTTGAACAAGCAATAGGTGTGGTCGTGGTCGTGGCGGCTTGACGCGGGCCTGCGTCGTTGACGCGGGTCGCGCGGACGGTTATACCACCCGCGATCACATGACGCACCTTGGCGGAGACGGGGCCGGTGAAGACCGGGACCGTCGCTCTGCTGTTGGGTGTATTTTCGCGAGTTGGTCCGGCAGCGGCGGACCACCGCTCGCCGGCCAGTAGGACTAAGGAGAGCACAGTGGCCCGTATCGCAGGCGTCAATATTCCGACTCAGAAGCGCGTGATCATCGCGCTGCAATATATCCACGGTATCGGTCCGAAGTATGCGAACGATATCTGTGTGAAGGTCGGCATCCCCGCCGAGCGGCGCGTCAATCAGCTGACCGACGCCGAGGTCCTGCAGATCCGTGAGGCGATCGATCGCGATTTCCTCGTCGAGGGCGACCTGCGCCGCGAAGTGGCGATGAACATCAAGCGGCTCATGGATCTCGGCTGCTATCGCGGCCTGCGCCATCGTCGTGGCCTTCCGGTCCGTGGTCAGCGCACCCATACCAACGCACGGACCCGCAAAGGCCCTGCGAAGCCGATCGCCGGAAAGAAGAAGTCGTAACGCGCTGGCATTCGCCGGCTTCCACCCCCTCGATCTTCAACCTTTTGGGGCCCTCCGGGCTAGAGCACCTCATCCATGGCCAAAGAGCAGCAGCAGCGCGGCAAGGTCCGCCGCAAAGAACGCAAGAACATCACGTCGGGCGTGGCGCATGTGAACGCCAGCTTCAATAACACGATGATCAACATCACCGATGCGCAGGGCAATACGATCGCGTGGTCGTCGTCGGGCACGATGGGCTTCAAGGGGTCGCGGAAGTCGACACCTTACGCGGCTCAGGTGGCTGCCGAGGATGCCGGCAAGAAGGCCGCCGAGCATGGGATGAAGATCCTCGAGGTCGAGGTCTGCGGTCCGGGCTCGGGCCGCGAGTCGGCGCTGCGTGCGCTGCAGTCGGTCGGCTTCCAGATCACGGCCATTCGCGACGTGACGCCGATCCCGCACAATGGCTGCCGTCCGCGGAAGCGCCGCCGCGTCTGATTGTCGGGCCTTGTGGCGGGATCGTGTCCCCCAAAGGCGGTTGTCGATGGTCGGCCGAGCCCCGATGAGGTGCTCGGCCCAACGCATCAATAAGACTTTGAGGTCCCCCCGATGATGAACATTCTCCAGAAGAACTGGCAGGACCTGATCAAGCCGACCAAGCTGCAGATCGAGTCTGGTCGCGATCGCACGCGGGTTGCAACGCTGGTCGCCGAGCCGCTGGAGCGCGGCTTCGGCATGACGCTCGGCAACGCGCTGCGCCGCGTGCTGCTGTCGTCTCTGCAGGGAGCGGCGGTCCGCACCATCCAGATCGACGGCGTGCTGCACGAGTTCTCGTCTATCCCGGGTATCCGCGAGGACGTGACGGACATCATCCTGAACGTCAAGGAGATCGCACTGCGCGTGCACTCCGAGGGCGTCAAGCGGATGGTGTTGAAGAAGGAAGGTCCAGGTCCGGCGCGTGCGGGCGATATCGAGGCCGGTTCCGAGGTCGAGATCCTGAACCCCGACCACATAATCTGCCATCTCGATCAGGGCGCGTCGATCCGCATGGAGCTGACCGCCGACATGGGCAAGGGCTATGTCGCCGCGGACCGCAACCGGCCCGACGACGCGCCGATCGGTCTGATCCCGGTCGACAGCCTCTACAGCCCGGTCAAGAAGGTCTCCTACAAGGTCGAGAACACCCGCGAGGGTCAGATCCTCAACTACGACAAGCTGACCATGCAGGTGGAGACGGACGGCTCGGTCCGCGCCGAGGATGCGGTGGCGCTGGCTGCTCGCATTCTCCAGGACCAGCTCGCCGTGTTCATCAACTTCGAGGAGCCGAAGAAGGCGCAGGAGGAGCAGAAGCACCCCGAGCTCGCCTTCAATGCCGCGCTGCTCAAGAAGGTGGACGAGCTTGAGCTTTCGGTACGCTCGGCGAACTGCCTGAAGAACGACAACATCGTCTACATCGGCGACCTCATCCAGA
>JBMOGA010000084.1:0-12369 GCA_049318625.1 Hyphomicrobiaceae bacterium
GGCGTCGGAGCCGGAGGCGTCGGAGCCGGGGGCGTCGGAGCCGGAGGCGTCGGAGCCGGAGGCGTCGGAGCCGGGGGCTCTGGTGCCGGAGGCGTCGGGGCCGGAGGCGTCGGCCCCTGCGCGACAGCGCCGATCTCGAGACGCGGATCGGCGATCAGGTTGCCGTCGGCGTCGATCCCGGCGTCGAGCCCTTTCGACTTGCGATAGGACGCAATCAACGAGGAGAAGACGGGAACGTACACCTCCAGCGTCTTGGCGCCGACCTTGACGCGCTGACGCGCGTTGAAATGCAGGTGGTAGGTGGTCGAGCGGGTGCCGCCCATGAATTTCGAGACGCGGCCGATCACCTGGCCCTGCTTGACCGTGTCTCCCTCCTCGACCGTGATCGAAGCGGGATGCATGTGGAGGTAGTCGAACGAGGTGCCGTCCTTACCCTTGAGAACGAGTGTGGTGTTGCTGGTCACCAGCGTGATGGTGCCGTCGACGACCGCCACGACCTCCCAGGTATTGTCCTTGCAGGATGGCGGACGGATGTCCTGGCCCTGGTGGCCGACGCCCGCCGGGCACATCGGCATGTTCCAGCCACGGACCTCGCAGTAATTGTCGCGTTGGACCATGGGGTCGTAGTTGCGCGGGTCGCACTCGCTGCCGCCGGCCGCGCCCTGGCCGTTGTAGCCGCCGCCGCCGAACCCGTAGATCTGGGAGTTCATGTGCGGGTGCTGGCCGGCCGCGAGCTTCAGCGGGAACACCATATCGGGCACGTAGACCTTGCGGTCTGCGGCGCGGCCGCGACTGGACTCGCGCGACACCAGACTGCCCGGCGGATAGTACCGGAAACCAGGATCGGCGACCGGCTGCGGGGCGGGCGGCGTCGGAGTTGCGGGAGTTGTCGGCGTTGTGGGGGCCGGCGCGGGAGTCGTCGTCTGCGTGGGGGCAGTCGGTGTCGGCGTGGGCAGACCCGGAACCGGGGTGTTGGCCTCGCCCGGCTTCCATTTGCAGGCGATCGGCTCGACGCGCGCGGCGCCGTCGCCCTCGTCGGCACAGTCGAGCGGGCGCTGCTCGGCCGGACGCATCGGCTCGGCCATGCCGCGGATCAGGCTCTGGGTCCAGATATCACGGCCCGCAATGCCCGCCGCCTGGGCGATCTCCATCCGCGCGCGGCCTGCCGGCGCGGGCTCACCCGCATGCGCGATGCCTGCGGCGCCGAGCGCTGCGAAGCCGACGACAGCGAGGTGTCTTGTGACGCGAGCGACAACCACGACTCTTCCCCCCACATGCTAGTGATCGTATCGACCGGCACGCCGATCGATACCGTCAGCGACTGCCGATGGTTTCCAGCATCAGCTTGGCTTCAGGCCCGAACGAGGCCGCGGCCGGACCGGCGAGTACCCGCGCGATCTGGGCCTTGACCTCCGGCGGGATCGGCTCGTCGGCCGCCGCCACCGACAACGGCGAGCCGAGCACACCCTGGCTCTCGAAGATCGACTTCCAGTCCCACGCGATCTTGGGATGGGCCCAGTTCCCGCTGACGCGCACCGGGATCGACAGATGGTCGGGCGGCGGCGAGACCTTGATGCGGACGTCCTGGTTGATCAGCCGCTTGGCGATCTCGACGGCACCTTCGGCCGAAATCTTCACGTCGCCATCGACGGTGAACGGCGATGACGTGCGCAGGATGCCGTTGCTCAGCGCGAACTGCCCATTCACGCTCTGAAGCGATGTGCGAGCCGCGGCATCGAACTTCTGGGGGCGCCACCAGGTCAGCAGGCTGCGGCGCAGATCGAAACCGTGGAAGGCGCCGTTCTTGAGCGCCACGTCGGCCTTGCCCGCGAGCGAGGCGATGATGTCCTGGGGCGTGCGACCGCGGCCCTCGACCCCGACGTTCAGCTTCGTCGAGCCCGACAGCAGCAACGACGAGAACAGCTGCGTCAGCACCGATTCCGCCGGCACCTCGTCGGCGCGCACATCGACGGCAACGCGCGGCGACGCGGCACTGCCGTCCACTTCGATCTTGCCGGCGGCCTTGCCGCCGCCGATCTCGACCTGGTTCACCGTGTAGACGAGGCGGCTCTCCTTGACGGTGAGGTGGGCCTTGCTGTTGCGCAGGTCGATGCGGCCGTACTTGAGCACCGCGGCGGTGCTGTCGATATCGATGTCGGCGGCCGCAAGCCCGGTCAGATCGAGCGGCTGGGTGCTCCAGGTGTTGCGGCCCTGGTAGCGCGGCGCCGGTGCGGCAGCCGGCGCGCCCGTGCTCGCGGCCTCCATGGTGGCGAGATCGGCCGCCAGCGATTGCCAGGCGGATTCGATCACCGGACCTTGACGGAAGGGACGCACGTCGAGTTGCGCGGCGGCGGCCGGTTGCGGGGTCTCGCCCATCAGCCGCAGCAGATCGAGTTCCTTCCAGGCGATCTTGCCCTCGACGCGCGGCTTGGCGCCGGCAAAGCCGAGCTTGACGTCGCCCTGCCCTTCGCCGGCATCGAGCTTGAGCGTGGCGCGCTCGATCCGGGCCTCGCCGGCGCTGACGCCGACCTGCCCCTCGAGGGTCGCGGGGCCCGCCAGGGCATAGGTGCCGAGGCCCATGTCGGCCAGCCAGCGCAGAGCATCGCGCGCCGAGCCCGATTTGGCCTTGAGATTGGCCGTCAGCATCGAGGCCGCCTTCGGTGCCACCTGCCCGTCGAGCGTCGCATCGGCGCGCCGCGAGGAGGCCGAGAGCTGGAAGGCGGCACCTTCGGCCGACGCGAGCGCGGCCAGCGAGGCGACGTTCCCGTCGATCTCGACCATCTCACCGCGCCAGCGCAGCCGGCCGGCTGCGCGGACGGCGCCGGTGCCGGCGAGGCCGGTGACCGACATGGTGACCTGGTCGACGCGCCAGACCGGGTTCGGGGCCGTGACGAGGTAGTTGACGGCACTGTCGCCGACGCGGACCTCGGCGACGGATATCCGGCCGCCGCCCGACTTGCCGCCGAGATCGGCGTCCTCGGGCCGGACGGTGATGGCGGCGCGGGTGAGCGCCACGAAGTCCATGGCGAGCCGGCCGGTGAGCAGCGCCATCGGATCGATCTGCGCTTCCAGTTTCTCCGCGCGCACGGTCTCGGGCCCGGCCGCGCCGGCCGGCGCTCCGAGGACGACGCGCTGGAAGGTGACCACGGGACGGGGATTGAAGCTCAATGCCGGATCGCCGGCATAGGCGAACGTGCGGCCGGTCGCCTTCAGAACCGCATCGGCGAGGTATTGGCGGATGTAGCCGGAGGGCGGAAACACGACCAGCGCGACGACGACGCCGAAGGCGGCCACAACGAGTGCGCCCAGAAGGATGCGCCCTGTCACGCGAGCCCACGACAACGGAGCGGCCCGGTTACTCTCGACAGCCATGCTACCTCCCCGCCTGCATTTTCGAGGCTGGCGCCCGACCCGGCGTTGACCTCAGTGCCTGCGATGCGCGCCATGCTAGCGCGCCACCGCGGCGCCGTCATGTCCCTCGCACGGCAACCGCCGCCACTTCACCAGTGGCACGGCCGAGCGCGGCCAGCTACTATTCATCGCCCCGTCACACTCGAGCCTCGGGATGTCTATATAGACAGCGAAGGCAACGGGCCATAGATCCCAGTTGTCGTTCGAAAGTGCGTCGCTGTTGTGACTATCGGGGAAGGAGCTTCAAGCATGTCGGCGTCTGTGCGTCTCGCCTGGCTGGCTACAGCCCTCGTCGTCTCGACCGCCCTGCCGGCGGTTGCCGCGGACAAGCTTCTGAAGGTCGACTGGTCCAACACCGAGATCTCTCGCTTCATCGGCGAGCGTGCGGCCAACCCGCTGCTGTCGGTCGGCGCGGCCGACGACGTCAAGCTGGCGAAACTGAAGCTGCCGGTGCTCGGCTTCGACGTGCCGCCAAAGATCGTCGCCAACTCGTTCGCCGCCGAGGCGCGCCCGAGGCTCGCGCGCAAGATCATCATGGATGAGGCGAATCCCGTCTGGTACCAGATCGTCGACCGCTACGGCGATCTGACGATTACGGTGGAGGCGGACCTGCGCATCCAGCACGAGCTGCCGGCCAACACGCCGATCTACGGGCCGGGCGGACAGGGGGCGGCGGCCGAGCCGCAGATCTCCGTGTTCGACGCCCGCAGCGAGGTCGGCATGGAAGGCGCGATCGCCGAGTACACGGTCTACAAGTATCCGGACATCCCTTACACCGTGAAGATGGAATGCACGGCCCGCAACAAGGAGCAGTGCCAGGACATCCCGACCATCAGCGGGGATCGCGGCCTGCTGAAGCTGTTGTCGGCGCGGCCGCAATAGGGCTCACAGTCCGAACAGCTCGGCGGCGACGCGGAACGTGTTGGCGTAGGCGGTGACGCTGTCGCCGATCGGTTGGGCATAGCCGCCGCCGATGGCGATGGACACGGGCACGCCGCGGCGCCGGCAGTGCTCGAGCACGAAGCGGTCGCGCTCGGCCAGCCCGTCGAAGGTCAGGGCCAGCCGACCCAGCGTGTCGGACGCCAGCGGATCGGCCCCGGACAGATACAGCACGATCTCGGGCCGGAAGGCGGCCACGGTCTCCATCGCCTCGGCGAGGGCATGCAGGTAGGCGCGATCCTCCGTGCCGTCCGGCAACCCCACGTCGAGATCCGACGGCACCTTGCGGAACGGGAAATTCTTTTCGCCGTGAACGCTGACGACGAGCGCCCGCGGATCCCGGGTCAGGATCGCGGCGTTGCCGTCGCCCTGGTGGACGTCGCAGTCGACGATCGCGACGCTCGCCACCCGTCCCTCGTCGAGCAGCGTCAGGGCGGCGACGGCCAGATCGTTGAACGTGCAGTAGCCCGAGCCGAAATCGGCGTGGGCGTGGTGGGTGCCGCCGGCCAGCTGACCGGAAATGCCATGGTCGAGGGCCTCGCGGGCGGCCGCCAGCGAGCCGCCGACGGTGGCGCGCGAGCGGGCCACCAGAACCGGGCTCCACGGCAGGCCGATGCGGCGCTGGATATCGGCGGAGACCGTGCCGTCGAGGATGGCGGCGACATAGCCGGGGGTGTGGGCGCGTTCGAGATCGGCGCGCCCGGCGGCCGGCGACGGCACGAGCGTGGCGCGCCCCAGGATGCCCTCGTGGCTGATCCTGTCGCGCAGCAGACGATACTTGCCGGCGGGGAAGCGATGGCCCGGGGGCAGCGGCAGGTCGGGTGTATCGGGGTGGAAGAAGCGAGGCATCACCAGGGCTCTACGCGAGATCGCCGATGGTGGAGCACGTCGCGGCGCCGCTCACGGCTTCAGCGCCCTGAGCCAGCGCATGACATCGAGCAGGCTCAGCGCCGCAGCGGCCACATAGGTGAAGGCGGCGGCGGTCAGGATCTTGCGCGCGGCCCGCATATCGTCAGGGCCGACGTAGTTGCCAGCCTTCAACACCGGCAGTGCGCGGCGGAAACTCGCGTCGAACTCGACCGGCAGCGTCACGAGGTGCATGACCACACCCATGCCGAGGATCAGGACGCCGAGCAGGACCTGCGCGATCATCAGGTGCGGCGACTTCAGCAGCACCAGCAGTACCGGCGCGGCCAGCATCACCACCGAACCCACGGTCTCGATTCGCTGCGCCTGCTTGGCGAGGCGCGTGCGGGCCTGCAGCGGGCCGTAGCCGGTCGCATCCTGCATCGCATGGCCGACCTCGTGGGCAGCGATCACCACGGCCGAGAGGGACCGCCCGCGCATGTGGGCGGGCAGCAATCGCACCGCCTTGGCCTGTGGATCGTAGTGGTCGCCGAGCGTCGTCTCCTCGACGCGCACCGCCTGCAGCCCCATACCATCGAGGATGTGGCGCGCGAACGCCCCGCCCGTTCCGGGCAGGTCCGGCCGGTCGGCTCCGTAGCGCTTGATGACGCCGCGTACCCACATCTGGGGCAGGAAGGCGAGGCCCAGGATCAGGGCCAGCACCACAAGCATCAGGGCCAAAGGTCGCTCCGCCGGTTGTCGAACGGGCACACCCTAGCATCGGCCCGGCCGGTGCCGAAGCGCCTTCCCGCCGGCGCTCAGACCAGCATAGCGCGGAGCCGGGCCGAGACGATGTCGATGATCGTCACGGCCACCACCACGACGATGATGATGGCGGCCGCCCGGTCGTACTGGAACGAGCGGAAGGCCTCGTAGAACGTGAAGCCGATGCCACCGGCACCGACGATGCCGAGCACGGTCGCGGACCGCACGTTGGTCTCGAACCGGTACAGCGAGAGGCTCGACCACAGCGGCAGCACCTGCGGGATGACCCCATAGCCGATCTCCTGCAGGCGGCCGGCACCGGTGGTGCGGATGCCCTCGATGGGGCGCGGGTCGATGGCCTCGACGGCCTCCGAGAACAGCTTCGAGATGATGCCGAGATTATGGATGAAGACCGCCATGACGCCGGCGAAGGGACCAAGCCCGACGGCGGCCACGAACAGGATCGCGAACACGATCTCGTTGATGGCGCGCGCCGCATCCATGAGGCGGCGCACCGGCTGGACGATCCACCAGGGGGCGATATTGCTGGCCGATAGGAGCGCGAGCGGCACGCCGAACACGATCGACAGGAAGGTGCCCCACAACGCGATGTGGATGGTCTCGAGCATCTTGCCCAGGAACAGGTCCCAGTCGCGGAAATCGGGGCGCAGGAAGTCCTTTGCGAACACCGCCATGTTACCAGCGTCGGTGAACAGCATGGGCCAGTTGAAGACCTCGGCCGGGTGGTAGGCGGTGGCCAGGAGCGCGGCGATCACGAGTGCGATTCCGCCGTTCCACAAAAACGCGCCCCAGCGCGGTCTCAGTTGCGCGGCGACAGCGTCGGAGATGGTCGGGGGCGTTTGGATCATGGCACCGTGAGGTCGCTATCGAGGGCGTGCGGAGGAGATGCGAGGGGGCAGATGCCCCCTCGCGCCGGAGTGCTCAGTAGCCGCCCTTGCCGATGACCGCCATGTGATCCTCGAGCTTCTTCAGGTCGGCATCGGCCTTCTCGATGCCAGCCTTGTCATTGGCTTTTTCCGCCTTCAGCTTGGTCTTGTAGAGTTCGATCTGCCGGGTCGACAGAAGTTGCGCGTTGGAAGAGGCGAGGAACGGACCCCAGCCATCCGACAGGTTCTTCAGGATGGCGCGCTCGGCCTTGACCTTCTCGAGGCTGCCGGTGCGACCATACTGCATGAAGAAGAAGTAGATCCGCTCCTTCACGTCCTGGTCGAGGTCGGCGCGCCAGACGATCGGGTCGGAGGGGATCAGCGGCGAGCGCCAGATCTCCTTGATCTGCGCGGCGGCCTCGGCGTTGGTTTTGGCCAGACGCGCATAGAGGGACTCGGTATTGTTGGTGGCGACATCGACCTTCTTGGTTGCGATGGCCAGCGCGTTGCCCTCGTGGTTCGAACTCATGACGCGCTTGAAGCAGTCCTCCGGCGTCTTATTGTTGACTGCCCAGACGTAGTAGCCCGGCACCGCGAACCCCGAGGTCGAATTCGGATCGCCGTTGCCGAACGTCAGCGACTTGTCGCACTTGAGCACGTCGGCCAGCGAGTTGATCGGGCTGTCCTTGTTGACGATCAGCAGCGAGTGATAGCCGATCTCGCCGTTGTCCTTGATGGTCTGAGCGAAGACCTCGCCGCCCGCGCGATCGACGGCCTCGATCGCCGACTTGTTGCCGAACCATGCGACGTCGACCTTCTTGAAGCGCATGGCCTCGATGACGCCAGCGTAGTCGGAGGCGAAGAACGACTTCACCTTCACGCCGAGCGACTTCTCCATATCGGCGAGGAACGGCCCGAACGACTTCTCGAGCGCCGTCGTCGACTCGGTGGAGATGATGCCGAAGTTGAGCTGCTCGGGCATCTTCGCCTGAGCCGGAACGGCGAGCGCGGCGGCGGCCGCAAGCGCCAAGGACAGCGATTTCAACATAGCCAATTCCCTCTTCGCTAAGACTGTGCGGCCACGCTCGGCCGCAGTTCATGACGGGCGCCCGCAGAGGCCCGACCGCCAACGCCCTGGACCTCGTGGGCGTGGCTGGTGCCGTCGAGCTCGCTCACCGCCTGGGCCATGTCGAGGCCGTAGAGCGCGCTCAAATCCTCGGGCCGAATGTCGGTTCTCGGCCCGTCGAATACGATGCATCCGTCCTTCAGCGCCACGATGCGGGGGCAATGACGGAACGCGTGATCGATCTGGTGAAGGGAAACGATGACCGTCGTCCGGTCGATCCGATTGATCTCCGCGAGGATCTCCATGACCCGCTCGGCGGAGGCCGGGTCGAGGGAGGCGATCGGCTCGTCGGCGAGAATGATGCGGGCCTCCTGCGCGAGCGTGCGGGCAATGGCGCCGCGCTGCTGCTGGCCGCCGGACAACTCGGAGGCGCGTTGATGGGCGAACGCCACCATGCCGACGCGTTCTAGGCTCTGCAGGGCGCGGACCCGGTCGCGGCGGGAGAACAGTCCGAGCAGGCCGCGCCAGCCCGGCACCCGGCCGAGGCGGCCCGCCAGTACGTTGGTCAGCAGTGACAGCCGGCCGACCAGATTGAACTGCTGGAAGACGACGCCGATGTCGCGGCGCAGTTGTCGCTGGGCTGGCGTGCGGCGGCCGTCGCGCTGCACGAGCCGGCCCAGCATGGAGATCGTACCGGGACCGGGATCGGCGCGTTCCAGTCCCGACAGCAGCCGAATCAAGGTCGACTTGCCGGAGCCGGAGGCGCCGATCAGCGCCACCATCTCGCCGGGGGCGATCTCGAGATCGATCGCCTTCAGCACCGGCGTTCCGCGCCGAAACGATTTGCTGACGCTCTTGACGGCGATGGCAGGCAGGGTCATCGGGCTCACTCCTGGAGAGCCCGCTAGCATCCGCATGTGACAGTTGCGCTATCTCGACCGGCCAAAAGGCGCGATGACGCGGGCGCGGGCGCTCAATCGGTCCGGGTGCGCGCCAGTTCCTTGCGCAGGAAGAACGGCACGACCACGCCGAGCCCGAGGAAGCGGGCGACGTGGTGGCCGCCGACGTAGGCGACGTCGAGGCCGAGGGCGAGCGCCATCACTGCCATGGCTTCGACGCCGCCCGGAGCGTAGGCGAGCCAGACCTGTGCGACCGGGAGATCCAGCAGATACGAGACGGGGATCGCGCAGGCGATGCCGGCCGCCGCCCCGACCAGCACGCTGCCGAAGCCGGCGAGTACCGTGCCGCGCAGCAGGCGCACGTCCATCTCGGCAAAGTTGGCTCCGACCATGGCGCCCATCACGAGTAGACCGGGCAACGTCAGCCAATCGGGCAGGGCGTTGCCCGCGAGGCCGGAACCGGTGACCGCCGCCGCTCCCACCATCGGCCCGAACAACCAGGCCGCCGGTACGCCGAAGCGCTTGAAGGCGAAGCCGGTTGCCGTGCCGGCGGCGGTCATCAATGCGATGTCGAGCAGTGTGGCGGTCGACCGCGGCGGCGCTGCGAGTTCGGGCCGTGTGAGACCGAACTCGGTCAGGACCGCGGGCAGCACGATCAGCAGAGCGGCCAGCCGCACCACCTGGATGATGGCGACCCGCGCGGTGTTGGCGCCTTCGCAGGTGGTGGCGAGCGCCAGCACGTAAGGCATGGCGCCCGGCACCGCTGACAGCCGCGCCGTGGCCCGGTCATAGCCATGCACCCGTTCCAGATAGACCGACACGCTGACCATGATCAGGCCGACGCAGACGGCGAGGCCGGCGAGGCTCAAGGGCCAGCGCACCATCATGGCGATGGAGTCGGGCGTAACGGCGGAGCCGGCGATGACGCCGAGCACGACCAGCGAAACGCCCTTCAGCCATTCGGGCACGGTGATCGGCACGCCGGCCACCGCGGCGGCGGCCGATGCGAGGCCGGCGCCCGACAGCCATGGCGCCGGCAGCCCGGCCACCGTGAACAGCAGACCGCCGGCCGCCCCGATGGCGAGCGTGGTCGCGAGGCGTGTCAGGGCCGCGGGAGCAAACTCAGCCGCGATCCGGGCCGTCCATGGTCCTTTCACGCGCGGCGCTCGGGCGACGTCAGCGGCAGGTCGAGCAAGGCCCGCCGTTTCAGCCAGGGCGACGGCCGGTAGCGGGGTTCGCGATAGAACCGCTCGAGGCTTTCGAGGATCGCCAGCACGCGCCGGGCGCCGAGGCGGTCGCCGAACGCCAGCGGTCCCAGCGGATAGCTGAGGCCGAGGCGGGCGCCGGTGTCGATGTCGGCGGGCGTTGCGATGGCGCGCTGCGCGATCTGACAGCCGACGTTGACGATGTGGGCGACGATGCGCTGCGCCACGAATCCGGGGCTGTCGTTGACGACGACGACGGGCGTGCCGTCGGCCCCGAGCGCGCCGTGGGCCTTGTCGCGCACGGCCGGGTCGGTGGCCGGCGAGATCATCAGCGTGCGCGGTCCGGCCGGGCCGAACAGCATGTCGACGGCGACGGTGCGGGCCGGGTCGGCGGGTGTTGCGTCCAGCGCCTCGGCGAGGCAGGGGCCGACCAGGGCCAGCATGTGGACGTCAGCGGTCTCCGGCTCGTCGGCGCGAGCGACGCCGGCCGCCTGCAGCAGGGCGGCGAGAGCGCCGGCCCCGGCGTCGTCGCCGCCGATCCAGACCGACCGTGGGCGCGCCTGCGGCGTCACCGGCAGCGCCACCTCCTGGCGCTTGCCGCCCTCGTAGCCGTACCAGCCGGCCGCCGTCTTCTGGCCGTAGAGACCGCCGTCGACGCGCAGGCGCAGCGCCGGCTGGGTCGCGTACATCGGCTCGGCGTAGAACTGGCTCCACAGGCTTTCCATCACCGACACCGAGACGTCGGCGCCGATCAGGTCGAGCAGCGCAAAGGGGCCCATGCGGAAGCCCGGCGCGCCGGTCATGATTGCGTCGATCTCGGCGTGGGTGGCGATGCCCTCGGACTGGATGCGCGCGGCCTCGGGCACGTAGGCGCGGCCGATGTGGTTGACGACGAAGCCGGGGCTGTCGGCGCACACGATCGGCTCGCGGGTCATGCGGCGGGCGATGGTGACCAGCGCGGCGGTCACCCACGGCGCGGTCCTCAGCCCCGGCACCACCTCGACGAGCTTCATCAACGGCACGGGATTGAAGAAGTGGAGACCGGCGACGCGCTCGGGCCGGGCGGTCGCCGCGGCGATGGCGGTGATCGGCAGCGACGAGGTGTTCGACGCCAGAATGGTCGACGGCGGCGTCAGCCGGTCGAGTTCGGCGAAGATGGTCCGCTTGACGTCGAGCCGCTCGGCGGCGGCCTCGACGACCAGGTGGCAACCGGCGAGATCCTCGAGCCGCGCCGCCACCGCGAGCCGGGCGACGGCCGCGTCGGCGGCAGCCTTGGTGACAGTGCCCTTGTCGACCAGCCGGCCGATCATCTGCGCGACGTAAGCGACCGCGGCATCGGCGGCGCCGGCCTTGGCATCGTAGGCGATGACGGAGAGCCCGCCGAGTGCCGCCACCTGCATGATGCCGCGTCCCATGGCGCCGGTGCCGACCACACCGACCGCCAGATCCGGCCGGCTGGCCTCCCAAGGCGTCGCACTCGCGTCCGTCATGTCACCTGCCCTTGAATTCCGGCGCCCGCTTCTCGAGGAACGCCCGCATCCCTTCCCGCTTATCGTCGCTGGCGGCAAGGACGTACAGGGCCTTGCGCTCGAGGCTCAGCGCGGTCGCCAGCGCGGCGTCCTGGCCGGCCAGCGCCACCTCCTTGGTCATCGCGACGGCGAGCGGCGGCAGCTCGGCGATGCCCTTGGCCATGGCGACGGCGGTGGCGACCACGTCGGCATCGGCGACCACGCGCGAGACGAGGCCCATCTCGCAGGCCTCGCGCGCGCCGACGATCTCGCCGGTCAGGATGAGCAGCATCGCCTTGTACTTGCCGACAGCGCGGAACAGCCGCTGGGTGCCCGAGCCGCCGGGCAGAATGCCGAGCCGGACCTCGGGCTGGCCGAAGCGCGCGCCTTCGCCGGCGAGGATGATGTCGCAATGGAGCGCCAGCTCGCAGCCGCCGCCCAGCGCGAAGCCGTTGACGGCGGCGATCAGCGGCTTCGGGAAGGCGGCGATGCGGTCCCAGATCTGCGCCAAGCCCCGCAGATGCAGATCGATCGGGCCGGCGTCGACCAGCTCGTTGAGGTCGGCGCCGGCCGCGAACGCCTTGTCGCTGCCGGTCAGCACGGCGGCACGGACGGTCGGGTCGGCGGCGGCGGCGTCGAGCGCGTCGGCGATGGCGCGGCGCAGGTCCAGGCTCAGGGCGTTGCGCGCCTCGGGGCGGTTGAGGCGCACGAGCAGAACGCCGTCCGCCGGGCGCTCGGTCAGAACGACGCTCATGGCCCTGCATTCCTTTCAGAGGCGAAGGCGCCAAACTAACAGGCTGTTGAACTTCTCGCCGGCTGACAGCCCTCCGCGAATATGATTCC
>JBMOGA010000085.1:0-11898 GCA_049318625.1 Hyphomicrobiaceae bacterium
GTCGGCCAGCCCCAGCCGCACCGCCGCGCATGCCGACGTCCGAGAAACCTGCACCGACTCGGACATCGGTTGGATGAAGGAGCCGGACCAAGTATCGAAAGCTGTCGAGTCCATAGCGGAAGTTGTCGCGAAGGCATCTGCGAAGGCCAAGCTTAAGGGCCTCGTCAAGAGGCCACTGTGGCCGAACGACTGAAACCGCACCGTCACTAACCACTCAGCCAGCGAACCTACCATCGGCTAGGAAGCCCAGCTCGGCCGCTGTCAAGCTTCGACCAAGCATCTCATTACGATGCGGAATTCGACCGAAGCGGCGTACAATTTCACGATACTCAATGGCGTGTCCAAGCCAGGGCCGACCGAGCCGGTTGTTCAAGGACACGGACAGATCCTGGTTCGGCAGATCTTCAGAATGCGCAAACGGCTGACACCAGAACAAGCGCAAGCGAGGCTCGATCTGGTCGAAACATCCCTCGTCGATTGTCTGTCGCGTGTAGTTCCGCGCCAGCGCATCACTGGCGTACATGCTTGCTGTGCCGCAGAACGCATTGCGGAGATACTGATCGAGCAGGTTGATGAGTGCCAATGCTCCTTCGTCGTCGGCGAGCCGGCTCTCGCTGTCACGAGCCGCCGCTCGGTCGTGCAGGTCGAAGGCCCTCTCGCGAAACGCACGGTCGAACTCGGGGCGATGGGCGGATCAGTCGCCGCGATCTCCAGCGCCTCGCCAGTTGTCGACCACTTCGACTGCCTGTGATCCGGTTGCCAACACGTACTTGCGGGCGATCGCTGCTGATCTTGGTGGCGTAGGCACAGCACTCGAGCATCCAGTGTAGTGGCGTTGCAGCCAACGGATCACGATTTCGTAGTGGCCGGGCCAACCGCGGGCGCGGTCAACTTGTTGTGGCGGGCGAACGATGCCTCTCCTTATGCGGTTCCAGTTTTCGGATAGCGCACCTGTTCACATGATGGTACCGCCGTCGACGAGCATATCCTGCCCGGTGATATTGCGGGCGGCGTCGCTCGCGAGGAAGGTAATGGCTTCCGCGATGTCGTTCGCTGAGCTCAGTCGCTTCAACGCCGCCCCGCCGACGAACCGATCGAGCATGTCGCGCGCCGGAACGCCCCTCCGTCTTGCTTCTTCTTCCAGCCATCCGTCGAAGCTCGGTCCCTCGACGCCGCCGGGTGCGACGATGTTGACGGTCACGCCGTGCTTGCCGGCCTCGACGGCTGCGGATTTCGTCAATCCACGCAGTGCCCACTTGGAGGCGGCGTAAAGGGAGTTCCCTTCGACGCCCTTGTGTCCGAACGTGCCGCCGACGTTGATGATTCGGCCGGACTTCTGGGTGATCATGACGGGCAACGCGAACTTCATCGTGTGGAAGACGCCGCGAACGTTGGTGTCGAAGAACCGGCCGAAGTCGTCTGTTGGCTGATCCCAGACCGGCGCCGGGTCGCGGGCCGATACGCCGGCCGCATTGACGAGAACGTCGATCCGCCCGCCGCCGAAGCTCTTCGCGGTCTCGACCATGTTGGCGACGTCGGCGGGGAGGCGAAGATCTGTCTTGACGACGGTCGCCCGGCGGCCGAGCGCCGCCACCTCGCCGGCGACAAGGTCGAGGGCTGCAGTGTCGCGCCCCGCCATCACGAGGTGAGCGCCTTCGGAGGCAAGCTTCAACGTCACATCGCGTCCGAGCCCCTTCGCAGCTCCCGTAATCACAACGATCTTGTCGGCCAGCTTCATGGTGCTGCTCCTGTTGAGATTGCTGTTGGCTCACCGTCGGCGACCCGCTGACCGGCGCGCCAGATGCCGCGGATGCGGGTGAGGGCCCTGATGTCGGTCATTGGATCGCCAGCTACGGCGATCAGGTTGGCGCGCGAGCCGGGGCGCAGGGTGCCGATCTCACCGGCCTGGCGGAGGACCCGCGCCGCGGTGCCGGTCAAGGCGCGGATCACGGCACCGGGCCGGAAGCCCAGTTCGACCGCGAGGCGGGCGTCGTCAGCAATGGCGCCGTGCATGTTGTCAGTTCCGAGGCAGAAATCGGAGCCGGCATCAGCCAGTGTGCGGACGGTCCGGCGGTAAGAGGCGCGGGCGCGCTCCACCGCCTGCAAAATGTCCGGCGCGGACCTGGCACTCTTCTCGATGCCGTGGGGCAAGAAGAAGCGCGACAAGGTCAGGACGGGGACGGTCGGCCCGGCGGCGATGCGGCGGGCCTCATCATCGTCGAGCAGGGCGCAATGCTCGAGGGTGGCAGCTCCGGCTTCGATCGCATCGCGAATGGCCGGACCACCGTGCGCGGCGACTGCCAAGGGAAGATTACGATGCGCGGCGGCCTCGGCGGCACGCATCATCAGTTGGTGGTCGTAAATCTGGCGGCGTCCGCCGTCGCCGGATGCATTGACGCCGCCGGTGGCGACGAGCTTGAGCCAATTCACGCCCTGGACCGCGCGATCCTCGATCGCTCGGATCAGCACTTGTTCGCTGTCAATGCCGCCGTCCGGAGGCGCTTGGTGCGATCCCGAGGGGGCCAGCGGCGCGCCGGCCGTGACGATCGACGGACCGGTCAGGCGTCCGTCAGCAATCTCATTGCGAAGGATGATGTCCAGCCCGCCACCTTCGCCCATGACGCGGAGCGTGGTCACGCCGGACAGAAGGTCGCGCATCAGGTGACGCACGGCGATCGCGCGCCGCGCTGCGAGATCCTCACCGTGCATCTGCGCCATCGGGTTGGGCCTGTCCGGGTCGATCGAGAGATATCCATGCATGTCGATCAGGCCGGGCAGCACGGTACAGCCCGGAAGCGGCACTAACTCCGCACCGTCGCCCGCGACGTCATCACGCCGGCCGATGGCGTCGATGCAAACCGATCCGATGCGGAGCACCGTTCCGAGTGGCAGGGCCTCGCCGGTGCCGTCGATCAGGCGATCCGGTACGAGGACAACGGATACGGGCGGTGGGGAAGCCATCAGGCGGCGGCAGGAAGATCGAGTAGGCGCGCCGGATTTCGGCGTGCCATCACGTCGATGTCGTCGAGGGAAAAGCCCTGGACCAGGAGCATCCGCAGCCACATCCGGAAACCCTCGATCGGGTGCGCGGTGTCGTGCTGGCCGAGGTCGGTCGACACGACGCAGTTCTCGACGCCTACGGCGCGGATGCGGGCGGCAAAGTCCTTCGGGCTCGCCTGCTGGCGATTGGGCATCTGCGGATTGATCGTGAATTCGAAGGTGCAGCCGTAGGGCAGCATCTCCTTGATGGCGTCGATCGGCCAGTCGGTGGCGTGCCAGCCGACATGCGTGACGACCATCTTGCGGTAGCCGATCCGCTTGGCCTCGGCGAGCACCGCCATGACCTCCGGTAGCGCGATATGACCCGTGCCAAGGACCAGATCGGATTGGTGGCACAGAGCGATAATCTCGACGACCTCCGCCTTCAGATTTCCGTCCGCATCAAGAAGATCGATCGGGGGTGCCTTGGTCTGGGCCAGCTCGTTGCCGCGCTTGGTCTGCCAGGGATAGGTCGGGACACCAAAATAGCGCACGTGGTTGGCGGCGTGGATCGTCGGCAGCCAGACGACTTTCACGCCGAAGCCGATCGAGGCACGCAAGGCCTCCGGATTGAGGCCGCCGACGGAGTTGTTGAGGACGAGAGAGCCGAACAACTCGATGCCGGGGACGATTTTCCGGACGAGCTCGATGCGATCCGCGTTCGGTGCGAAGATGCTTTTCAGGACGAGGCCGCGGTAGCCGGCGGCGCGCGCCTGTTCGGCACACTCAATTTCGTTGAAGGGTCGTTCATAGAGGCAGGGATGCGCGTGGAGGTGCATGTCGATGACGCCATGCATCATGTCGCGATCTGCGCGGGAGAGTTCGAACGGCATGGCCAATCCTCGCTGAGCCGGGCTCTCTAGTGGCGTGGGACACCCATGGCGCGGCAGAGTTTCGCGAGCGTCGGATGAACGTAGATGCCGTTGGTCTGGATCGGGGCTCCGTTGGCGGTGATGGTAACTTGGCGGCAGGTGAAGTCGAAGTGGCCGGCAGCCGGACGACCAACCCAGGCGCCGAACCCGAAGTCGATGTCTCCGAAGGCGCGCTCGTCTTCGACGACGCGTCCTGTCGGAACTGGAATGCCGGGGTTGAAGCCCATCGAGATGTGGGCGATGCGATCGAGCGTCGGGTCGTTCAGCTGGCCGATCCAGGACTTCAATAGGCGCGCTTCCTTGGCACCGGCGATCTCTGTGATGCGTCCACCCTTGAGCGTGAAGGTCACGGTCTCGTTCATGATTCCAACTTCCGATGGCGGATAAAGAATGCCGTCGGCGACGAGCGTACCTTCGAGAGAGGCTTCATCCGGCGACCATGACACCTGACCGGCCAGCATGATCGGGATCTTCTCAGGCGTCGCCTTCATCTTGAATTCGCCGATCTTCATGCCGCGATTGTGGAATTTCACATGGCTGCCGGCGGCGCTGGTGACGGTCATCGCGGCATCGGTGAGCAGGCGGACGATCTCGTCGCCCATTTCGGCCATGAGTGAGATGTCCTGTCGGCCGATGCAGCGGACCATGCCGTCAACGTCCATGCCGCCGAGTTCGCAATAGAGAACGCCGGCATCGAGCGCCTTCTGCCAAGCATGCGTGTACATTGTGTAGGCGACGGCATGTTCAATCCAGATGTCGGCGGCGGCGACGGCCGCAGCGATCGGGGCCGGGGGCTCCATCTGGGGACGTGGCTGCGTGTGGTACCAGAGCACGCTCGGGATCCCGCCGGCGGCATAGACGGCGCGGGCACTGGCCCATACGACGCGACTGTCGCTCATCGTGTCGGCGGTGATGGCGACGGTCTGTCCGGGCTTGATAGCGAGCACTTCCTCGGCGAGTTTGCGGGCCGCGCGTTCCATCTCGAGGGACAGATATTCGTCCCGCGCTTCCATCACAGAGGCCAGACGCATGGGCAGATCCTTTTCGTAATCTTCAGGTTAGACTTTCAACATGGTGGAGCGGCGTCCTGTAGGGGGCATCAGCTATCAGGTGATAGGTCTGCTGCGTTCCGATACGGGAAGAGATGACGCAGGGCGCGGCGCAGGCCCACGTAGCCGCTGCAGCGGCAGAGATGACCGACGAGGCTTCTTTCGACGTCGTCCACTGCGAGGTCCGAATGCTCACGGCGTAACCATGCGAGGGTGACGATCAGGCCGGGTGCGCAGGCCCCGCACTGGATCGCGCCCTCCTGCCTCAGGGCGTCGGTCACGGGATCTGCGTCCTTCGGGTCGAGCCCGTCGCGTGTGAGGATGCGGGCGCCCGAGCAGCGGTAGGCCGGTACTAGGCAGGCGTTGACGGGCCGGCCATCGAGGAGGACGACGCAGGCGCCGCAGCGGCCGACCGCGCAGCCGAGCTTCGCGGACGTGTGTCCGAGGCCGTCTCTCAGAAGTTCGATCGCGGTGCTGGTCGTCGCGACGTCGGCTTCAACGCGGCGGCCATCGACCTCGCAGGTGATCCTCATCGGTTTTGCCTCAGGTGGGCCAACATCTCGGCGGGATCGACGGGCAAGTTGCGGCAGACAAAGCCGGTGGCGCGGAAGATTGCGTTGGCGATGGCGGGCGCCGCGGCGTTGGTTGCGATTTCTCCGATGCCACGAGGTCCGATGTCGTCTTGGGGGATGCCTTCGATGGGCGCACAGACGACATCGAATGCGTCACGAATGGTCGGCGCGAAGTAGCCGTCGAAGTTGCGGGCTCGGAACATTCCCTCGCGGGCCGTAAGTCTTTCGGTCAGGACGAAGCCGGCGGCGAGGGACGCGCCGCCTTCGAGTTGGGCGCGGACCCGGAGTGGAGAGAGAACAGGTCCGGTGACCGGATAGACTGCGGCGGATAGGACTCGGACTTGGCCGGTGACACAGTCGACACTGACGCGGGCGGTCGCGGCACAGGCGATGAACAGCGCGTGGACGGCACCATCACCCGTGTCTGTCTCTATGGGAGGGGCAGCACCGATGACAGAGATCGGAGACCTAGCGAGGGCCTCGAAGGAAACGACAGGCGTGTTGCCGCGCTTGGCGGCCAGATAGATCCCGCCGGGGCCAATCTCGATTTCGGGGGGCGTGACGCCAAGTTTAACGGCGGCCCGCTGTAGTATCTCGTCTCGCAAACCGACGGCCGCCGCGCGTACGGCACGCCACACGATGCCTGTACCGCGACTGGCCGCGATCGGACCGCTGTTCGGCATGTGAGCGCTGTCGCCAACCGACACCCTGACGTCGCTGTCGGCGCAGCCTAGATGGCGCGCGGTTGCAACGGCGATCGCGGATCCGAGACCCTGGCCGAGATCCGAGAACCCGCAATGGACCTCGAGGCCGCTGGGCGTGAGCCGAAGCGCGAGAGCGGCGGCATTGGGTCCACCGCGTGCGAAGCCTTCACCTTTTTCGACGAGGGCCATGCCCGTCCCGATCAGATGACGTCCCTCGCGTCGTGCCCCAGGCAGCGGTGCGACGGCTTCCAGCGCCCGTCGCGGCCAGGCGGGCGCCGCGAGGCTTTGTCCGAGTTGGCCAGGAGCGTCGTCGGATCGCAGGTTTCGGCGCCGGAATTCGCGGGGCTCCAGGCCCGACGCGTGGGCAAGACGCTCGATCTGCTGCTCGAGCGCGGTTTGGATCTGCAGAGCACCGAAGCCCCGCATGGCGCCGGAGACCCCGTTATTGGTGTAGGCGAGGCGGCCTTGTAAGTGGACGGCCTGCCACCGGTAGGGGCCTTGCGCATTCTCGTGGGCCGTGTCGAGGACCTCGGGACCGTGCTGCGCATAGGCTCCGGTGTCTGCCACGAAGTCGGCTTCGTGGAACGTCAGGTGTCCCTCTGCCGTGCAGCCCGACCGCATGCGGATGATGAAGGGATGGCGCTTGACGCCGACCGCGAAGCTCTCCGGACGGCTCCACATGAGTTTGACGGGGCGCTGCGTGATGAGGGCCAGGAGCGCCGCGATCGGCTGCGCGTGCAGCTGGTCCTTGCCGCCAAACGAGCCACCCGCGGGGCTCGCGACGACCCGCACGCGGTCAGGGTCGAGCGCCAGGATCTGGGCCAGGGTCTGCCGCTCTGCTTCCGCCCAGTGGCCGGGTGCGAAGATGGTGATGCGGCCATCTTCCGGGACTGCGACGGCACCCTCGGGCTCGATGAAGTGATGCACCTGCCGAGGGGTGCGATAGATATCGCTGATCACGTGCACCGACTGAGACCCGGCGGCGTCGAAGTCGCCGTTCCGGTAGGTGGTGCGATGGAGGAGATTGCCCGCCTCGTGGATGGGCAAAGCATTATGGGCGAGTGCCTGCTCGGCGTCAGCGATAACGGGTAACTCGCGATATGTCACCGTGATCGCGGCCGCGGCGGCTCGCGCGATGTCAGGAGTTTCGGCAGCAACGGCTACGATCGGATCGCCGACAGTGCGGACCGTGTCTTGGCACAGCACCGGCTGGTCGTGGACCGTGATGCCGAAGTGCGTTCGGCCCGGCACATCGCGTTCCGTGATCACGGCGTAGACACCCGGCATGGCCTCCACGCGGTGCGTATCGATCGCGAGGATCCGGGCATGGGGGTGCGGACTGCGATGGACGGCGGCGTGCAGGCAGCCGTCCGGCAGACGATCAGTCAGAAAGCGGAAGCCGGCGACGAGCGGATCATCGACCGTCACGACATGCCTCCCAGATGCGATTGGCGATGATGCGGCCGGCAACTTCGGCGCGATGCATACTGGTGGCGAAGTCGTCGCTGGTGCATACTGCCGCTCCCGCCGCAAGGGCCTGAACGCGATCCACGTCTATGTCTTCGAAGCGCCGTCCCTCAAGGTGGTGCTCGACAGCCAAGAGGCGCTGGGGTTTCGTCACGCCGCCGCCGATCGCGACGCGAAGGTTCGTCAGGCGACGATCGACGCGCGATGCGGCCAGTGCAACCGTCACGAGGCTCGGGGAAAATGCTGCGCGATAGCCGACCTTTTCGGTCACCTCGATACGTGGCGTTTTTGGTATCCGAACAGCCAGAATGAGGACGTGCGGCGGGATGTCGGTCGGACCATGTTCGCCGTCCGGCGTTTCGATCCTGGCATCGAGGGTCATCAGCATCGGGATCAAGTCGCCGCTTCCCCACGCCACATTGCCGCCGAGGGTGGCGAGATGCCGGACGCCGAGGGCGGCGATATCGTCAAGGAGCGCCGACATTTGTGGAATACGGGCCCGGATGAGAGGGCTGATCCTGATGCTTTCGAGGTCCGTCAAGGCGCCGATGCGAACCCCGCCATCACACGGCTCGATGAATTTCAGAGTCGTCAATCGACTGATGTCGACGACGCGAGCGGCCTCCGGCAGCCGCTCGGCCCACGTCAATCGGATGACGGTCATGCCAGCCGCCGGCATCGCGCCTGAGGCGACGGCGCGCCGGGCTTCATCCACTGTTTCGGCGAAGGTGATTGAGATCCCTTCCCCCATCTCAGGATCTCGCTGCGCTCTCGACGGACCAGGGGAAGAAGACGCGCTGGACGAGATTGATGAGGCCAAACAGACTGACGCCCAGCGTTGCCAGGAGAATGACCGCTCCGAATGCCAGGGGCACGTTGAAGAAGGCCGTCGATTGCGTGATGAGGTAGCCGAGGCCGGCGTTCGCTGTGACGAATTCGGAGACGACGGCGCCGATAACGGACAATGAGATGGCGACCTTCAATCCTGCAAAAATAAATGGCACTGCATTGGGCAGACGGATCAGCCACAAGTCCTGAAAGAAGGACGTTCGCATCATGCGGGAGAGATCGACGATCTCGCGGGGCGTCGCCAACAGACCGGTGACGGTCGAGATGAGCAGCGGAAAGAACGCAATTAGAAAGGCGACAGTCGTGCGGGACAGTTGTCCGGTTCCCATGATGACCACCAGGATCGGTGCGATGGCGATCATCGGGGTCGATTGCGTAATCAGCAGAATGGGGTAAACGCCTCGCGCCACCGTCGCGGACGACGCGATCGCGATCGCTAGCGGGATCGACACGAAGACCGACGTGAAGAAGCCGAGCAGAATGGTGAGCAGAGTGGCGCCGATGTTCATCGGCAGGTGTGGGGCGACGTTGACGAGTTCCTTGAAAATGCGGCTTGGGGCCGGCAGCAGGAACGGCCGGATCGCGAACAGCCAGACGGAGAATTCCCACATGGCGACGAGCAGGAGCAGTGACGCCAGCGGAATGACGACGTCCTGCGAGTTTTGCCAGAGCCGCTGCAGCCTAGAGGGTGGGGTGATCAGGCGATCCATTGTGTCCATAGATGCCTTTGCGGATTCGGTCTGAGGTTGACTGAAAAGCCGGCAAGCCCATCGAGGCGATACTGCGGGGTCGCTCGATCGGTACTAGTACGACATCGGCAATGCGACCGGGCCGCGGCGTCATGACGACCACGCGGTCTGCCAGCAGCACGGCTTCTGGAATGGAGTGGGTGACGAACAGGATCGTCTTTCGTGTCTGCTGCCAGATCCGCAGCAGCTCGAAACACATCTCATCCCGCGTCAACGCATCGAGCGCCCCGAAGGGCTCATCCATCAACAGGATCTCCGGGTCCTGGATCAGCGCCCGGCAGATGGCGGCACGCTGCTGCATGCCGCCGGACAGCTCCTGCGGATGCTTGCTCGCGAAATCGCCGAGCCCCACCATCGTCAAGAGCCTACGAGCCGCGTCTCTATCGTTCGTTGTGGGTCGACCCTTCTTCACCCGTACCGGCAGCAGAATGTTCTGCTCGATCGTCAGCCAGTGGAGAAGCGTCGCCTTCTGGAAGACCATTCCAATCCGTTCGTTGTCCGACGCGATCGGGTGGCCATGGATCTCGATGGTTCCGAGCGTCGGTCGTTCGAGACCGGCGACGAGGCGCAGCGCCGTCGACTTGCCGCATCCGGATGGACCGACCAGGGCGATGAATTCGCCCTGGTCGATGCGCAACGAGAAGCCATTGAGTGCGCGGACCTCCGAACCGTCGCGTGCGGCAAAGGCCTGGAAAACGTCCCGGAACTCGAGTGCGGCGGTCAATCGGGCCTCAAGGCTTGGGCAGGAAGTCCCGCGAGACGAACGATTCCGGGTTCGTGTCCGCAACGGCCAAGCTTTGCGCCTCGGCAAGGACCTCCCAGGTGCGCTTGAGCTGGGCCGCATCGAAGCTACCCGTCGGGAGCTTCTTGGCGACCTCACTATCGAACATCAGCTTCGTCGCGAGCTGCATGGCGGCGAAGTCGCCTTCGGGATTGAGACCCGGCACGGCCTTCTGGATGGCCGCGAAGGCGTCCTTCGGACTGTCGCGCGTGAACTCGAGGGACTTCACCAGCGCGCCGACAAAGCGTTTGGCGAGATCGGGTTTGCTGGTGAGTGTCGCTTCCGCTGCGATAAGGACGTTGCCGTAGATTTGAAGCGTGTCGGCGAATTCGATCGCCTTCACGGTCTTGCCCTGCTGGCTCGCCATGCCGTTGAAGCGGGGGAGGTTCGGCAGGAAGCCCATCACGGCGTTGGCCTGCCCCGACACGAGAAGCGGACCCATTGTCGCCGGCTCAGATTGGACAAGTGAGATTTTGGTGATGTCGACGTTGTTGCGGGCGAGGACCAGCGGCAGGAACACGCGGACCGAGCTGCCAGGAGCGCCCGCGAGGCTGCGCCCTTCGAGATCCTTGAACTTCGAAATGCCACTGTCGCCCAGGACAAAGATCGAGTGGGGCGGTCGCGTGTAAATCGACGCGATGGCCTTGACGGGTGTCTGCGTGCGAACGCGCCCCGCCATCAGCGACCCGATATCGGCGAGGCCGAACTCCGCCGTGCCGGTTGCGATTTTCGTGACTGTATCAGCGCCGCCGAAGCCGCGCTCGATGGTTAGTTCGATGCCGGCATCCTTGAAGAAGCCCTTCTCGAGACCCGCATAATAGGCCGCATAGTCACCGGTCGGGAGCCAATCCAGCAGGAGCTTGGCCCGGTCCTGGGCGGAGGAGGGCACAGCGGACACGAGAGCCGCTCCGACGGCGGCCGCGGTCGCCCAAAGTATGTTCCGTCTTCTCATCTGTCGCCCCGTATCTTGCCCACATTCAGCGGTCGAGTTGGGACGCTGAACAAAGGATGGTCAATGGACGACATTGGATCAGGTGATGTCGCCGCGAGGAAGTCCGAATAATGGGCATTTTTTGCCTAGAGATTGGGCTTGCGGTCCCGATCGCGCTGCTGTGAGATGCAACGGATTGGTGCAAAGACGATGCAGCCAAGTCGAAGCGGGAGACGATCTTGAATATCGTCCGATTGCGATACTTCAAGGCTGCGGCGGAGTTTCTGAGCCTGCGCAAAGCCGCGGAGGCGCTGGGCGTTTCGCAGCCGGCCCTCAGCCGCCAGATCCAGATCCTGGAGCAGGAACTCAAGGCACCACTGTTCCGGCGCGATCACAAGCGGATGACGCTGACGGAGGCGGGTGAACTTCTTTTGGCGCGAGGACAGCCTATTCTCAGCGCCATAGACGAACTGAAGTCGGACATCGGCGCCATCACGCGGCATCGCAAGACGCACATCCACATCGGCGCCATTCAATCGACGCTGGATCACCTGCTGCCGACCGCCATCAAAGAGTTTCGCAGGCGCTACGACACCATTCAATTGGCGGTGACCGGGAGCCGATCGAGCGAGGTCGTCGAAAAAGTGGGGCGGCGCGTGCTGGACCTCGGGATCATCGCGATGCCTGTTTCAGATCCGCGGCTTTCGGTCATTCCTCTGGACCGCGACCCTTTTCTTCTGGTGGCGCCACGATCCCACCGGCTCGCTCAACTGGCGCACGCCACCATGAGAGACGTGGTGCGCGAGCCTCTGATGACGTTTCCCTCTGGTTTTCCGATCCGGGATTTGATCGATGCTGCCGCGAAGACGGCTCAAACAGAATTGT
>JBMOGA010000086.1:0-11853 GCA_049318625.1 Hyphomicrobiaceae bacterium
ATTGCAATTCGATCACCCCCGAACAGGGGTCAAAATTGCATGCCGGTTCACACCCCTACGCCCTTCTGCCTTTCGACGCCTATTTGAGGGGTGTCGGTAACGGGCCTATGGACCCGAGCTATCGCCAGCACCCGGATGCGGGTTTCCACTTTGTGGCGGCGCGGCGCCGCTGACGCCCGGGTCGACGACCGACAGGCGTGAGGCGCAAGGTTCGCGCACGCGGTGGATTCTAGAAATCGAAGGGATACTGCCACGATGGGCCACGGACGCGTCCGCTGGCGGGGAGATCAGTATGGCCTCGGACTTGTTCGCTGACGCAGTTCGCAGGATCGTTGCCCGCGATTTCGATGTGACGGCGCTGCTCGGCGCTGTCGATGCGCTCGGCAAGGCCGGCGAACGCGCGCTCGTGCTCGAGCTCTATCGAATGTGGCTGCGCTACAACCCGGACGATCCGCTTCTGTGCGCGGTCTGTTTCAACTTCGGAACCGCGCTCGCCGAGGGACGTGACTTCGAGGGCGCCAAGGCCGCTCTCGAACAGGCCATCAAGGCCAACCCGTCGTTCGTGCCGCCTTACATCAATCTCGGCAATGTCAGCGAACGGCTCGGCCGGCTCGACGAGGCTGTGACGCAGTGGAGCAATGCGGCCAACGCCCTGTCGCAGGTCACCGGCGAGGGCCTGACCTACAAGCTGACCGCCTTGAAGCAGATCGGCCGCGTGCTCGAGCAGAACCGCATGGACGGTCGCGCCGAGGACACCTTGCGGCTGAGCCTCGAGCTCAATCCGCATCAGCACGATGTCGTGCAGCATTGGGTCGCGCTGCGCCAGCTCCAGTGCAAGTGGCCGGTCGTCACGCCGTGGGGTCCGGTCACCTATCAGAGCATCGTGCGCAATCTCTCGCCGCTGTCGGCCGCCGCCCTGGTCGACGATCCCATCTTCCAGCTCGCCAACGCCTTCGCCTACAGCAAGACGGACGTGATCGCCGCCAAGCCTCGCCCCATCGCCGGCGTCGAGATCGACGAAAATCCGCTGCGCCGCCTGCGCATCGGTTACGTGTCGTCCGACCTGCGCGAGCACGCCGTCGGCTTCCTCACCAGCGAGATCTTCGAATTGCACGACCGCGCGGGCGTCGAGGTGTTCGCCTATTACTGCGGCATTGGCCTCGAGGATTCGACCAAAGCGCGCATCCGCGGCGCCGCCGACCACTGGCTCGACATCACCGACATGACCGACGAGGCCGCCGCGCAGCGAATCGTCGCCGACCGCATCGATATCCTGGTCGACCTCAACGGCTACACCAAGGACGGACGCCTGAAGTTGTTCGCCATGCGCCCGGCACCGGTGATCGTGAACTGGCTGGGCTACCCGGGGACCACCGGCAGCCGGTTCCATCATTACATCATCGCCGACGAGCGCATCGTCCCGCCCGAACTCGAGCGGTTCTACAGCGAGAAGGTGCTGCGGCTGCCCTGCTATCAGCCGACGGATCGCAAGCGGATCGTCGCGCCGGTCAGGCCCACGCGCGCCGAGGCGGGGCTTCCGGAGGACGCCGTCGTGTTCTGCTGCTTCAACGGCACGCAGAAGATCACGAGTGCCATGTTCGGCAATTGGATGAACATCCTGGCGCGAGTGCCGGGCAGCGTGCTCTGGTTGTTGACCGGCGCCGACGATGCCAATGCGCGCCTGCTGCAAGCCGCCGTCGCACGCGGCATCGATCCGGCCCGCATCATCTTTGCTGGCCGGAAGGGCAATGCCGAACACCTCGCGCGCTACCCGCTGGCGGATCTGTTTCTGGACACCTGGCCCTACGGCGCCCACACCACAGCTTCCGATGCCCTCTGGATGGGTGTGCCGGTCGTCACGCTCGCCGGCCGCGGGTTCGCTTCGCGGGTCTGCGGAAGCCTCGTCGGCGCGGCGGGCCTGCCCGAACTCGTCTGCCAGAGCGCCGAGGCCTACGTCGAGCTGGCCGTCGCTCTCGGCCACGACCGGGCGCGCGTCGCCGAACTCCGCGCGCACCTCGCGGCCAATCGTGACACCTGCGTGCTGTTCGATACGCCATCCCTGGTGCGCCATCTCGAAGGCCTCTACCGGCACATGTGGAGCGACTGCCTGACCGGCCGGCTGCCCGTACCCGACCTCACGGGTCTCGAAGTTCTGCACGAGATCAGTTGCGAGGAAGGCGTCCTGCAGTTCGACAGCGCGGATGCCACGGCGCCCTTGGAGGAGATCTACCGGGAGCGGTTGCTGGCGCGCCATGCCTTTGCCGCTCTGCGCACCGATCCCCGCCTCGCCGCCACTCCGGCGCCGGGCGCGGTCACGGATCTGGCCGCGATCCGCTCGGGTCGGGCCGTCGGCCCTGTCGAGGCCGTCGAGCCCGAGGTCGATAGTCCGGGTCTGCAGGTTGCATGACGCGTCGGTTGGTTCCGAACGGTATTTCGGCAGGGAAAGCGTGATGCGCACCGCAGCCGCCACAGCAGCGCCGACACGATGCGCGGGGGCCCCCGGAGCGTCCTCGCTACCGGCATGGCCAGGTGTGGCCCATGGCTGAAACGTCTGCCGAGGATCCGGTCGCGAAGCAGGAAGCCGCCCCGCCGGCGGCAGCCAGCGAGCCCATGCCGCCATATCACACGGCGCTGCGCAGCCTGTTCCTCGTGTCGATGCACCACGGCGCCCCCGTGCAGCCCGAGCTGCTGACCACCGGTGATCCGGCCGATCCCGAGGGGACGGTTCTGCGCCTGATGAGCCAGGCCGGCCTCAAGGGTGGCGTGCTGAAGAAGCGCGGCTGGAAGGATCTCGCCGAGCTCGGCGACGCTTATCCCGCGATCGCCGTCAAGAAGAGCAGCCACTACTTCATCATCATCCGCATGGTCGACAATGCGGATGGCCAGCGCACCGCCCTGGTTCTCGATCCGGCGCTCGAGCAGTCCGGCATGTCGTTCCTCACGCGCGAGCAGCTGGCCGAGATCTGGGACGGCACGCTCATCCTGTGCCGGCGCGACCGCCCGGTCGCCGAGGAGCCGGAGAAGTTCGGCTTCCGCTGGTTCCTGCCCGAGATCATGCGCCATCGCCGTTACCTCGGTGATGTCGCCCTGGCGGCGACCGTCTGCAACGTGATCGGCTTCTCGACGCCGCTGCTGTTCAACGTTGTCATCGACAAGGTGATCCCCCATCAGAGCTACCAGACGCTCTACCTCGTGATCGGCGTATTCCTGCTCGCCGCGCTGTTCGAGGGGGTCTTCAGCTACATCCGCCAGTATCTGATGCTGTTCGCGACCAACAAGATCGACGCGAGCCTGGCATCGCGCACGTTCAAGCATCTGCTCGGTCTGCCGCTGCAGTTCTTCGAGGCGATCCCGGCCGGCGTGCTGACGCGTCACATGCAGCAGACGGACAAGATCCGCCACTTCCTCACCGGGCGCCTGTTCCAGACGCTTCTCGATGCCGCGATGCTGCCGATCCTGTTGACCATGCTGGCGCTCTACAGCTGGAAGCTGACGCTCGTGGTGCTCGGCTTCTCGCTCGTCATTGCCGCCGTCATCGGCGTGATGATCCCGATCTTCCGCTTCCACCTCAATCAGCTCTATCAGGCCGAAGGCGCCCGGCAGGCGCATCTCGTCGAGACGCTGCACGGCATGCGCACCATCAAGTCGCTGTGTCTCGAGACACTGAAGAAGACCGCCTGGGACAGCAAGGTGGTGTCCGCCGTCCGCCGTCACGCGACGGTCGGCCGTCTCGGCGCGCTCGCCAACGTGCTGACTTCGGGGCTCGACAAGACCATGCAGATGGCGGTCATCGGCATCGGCGCCGTCGAGGTCTTCGACGGTCGCCTCAGCATGGGCGCGCTGGTCGCCTTCAATATGCTGGCCGGCCGGGTCAGCGGTCCGCTGCTGCAGATCGTCGGGCTGATCAACGAGTATCAGGAGACGGCGCTGTCGATCCGCATGCTCGGCACCGTGATGGACCATCCCCCCGAGCGCGCGGGCCAGGCCGGCGGATCCCGCCCGAACGTCAATGGCGATCTCGAGTTCGACGCCGTCACCTTCCGCTATCACGGTGCCGCCTCGAACGCTCTCGACCAGGTCTCGTTCAAGGTTCAGGAAGGACAGGTCGTCGGCGTCGTCGGCCGCAGCGGTTCCGGCAAGACTACGGTCACGCGGCTCATCCAGGGCATCCATTCCACGCAGGACGGCGTCATCCGTCTGAGCGGCGTCGATCTCCGCCAGATAGATCTCGGCCATCTCCGGCGCAACGTCGGCGTCGTGCTGCAGGACAACTTCCTGTTTCGCGGCACCATCCGCGAGAACATCGCCGCGACCAAGCCCGAGGCCTCCATCGAAGAGGTCGCATCGGCGGCGGCGCTGGCCGGCGCCACCGAGTTCATCGACCGACTGCCGGCCGCCTACGACACGCTGCTCGAAGAGGGAGCCACCAACCTGTCCGGCGGCCAGCGCCAGCGCATCGCCATAGCGCGCGCCCTCGTCCTGCGGCCCCGCCTGCTGATCTTCGACGAGGCGACCAGCGCCTTGGACCCCGAGAGCGAGGCCATCATCCAGAACAATCTGGCCGAGATCGCCCGCGGCCGCACCATGGTCATTGTCTCGCACCGGCTGTCATCGCTGGTGAAAGCCGACGCCATTCTGGTGCTCGACCGCGGCAAGGTGGTCGATTTCGCGCCCCACGATGTGCTGGTCGACCGGTGCAGCATCTACGCGCATCTCTGGCACCAGCAGACCCAGCACGTGCATCCGGGCGTCAGAGCGGGCGACCGAACCGGGACCGGCGGGTGACGGTGTGATGTCGGCTCAAGCGCTCCTCGACAGGTTGGCCAAACTCGGAATCACCGTCGACCTCGACGGCGACGACCGGCTGGCCATCGAGGGGTCGGACCAATGGGTCGGCGCCGAGATCGAAACGATCCGTCAGAACAAGCCGGCCATCATCGCCCACCTGAAGGCGCAGCGGCTGGAAACCGCCTCTGCGATCCGCCAGACGCCGGCTCCGGCGCCAACTCCCGCCGCTCCGCCGGCACCGGTGGCTGCCGCGACCGCGCCGCCGCCGCAATCGAAGCCGCTCGGGAAGATCGAGCCCCGGGCGCGCCGGGCCACCGCGTCCCGCCGTCGCGATACCGATCGCCGTCCACTGGGCGCGCGCCTCGCCGCGCCGCTCGCCGGGGTGGGCCGCACGGCCACGACAATTGCCCGTGGCGCCGCCGGCCGCCTGGCCGCGACCTGGGCGAACGCCCGTATACCATCCCTGTCCGGACTGGCGTCGGTTGCCAAACCGGTCGAGGAGACGCCGCGGGTGCACAGTTCCGCCCTGCCGTTCCAGAGCGACCTTGTCGCCATCATCGAGGAACCGCCGCCGACCCATATGCGCATGACGACCTACCTGCTTGCCGGTATGGTCTCGCTCGCCGTCTTGATCGCCGCTGTCGTCGAGATCGACATCGTGATCCGCGGCACCGGAAAGCTGACCGTCGACGGACCACCTCTCGTGCTGCAGCCGATCGAGCGGTCCATCCTGCGCGCGCTGCACGTCAAGCCCGGTGATACCGTCACCAAGGGGCAGGTGCTTGCGACGCTCGATCCGACCTTCGCCGAAGCCGACGCCACGGCGATCGAGGCCCAACAGCGGATGGTTGCAGCCCAATTGCGCCGCCTCGAAGCGGAATCGCGCGAGGAGCCGTTCCTGCCCGAGAGCAATTCGACCGAGGAGACGCTCCAGTCCGAAATCTACCGGCAGCGGCGCCAGGAGTTCGCCTCTCGCGTCAAGGCGTTCGATGACGAGATCAAGCGCGCCCAGGCCGCCGTGCGCACACTGGAGTTCGAGCGCACGATGCTGGAGCAGCAACTCGTCGTCGCGCGCGACGTCGAGCAGATGCGGACCACGCTGTTCGCCAGCCAGTCCGGCTCACGGCTGCAGTTCCTCGAGTCGCGCAGTGTCCGGATTCGTGCCGAGCGAGACCATCAGGGCGCCAACGATCGGCTGATCGAGCTGGACCACAACCTCGATGCCAAGCGCGCCGAACGCCAGGCGTTCATCGACGAATGGCGCCGCCGGTTGTTCGAGGAGGTCGAGCGGCTGCGTGGCGAGGCGGCGCGCGTCGAGGGGGCTCAGGCCAAGGCGCGGCGCTACAAGGAACTGGTCGTCATCAGTGCGCCGCAGGATGGCGTGGTCATCGACATCGCCAAGCGGTCGGTCGGCTCGATCCTGAAGGAGGCCGAGACACTGATCATGCTGGCGCCGTCGCACATGCCGCTGATCGCCGAAGTCTCGCTGGCCTCCGCCGACGTGGGTTACGCCAAGGCCGGCGATACCGTGGTCGTCAAGGTCGACACCTTCCCCTACACGCGCCACGGCACCCTCAAAGGACGACTGCGTTCGATCAGCTAGGAGTCCTATGCCGCGGGCGCGCAGCCGGAAGGTGGCAGCAACGGCGCTCCGACGGGTGGCGGCAGCTTCCACCGGGCCCAGATCGTGCTGACCAGCCTCGAACTGGAGCGGATGCCAGAGGGCGCTCGGCTGACGCCAGGCATGACGGCCTCCGCCGACATCAAGGTCGGCATGCGCTCGGTCATCTCCTACTTCCTCACACCGCTGATCCGCGGCTTCGATGAGAGCTTGCGTGAGCCATGATCCAAACGGGCTCGCAGGCAGGCGCAAGCTTCGATTGGCAGCCTTCCTCCGATTCGGGTTCTGATTCGCCCGAGAATCGGCCGTGACTGCATGACCAACCAGCCACAGGGGACCTCATGCCTGGTGAACTCGAGCAGCTGATCGAAACACTGCGCCGGGCGTCCTGGTCGTCGCGCACACTCGAGACGGACAAAGGTCTGCGCAGCCGTCTGCGCAAGATCGACATCCATCAGGTCGTCCGCCTGTCGGAGCCGGCTCGCGCCGAAGGCGGCACCGCGGCCGTCATCGCGCTTTATCGGGCCTGGATCGACGTGCAGGAGGGCCAGTGGCCGCACGCCTTCATCGCCTGGTTCAACCTCGGAGCCGAGTTGTCGGCGCTCGGCGATGCGGCAGGCTCGGAGCTGTGCTGGCGCAATGCCCTCGTCCTCAAATCGGATTTCTATCAGGCGGCGGTCAACCTCGGCCTCGGCCTGGAGGCGCGCGGCGACAACGAGCAGGCATTGGCCACCTGGAACAGCGTGCTCCAGCCCGACGAGGCCCGCATCACGCTGCTGAACCACAAGGGCCGCCTGCAGGAGAAGATCGGCCAGCTCGATGTGGCCGAGGCGACATTGTTCTCGAGCCTGCTCACCAAGCCCATGCAACCTGATGTCCTGCAGCATTGGATTCTGCTGCGGCAGAAGCAATGCGCCTGGCCGACTTTCGCGGCAGGCGTGCCGGGGTTGCGCACCACCGAAATCATGGACTGCGCCGGCCCGATCTCCTGTCTGGCCCTGGTCGACGACGTCGCGGAACAGTCGCGCATCGTCTCCGCTTGGCTGGACCGGCGCCCGGAACAGGCGGCGACGGCGCCGCTCGCCCCGGCCGACGGCTACCGCCACGACAAGATCCGCATCGGCTATCTGTCGTCCGACTTCTGCATGCATCCGATGAGCTATCTGGTCGCCGAACTGCTGGAGCGGCACGACCGCGCCCAGTTCGAGGTCTACGGCTACTGCTGCAGCCCCGACGACGGCAGCGCCATCCGCCGCCGTGTGCTCGCCGCCTTCGACAAGGTGGCGATGATCGCCAACATGTCCGACGACGCAGCCGCCCGACTGATTCGTCAGGACGAGATCGATATTCTCGTCGATCTCAACGGCGCGACCAAGGGCATGCGGCTCGGCGTACTGCGGGCCAAACCGGCCCCCGTGCAGGCGACATATCTGGGCTTCGTCGGTCCGGTGCCGGTGCCCGAACTCGATTACCTGCTGTGCGACGACTACACCGTGCCCCGCCACCAGGCAGTGCTCTACAAGCCGCAGCCGCTCTACATCCCGGGCTGCTACCAGGCCAACGACAGCCGCCTGCCGGTCGGTACAAAGCCGAGCCGTGCCGACGTCGGCCTGCCCGAAGACAAGTTCGTGTTCTGCTGTTTCTCGAACAGCTTCAAGGTCACCGAAACGATTTTCGATGCGTGGATGAAGATCCTCGCCCGCACGCCGGACAGCGTCCTATGGGTGCTCGAGGATAACCGCTTCGTCCGTCCGGGCATGCTGCAGCGCGCCGCCGATCACGGCATCGACCCGGCCCGGCTGGTGTTTGCCGGCCGCGTCAGTGCCGAGGCCTATCTCGCGCGCCTCGCGCTCGCCGACCTGTTCCTGGACACTCACCCCTACAACGCCGGCACCACCGCCAGCGACGCGCTGCGCATGGGTCTGCCGCTCGTGACCATGGCCGGGCGCTCGTTCGCTTCGCGGATGGCTGGCAGCCTGCTGCGGGCCGTCGGCCTCGAATATCTCGTGACGAACGATATCGAGAGTTACATCGCCAAGGCGGTTCACATGGCCGGCGATCATGCTGGATACCAGGCCATCCGTCGCCACCTCGAAGGCGGCGCCTGGCAGCGCAGCCTCGGCAATGCGGCAGACTTCACGTCCCGCTATGAGGGCGTTCTCAAGGCGGTGCGCAAGCAGCCTGCCCATGTGGCGCCGGCCGAGACCGCGCCGCCAGCCGCCCGCATAATTCAAGCCGCCTGACGACAACCGAGGAACATGATCCATGCTGGCACTCGAAGAGCGTACGGTGGCAACGCCCGCCCGCCGCAATTCATTCCTGCACGTCGGCAGCGGCATGATGCGCAAGCCGCAGACGACCAAAGGATTCAATACGGAAGAATGGGATGAATTGCGTCTCGACATCGACGAGAGCGTCGCTCCCGACATCATCGGCACCATGACGGACATGGCCGCCGTGCCCGACGGTTCGGTCGATGGCATTTTCTCCTCGCACAATATCGAGCATCTCTACGCCCACGAAGTGCCGGCGGCGCTGGCCGAGTTTTTGCGGGTTCTGTCTCCTGAAGGCTTCGTTGTCATTACCTGTCCCGATCTGCAGTCGGTCTGCAAACTGGTCGCCGAGGACAAGCTGACCGAGGCGGCCTACATCTCTTCGTCCGGCCCGATCGCGCCCTTGGACATTCTCTACGGCTATCGCCGCGCCCTCGCGCTCGGCAATCACTACATGGCGCACCACTGCGGTTTCACCTTGAAGGTGCTCAGCCACACGCTGCAGGCCAACGGCTTCGCGACGGTCGCGACGGTCGCGGCGGCGCGGCGCGAGGCGCCTTTCTTCGATCTCTGGGCGCTCGCCACCAAGGCATCGCTCGACGAACAGGAACTGTGGGATCTGGCCCGCCAGCATTTTCCGTCGTGAGTGGCGTCGCAGGCTTCCCGCGATCCGTCGGCGCGCAATCCCGGCACAAGGGAATTCGTGCCAGATGGCGCGTGGATTCTGTTCGGCACGCGGAGGAACAGGTCAAGTCCGCGCGCCGGGGCATCGGTTTCGTTACCATCGAACAGGCACGAGGAGGTGCCACGCCATGACGACGGAGGTCATTGAGCAGCGGTTCTCACTGGAGACGCGACTGGGCGGCATGCGGCTGTCGCTGCCATGGGTCGCGCCCATGGGGCGTCTGGGCCTCGTCCTGCTGGTGGCGGGATGGGGAATGCTGCTCCTCAAACCGTTCATCGCCGGGGCAAGCATTCCCGAGGCCCGCACGGCTGCGATGCTGGTCGCCCGCTTCGGCGAGGGCGCCGTGGTCCTCGGTGTCGTCCTGGCCCTGCTGGCTCTTCTGCTCTCGAGCATCGGATCGGGTAAGGCAGCCACCCAAAGTCCGCGCGTCGAGCACCGCGAGCGCGAGTTGCCTTCTCTTCCGACCAACGCCGAGGCGCCGGCCGCTCCCGCGGTTGCCACAAGAGCCATCGAGGATCTTCCGCTTCCGCCCACGTTGTCTCAAGCGCCGGCCGCGTCGGGCTCCGCCCCGATGATGGTGATCGCCCGCGGCAACGTCGAGGAGCGGTTGTTCCTCGTCCTGGCCGACGGCTCCGTCGTCATCGAGACGCTGCTGGGGCAGCGCCGGTTCCGCTCGGTCGCCGACGCCCGGGACTTCATCGGCAATGGCCAGTTCGTGATCCAGGATGTCGTCCAGATCCCGCTCAATCTGAATGGCGAGGCGAAGCCGGCCGACGCGCCGACACCGCCGTCTGCATCGGAATCTGCGGCCGCGGCCCCGAAAGTGCGGCTGGTCGTCTGATACGTGGCGCGGCCGGCGTCGCCGGGTGCAAACGAGAGAGCTGGGAGCAGTCCATGTACGGCGACGTCAAGAGAGTACTGGTGACGGGAGGGGCCGGGTTCCTCGGCTCGCACCTGTGTGAGCGCCTGCTGGAGCAGGGGCACGAGGTGCTCTGCGTCGACAACTTCTTCACCGGCACCCGCCGCAACGTGGCGCATCTGCTCGATGACAAGCGGTTCGAGCTCATTCGCCACGACGTGACGTTCCCGCTGTTCGTCGAGGTCGACGAGATCTACAATCTGGCGTGCCCGGCTTCGCCGATCCATTACCAGCACGATCCCGTGCAGACGACCAAGACGAGCGTCCACGGCGCCATCAACATGCTCGGGCTGGCCAAGCGGCTGCGGGCGAAGATCTTCCAGGCCTCGACCTCGGAGGTCTACGGCGATCCGCATATCCATCCTCAAACAGAAGACTATTGGGGCAACGTCAACCCGATCGGCAGCCGGTCCTGCTACGATGAGGGCAAGCGCTGCGCCGAGACGCTGTTCTTCGATTACCACCGCCAGCACGGTCTGCGCATCAAGGTCGTCCGGATCTTCAACACCTACGGCCCGCGCATGCATCCGAACGACGGCCGTGTGGTGTCGAACTTCGTCGTGCAGGCGTTGAAGGGCGAGGACATCACCATCTTCGGAGACGGCTCGCAGACGCGGTCCTTCTGCTTCGTCGACGACCTCATCGAGGGCTTCCTGCGGATGATGGCGACGCCCGACGACGTGACGGGACCGATCAATCTCGGCAATCCCGGCGAATTCACGATCCGCCAGTTGGCCGAACAGGTCATCGAGCTGACCGGCGCCAAATCCAAGCTGATTTTCCTGCCGCTGCCCTCCGACGACCCGCGCCAGCGCAAGCCGGACATCACCCGCGCGCGCGAGACACTGCGCTGGGAGCCGGAAATCGCGCTGCGCGAAGGTCTCAATAAGACCATCGCCTATTTCGACGCCTACCTCAGCCAGCCGACCGGAACGGAGCCGTCTCTGAGCGCGTGGCTTGCCGAGAACCGGCAGCCGGCTGTGCCGCAGCACCGGGGCACGCGCAATACCGCGTGACCGTTGCCACTGCAGACCTGGTGCAGGCGGCCGCGAGTGCGCCACTTGCATGGCGTCGTGCGGTCGTGGCCACCCCTGCCATCATCGCCATGCAACGGCCTGCGTGGATATAAGGCAGCACAAGGAAGATCGGTCTCAAGATCAGCCTCGGGCAAGTCTCGGCGTCTAGACGCTATCTGGTGCAAGCGGCTGCCGTCTGCCCCGCCGAAGACGATGGGATCGCAGCAGGCCGCCGCCGGGTTGGACGCCGCACGTGGCGGCGCAGTCATCGAGCGGGGGAATGCGACGTGCTGACGAAACGCGAGCGCGATTGTCTCTTGTTGAGCGGTCAGGGCCATTCCGAGAAAGAAGTGGCGCAACACTTGTCCATCAGCCCGAACACGGTGCGCGTGCACATCGAGAACGTGAAGCGAAAGCTCGGCGCCTCGAACAAGGCCCACGCCATCGTGCTGTCGCTCATTCGTGGCGAGGTGCAGCTGACCGAGTTCCACCCGGCGGCCTAGCAGGCTGTTGAACTTCTCGCCGGCTGACAGCCCTCCGCGAATATGATT
>JBMOGA010000087.1:0-11591 GCA_049318625.1 Hyphomicrobiaceae bacterium
CCGCGGTTCTCACCTTGTTTGACGCGGTTCCCTTCCTGATCGTCGCGCCATAGATGGCTGCGCTGCCGCCGGGGACCTTATCGCGGTAGAAGCCCACGCCCATCAGCTGGACAGTGAAGGTCTGGCCCTCCACCAGCAGGCGGGCGCAGGTGTGGGCGCTCGCGCAGTCTGTGGAGGGTGCCTCGGGCAACGTCGCTTCGACGGCGCGGATGAGGTCGCGGTCGCTCAGGTGCTTCCAGCTCATGTGCACCTCCATGGCAGCATGCGGAGGATGGAGGCGGCAGCCCGAGGGTCAAGCAGGGCTACCCAGACGAGAGATTTTCGGGACTAGAGAACCCCGAGCCTCGCCTGGATTTCCGGCTCAGCGGCCGGTCGCGATTGCGTCACTGCTTGCAGAAAGGCGGCGCAGCCTTCGGCCGTGTCCCAACGCGTGGTGTAATTGCGGTTCCGGCGGTATGGCCGGTTGATCAGAACGCCGCGATCCGAGCGACGTCGATGGTCTGGTCTTCGCAAACCTGCGCGACGGTTTCCAGCGTCATGTAGCGGCGCGATACGGCCCACAAAAGCGACCGCCGCCCCTCTCGGGACGGCGGCTTGATAGTCCAGGACTGTCAGAAGGAGGCGGCTATTGCGCCTTCGGCTTGCTCTCGGCGGTCTTGGGCGCGGCCTTCGGCGGGGCCTTCTTTGCGGGCGCCGCGGCGCCCGTGCCATCGGGCAACTCCTTGCCCTCCCAGCAGACCGACGCCTCGGCGCGGCAGGTGTGCTCGTCGAACACGATGAAATCCAGGAACAGTTCGCAGCTGACGTCCTTCTTGCCGATCTTGTAGTTCTTGATGCCGCGCTCGGCCGCCCACTTGGCAATGTACTTGTCCAAGAGATCCTTGGCGTCCCTGGTCGGGCCTTCCTTGCCGTAATCGTTCACCGAAAAACCGAGCCGCGTGCAGGCGGCATGTGCGGTCGCTGGCAAGGCGATGGTGGCTGCAGCCAAGATGATGGGGACGAGTTTGGGCGCGCGCAGCAGCATGGGTCTCTCCGGGCGTTTCTGCTCGATCGATATAGCCGTGCCGCCGTGGCATGACCAGGGCGCTCGCCGAATCCCTTGTACGACGTTGTGGGCGCTGGTTCTGACGCGGCTTTTGCAGACGGGAGCCGGCGAGCCGCCTCAGTTCATGTAGGGCGAGTCGCCACCGCGCGGTCCGATGCCGCTATCGAAGAAGAAGCCGTGGTCGAAGGGACCCGCAGCGGTTTGACGGTCGACGCCGTTGAACCGGTAGAAGCTCGTGCTGCCGTAGCGAGTGCGGCTGTCGCCGTAGGTGTTGATCGTATCCTCGGCCTTGAAGGAGTACCCGCCGCGACGTGCCGCGTAACCACGCACCTGCGGACCGCGACGGTAATAGGACGAAGCCGGATGCCCACCGGCGCCCACCTCGGCGGCGGGCGCCACAGCCGCCTTCTTCTTTTCCGCGGCCTGCGACGGGAGCGACATGCCGAAAGCGCCAACAACCAAAGCGGCGGCGAGCAGGAAGGGGTGGCGCAGGGCCATGGGGCAACACTCCGAAGACGGGTTCTGTCGCGTCGACTGTGAACAATTTGCCGGAAAAAGTGAATGATCGGTTAGGGCCGGCGCAAGCGCTGCCTCCGCTTTTGGCACCAGATGCGCGATCCCGGCCACAGCGCCGTCCGGGCCCCTCCACAACCGGCGGAGAGGCCCATCCACGTTGGTGTCGGCTCGTCCTCAGGCCTTGCAGAGAGTCGCCTGGACCTTGCACACGAACCCGAGGCCGCCCTTGGAACACTTCGATTTGACGTTCTTGACGGCGTAGCCGGGCGCCGTCCCGATCTTCTGGCTGCCAGCCATCCACGACGCCCAAGAGCCCCAATCGGTGGCCTGGAGGACCGCCTCATAGGCCTGGAACTTGGCGCCGTCCTCGGTGTTGTTGGTCCCCTCGCCGGCCTTGTTCACGCAGGCACCGGCCGCTACGGCGTCCGTCGTTATCGCGATCGGTGCCAGAACCGCCAGCCCGACGCCCAAGGTAGCCACGGCCAAAATCGAGTTGAACCGGAACATGGATCTTAATCTCCGCGATGTGTTGAGATCGCGGAACACTGCCTGAATTCGGCATGCGTGCCCAGGCATGCTCCCGGGCAACGCCGTTCGGACCGGCTTTTTGTCCAGCCCGCGTGGCAGGAGGGTTTCAGATGACGGGAGCCCGATCAGCTCGCGATCTGCAGGTTGACGGCCTTCGGGCCCTTGCCGCGCTTGTCGGGCTCGGTGTCGAACGACACCCGCATGCCCTCGTCGAGCATGCCGATACCCGAGCGTTCGACAGCGGTGACATGGACGAAAACGTCCTTGCCGCCCTCGTCGGGTGTGATGAAACCAAAGCCCTTGGATTGATTGAAGAATTTGACCGTGCCGGTCTGGCGCATGGGAGCGTCTCCTCGATCCCCGTCAACTTTCGGGTGCCAGAGCACCCTGGTCAAAGGCAGTCTGGTCCGTAGTCGGGGAAGGTGAGGATCGCGAGAGTACGACAACGCATATGCGTGAACCGTCCCACTTGGCTCAGCCGTGTCCGCCGGGTCCGATAGGCCGCCCGAACGGAGCAAAATATGCGTGAAGGCCCCATGTCCCGCAAGGAAAAACCCGACAAATCGGCGGCCCGGCGGGGCGGATTGCGCCTGCCGGCGTCATCCGTGGGGTTCGGGCACGATCCAGTAAACCGACCCGACGGCGCCCGCGCCGATCGCCAACCGCTCGGCGAGAAATGCGCTGAGATGCGCCAGGGATTCCGCCAGGGAATGGGGGGGATTGAGGATCACGAGACCGCATCCGTTCAGCCGCGTGGGGTCGGCCGGGGCGCGGATCATCAGTTCCACGCACAGCATCTTGGCAAGGCCGCTGGCGGCCAGCGCGCGGTGAAACCGCTGAATGGGCTTGGTGTCCTTGACCGGGTACCAGAGGAGATAAATGCCGGTCGCGAAGCGCCGCACCGCCTCGACCAGACCGGCCGTCAGGCGGACGAGTTCGCCCGGCTGTTCGAACGGCGGATCGATCAGGATCGCACCGCGGCGCTCGCGTGGCGGCAACAGGGCCTTCAAGGCAACCCAACCGTCGAGTTGCAGAACCTTCGTTTGCTTGTCGCGCGCGAACAGCGCCGTGAGATCCGCGGCATCCTCAGGATGCAATTCGTTGAGGATCAAGCGGTCCTGCGGCCGCAGGAAATGACGCGCCAGGAGCGGGCTGCCGGGGTAGGCGCGCAACGTGCCCGATGGATTCTCGGCACGGACGGCGTCCAGGTAGGGGTGGAGCAGGTCGGCCATGGCTTGTGGCAGCGGATCGGCGTCCGGCCCGATCAGGCGTCCGATGCCGGCGCGCCATTCCTCGGTGCGCCGCGCCGGATCGGCGGCCAGGTCGTAGAGCCCGATGCCGGCGTGCGTGTCGATGACACGGAAGGGCGTGTCCTTGCGCGCGAGATGGGCGAGGACCAGCGCCAGGGTGGCATGCTTGAGGACATCGGCGAAGTTGCCGGCGTGAAAGGCGTGGCGATAGTTCATGCCGCGCGCGGGCTCCCCGTGATCATCCCTTGCGCTCCCACCCGCCGGCCGCCGTCTCCTGCCAGTAGGTCGGCATGGCGCCGGCCGACTTGACCCGGCGCCATGCCTGGCGGGCGCGCGCCACGGCGTCCGGATCCAGTCCGTCGAACAGATAGACGACGCGATGGTAGCCCCCGATATCGTCGATGTCGGCGCCGTCGACCAGGAAGCGGACGGTCGCTGCGTTCGGGTTGTCCTGCTCGGTGGTCAGGTAGACGGGCTGTAACTCGGCATGACCGTCGCGGGATGTGCCATGAGGCAGGAAGCTGTCGTCGCTGTAGGTCCACAGCGCCGTGTCGAGGGCTTCGAGCCGCTCGCTCGATCCTGCCTGCACGACCGCGCGCCAGCCGCGCTGCAGCGTCCGCTCCAGCAGGTTCGGCAGCACCTGCTCGAGGGTGCGGCGTTCGAGATGATAGAACAGCGCTTCCGTGGCAATCTCCGTCATCCGGGTCCTCGATCCCACCGGATGGGTAGCCCAGCGCAGCCCGCGCGTGAAGGCTCAGCGACGGCGCGCGCTCGCCGGGGCCTCGCCGGCATCGATCAACGCCTCCATGCACTTGTTGGAAATGGCGCGATGATTGGACCGCATGCAGGCCCGGAGCCCGTCGCTGTCAACCTTGTAGGCGGGACACAGACGCTTGTAGTCGGCCTTGCACTTGGCGGTGACGGCCTTGGAGAAGGCCGCGGCATCCGTTGCAGCCGTTACGTTGAGGACCGAGACAGCCACGACGGCCGCAAGGCCGAGGGCCGAAACACGCAGTAACGATAAGCGGACCACCGTCATTCCCCTGATCTTTCGTTCGACGAGCCTTGCGCCTACGCCACCGCACGAGCGAGCGCAAGTGCCTCTCTGGTCGATAGGTCAACGGCTTGCGCCTGACGGGCTCAGACCCGGGCTCAGTCGCGATCGAACGGATTTCCACCCTTTTTCAGGTTGAGGCGGATCGGCACACCCGGCATGCCGAAGGTCTCCCGCAGGCTGTTCAGAAGATAGCGGGTGTAGGAATTCGGCAGGTCCTGAGGCCGCGAACAGAAGGCGACGAAGGTCGGCGGCCGCGTCGAGGGCTGGGTGATATAGCGGATCTTGATGCGCCGGCCGGTTGGAGCCGGCGGCGCATGGCGCTCCATCGCCTCGCGGAGCCAGCGATTGAGATCCGGGGTCGGCACGCGCTTGTTCCAGGTCTCGTAGGCCGAAACGATGGCATCCATCAGCATGTCGAGGCCACGGTCCGCGAGCGCGGAAATGGTGACCAACGGCACACCGGGAACCTGGGCGAGCGACTGGACCGTTGTCTCACGCAAGTCCTTCAGCTGGCGCTGTTTATCGGTCACCAGGTCCCATTTGTTGACGGCGATCACGAAGGCCCGACCTTCCTCGGTCACCATGTGGCCGATGGTCAGATCCTGGTGCTCGAAGGGGTGCTCGGCATCGACGACCAGCACCACGACCTCGGCGAACCGCAAGGCCCGGATGGTGTCGCTGGTGGCGAGTTGCTCGGCCTTCTCGTGGACGCGCGCCTTACGCCGAAGCCCGGCCGTGTCGAACAGGCGGAAGGACCGATCCTTCCAAACAAAATCGCTGGCGATCGCATCGCGCGTGAGGCCCGGCTCGGGGCCGGTAATCATCCGCTCCTCGCCGAGCAGCGCGTTGACCAGCGTGGACTTGCCGGCGTTCGGACGACCGACGATGGCCACGCGAATGGGACGGGCCGGCGCCGGGGCCGCAGCCTTTTCCTCGTCATCCTCGTCGGCGCGGGGCGCAACCTCCAGGCCGAGGGCGGCGGCGATGTCGACCTCGAGATCGCCCAGACCTTCCCCATGCTCCGCGGAAATCGGCACCGGCTCGCCGAGGCCCATCTCGTAGGCCTCGAAGAAACCGTTGTGGCCGGCGCGGCCTTCGCACTTGTTGGCAACCAGGATGGACGGCTTGCCTGAACTGCGCACGGTACGAGCGAACAAAGTGTCGACCGGGGTTACGCCATCGCGGGCGTCGATGACGAAGAGGACCAGGTCGGCATCCCGGATGGCAGTCTCGGTCTGCTCGCGCATCCGGGCCGCGATCGATCCCTTGCCGGCCTCCTCGAGCCCGGCCGTGTCGATGACGATCACGGGGTGGCCATAGATCTCGGCCTCACCCGCGCGGCGATCCCGCGTCAGGCCAGGCAGGTCGGAGACCAGGGCGGTGCGCGATCCGGTCAGGCGGTTGAACAGGGTCGATTTGCCGACATTGGGTCGGCCGACGATAGCGATGGTCGGAAGCATGGCCACTGACTAACCCGCCGGATCGCGCAAGACCAGCCGGAAAGCGCGCCCGCGCGTCAGTTGAACGCTACCAGCCGCGCCTCGTCGGTCAGCACGTACAGGCGGCCGTCGGCCACCACAGGGGCCACGAACGACGCCTGTCCGACGCTCAACTGAGCGCCGAGCCGACCGGTGACGGCATCGACGCCCACGAGTTGGCCCTTGCCGGAGACCAGCCAGAGCTGCCCGCCCGCCAGCGTCGGGCCGGACCACGTGTTGGCACCCGGCAGCTTCGCGGTCCAAGCGATCTTGCCGTCGCGCCGCGATATGGCCATGAGCTGCCCCTGGGTGTCGACAACGAAGACGTTGTCGCCGGCGGTCCACGGCATCTGGATGCTCGGGACGCTGAGCTGCCAGAGGCGCTCGCCGGTGCGCACCTTGGTGGCAATCATGCGCCCCGCATGGCCGACGGCATAGACGACGTCGCCATCGACGACGGGGCGGCCGACATCGCTCATGGACGCGATCGAGGAGGCCATGCGGGCGCGCGCAAGGTTCTCGCTCCAGATCTGCGCCCCATCAGTCAAGCGTACGGCGACGATCTCGCCGGAGGGAAACGGAAGAAGGACGATGTCGCCGGCAATGGCCGGGCTCGGGTTGAAGATGAGACTGGCCCGTTCCGGCAAGCCCCGGTAGACCCAAAGCTCGGTGCCATCGGTCGTCGACAGGCAGAACGCGCGGCCGTCCACCGCCACGACGATGAGCCGGCCCCCGGCAACCGTGGGCGAGGCCCGCAATGCGACCCCGAGCGGCTTCTCCCAGAGCTTCTTGCCGCTTTGTGCATCGATGGCCGCGACAGTTCCGAAACCCGAGGCGGCGTAGATGCGGCCGTTCTCGGCGGCGATGCCGCCGCCGTGGCCGCCGTTGCCCCGCTGGCCCTCGGGCCGCATCGACGCCTTCCAGGCGAGGCCGCCGCCGGTGGCGGAGAAGGCCCGCACTTCGGAGTCGGCATCGAGCGTGAAGACCCGGCCCTCGTAAACGATGGGGCTCGCCGTCAGCTTGGCACTCTTCGAAGAGCCGGTGCCGGCATCGGCCGTCCAGGTCTGTTTCAGTGATGCGCCGACGACCAAATGGCCCAGGGCATTACTCGGGGAGCCGCCCGGCTGAGACCAGGAGGCATTCACCTGTGGCGGCGGCAGCGCCACTGGCCGATCGCCCGCCGCCAGTTCGCCAGGCAAAGACTCGGTCGTGGTCATGATCGGAACGCGCTTGCCAGGAAGCGGAACCTCCTTCTCGGCGAAGGGGTTGAGGTCGGCAAGCCGCGGCATCGACGGACCTTCGGAACATCCCGCGAGCGCCGAGACAGCGATCACGAGGACGAACGCCCGCGTGCCTCGCAAGATACCCTGGCGCTCCCTCATCGATCCGTCACTCCTTCTTGGGCGCCCCGGCTCCAGCCAACTCGGCCGCCACCATCTCGCCCATCATGATCTGCGCTCTCTGGCCAATCGATGGCGGCGTATTGCGATCGGCAAGAAGTTGTTCGAGCGAGCGGCGGGCCTCATCGGGCCGTGCCGCCCTGATCGCCGCGACGGCCCAAAGCTCGCGGGCACTGAACCGCCAAGCATTTCCGTCACGAACCAGATCGTTGAGCCGATTCTGCATCTCGGTCCAGTCGGCGGCGCCGGCCCGCTGGATGGCGGCCTGGAGGCGCGCGAAGTCACGCAGCATCGGATCGACGCCACTGTCGGCTGCGATCAGATCATAGGCCGCAACCGCTTCCGTCTTGCGGCCGGCTTTCGCTTCCGCAGCCGCGGACTGCAGGCGAGCCAGGGTCGCGTAGCCCGTTCCCGACTGAGAAATCGCGGCAAAAGCGGCGCGCGCCTCGTCGGCCTTGCCGGTGTCGGACAGTCTCACCGCCTCTTCGTAGCGGGCGCCCATGGCCTCCGCCCGGCTGGTCGCGTAGTTCTGCCAGACCTTGAAACCACCAACGCCGGCGACGATCACGATGGCGACGCCGAGCGCATAGGGTGCATAGGCTTTCCACAGCTTTTCGAGCTGGGCGCGGCGATGCTCGTCTTCGAGCTCGCGCAGCAACAGCTGGCTCTGGATATCGATCTCGTCTTTCTTTTCGGCCATAGGGCTAGCTCCAAATGCTGCGGTAGACATACAGCACGGCGTTCGGAGTGCAAGGATCCCCCGGTCAACCGGGAAGGCGAACCTCGCGCACGGGAGGATCGAACAGGATCTCGACCGCGTCTCCGAGGTGGATCTCTCCGTCGCCGCCGACGGTGCACGTCACGCCGCCGCGCGCATTCTGGGCCAGCGCCTTGAGCAGTCCGGGATGAACTTCGTCCATGCGCCGGCACGGCCAAGTCACGCCGGTCACCTCGAGCGAAACCTCGCCGACGCGCAACCGCGCGCCCTTGCCGCGCGGCAGCACGACGTTTTCGACCAGCAGATTGGCGCGGCGGGCCGTCCAAGGCACCGGGGGCACCCCGACGAGATCCCTCAGGTCGAGAAGAGCGGCCTCCCAGGCCTCCCGGGACAGCAGCGTGATCTGTCGCCGCGGATACTTGGCGCCCTTGAAATCACCGGCGAGCCCCGCCGCCCGTGTGACCGCCCCCGACGCGATCTCCTCCATGGGCGCCCGCCGGGCCGGGCGCCGCGCGATCCCGATGAGGCGGCCGGTCATCGGTGAGCGCTCAGGGCGCGAAACCGATCGTCAGCAGCGGCACGCCGATCAGCCAGTAGTGCCCGCCGAGCAGCAGGAAGGCCCACAGCGCCGCTCCGCCGCCGAGGGCGATCAGATCGCCGACAAGCCCGCCCGTCTTGGTGCCGAGCGGGCCGAGCGCGGCCCGACGCTTGACCGAGATGCGATCGTAGACGGCCCATGCGAGGAACGACCCGAACAGCAGAACCGAGGCGACGTCACCGTTGGCGAGCAGATGGGCCAGCGCCCAGATCTTGATGGCGGCGAGCATGGGGTGCTTGGCTGCCGTCCGGATGCGCGAAGGCACGTAGGCCGCGACGATCAGCACCATGGCGGGCAGCATCAACAGGAAGCTGACGTGGCGCAGCCAGAACGGCGGATCCCATAGGATCGGGTTCTTGCTGCCGGCCAGCATCTGCGCCTTGCCGAAACCGATCACGATCAGCGCCAGGCCGGCGAACGACACGATGGCAAACGCCACTTGGTAACCGTTGCCGCCGAGACGCGTGGCGAGCCCGTTGCGCAGATCCGGCGCGGTCGGCAGCAGATGGATACCGAGAAAGACAATGAGACCCAGGATCAGCAGCAGCATGGGGGGACGCCTCCCTTCAAAGGACCCGCGCGCAGGGCCGGGACCCTTCTGGACCGGATCGGTAGCGAGAACAAGACGGCGACGGCCGGCTGTGGGCGGCGACGGCGGCAGCCCGGCGGCGACTGCGATCCATATTGCGGTGCGGCAGCCGTTGGCGTAACGCGTTGGTCATGACGAATACCGTGCTCATCATCGACTTCGGCTCGCAAGTCACCCAGCTCATCGCGCGGCGCGTGCGCGAGCAGGGCGTCTATTCAGAGATCGTGCCCTTCAATCGGGCCAGCGATGCGCTGGAGCGGCTCAAACCGCAGGCGATCATCCTGTCCGGCGGCCCCGCCAGCGTGACCGAGATGGGCACGCCGCGGACGCCGGATTGGGTTTTTCAATCGGGCCTGCCGGTGCTCGGCATCTGCTACGGCGAGCAGACCATGGTCGCCGAGCTCGGCGGCGAGGTCGAAGCGGGCCATCATCGCGAGTTCGGCCGCGCCGAGCTCGAGGTCACCGGGTCGTCGGCGCTGTTCGACGGTGTCTGGTCGGAAGGCGGCCGCTATCAGGTCTGGATGAGCCACGGCGACCGTGTGACGCGGCTGCCGGACGGGTTCCAGGTGATCGGCGTGTCGACCGGCGCTCCGTTCGCCGCGATCGCCGACGAGGCCCGCAAGCTCTACGCCGTTCAGTTCCATCCCGAGGTTGTGCACACACCGGACGGCGCCAAGCTGCTCGGCAACTTCGTGCACCGGATCGCGGGGCTCACCGGCGACTGGTCGATGCGGCATTTCCACAGCGCCGAGATCGCCAAGATCCGCGCCCAGGTCGGCAAGGGGCGGGTCATCTGCGGATTGTCGGGCGGCGTCGACAGCGCCGTCGCGGCCGTGCTGATCCACGAGGCGATCGGCGATCAGCTGACCTGCATTTTCGTCGATCACGGCCTGATGCGGCTCAACGAGGCCGAAGAAGTCGTGTCGCTGTTCCGCGGGCACTACAATATTCCGCTCGTGCACGTCGACGCGCGCGAGACGTTCCTCGGCGCGCTCGCCGGCACCAGCGACCCCGAGCAGAAGCGCAAGACGATCGGACGGCTGTTCATCGAGGTGTTCGAGCGCGAGGCGACCAAGCTCGGCGGCGCCGAGTTCCTGGCCCAGGGCACGCTCTATCCCGACGTCATCGAGAGCGTGTCGTTCACCGGCGGCCCCTCGGTCACCATCAAATCGCACCACAACGTCGGCGGACTGCCCGAGCGGATGAACCTGAAGCTCGTCGAGCCGCTGCGCGAACTGTTCAAGGACGAGGTCCGCGCGCTCGGCCGTGAACTCGGCCTGCCCGAGACCTTCGTGGGGCGCCACCCGTTCCCGGGGCCGGGCCTTGCGATCCGCATTCCGGGCGAGATCACGCGCGACAAGCTCGACATCCTGCGGCTGGCCGATGCGATCTACCTCGACGAGATCCGCAAGGCGGGGCTCTACGATCAGATCTGGCAGGCGTTCGCCGTGCTGCTTCCGGTCAAGACCGTCGGCGTCATGGGAGACGCCCGGACCTACGATCATGTCTGCGCACTACGGGCCGTCACTTCGACCGACGGCATGACCGCCGACTATTTCCCGTTCCCCCACGAGATCCTCGGGCGCATCGCGACCAGAATCATCAACGAGGTTCGCGGGATCAATCGGGTGGTGTATGATGTTACGTCGAAACCACCGGGGACCATCGAGTGGGAATAGCGTCAGCGTCGAAGGTTAATTGCGTGGGCATGAATCGCTTTCTGTTTCCCGACGACGGGAGCATCCCGAACAATCCTCTTCTGCCGATGATCGTGCATACCCGCGCCGTCGATCCGCCGACCTCCGGCGAGGCGATCCGGCGTGCCGAGGCCCTGATGAAGACCAATGGCTGGGATCCGGCCTGGCACAACGGCATCTATCCGTTTCCCCACTATCATGCGACGTGTCACGAGGCGCTGCTCGTGGCGCAGGGGCGTGCACGGGTGCGCTTCGGTGGCCAGCACGGCGTGGTTCTCGAACTCGGCGCGGGCGACGTGGCAGTCCTTCCGGCCGGGACCGGCCATCAGGCGCTGTCGATCAGCGACGACCTGCTGGTGATCGGTGCCTATCCGACGGGGTCGAGCTACGACCTGTGCCGGGGCACGGTCAGCGAGCACAAGGCCGCGGTGGCGAGCATCGCGCAGGTGCCCGTGCCGACCCGCGACCCGATCCTTGGTGAGGCCGGCGGCATTGCAGCCCTTTGGCAAGCGGTCCCGACGGCTCGCGTCGCCGTCGGCTAGGCTGTTGCCGGCCATGCGCGAAGCGATCCGGCGGTTCGCCGACATGTCATCTGCTCGTTTCGGCGGGCTCATTCACGACCTCGGCTGCTCCCGTCCGCTGCAACCCCGACCGATAAGCCCCTAGCAGGTTGTTGAACTTGGGTCTTCGGTAGCCCCGTATCCTCGGTTGAGGC
>JBMOGA010000088.1:0-11368 GCA_049318625.1 Hyphomicrobiaceae bacterium
GCCGGGGTCAATATTGCAGTTCGGTCCGGGGTCAAAGTTCCAATCCGATTGACATCATGGAGCGGACCACCCCCCGGGGTGAAATAAAACGTATGCGGACGACGCGGGTCCGGATGTACCCCCACCCACGCCACGCGCGGCTGCTCACCCCGGCAAATCTGATCGATACAACTCTGTAGCTTGCTGCTTGGGTGACCCCGCCAGCAGTGACGCAATACCCTCAAGAGCTGCCAGCGGCCCAATGGCAGCCTTGGGCCATATTCGGCCGTCCAATCTCCTCAAACCTCACCAAGGCTCAAACGATCCTCGGCGCGGGTCCGGTATAGCTCCACGTCAGGTTCCGTGGGATCGGGCCCTTGTTCCGCAGGCCGGATTGGCTCTCCTCCCAGGCATGGGCGAGGATGCCGACGGAGCGCGATATGGCGAACAGGCCACGGCAGAGCTGGGGGGCAAAGCCCAGTTCGGCGAAAATGACCGCCGTCGCCCCGTCGATATTCATCGGAACGCGAAGGCCGCCGCGCCGAGCGGCCAGCAGGTCTTCGATCGCCCGCCCGATGGCCGCGAAGCGACCGGACACGACCCCGGATACGACCGCTTCGTCCACGAGTGCGAGAAGACGCGGTGCCCGCGGATCGATGGGATGGAACCGATGCCCGAAGCCGGGCACGTGTGTCACGCCCGTGGCGTTCAGCCGATCGATCGCGGCGGCGACAGCTGCCGCAAGGCTCTCCTGCGTCTTGCCGTCGTCTATGCTCGCATCGATCTCGGCATAAAGGGCGACGGTTTGCTCCCCCGCACCGCCATGCACGTCGCCGAGGACGTTGATCGCAGAGGCCATCGCGTTATTGATGCCCACTCCGCAGGTGATGGCCATGCGGGCGATCGCAATCGAGGGGGCTTGAGGCCCATGGTCGACGGCGGCCACGAGTGCGTGTTCGAGGAGCTTCGCGGCACGGGGATCGGGCAGTTCACCGCGCGTCAGCAGCCAAATCATCTGTGCAAAGCTCACCTGTCCGATCAGGTCCTCTATCGCGTAGCCGCGATAACGAATTGTGCCCGGCTGCATCTCGATGATCGACGTGGTCCACCAATCTTCCGGTTTGGTGCTTTCGCCTGTCATGGGCCTTGACTGTCCTTCCTGAGAGGGGCGCTCGCGGGGCTCTTGGCGACGCCGGCGTCTTTCAGACGCGCGATGTCCGCATCGCTGTACCCGATCCGTGACAACCAGCGATCCGTGTCCTGCCCCAGCGTCGGGGGCAAACTCGGACTTGGGAACGGCTGGTCGAGGCGGAAGCCGGGGCGGGTGATCCGCATCGGTTGGTCTGCCGCATTCGCTATCGGCAAACGCTCCACGAAGTCGCGCGCGACCAGGTGCGGCTCATCGAGGACTTGCGGGACGCTCAGCACGCAGCCGGCCGGCACGCCGTTGTCGTTCAAGAGCCGCTCCCACTCCTCGGCGGAACGCAGCGCCAGCGCAGATTCAAGCTCGGTCCTGAGTGCAACGCGATGGATTTTCCGATCTTGGCGATCCGCAAACAGAGGATGAGACTTGAGGTCCGGACGGCCGACGAGATCGCAAAGGGTTTCGAACTGCTTCTGCTCGTTGGCGGCGATATTGAGCGGGCCGCTGGCGGTTCTGAACGTTCCTGACGGTGCGGCCGTGAAGTTCTCGTTACCCATCGGCCGAGGGGTGACGCCAGCATTCAAGTAGTTCGATACCACCCAGCCCATGGCCGCGAGGGTCGATTCCAGCAGTGAGACATCGATGCGGCGGCCGCGGCCCGTCGTCTTCTGTTCAACGAGGGCCGCGGAGATGGCGAAGGCGGCCGTCAAGCCCGCGATCGTATCGCAGACCGGAAAGCCGGTGCGCAGCGGCGCCGATTGGGCATCACCGGTGACGCTCATTGCGCCGGACAAGCCCTGCACGATCTGGTCGTACGCCGGCCGTCCGGCCCACGGGCCGTCCTGGCCGAAGCCTGAAATGGCGCAATAAACAAGCCGCGGATTGCTGCGAGACAGCATCTCGAAGGAGAGACCCAGCCGCGCCATCACGCCCGGTCGAAAGTTCTCCAAGACGACATCGGAGATTTCGACGAGCTTCAAGAACGCGCTTTTGCCGTCCTCGGATTTGAGATCAAGGGCGACGGATTGCTTGCCTGCGTTGACGGCGACGAACGACAAACCCATAAGTTTGGCGGACATATCGGCATCGGCGCCGAGCTTGCGGGCGAGGTCGCCACCCGACGGATGCTCTATCTTGATGACCTCGGCGCCGAGGCGCGCGAGATTGTAACCGCAGAACGGGCCGGCCAGAACGTTGGTGAGGTCGACGATCCGCACACCCGCGAGAGGGAGTGACATCAGATGCCGCCCCGCGCCTTCTTCTGAGGGTGCCAAGGGTAGTCCCCTCCCAATTGCTTCGTCACGGCCGCTGCAGCTTGGCGCACGATCACCTTGAACTGTGGGATTTGTGGCTCAAAGCGATTAAGTATGCCCGCTAAGGTCAGCGCACCGACGAATTCATTGTTCGGCCCGTAGATGGGCGCAGAGACACTGGCGACATCCGGGTCGCGCTCGCCCAAAGTCGCGACCACGTATTCGGTCCCGATGTCGCTTGCGTAGGGCGTGGGTTGGCCGAGAGCGAACGACACGACATGACCGGCCGAGCCTTTGTCGAGGGGAGACGTTTCGCCCTCTTCGACGTGGCTGCGCGCCGAGCGCGGGGAATTCATGCGATACAGACAAATCCGCTCTCGGCTCCTGGCGACCCAAAACGACGCGCTCTCCTGGGTGATCGAAACGAGGGCCTCCAACGCCGGGCGAATGATCGTCTCAATCTCGAGGCTTTGGCGATAGGCCGAGCCGAGGCGCCACAGAGACGGGCCAAGGCTATACTCGCCGTGCGCGTTCTTCTTGAGATATCCGAAGCGCTCCAGTGAAACGGCCAACCGCAAGATCGTCGCTTTGGAGAGACCGGTTTTGAGGGCGAGTTCCTTGAGCGTGAGACGAGCCTGAGCGTTGCCAAGGGCATCAACGATCGTCAAGGCGCGCTCTACGGCTTCAACTCCCAATCTGTCATCGATTTGGGCGTCATCTGAGCGAGGAGACTTCATGCTGTCGCTTTCATTTGCAGAAGATGCCGACGTGTCCGTCAATCGTCAGGGGCCAAGGCGACCCGCGGCTGGGCCGCTCCAACGATCCTGGCTTGGTCGGAGAAATCTTGATCTCAGCACCTCCAGCAGCAGTCGGGCGGCGATCGCGTCCGACCGCCCCGACGGATCGAGTGGTGGTGAAACTTCAACGAAGTCCAATCCGCAGAACGGCGCGGACGAAAGGTACGTCAAGAGGTCAAGGTACTGACGGGGTGTGATCTCGCTGTGTACGATCGAACCGGTTCCGGGCAGAAATCCGGCATCGAGAGCGTCCACATCTATGCTGAGATATATGGAGTCGCAGCCTCGCAACGCTTGCGCCAACGCGCGGGCTGCGACTTCGCGCGAGCCGAGCTTGTGCCAATCTTCGGCTGTTATGATGAGGCCGCCCATGTCTTCGATCGCGGCGACGTCGGTTCCGTCGACCCAACCCGCGATGCCAATCCAGACCATGTTTTCGCGCGCGATGTTGGGAAGCTCCGATACCCTTCGGGCGTTCGTGGCGTGATTGAAGCGTCCCCACGCGCCGAGTTGATCGCCGAAGTCCAGATGCCCGTCGATCTGAATGTAGCCGAACCGTTTGAGCGGATGGCGTTGCGCCAAGGCTTCAGAGACGCCCCGGCACGCCGGATAACTATTGAAATGATCGCCGCCAACGGCCACGGGCAGAGCACCGGCAAGGGCTGCAGAGCGCGTGTAGGCGGCTATGCCGGCCATCGTCGCCTCGACGTTCTCTTCGTCGATCGGCGCATCACCGAGATCGGTGAAGGCTGCGAGATCAGCGACCTGCACGAGCGCCCCCTGGCGGACATCGTGGAGACCGCCGTCGCCGGCATCGCTCGTTATGCGGTGCATCAGTGTGCTCGTCGTTCTCCTGAGCGCCCGCGGACCGAAACGTGTCCCGATGCGACTCGTGTGGGTTGCATCCGACGGCATGCCGATGAACGCCAGCCCATTCGGCGTCAAGGAGTCGAACCCGCCGCGCGGTACCCCGAAAAAGGTCGCTTCCGACGCATGGAAAACGATAGGGTCTTCATCCATGGGCGGCCTCGGCAGGCCGGAGCGCGTCGAGGTAGCCATAGATGAGATCGAGGACCGCCGTGACAACCAGGCGCTGGGCGGTCTTCACCGTCGCAAGGCCGGCACGCGTCGGTTCGAGGCCCGTCACGGCAATGCCGGCCAGTGACGCGGTTCCGAGTAGACGCACCCGCTTGCGGATGTCCGAGAGGGACAGCCCCGAGAAGCGCGCACGCGGGGTTGCACCATGCCAGGTCGAGGCAACCGATGCCAAGTCGATCGCAACGAGCAGGCGCGCGTCATCGGACGGAAGCCACTCCCCGTCGAGCACCGTCAGAGTGACCGATCGGCCGAGCCCGGCTTCCATCCCTCGGCGCATCGGCGCGGCGTGACGGGTCGCTCCGCCGAGCATCATGGGCAGTGCCCCCTGCCTGCATATGGCGGACGCTACGTGTGCGATCGAAGCCTCCACATCGACAGGGGAGCGGCCGAAGTCGATGTCGCCCAGGTCGACGATACGCCCAGCCACCTTCGTACTGTCGAGGATCCGTCGCTGGTCGATATCCATTGCCGCTTTCATGTTCGACGTGAAGTGGGATCCGAAATAGCTCGAGGTTTCCCGCAAGCTCAGCGGCCCGAGTGTCGTATCCTGGGTGCCGGTTCCGATCGGCGCGCCGAACACGGCGATCCTGCCGGCTCCGACGTCCGCAAGCTGACGAACAGGGCCCCGCATGAAGGGAAGATGCCCGGCCATGCGCGGAACCGCCGTGTCTCTCAGCGACATGGCTGTCCTCCGATGCAGTGGGCCGCGAGACCTTCGAGGACGTGGACCGCAAAGGATGCTTCGCAGCGCCCCCCGACGTCGAGATCGGGCGCTACGCCGAACAGGTGGACAGCTCCGATCCGTTCGGACGGAATGTCGACAAGACCACGCAAGACGGCGGACTTTCGTTGTGGCTCACACCTGACATCGAGAAGGGGAGCAAGATCGAGCAGAAGGGCGAATCGTTTTTCGTCCGACAGCGGACGCCAGGGCGTGGCCATTTGCCGTGTAAGCCCGCTGCTCAGACAGTCCCCCAAGGGGAATGGGAGCTTCCGCCCACCGACGACGATCGGAATGGCACCCGCCCTGACGATCAGGTCGAGCTGCCGTTTGAGGGCCTGTTCCTGCCTGACGGGTTCGAGGGGAAAAACGTTCAGGTCGCCGAGATCAAGACAACGGCCCTGCGGCCCCACGGGCGGCTTGACGCTGGCAGCAGCGGACGCGTAGCGAATTTGCCGGGCGGCGAACCGCTTTCCGAACCGGCCTCGATCGCCATGATCGAGGAACAGTCCGACCATGGCGGCGTCGCCCGGCCGCAGGTCCTCCACGTCGGCGATCTGTGCTCCGAGAAACGTCGGAACACCGATTATCGGGACTTCAGCGGTTCGGAGCGGCGACATCATGAGGGCGCATCTGCCGTGAGGCTGCCGACGACCATGTCGATGGCTTCGGCGAACAGCAGTTCGCTATGTCCGCGGGAATCTCTGTCGGGAGCCAGATTGGCGATCGCCACCCCGTCGACCGCCGACTGGGCCGTCACAGCCTGAACGGCGGCCAGAAACTCGAGCGGCGTCACTCCGCCGACGTTTAGTCCGTGGGATCCGGCTGCAAACCCGGTATCGATTACGTCTGCATCCATGATGCAGGTCGTCCGGCCGAGGGGGGCCGTTCCGATTGCAGCTGCCATGCGCTCCGGTAGCGGAGCCGCGCCGGTCGACGCTACGATCGTACCGCCGGCATCCCTCCACCGCCGGACCGTTGCTGCGGACAACAGATCGTGCGAGCCGATGGCGACCAGCTTTTTGCCGGCGAGGAGATGGGACGGCAAATCGAGCCGGGCGGAGAACAGAACGACAGTCTCCACCGCCTCCGCTCGCGCGACTTCGACGGCTTGCGTGAGTGTTCCTCCGACGAGAATAGGCCGTCCCGACCGCTGCCGGATCGCTGCGCAAACCCGACCGCAGTCGGCGTCCGCGTCTCCGAGATCGAGGCCTTTGCTTTCTTTACCCGGGGGCGACGTATACCAGCTCGCGTCGCGGACGGCCTGCGCCTGCGAACGAAAGTCGGTGAGGCCGAAGAGTACCGCTATCCCTGCACGCACGTCCGCCAGCGTTGCTGCTTCGAAGCCGCGGAGCGGCCGGTCCGCGGTGCCGTAGCGATGGATCAGCCGGGCCGGCATCTCAGGCCTTTCTGCTTGCGGCTTTGCTGATGAGCTGCACAGCCGCCAGCGCAGCGACTGAAACGACGATCAGACACGTCGAGATCGCCGCGATCGTCGGGTCGATCTGATCGCGGAGGGCATTGAACATCCGCCGGGTGATTGTCGCGTTCTCGCCACCGGAAACGAACATCGCGACGACGACCTCATCGAGCGACGTGATGAAGGCCAGGAAGGCGCCCGTGAGGACAGCGAAGCGAATCTGCGGCAGCGTGATGGTCAGAAATGCGCGCGCCCTCGAAGCACCCATACTGCGGGCAGCGATCTCCTGGGTCATGTCGTAATTGCGGAGGCTGGACAGAACGGTGACGATGACGAATGGCACGGCCAGCGCCGTATGGGCAACGACGACGCCCATCAGCGTATAGTTCAGGTCGATGAGGGCATAGAGATGGAATACCCCCACCGCCACGAGGATCGACGGGACGACGATGGGCATCAGTGCCAGGATCTGCAGCCGATTTCGCACTCGCTCCGACGCGCAGTGCATACCGTACGCCGCGAGCGTACCGATCGGCGTCGCCACGAGTGTGGTGAGGACGGCTGCCGCGAGCGAGGTCCGCGTGGCGTTCATCCAAGCTTCCGAGCCGAAGTACTCGCGGTACCATCGGAGCGACCAGGTCTTGGGCGGGAACTCGAGGTATTGTGAATCCGAGAACGACATAGGAATGACGATCAGGGTCGGCAGCATAAGGTACAGCAGCACGAGCGCCCCGTAGATCGCGAGGCCACGCTCCGTCCAACGCGACTGCCCCGGGAGTTTCTCGACTGCCATCGCTCTACCTCACGAACAACTTGTCGAGGCCGAAGACGCGATGCAGCATCGCGACGAGCAGCAGAGCCATCGCCAACAGAACGACGCCAAGCGCACTCGCGGCGCCCCAATTCGAAAAGATCGTGATCGTCGATTCTATGCGCTGAGCCAGCATCTGCACACGTCCGCCGCCGAGCAGCGCGGGCGTCACATAGAACCCCAGCGACAGCACGAAGACGAGCACGACGCCCGCGAACAGACCGGGCAGCGACATCGGCACGAAAATCCGCCAGAACGCGCCGAAGGGAGATGTGCCAAGGCCGATGGCCGCGCGAACCAGATCGGGATCGATCGCCTTCATCGTCGCATAGAGCGGCAGCACCAGGAACGGCAGCATGATGTGAACCATGCCGACGATGCTGGCCGGGAGGTTGTGGGCGAGCTGGAGCGGCTGCTCGATGAGCCCGAGCGACAGCAGGGACGAGTTGATCAGTCCATTACGCTGAAGCAGCACCAGCCACGCGTATGTGCGCACGAGTACGGCCGTCCAGAACGGCAGCAGTACGCAGATCAGTAGCAAGTTGGCGGTGTGCTCGCGCTGCCGGCTGAGCCAGTAGGCGAGCGGATAGCCGAGCACCACGCACAATGCGGTCACCACGGCACTGATCTCGAAGGTGACGAGGAACGCCTCGACGTAGAGGTCGCCGGTCAGCCGCCCGTAGTTCTCCAACGACAGTTCGCCCGCGCGATCGAACACCGACAGCGACGACAACCATACGACCGGCAAAAAGATCACGACGAGGATCAACAGCGTCGCCGGCATGCTGAGCCCGAGAAACAGAGCCCGCTCGCGCGTCATCACCCGAGAGAGTTCGACCGAATTCGGAGGCGATGGCGAAGCGGTCGACACATTTCGATGTGTGGGGCTCATGCGGCCTGCTCCGCCAGAACCACCGTATCGTCGCGGTGCAAGGCGATATCCACCTCGCGCCCGACCTCGGGCATGGTCGACTGCGCCGCGCGGCTCATCGCCACTCGCACGTTGATCTCGCGACCGTCACCCGCATCGACGATGAGAAGGATGGACTCACCCTGGTAGATCGCCTGGCGAACCGTACCGCGCAGGATATTGTCCTCGTCCCCGACTTGCCCGATTCTCAGGAGCTCCGGACGCAGTACGAGTTTCAGGTTTCGGCCTTCCGGTGCTGGTCCTGCCAGCTTCAGGCTTTGCCCCTGCAAGATCACGCGATTTCCCTCGCGCTCGACAGGGACGAGTGTCGATTCGCCGATGAAGTCCGCGACGAACAGCGACCGAGGCCGGCGGTAAAGAGCTTGAGGCGTGTCGATCTGAGCGATCCGCCCCCGGTCGATCACCGCGATGCGGTCGGACATCGTCAGGGCTTCGCGCTGATCGTGCGTCACGTATACGATCGTCGCGTCGAGTTTCTGATGGAGCGCCTTCAGCTCGATCTGCATGTGTTCGCGCAGCTTCTTGTCGAGGGCGGACAGCGGCTCGTCCATCAGGATGATGCGCGGTTCGAATACGATCGCGCGGGCCAGCGCCACGCGCTGCCTCTGTCCGCCGGAGAGTTGCGTGATGCGCCGGTCGCCATAGCCTGCGAGCTTGACCATCTCAAGCGCTGCCTCGGCACGTCGCGCTTGCTCTTTGGACGGAACGCCGCGGATCTTCAGCGGATAGACGACGTTCTCGCGTACGCTCATGAAAGGGAACAGGGCGTAGCTCTGGAAGACCATGCCGATTCCGCGCTTGTGCGGCGACGTCGCAATCACCTCGGTGTCGCCGAAGCGGATGGATCCGCTCTCCGGGCTGACGAAGCCCGCCATCGCCATCAGCAACGTCGTTTTGCCCGATCCGGACGGACCGAGCAGCGTCATGAACTCGCCGGCCTCGATGTCGATCGAGACGTCGTCGAGCACGCGTTGCTCGCCGTAACGCTTGATCACGTGGCGGACGCTGATCGACAGGGACTTCGAAATCGATGTGCTCGTCGCCATGCGTACCATCTGAAGCGTTGGGTCAAGCGGTAGCAACACCGCCTGACCTCGTCCGTCAGCCGCGCTTCTGCTTGATGCGCTCGAAGCGCTCAGTCAGCTGGTCGAGCCGCCCGACGTAGAAATTCGGATCGATCAGCAACTGCTTGCCGATGTTGCTCGCATGCGTGTTGACCTTCAGCGCTTCCGCTTCGGTCAGGATCCCGGTGGCGAACGCTTTCGTGTTGACTGGACCGAGCGGCATGGCCTTGGCAAGCCGGGCCTGAGCGTCCGCCTTCAACAGTTCGTTGATCAGGCGCATGGCGTTGGCCTTGTTGGGCGCTCCCCGCGGAACCATAAGCGCGTCGATGTCCATAGTGCCGCCGTCGAATCGGTAGCTGACCTTCTTGCCGGACCCGATGACGCTTTCGACGCGGTTGTGGCCCATGTGAATGATATCCACCTCGCCGTCCCGCAGGAGTTGCGCCGACTGCGACCCGCCGCGGTACCAGACGGTGATGTGCGGCGCGATCTCTTCCAACTTCGCCCACGCCCGGTTCATTCCGTCGGTGGTGGCGAGCACCTTGTAGACGTCTGCGATCGGGACGCCCTGCGCCATCGTGGCGGCTTCAAGCGCATAGTTCACCTGCTGGAACAGCGAACGCTTGCCGGGAAACGCCTTCACGTCCCAGAAGTCCGCCCAGGTCTTGGGACCGCTTTCCCCGTAGGTTGAGACTTGCCATGCGATGACTTTGGTAAAGTTGACGAAGCCGACGTAGTGCGAGTTCACCAGTTCCTTCGGAATGCCGTCGGTGCTGATGACGCCGTAGTCGAGCGGCTCGAGCGCATTTTCCCGTTTCAGGGTCTCGGCGGTGGGAAGCTCCTGCTCGGTCACGTCCCATGTCACCTTGCGGGCGGTGATCTGAGCACGGATGTCCTGGATGCCGTTCGTGGTGTCCTCGCGCACGGTCATGCCAAGCGCCTTGGCGGCCGGCGCGAGCATGTTGGCCCTGAGTGCGTCTTGGAAGGCACCGCCCCAAGAGGTGAAGGTGACGGCGCTCTCCTGTGCCCAGGCATAGCCGGAAGCAGTCGACAGCGCCAACGCTCCGGCGCCGACCAGCAGATCGCGACGACCCATTCCAGACTGCAAGACCATCTCAACTTCCCCCTCTAATCCCGATCCAGATCGCCGCATTTCGTTCCATTAGTCAAAACGTAGTTCCATCTTGCGGCGTCAGCAGCGGACGTGTCAATCGAAGTTTGACCCGTGATCAACGATCGAGCATGTTGCGGCAATACTAAGCGTTTCATCAGATGAAACGATGGGGTGCGATGCTCAGGATGCTCGGCGTGACAGAGTTTGGAAGCCTGAGGCTCCATCGACAGCCTCTGCCGCGGCCGACCCGGCCCTGGCTGGTCGACCTCGAAGTGCTCAAGCCGTTCGACTTCGCGCCGCCGGGCGACATCGCAGAATTCCAGCGGGTTCCAGACTTCGCATGCTGGAGCCTCGGCGATACCCCGACCGACGGGGAGCGTTCTCTACGCTGGATTGTGATCGATGACGACGGCCACCGGCTCATGATCTGTGATCGTGTGATCTTAGTGCGCGTCAGCTGGGACGACCTCGACGGCGCAGGGTACGTCATGGGGCGGACGATCACGATCGACGGCCGGCATTTTCGATGCCGTCTTTTGTCCGGTGGCCAAGACTTTCGCATCGAGAATGACGGCTTTGGCGGGGGGGCGCCGGACAACGAGTGGGACCGCATTATCGCCGGCGCACACCCCACGGAGGGATTGCCGCAGCCGGTGGCGCGAACCGCTCAAAGCACGCTCGATGCTGACGCACTGCGAGACCCGCACAATATGGTTTGGAACTGGTTCGGGGCGGTCAGTTGGACGCGCGAGCCTTACCGGCACAAAGCGACCGCTCGTGTCTGCCGCGGATACCATTCGGCCGGCTACTTCTATCTCAACACGCAGTCCCATCGGCACGAGGATATCGGCTGGCGTCCGGTGTTGGAGGTTCTCTAGAGCCCGAAAGAGATGAGCGTTGAGGGCGGACGGCAGGTCGTGCCGCACGTCTTGAGCGCAGCGACCGAAAATCAAGAGATCCGTCTTGGTTGTTGTCCGCTCGGGGTCGATTCTGTCGAAAAACCCCTTGAGGGACGACGCGAACGCTGATTCCTGGT
>JBMOGA010000089.1:0-11361 GCA_049318625.1 Hyphomicrobiaceae bacterium
CCTCAACCGAGGATACGGGGCTACCGAAGACCCAAGTTCAACAACCTGCTAGGGCCGGCCCAAACCCCACCGCCCGTCCCCTGGCGATCCCCCCCCTCGAGGTGCCGCTTCGCCATGCCGCCGGCCATGCCTTGCGGCATCGCGCTGGCGCCCACATATGAACTCTGCTCAACTGCTACTTTCGTCCAACGCAGCCTCAGGAGGCCCAACGCATGCACTATCTCTCCCGTCGTGCCGTCGCCCGCCTTCTGGCCATCGGTGCCATCGGCGCTCTCAGTCTGCCGGCTCACGCGCAGACCTATCCGAACAAGCCGATCACGGTGATCGTGCCGTTCGCCGCCGGCGGCCCGACCGACGTGGTCACGCGACTGATCGGCGAGCACATGTCGCGGACGCTCGGTCAGCAGATCGTGGTCGAGAACGTGGGCGGTGCGGGCGGTACGACCGGCATGACGCGCGTCGCCCAGGCGACCCCCGACGGCTACACCATCGGCGTCGGCAACATGGGCACGCAGTCTGCGGCGCCGGCCTTGTATCCGGATTTGAAGTACGATCCGGCCAAGAGCTTCGACCAGATCGGCGTCGTCAACTTCACGCCGCAGACGATCGTCGCCAAGAAAGACACCGCGGCGACCGACCTCAAGTCGTTTCTCGACTACCTGAAGGCGAACAGCGAGAAGCTCAGCTACGGTCATGCCGGCGTCGGCTCCATCTCGTACGTCTCCGGCGTGCTGTTCAACTCGCAGTTCGGCTTCAAGCCGGCGATGGTCGCCTATCGCGGCACCGGACCGGCCTTGAACGATCTCGTCGGCGGCAATCTCGACTACATCGTCGACCAGTCGCTCAACGTGATCCCGCAGATCAACGGCGGCACGATCAAGGCTTACGCGGTCGCCGCGCCCCAGCGCCTGGAAAGCCTGCCGAACGTGCCGACCACCAAGGAGCTCGGCGTCGACTTCATCTTCAGCGCCTGGAACGCCATGGTGGCTCCGAAGGGGCTTCCGGCCGACGTGCGGGCCAAGCTGATCGACGCGCTCGGCAAGGCGCTCGACGATCCGGGCATCAAGAAGCGGTACGTCGAACTCGGCTCGACGGCGCCGATGGGCGCGGAGCGGGGACCTGAAGGCCTGCAGAAGCTGGTCGAAGCCGAAGTCATTCGGATCACACCGGCGCTGAAGGCGGCGGCCGAGAAGAAATAGTCACGAGGGCCGATCCTCCGGGCGGCCGGGCTCGTGCCCGGCCGCCCGCGTCGCGGGGTGTGATATGCGGTTGACAGATGAAGAGCGGGCCATGGCCGGTGGTGCGCTCGGCCCGGTGCGACAGTGGGCGCTCAGCCATCAGATGGCGGTCGGCCGGTTCTTCGATGCCGAGGACTTCGTGCCGGTCGGTCAGGCCCACATCATGGCCGACACCGAGAGCCTCGGCGAAGCCGGCGTCGCCTGGCTCGAGGGGCTCGCCACAGCGCCAGCCGGCGAGCGGCGCGTGCGCATCCCGACCATCACCGACCCGCGCGGCCTCGATTTCGACAGCTACAAGCGGCTGCGCCAGACCGCCGCCATGGCGGACATCGAGGCGCGGGCGATCGCCGCGTTCGAGGCGCTCGGCGTGCTGATGACCAATACGTGCATCAACTATCAGACGGTGCTGCCGCCGGCGCGGGGCGAGCATCTGGCGATGGGCGACACCGGCGTCGTCATCTACGCCAACAGCGTGATGGGGGCGCGGAGCAACTTCGAGGGGGGGCCGTCGGCGCTCGCGGCCGGTCTGACGGGGCGCACGCCGCGCTACGGCTATCATCTCGAGCGCCACCGCGCCGGCACGCTGCATGTCGAGGTCGACTGGCAGCCGCGCGACTTCGCCGATTGGGGGGCACTCGGCGGCATCGTCGGGCGGATCGCCAACAGCTACTGGCAAGTGCCGGTCGTTTCGGGCCTGACGGGCACGCCGACCTCGGACGATCTCAAGCATTTTGGCGCGGCGCTGGCGAGTTTCGGTTCGGTCGCGCTGTTCCACATGCCCGGCCGCACGCCCGAGGCGCCGACGCTGGCCGATGCGTTCCACGGCCGGCCGGTGCCGGCGGCGCTGCGGATCGGGGCGGCGGACCGCGACGCGTTCTTCGCCGGCTACGACGCCAAGGGCGAAAAGGTCGACGTGGTGGTGTTCGCGGCGCCGCAGCTGTCGCTCATGGAGATCGAGCAACTGGCCGTGCTGCTCGACGGCCGCCGCGTGCATGCCGAGACGTCCCTCGTCGTGACCACCTCGCCGGAGATCAAGTTCGCGGCCGACCGCATGGGGCTGACGGCGCGCATCGAGGCGGCCGGCGGCATCGTCGCGGCGGGCGTGTGCTTCTACCAGAGCTATGCCCGCGAGATGGCCGAGGCCAACGGCTGGAGCCGGCTGCTCACCAACTCCGCCAAGCTCGTCAACATCATCGCGGGCTACGGCTACAAGCCGACGCTCGCCACCATGGCCGCCTGCGTGGACAGCGCCGTGCGCGGAAGGATCGTGTGATGCCGATCACGCTCAAATGCCACAGCGGCATCGGACCGGCGGTGGAAGGCATCGCGCTGGTCGCCACGGACAATTTCTCGGCGCGCTACGACCTGGACCGCCTGGCGGGAACGTTCTCGCGGCCCGCCCACAAGCTCTTCGGGGAAAGCTACGTCGACCGCATCCTGGTGCTGGTGACGGCCAAGGGCGGCGTGGCGTCGGCGTGGATGCTGCACGAAATGAAGGCCCGCGGCATGGCGCCGGCCGCCATCGTGTTCGACCGCGCCAACACGATCCTGGCGCAGGGCGCCGCGTTCGCCGACCTCACGATGGTCGACCGCTTCGAGGCGGGCTGTCCAACCACGCTGATCCGCAGCGGCGACCGCATCCGCATCCTGCCCGAGGACGGGCAGGTCATCATTCTCGACCGGGACGAGCCGGCGGCGCGCGGGTGAGCGCACGCCGCCGCCGTTCGCCGCGGCTCAGGCCTTGGCGAGGTGCTTGAACATGTGGGCCTTGGCCTCGTCGTCCATCTCGGTCTTCCACTTGTGGCGGTCACGCAGCGCCACGGCGCGGACGGCGGCGGGGCGTGCGCTGATCTCGTCGACCAGCCGCTTGATGTTCGGGAACTTCGCAAAGGCATCGTCGCCGAGCACGAACGGAAGCATGCGGGCCCAGCCCCAGACGTCCATGTCGACGATCGTGTAGACGCCGCCCACCATGTACTTGTTGGCGGCCAGACGGTCGTCGATCACCTTGAAATGGCGCTCGGCCTCGAAGTCGTAGCGGGTGCGCGCGTAGGGGATCTGGGTCGGCGCGAAGTGGCGGAAGTGGACCGCCTGCCCGGCGTACGGACCGATACCGGTCGCCACGAACATCAGCCACGACAGCAGATCGCCGCGGGCTGCCGGCGCCGGCAGGAACTGGCCGGTCTTCTCGGCGAGATAGAGCAGGATGGCGTTGCTGTCGAACACGATGGTGGCGCCGTCGGCGATGGCGGGAACCTTGCCGTTCGGGTTGATCTTCAGGAAGTCGGGTGCGAACTGCTCGCCCTTGCGGGTGTCAACGGGCACCGCCTCGTAGGGAAGGCCGGATTCCTCGAGGAACAGCGCAACCTTGGTCGGATTGGGCGAGCCGTTGAAATAGAACTTGAGCATGCGGGAACTCCGGTTGTGCCGGGCAGGCTGGCCGCCCGGCATGACGACGACGGTCCCTCTTACGGCGGCCCGTCCCCCCTCGCAAACAACGATTGCGTCAACGCACCGATGCGAGAAGCGCTAGCTGCGATAGTAGCGCCACATGCGCTGCATGGTGCGGTGGATCTCCTCGGGCTCCTTGTCGAAGGGGTCGAGGGTGACGTGGACGATGTTGTCGTGGGTCATCGACCAGGGCAGCCGCATGATCATGCGGTGCGGCGGCACCTTGCGCCAGTCGGCGAGCAGGGCTTTGCCGAGCGGCATCTTGAGGCCGATCTGAAGCTCGTTCACGGTCATGGCGCGCTGCGCGATGGTGACCAGTTCGATGCGGTCGACGGCGCGCCACGCGATCAGCCCGAAGCCTTCGATGAACAGACCGTACTGGTTGGCCCCGAGGCGGACGCGACCATGCTCCAACAGTGGGAAATTGTAGACCGCGAAGGCCGCCGAAACGGCCCCCAGCGCGAACAGGATGGTCATGGAGTAGGCGATGGCCGCTGCGATCAGCACGCAGCCGACGAACGCGGTGACGTAGACCGGGAACTGGTTCTCGTCGCGCCCATAGCCGACCGTGTAGCCGCTGAACTCGCTGGCCTTCATGAACCGGCCTGCTCCCGCTGCAGCGCCCGCTCCAGGAAGTCGAGGCGGTCCTGGCCCCAGAAGATTTCGCCCGAGGCCAGCACATAGCTCGGCGCGCCGAACACGCCGCGGCTCACCGCCTCGGTGGTGTTGGCGTCCCAGATTGCGTCGAGTTCTGCGTCGGACGGCGCCGTGGCGGACACCTTGTCCACGTCGATGCCGGCACGGGCCGCGGCCGCCACCAGCACCGCCGGATCGGCGATGTTCTCCTCGCGCTCCCACAGCGCGCGGCCGATCTCGCTCGACAGGGTCAAAGCATCCTGTCCGGCGCGCGCCGTGGCGATCACCAGACGGGTGCCCGCCGTTTCGTCGGACGGAAAGTGGCGCGGCTCCAGCACGATCGGGATGGCGAGGTGGTCGCGCCAGCGGCTGAGGTCCATCATGCGATAGGCGCGCCGGGCGGGTGGCCGCTTGGCGAGCGGCAGGCCGCCCGTCTCGGCGAACACCACGCCGTACTTGGCGGGCTTGACGTCGACGGGTACGCCGAGCCGCCGCGTCATCTCGATCAGACGTCGGCTGCCGAGATAGGACCATGGCGAGTTGAGCGAGAGGTAATAGGTGACAACGGCCATCGGCAGCACTCCTTGGGCGGTCAGTTCTCCAGCGCCGGCAACGCCGCGAGGGAGCGGATGACTTGATCGGCCGGCATGTCCGGATACTCGTCCGGCTGGCCGAGGCGATTGATCCAGACGGTGCGGAACCCGGCCACGTGGGCGCCGGCGATGTCCCACCGGTTCGACGACTGGAACGAGACGTCACCGGGCCGGCAGCCGAACCGGCGGGTGACCAGATCATAGACCCGCATGTCCGGCTTATAGACGCCGGCCTCGTGCACGGTCATGACGGCATCGACGTGCGGGCCGATGCCGGCACTCGCCACCGCGTCGGCGATCATGTCCGGGTCGCCGTTGGTGAGGATCGAGACCGTGGCGCCCCGCGCCTTGAGATCGGCGAGAACGCCAGCCACCTCGGGATAGGCATCGAGCACGCGATAGGTCGACAGCAGCCGGGTGCGCAGGGCGTCGTCTTTCACGCCGACCGCCGCCATGGCGAAGTCGAGACTTCGCCCGGCCAGCGACCAGAAGGTGGTGTGCCGGCCGGTCTGGGCATGGATCCAGGAATACTCGAGATGCTTCGTGCGCCAGATCTGCGACAGGCGGTCCGCCTCCGGCCCGATGGCCGCTCGATGGCGCGCCGCCGCCGCGTGCACGTCGAACAGCGTGCCGTAGGCGTCGAAGACGTAGTGCGGTCGCATCGGCTACCCGGCCTTTCCACGGAGGAACTCGACGATACCCGAGAAATCGACGCCGGCGTTGCCGTTCGCCACGAACAACCGATAGAGCTGCGCCGCCTCGGCACCGAGGGGGGTCGCCGCCCCGCTGGCCGCCGCCGCCTCCTGCGCCAGCGACAGGTCCTTGACCATCAGTGCCGACGCGAAGCCCGGCTGATAGCCGCGATTGGCGGGCGAGGTCGGCACGGGGCCCGGCACCGGGCAATAGGTTGTCAGCGACCAGCATTGACCGGACGAGCCGGAGGCCACGTCGAACAGCGCCTGATGGGAGAGCCCGAGCTTCTCGGCCAGCACGAACGCCTCGGCGACGCCGATCATGCTGATACCGAGGATCATGTTGTTGCAGATCTTGGCGGCTTGGCCGGCGCCCGCGCCGCCGCAGTGGACGATCTTCTTGCCCATCGCCTCGAGGACGGGCTTGGCGGCCGCGAACGCGTCATCGGCGCCACCGGCCATGAAGGTGAGCGTCGCCGCCTCGGCGCCGCCGACACCGCCGGATACCGGCGCATCGAGCGACCGGAGGCCGGCCTTGGCGGCCAGTTCATGGGCCGCGCGCGCCGAGGCCACGTCGATGGTCGAGCTGTCGATGACCAGCGTGCCGGGCCGGGCGGCGCCGGCGATGGTCGACTCGTAGACCGACAGCACGTGCTTGCCGGCGGGCAGCATGGTGACGACGACATCGGCCTCCGCCACGGCCGCCGCCGCGCTGGTGGCACGGGTCACGCCGCGAGCCGCGGCACCCTCCATGTTGGCGGCGACGAGATCGAACCCGCTCACCCGGTGACCCGCCTTCACCAGATTGGCCGCCATCGGCAGGCCCATGTTGCCCAGTCCGACGAAACCGATTGCCGCCATCGCCGTTTCCTCCCCTGTCGTGTTGTGTTCAGCGTCCCGTCCACTGGGGCGCACGCTTGGCGAGGAACGATTCGAGCCCCTCGCGAAAATCGGCGCTTGTATAGCACTTCGCCACCAGGTCGCGGTCTTCGCCGATACCAGCGGCCTGGGCATTGCGGCGCATCAGTTCCTTGGTGATGGCGAGGGTGAGCGGGGCGTGGCCGGCGATCTGTCGGGCGAGTTCGGCGGCCCGCGCCTCGAGCGCCTCGGGGGTCTCGACGAGTTCGCCGACGAGGCCCGCGGCCAGCGCCTCCTCGCCACCGAGCAGCCGGGCGGTGAAGATCATCTCCTTGACGCGGGCCGGTCCCATCAGCGCCGACAGGCGGGCGAGATTCACCGCGGAGAGACAGTTGCCGAGCGTGCGGGCAATCGGGAATCCGAACCGAAGATTGCGGGTGGCGATGCGCAGGTCGCAGACAGCGGCGATGGCCGCGCCGCCGCCCGTGCACACCCCGGCAATGGCGGCGATGGTGGGCACCGGGCACTGCTCGATCAGGCTCAGAATCTGGTCCATGCGGTGCTCGTAAGCGAGCCCCTGCTCCGGTTTGCCGAACACTCGGAACACCGAGATGTCGGTTCCGGCGGCGAAGGCCCGGCCGCCGGCCCCCCGGATGACCACGGCACGGGTAGCGGGATCGTCTGCCAAGCCGGTGAACAGGCCGGCGATCTCTTCGTACATCTCCAGCGTCAGCGCATTCATCTTGTCGGGCCGGTCGATGACGATGGTTAAGATGGCGCCTTCGCGCTCGGTCCGGATGAAATCGGTCAACGGCGTGCTCCCCAGTTCGGCCGCTACGTCGGCCAGCTGTCATTGAAGCGCCAGGGTGGCGCTGCGGCAAGCCCGCAACGCACATTCACGATGCCACGCGCCTACTTGTGGACGGCGCCCCCCGACCTCGGCTAGCGTGCAAGATCTTTAGGGGAAATTCGGGGGTGTCCGCAGTCGGACAACAAGGGCGCGCGACGAACGCGGGTCCGACCTCGGTGGGGGGCGCAGTTCATGTCGAGACATTCGGACGTCGGGTTCGGTCGCGGAGGCTCGGCATCGTGAGATCCCCTCAAGACCTCGGGGCCGGGCTTTTCCTGCTCGCCATCGCGCTGTTCGCCTTCTGGGGCACGTGGTCTCTCGACCTCGGCACGCTCCGCAGCATCGGGCCCGGCATGCTGCCGCGGGCCACCGCCATTCTGGTCGCCGGGTTCGGGATCCTGCTGATCATCTCGTCGTTCGCGACACAGGGTTCCCCGCTCGACCGCTGGCACATTCGCGGCCCCTTCTTCGTGCTCGGCGCGGCACTGCTGTTCGCATGGACCGTGCGGCCCCTCGGCCTGATCGTCGCCGGGCCGCTGTGTCTGATGTTCGGATCGATGGCCGACAAGGCGACACGGCCGGTCGAGATCGTGATTTTCGCCGTGGTCATGACCGCACTGTGCATCGGCATGTTCGGGTTCATCCTCGGCCTGCCGATCCCGATCATGCCGACCTCCCTGCCCTATCCCCTCGACATGCTGAAAGCAGGGTGAGTTCGAGATGTTCGACCTAGTCAACAATCTCTCCCTTGGGTTCGCGGTCGCGCTGTCGCTGCAGAACCTCGGCCTGTGCTTCCTCGGCTGCTTGATCGGCACCCTGATCGGCGTTCTGCCGGGCGTCGGGCCGATTGCGACCATCGCCATGCTGCTGCCGATCACCTTCGGGCTCGATCCCGTCGGCGCGTTGATCATGCTGGCCGGAATCTACTACGGCGCCCAGTACGGTGGTTCGACCACGGCCATCCTGGTCAACATCCCCGGCGAGGCCACGTCGGTCGTCACCGTGCTCGACGGGCACGAGATGGCCAAGCAGGGCCGCGCCGGCATAGCGCTCGGCCTCGCGGCAATCGGCTCGTTCATCGCCGGCACCATCGCGACCCTGATCATCGCGGCGCTCGGCGCGCCGCTGACCAAGCTCGCGCTGCTGTTTGGACCGGCCGACTACTTCGCGCTGATGGTGATGGGCCTGATGTTCGCGGTCGTGCTGGCGCGCGGGTCGATCCCCAAAGCGGTCGCGATGATCCTGCTCGGCATCCTGCTGTCCACCGTCGGCACCGACCTCGAAACGGGCGAGGAGCGGCTGACGTTCGGTTTCACGGCGATCAGCGACGGCATCGACTTCGCGGTGATCGCCATGGGGCTGTTCGGGTTCGCGGAGATCTTGCGCAACCTCGAGAACCCGGAGGCGCGCGACGTCGTGCGCGGCACCATCGGCCGGTTGCTGCCGGGCGCCGCCGAGATGCGGCAGGCGATCCTGCCGATCCTGCGCGGCACCGGCATCGGATCGGTGCTGGGACTGCTGCCCGGCAACGGCGCGGTGCTCGGTCCGTTCGCGTCCTACACGATCGAGAAAAAGATCGCCGCCGATCCGAGCCGCTTCGGCAAGGGCGCCATCGAGGGTATCGCCGGGCCCGAATCCGCCAACAACGCTGGCGCACAGACCGCGTTCATCCCGCTGCTGACGCTCGGCATCCCGCCGAATGCCGTGATGGCGATCATGGTCGGCGCCATGACCATCCACGGCATCGTGCCCGGCCCGCAGATCATCACCAAGCAGCCGCAGCTGTTCTGGGGCATGATCGCGTCCATGTGGCTCGGCAACCTCATGCTGCTGATCATCAACCTGCCGATGATCGGGCTGTGGGTGCGGCTGCTCAAGGTTCCCTACCGGCTGATGTTCCCAGCCATCCTGCTGTTCTGCTGCATCGGCATCTACTCGGTTAACAACAGTCCCGCCGACGTCGCGATGGTCGCCACGTTCGGGTTGTTCGGGTACGCCCTCATCAAGTTCGGGTTCGAGCCGGCGCCGCTCCTGCTCGGCTTCGTGCTCGGGCGCCTGATGGAGGAGAAGCTGCGGCAGGCCCTGGTGATCGCCCGCGGCGATCTGTGGGTGTTCCTGGAGCGGCCGCTCAGCGCCTCGCTGCTGGCGATCGCCGCACTGATCCTGCTGGTCGCGCTGCTGCCGTCGATCCGGAAGAGCCGTGACGAGGTGTTCCAGGACTAGCCGGCACGGCGGCGGGCGCGTCCCGCCGCCCCGGTCCCATCCCCACGCGAGGCCCCGATGACCGCGAACCTTCTGACTGCAACGGAGGCCGCCGCCGCCATGGCGCGCGGCGACATCACGTCGCTCGAACTCGTCGACGCCTGTCTGGCGCGGATCGCGGCGCGAGAGGGCGAGGTGCGCGCCTTTGCCCATCTCGACGCGGAGCATGCCCGTGCGCAGGCCCGCGACGCCGATCTCGCGCGCCGCGCCGGCAGGGGCGTCGGGCCGCTGCACGGCCTGCCGGTCGGCGTGAAGGACATCATCGACACGGCCGACATGCCGACCCAGAACGGCTGCAAGGCCGACGAGGGACGGCAGCCGAAACAGGACGCCTTCTGCGTCGCCGCGCTGCGCGCCGCCGGCGCCGTGATCATCGGCAAGACCGTGACGACGGAACTCGCGACCCTGACGCCGCCGCCGACCCGCAATCCACGTAACCTGGCCCATACCCCGGGCGGGTCGTCGTCGGGCTCGGCCGCCGGCGTCGCCGATGGCATGTTCCCGCTGGCGCTCGGCACGCAGACCGGCGGCTCGGTGATCCGCCCGGCGTCGTTCTGCGGCATCCATGCCCTGAAGCCGACGCTCGGGCTGATCTCGCGGCGCGGCGTGACGCTGCAGTCGCACACGCTCGATACCGTCGGTGTCTATGGCCGATCCGTCGCCGACCTGGCGCTGATCGCCGATGCACTGTCCGGTCACGATCCCGATGATCCGGTGAGCTACGCGCGCAGCCGCCCGCAGCTCAGTGCCATTGCCGCGACCGAGCCGCCCGTGCCGCCCTCGTTCGCATTCGTCAAGCTCGCCGGCTGGGAGACCGACGCCGATCCGGTCGCGCGCGAGGCCATCGACGAACTGGTGGCCGAACTCGGCGACCGGTGCACGACATTCGATCAGGCGTCGTTCGGCGGCGCCGTCGAGGCGCAGCGCACGGTCCAAGCCGCCGAGAACGGGCACCACTACGGTCCGCTCATGGAGCGCTCACCGGATGGCCTGACGACGGGCTTGAAGGATCGGCTGACGGCCGGCCTCAAGATCTCGGCGCGCGCCTATCTCGATGCCATCGCCCGGCGCGAGGCCGGTTATGCGATCGTCGAGGATTTGTGCTCCAACTATAGCGCCATCCTGACATTGTCGGCCCCCGGACCGGCGCCCAAGGGCTATGGCACGACGGGCAATCCTGTGTTCAACGGGCTATGGACGTTCCTCGGCGTGCCCTGCGTGTCGTTGCCGCTGCTGGAGGTCGACGGGCTGCCGATCGGTGTGCAGTTGGTCGGCATGCGGCGCGACGACGGTCGGCTTCTGCGCACGGCCCGCTGGCTCGACCGGCATATCGCAGCGCTTCAATAGGCCGGGTGGCCGGCCCCGGGTGCCGTGTCATGGCCCCGGCGGGGCCGAGGCCATGACCTTCACGTGGCTGTGCGTCGGTCCGGTCAGGCGCCGCCCGGCTTGACGGCGGCCGCCGCGGTCCGGTCGCCTGGATGTGGTTTCACCGGCACGGCCGCGGCTTTGGCATAGCCGAGCGCGCCCAGGGCTTGGCCGGCGTCGGCGTGCCCGTTGGCCGCCGCCCGGGCGTACCAGCCTGCCGCACTGGCCACGTCCCGCCGCATCCCTTCGCCGGCTTCGGCCATCACGCCGAGGTTGTACATCGCGTCCGACTGACCGGCCGCCGCAGCACGGTCGTACCAGCGGCGTGCCTCGCCGAAGTCCTGCTTCACGCCGCGGCCCTTGTGCGCGGCGGCGATCAAGGTGAGAACTCAGCGTCAATCAGGATGAGAACTTTG
>JBMOGA010000090.1:0-11214 GCA_049318625.1 Hyphomicrobiaceae bacterium
TCGTTGGCCGAGGAGGCGATCTGCGCGGTGTGGGACGCGCAGCCGGTGAGCAGGAGGACGGCGGCGAGGCGCTTCAATCGAAGAACCTCCGGTACGGCACGGTCGGCAGCGGGTCGACCAGGGGAAGCTCGGCGAGCTGCGCCTGGGACAGCGGCTCGGCCACGCGGAGGTTCGCGTGGTAGCGGTTGTCGCCGGGGCGGACGATCACGCCCTCCTCGTCCACGACTGCCGGGATCGGCCCGATGCGGTCAAGCGTGACACCCGTGACGGGCAGCACCATGATCTCGCCGTCCTCGTCGGTGCGTTCCTCGGCAAGCCCAGCGGCGATGAGGGCATCGTCCAGGTCGGATTCGGTGGTTGAGCGGAGTAGGTAGTCCATATCAGGTGGTGAGGGCTTGGAGTTGTGCGGTCGGGAGTACGGTCGGCCAATACTTGACCGACCGAACGGTTCCATGCGGGAAGAATGCGCCATACCCCTTTTGGCCGAACATGAAGTAGGTCGGAACAGAAGACTCTGTGAGTGCCGATGCTCCGCTCTGGACAATCGCGCCACCATTGAGACTGCTTTTCACTTCTGCTGTGGACAGATCAGCATCGAATGAAACTGCCAGTTTCAACTCGGAGTTGAGTGTGATGTTTTGCGTGGTAAGAACGGTAGTTCCGGAATTGGAAAAGCACGGGAGCAGAGCCGTCGTTGTCGACAATGCCGCAAACGTTCGGAAATCTCCAGTCTCTCTGGTGAATCCAACGCGATTCGGAAAACTCGACGCATTCATTTGCGTGAATCGTCCAGCGTAGAAGATTGTCCCGGTCTTCGTACTGTAGTTGCAGGAGGTGATGTTTTCCATCACGCAAAAGTCAAACGCCCTGCTCCCCTGACTTGCCCCGCTCGGGATGTACGAACTGCTGCCGGATCCGGCCTCTAGCTGTGCGCCCCAAATCGACGTTCCGGTCCCGGTCGCGACGCGGAACCCAACGCGCTGGTTTGCGTTCGTCGCGGTCGCCGTGTAGCGAACCCAGTTCGCGGTAATGGTCACGGCGGTCCACGTACTGCCGTTGTCGAGGGTGTATTCGACCGTACCGCCGCCGGTGCGCCTTGCCCAGAACGAGAATGTCCGGTTCGCGCTCGTCCCGACCGCCGCGGTCTGAATCACCGTACCGGCGGTGCCGATGGCGACGAAATTGACCGCAGCATTGGCTGTACCGTCCGGAGCCGTGTCGTTTCCACGGCTGAGGCTTGCGGAGTCAGCCCAAAACGGCTCGGTGGCAACCGCGGTCAGCCGGAACGTATCGCTGTGGTAGACGAGATTTGTCGCGTTGCCCTCGATGAGGATGCCCCTGGGGTTGCCGTTCGGGTCGTATTCGAATCGCGGATTCCCCGCGGTCGCCGTAGCGACCAGGCCGTTCGCGTTGATGAACGTGCCGCTCGTGGAGCGCGAGAAAGTAAAGCCACGGATCGTCAGGTCGGCAAGCGTGCTCATCTGCGTGAAGTCAAGCGAGAGCGTCGAGCCGTCGCCGAGCATGGCCCGGCGCATCATTGAACCCATCATGGGATGACCTCCGCAGTAACGCGCAGCGCGATCGTCGCGATGTGCAGGTTTTCCGATCCAGCCGTCGGGTCGGCGTACAGCACGACCTCGCCCCACGACGGGCCGGCGAGCGTGGCGGTCTGCGTCGCGGTAAAGCTGGTGGTCGCGGTGCCGCCGCCAGCGCTCACAACGGAGCCGGTGACCGTGGTGGAAACGCCCGCCAGCGTCAGCTTCGCCTTCGGCGTGTAGCCGGTCCAGTTGAAATTGTTCCCGCCCACCTCGTGGACGTGGAAACTGATGTTCAGTACTTCCCCTGGCACCACGGTGATGCTCGGGATCGGAGTTGCCAGCGTCAGGTTCATCAGATGCACCTATACGGGTTGGGACGGTCAAAGAACGGGAATGCGTTTCCGGCGGTGTCCATCACGACATGCACAAGGACCTTCGCCGAGAGCTGCGCGGTTGTCCAGTTGCCGCCGCTGTACTGCGAACCGACAGGTCCGAACTGATCCGTCGGCGTCGCATTCACGGCAACTCCATCGACGCGCGTCGCGGTGTTGTGGTATTCGCGGAGGTTGATGCAGTTGGTGTAGTCAAAGGTCAGATCGGTGCCGACGGTCACGCCGGAGCCGGTCAGCGGCGGCGGGAACCACAGCCGGACGGTGTAGGTCCATCGATAGGCCGCGCCTGCGATCGCGCTGGCCTCGCGCACCTCGCACAGGCCCATCGTGACAATCTGCCCTGCCCCCATCTCGCGCCGTGCCCAACGGAGCGTGTCCTTGTTGTCGATGGCCGTCGCCGCGCCCTGCGTCCACGAGTTGACCACGGCGCGGTTTGCGCCGGCAATGCCCTCGTTGAAGATGGGACGGTTCCAGCTCACGGGAATGTCGGCTTGGGAGACGTAATCTCGGCCATGTTGAGAGCGCCGATCATGGTGGCGAACGTAGCCGTGCTCGGGTACTTCTGGAAGAATCCGATCTTGTCGGCCTGGAGCACCACGACACCGGCTACGGTCGCGCCGGACGTGCAGAGCGGCTGGCCGGTCGGCTTCGGGATCGGAACTTGCTCGAGGTGGTACCAGGCGTCGAACAGAAACTGGTGCTGGATGCGATACCACTCGTAGGACGGGCTGATCGTGAAGCCCTGATACACGACGGTGCCAACGTCACAGCCGAGGAAGGTTGCGTCGTTCCGCTTTCCGATGTAGCTCGCGTAGCTGCTCGTCGGCGGCTCCGGGGTCGCTTCGCGAGTGCGGTCCCAAAGCAGCTCGAGCGTCATCGTCATCTGCGGCACCTCGTAGGTCGGCGGGTTGCCGTTGAGGTCCACTTTTGTCCCGCCGATGTCAACGACGCTTCCGGGCCATGCCACCGTGCCGTTTGCCGGGAACGTCGGGGCAATACGCCACATCTGTGCAGCACGGACGCCGCTTGAGCGCGTGACCTGGACGTATTTGCCCTGGTCCCCTGCGTATGGATCGAACGTGCCGAACCTACAGGTGACTTCCCAGACGTATGGGGCCTCGCGCTGCATCGTGCTCTCGACGCTTCGGCACACAAACGCCTTTAGAAACGAATCTGATCCGTAAATGCCTGCCGGCAAACGCTCGCGGATCTTCGGCAAGCCGGAAGCCGAAAGCATCTGCTGATCGCCCGGATAGGTGTCTCCGGAGCTTGCCGGCTGCCATCGAACCTGGTACTGGAGGTCAAGCGTGTGCTGCTCGCCAGGCATTGCCAGCGAGTAGTTCCGCGTCTCCGGGCGCTCAATGACGGTCCACGTGCCCATTAGAACGGCCTCCCCATCTTGCTCGCGATGTCACGGAGCACGGTCAGGATGTCGGCGATGCCGGCTGCTCCGGTCAGCGTCTGGTCGATGGCGGCGTTCCGGAGCCCACCGGCGGTGGCGGTCGCCTGACCGGCTGCGGCGATGCCAGCGGAGATGGTTGGGTCGGCGGCGATCCGCTGCGCTTCGGCGCGGCTGGCGGCAGACTGCGCCTGAATCGCCTGAATCACGCCGGGCGCGACGGCCTTGGCGATCGTCTGCTCGTCCTGGTACTTCTGAATCAGCGCCTGTGTCTGCGCGTTGGCGGCGTCGAGGTCCCAGGTGGTCGCCATCCGAGTCAGCTCGTCTACCCGGTCGTTCATCAGCGCCGTCGCCTGGCGGATGGCATTAAACGCCACCTGACCGACGTTGAACGCCGCCGAAATTCCGGACGCCATTGCCGTCCGTGCGCTCGACTCGTTGAGCTTCTTCAGCTCCTGATTTGCCCGCGCCACGCCTTTAACCACGCCGGACGGGTCAACCTCGGCGCGGATGACTGCCTTCATCTCTTTAGCCACCGGACACCTCCTCGGCGAACTCCTCGATGCCGCGACGGGTCCAGGGGAACAGCTGCTGCGGTCGCTGCCCGGTCATGGCGCACGCGATGACGCCGAGCAGGAACTCGCAGCGTTCCGCCGTGGTCATCTCCGTCCGTGCGATGCCGAGCGGCATGGTCATCCGTTGCTCCGGGCTTGAGATTCGCCACAGCCGCCGCTCGGCGGCTCCGTAGGGCGTGGACCGTTCACCGCCTCGAGCAGGGCCGCGGCGATGTCGCCGCGGATCGACGCCAGCTGGTCGTTCCGGTCCACGAACCGGCTGCCGTCGGGCATGGTGAGGTTGTCGCCCCACCAGAACTGGTCGGTGCGGCTGCGCTGGTAGTCGCCGAGCGTCGGCTCGCGCACCACCACGTCGCCGACACCGTCGATCGTGACGGTGCGGCTTCGGGCGGCGATCTTGGACAGGTCAAACGGCATCAGGCTTCCTCGACCGAGACGTTCCACATGCCGGCCTGGGTGCCGTCATCCGAGCGGCTGGCGCTGACGATGTGGCCGGTGATCGCGTAGGCAATCGATCCCTGGTCGGTGAAGGTCACGACCACGGATCGGTTCACGGCGTCGGCCAGCGTGGTCGGGTACAGGTGCGTCCGGAGCGCGTTGTCGGTGCTGCCGTCTTGCGCCATCATGTCGAACGTGACGGTGCGCCGAACGCGACCGGGCGCCCGCTTCTCTCGGAAGTCGGAGAGCTGCGTCACGTCAATGCTGCTGCGCTCAAACTGCACGGACACGTTCTTGATTGGGAACGTTAGTGCTCCGGCTGCGTTGAAGTTGAGCGTAACTGATCCGCCGTAGCCTGAAATGAGTGCCATTTATGTCTCCGATGCGAGGATGGTCATGGTGATAGTTGCAATGCGCTCGGCGTCCTGTTGCCCGTCATCCGGCGTCTCTGCCGAGAAGGCGACGGACATCTCGGACATCATCAGCTTGCAATCGTTCCCAGCGTCTACGATCGTTCCGAGCGCCCACAATCCAGCAACGGAATCCGCCATCTGCGTGACGGTTTCCACCGTGTCTGCGATGCAGGCGACCTCGACCGAGATAATCCAATGGTTTCGGTTTGCGACTACTCCGCGCATCTGTGCGTCGAGGGTCGCTGAAGTCAACTCATAGACCATGCACGGAGTGGGAGTGCCGGCATTCCTCATGCCGACAGACACCGTGTAGGTCGTTGCGCCAAGAGTTTCATAGATTGACTTGGAAATACTCTCAAGCGGCACGGCGAAGCCCTCCGATGACGAGCGACGCCTGGCGCAGGATTGCCTCGGCGATGGCGTTGCCCATAGCCGTCGCGTTGGACCGCGCCCACCTCATGCTGATGAACGAGCCTGGAATGCGGCGCTTTGCGCCCTTGTGCCGGAAGCCGGATTCGAGCAGATGCCAGATGCGCTGCCGCCCCTTGCCGCGCTTGGCGCGGTAATCGACGCCGATGCTGAAGATCAGCGCCCCGTAGCCCTTCTGCGCCCGCTTCGGGCCGTCAAGCCGAGTCGAGGCGGCGATCGCCCGCCGGTGCAGCCCCTTGCCCTGGTACCGGGCACCGCGCCATGCCGTTCGGAGCTTGCCGATGTACGGCTTGGTTCCTTCGCGGATCGCCTTCTTGCGGACGCGCTCGTTGAGCTTCTGCGGAAGCTGCGAGAGCGTGCGGCGTACCTCGGCGCTGTCCACCGAGATCCGCACGATGTTTGTCGCGCCGCGTCCTGCGCTCGGGCCGAAGAGGCTCATTCGGTCACCTCCACGGCCTCGATCTCGAGGCGCCGGCGGCGCTGGTCCATGTCCCAGCACGCTCGGCAGTTGAACGTCCGGACGGTGCCGTTGTCGTTCCAGAGGAGCCGGCTGCGCGAGGTAAGAGACGGAAGCCAGCTCGCGATGATCCGCCACTCGGTGCGGACGGCCGGGCCGCCGTCATCCATGACATCGGTCGTGTTGGACGCCTCGACGTGCGCCCACACGGTGCCGATCGTCACCCAAGCCTCGACCGCCTGGCCGAACGCGTCGACCGTGCGGACGGGGTTCTGCACCGTCAGCGACAGGCGCAGCATCCCGCTCGGGACGGGAGCGGCCATCAGCCAATCCCCTTCCCCATCATGGCGCTGATCCGGTCCCAGTAGTCGCCGGGCAGCGTCACCGTGTCATCTCCGCGGCTCTGGACGTGCTGCGCCACGCGCTGAAGCAGCATCATCTCGAGGAGCGGATTCAGCGTGTTGGAGCCCGCCGTCACGGTCAGGACGAGCGGGTACGTCAGGTCATCCTTGTCGAGGCTGGCGTACTGGATGCCGTTGATCGTGACCAGCGTCAGGCTGATCGTCGCCGCGTTGTCATCGACACAAGTGCACGCCGTAGCCGGCTGGCGCTCGAGCCGGACGAGCTTCTCGGTGTTTGCCGGCTCCAGGCCGACGTACTGCGTGCGGGTCACGGGATCGACGCACCAGCCAGTGCGCTCCTCAAGTTCCCGCTTTGCGGCCTCCCAGGCGATGAGGATCGCCGGATCGTCCTCGTTGTGAGGGATCCGCGCCCATGCCCGAAACTTGGGAAGGTCTAGCGCCATCTTTCCTCCGCAGCGGGCGGGGGGGGGACGAATCCCCCCCGCGCCCGCCTATGCGAGAGTCCTATCAGGCGTTGGTCACCTGGAGCTGCACGAGGCTCTTCACGCGGGTGAAGGCCGAGTTGGCGAACGCCATGCCCTGGAAGATCACGCGGGCGCTGCTCGCCGCGGTGATCTCGTCGCGGATCATGCCGACGCCGCCCCACTCGCGCACCGAGAAGCCCTCGGAGATGTTGCCGAGGACCGCCACGACGTTCTTGCCCGACGTGGCGGTGGCAACGTGCGCCGGGAGGTACTCGGTCACGTACACCGGGAGGCCCATCAGGGTGAACGGCGCTGCCTGCGTGCCGGCCGCGTCGGCGGACGGCACGAAGATCGGGACGTTGTTCACGAGGATGCCGGCGATCGTCGCGTAGACGTCCTGCGGGAGGATCCATGCCGCCGAGCCCCAGTACGCCGCCGGGAGCTTGCTGTAGCGCATGTTGGACAGGTTGGCGACGGTGGCCTGGGCAACGGCGAGAGCGCGGGTCGTGCCAGTCGAGGTCGCCGTCGTGATGTTCACGTTCGCGTTGACGGTGAAGATGCCCGTCGGCGCGTTGGTGCCGGAACCGCCGACGTAGCCCCACTCGAGGTTCTTGGCGAGCTGGCGCTGGAGCGAGTCCATGACCTCCGCCTCGACATCGAAGTTGGCCTGGCGGATCAGCTGCTGGCTGACCTGGGTGTACGGCAGGCAGGGCACCGGGGCGATCGGCACTTCGACGAACGCCGGATCGATCGACGTGCGGGCCGTCGTGGCGGTGTCGGGCTGCGTCCAGGCCGAGGTGTAGTCGGCTGTGGCAAGCGAGTTGTAGCGCAGCGCCGGGTAGCCCTGGACGCCGGTGCGGAGGTCGGCGAGGTTGCGGACCACCGTGTTCGCGTCGAGGTACTTGAGGATGCCGTCCTCGTAGATCTTCGGGATCAGCACGCTGCTCGAGGCCGACGAGATGATCTCGCGCTGCTCGGGGGCGCGGCCGCCCTTCAGGTAGCCGAGGAACTGCTCGCGGTACTCGGGGGACGAGCGCCACTCGATCGCCTGCTCGCGCTTCTCGGCGACCACCTTCGAGGTCGCGGCGTGGCTGGCGAACTTCTCGCGCAGCTCGGCGGCGCTGCGCTTCTGGTTGAGGTCCTTCAGCTCGTCCAGGAGCTCGCTCGCGCGGGCCTCCTGCTCGGCGGTGATCTGGTCATTCGCGAGAATGCCATTCACCTCGGTTTCGATAAACTTGCGACGCTCGATGATCTCTGCCTGCTTCATGTGAGTGCCCTCAATCGCAGACGAAGCCGGGCTAGCGCCGGCGCGTAGTTGCGTGCCTCGGCGCTCGTCTGCGGATACGCGCCGTTTTCAACGATGGAAATCTCGCGGAGGTCCACCTCCGAGAGGGTCCGCTCGCTGCCCCTCCAGGCGTCGGAGCGGACGTAGAAGCCGAATGACATTTCGGTCAGCACTCCGGCCTCGACCAGGGCGCGAACGTCACGCGCACGCTGGGTGTCCGGCAGATCGACCTCGAACGCGAGTCCCTTGGTGTCGCTGCCGAGCTTCAGCAGCCCGCTGCGGGTGTTGGCGAGCAGCTCGCGGCGATCGTGCCCGACGAGCATCGACACGTTTCCCGACAGGCTCGAGTCGAAGGCGCCGCGGGCGACCCGCTCGACAAACGGCTTGCCGTTGTTGACGCCGCGAACGGTCAGCGGGTGGCTTGGCGCGTCGTAGACCGCCGCATAGCCGGCAAGCTTGTTGCCGGAACGCTCGAAGGTCGCCGTGCGGATTTCAAGCATTGTCGCCCTCCGCGTCTGGGTTGCCGTCAACGACCGCGCCGGACGCGCCGCCGGGCATCGACACGGTCGGCGTGTCGAGGCCGTCGATCGGCGGAAGGCCGAGGTAGTGCCTGGCGTCGTTCGGCGACATGATTCCGGCGAGCACCAGCTTCGAGAACGCCATGCCCTGGTCGCGGAGGTTGCCGCGGGTGATCGGGGTCGTGTCGATGTGCACGCGCTCGCCAGGAGCGCAGAGCTTGCGCTGTAGCTCGCTCTCCCACGCGGACGCCCACGCGGCGATCGCGCCGTCGGCGTATGCGCGGGCCGTTTCCGCCTGGCTTGAGAGTGCGCCGCCGCCCTGCTGGAACAGCATCTCGGGCGGCACGCCGAATGCGCGGGCGATCTCCTGCACTGAGAAGCGGCGCGATTCGAGCATCGAGCTGCTCGTCTCTTGGCTGATCTTCTCCGCCTTCATGCCCTCGCGCAGGATCAGCGGGCGGCTCGCGCCGTCCGCGGTCGCGTGCATGGTCATCCAGGCGTCGCGAATCGCCTGAACCGTCTGGTCGCTCATCGCGCCCGGATGGCTGATCGCGATCTTGCCCATGCTGCCCGTCTTGACGAGCGCAGCGTGCGCCCCGTCCTCGTCGGCCGCGAGCTGCATGGCGTGCCGCGCCATCTCGAGCGGCGAGCGGAACCAGCACGGGTTGAGGTGGTCCGGGTAGCAGCCGACGTGCAGGATCTGGTCCTGATTCAGCACCGTGCTGCCGATGCGGTAGATCACGCCGTCATCGGTGACCTCGCCGGACATGGCGTCGGCGGGGATCGGCTGGAGCTCGGCGATCGCACCGTCAGACGAGCGTCGAATCAGCGCGAGGCCGTTGCCGTGCGTCAGGGCGACCGAGGTCGTGTAGCGACGGAACTCGTAGCCCGACTGCCACCGGCTGGCCTCACGGTTCATGAGCATCGAAACCGGGTGGTCCGGGATCGTCTGTCCGTCGCTGTCGAGGACCGAAATCGGGAGCCGGGCAATGTCCGCGCTGATCAGCTGCGTAGCGCGGACAACGGCGGGGATGGCGTCCACCGGCGCCGACACAATGGGCTCCGGTCGCGTGTAGATGGCTACACCCGACTTGAAACCAAACCACCGAGCGAACATTGCCCGAAGCTCCATGGAACGGATGGAACCGAAACGCCCAAATCCGTCTACTGCGATTTTTGGAATCCCGGTCTATCCGATGGGACACGCGCTCGCGCTGACGCCCGTGACCTCCCGGACGCCGTTGTGTTCCATGAGCAGCGCCGCCATGTTCCCGGCGACCACCGCGTCGGTGTTGCCGTTGCTTCTCCCCTTGACGGGTCTGATATTGCCAACGTTGTCCTTCACGAGCCGCACCGCCTGGAGCGCCGAGGACAGCACCGGATCCGGCTCGTAGAACAGCTGCCGCGACTTCAGGAGGTCGCCCCAGAGCTTCCACGCCGGGGCCATCGTCCGGATCGACTGATCGATCGGGACGATCGGCCATCCGCGATCGGCCCACCGCCGGATGTCCCGTGCCTGGGACGGGTTCTGGTCTACGCCGACCTTCCGAACGTCGTAGCGGGCCATGATCACCTCGAGCTCGGCCTCGATCACCGCCATGTCGTGCCACTCGCCCGGCATCCGGCGCAGATGTCCCTGTTCGCACCACTTCGACAGCGGGCACTTCGACCGCTTGGCGTCGGCTTCGATGTCCAGCCCCGCCCACCAAGACACGTTCCGGGCGCGGATCCGCCCGCCGTCTACGACCATCACGCACAGGGTCGTGAGGTCGAGCTGGGTGCCGTACCCGCCGCGGCTTAAATCAATGGCGACCACCGCCGGGGATCCTCGAAGCCGATCCCAGTCGCAAGCCTCCGACTGCCGCTCTAGGACCGAGAGGTCCACGTCGGTGGTCGCCAGTTCGTGGTAGCGGCACGCCAGCTGCGTCTCGAACTCCGCAATCTGGACGGGATCGCCGCTCTCTAGCATCGTTCGCGCCGCCATCTCGAGCTGCGTCGGGTCGATGATCGTCCCGAGCCCGGGGTGCGCCTTGATCCATGTCGCCGGGTCCGATGCCTGATCGTCGGCGTCCAAGCCGTACAGCATCGGCCACCAGCCGGCTGGATACGGCTGTCCGGACGCGATCGCCCGCTCGAGCGCGTCCCAGTAGCCCCAGATGGGGCGCGTTTTCATCTCCGGATCGGGCGTCGTGGCGTGCAGTGCCTGGCTGCTCGGGAACTTGGCAAGCCCGGTCAACAGCCGCCCGAACGCCTTTTCCATGCGTGCCGTCTCGTCGGACACCACCGTCCGCACCGTCAGGCCGTCGAGCGCCTTGTCGGTGCACGGAAGCGACGTGTACCGGTTGCCGCCGTGCGTCACCTTGCCGGGGTGCGCGGGGGTGCTGCCGCCCGTCGCGTGCCATTCCTCGTCGCCGAGCGTCTCGGACATCACCCGCATCCGCTCGAACGTCTTCTGCGCGAGGCGCCCGTCCGGAGCGACGCTCGCGAACTCGAGCCGCGTCGTTGGGTCGCTCATCGCCGCCATGATCAGGCTCGCGGCGAACTCCGTCTTCCCGTTGCCGCGCCCGACGGCGAGCAGAAGGTTCTTCGTCGCCGGGGTGTCGGTCTTCCGCCCGTCCACGATGCGACGCCTGGCGAGCAGCAGCATCGCCACCATGCATTGCCAGGGCATCCACACGAGCGGGGTGCCGGCGCCGGCCTCGGCGCCCTGCCCGCACCGCAGCGCAAACACGCGGGCCGCGTCCGCTCGAGCATCGTCCCACCACACGCCGTGCTTCGCCGGCGCACGCCGCTCCTCGAGGTAACGGCGACAGGCGTCCGTGATCCTCGCATTCGCGACGATGCTGCCATCCACCACCGACTTCGCGTAGGCGTCGGCCTGGGCGGCGCAGTCAACCGGCTTGGGCTTGCGGGATCGCTTCGCCATGTGCGTCAGTTTTGGAGG
>JBMOGA010000091.1:0-11076 GCA_049318625.1 Hyphomicrobiaceae bacterium
GTGTGGATCTTCTTCATGCGCCAGATGCAGTCGGGCTCGGGCCGGGCCATGGGCTTCGGCAAGTCGAAGGCCAAGCTGCTGACCGAGCGGCACGGCCGCGTGACGTTCGACGACGTGGCCGGCGTCGACGAGGCCAAGTCCGACCTCCAGGAGATCGTCGAGTTCCTGCGTGATCCGCAGAAGTTCCAGCGGCTCGGCGGGCGCATTCCGCGCGGCTGTCTGCTGGTCGGCCCGCCCGGCACCGGTAAGACGCTGATCGCGCGCGCCGTCGCCGGCGAGGCCAACGTGCCGTTCTTCACAATCTCGGGCTCGGACTTCGTCGAGATGTTCGTCGGCGTCGGCGCCAGCCGCGTCCGCGACATGTTCGACCAGGCCAAGAAGAACGCGCCCTGCATCATCTTCATCGACGAAATCGACGCGGTCGGCCGTCATCGCGGCGCCGGTCTCGGCGGCGGCAACGACGAGCGCGAGCAGACGCTCAACCAGTTGCTGGTGGAGATGGACGGCTTCGAGGCCAACGAAGGCATCATCATCATCGCCGCCACCAACCGGCCGGACGTGCTCGACCCGGCGCTGCTGCGGCCGGGCCGCTTCGACCGGCAGATCGTGGTGCCCAACCCGGATGTCGGCGGGCGCGAGAAGATCCTGCGCGTCCACATGCGCAAGGTTCCGCTGGCGCCGGATGTCGATGCCAAGGTGATCGCCCGCGGCACGCCGGGCTTCTCGGGCGCCGATCTCGCGAACCTCGTGAACGAGGCGGCACTTCTGGCGGCACGGCGCAACAAGCGCCTCGTCACCCAGACCGAGTTCGAGGACTCCAAGGACAAGGTCATGATGGGCGCCGAGCGCAAATCGATGGTCATGACCGAGGAGGAGAAGCTGGCGACGGCCTATCACGAGGCCGGCCATGCCATCGTCAACATGCTGGTGGCTGGCGGCGACCCGCTGCACAAGGTGACGATCATTCCGCGCGGCCGCGCCCTCGGCGTGACCATGAGCCTGCCCGAGCGCGACCGGCTCAGCGCCTCGAAGATCTGGTGCGAGGCCAAGATCGCGATGTGCTTCGGCGGGCGTGTCGCCGAGCAGATCGTTTACGGCAAGGACCACCTCAACAGCGGCGCGTCGGGTGACATCACGCAAGCGACCGCGCTCGCCCGGCGGATGGTCACCGAATGGGGCATGAGCGAGAAGCTCGGGCCGCTGCTTTACAACGAGAACCAGCAGGAAGTGTTCCTCGGTCACTCGGTGGCGCGCAGCCAGCACATGAGCGAGGAGACCGCCAAGCTCATCGACGAGGAGATCCGGCGCATCGTGACGAGTGGCGAGCAGCGGGCATGGGACGTGCTCGGCCCCAACCGCGACAAGCTCGAGGCGATCACGCAGGCGCTGATGGAGTACGAGACCATCTCGGGTGACGAGTGCAGCACGGTGATGCGCGGCGAGAAGATCGTGCGCAAGACCGACGACGACGGGACCAAGGGGCCGCTCGGCTCGGCTGTTCCCAGCACCGGCGCCTCGCGGCCGAACCGCGAACCGGGTCCGAGCGGGCTCGAGCCGCAGCCGACCTGAGCGGGCCGGCAGCAGAATGAATTGGAGGCCGGGCCCGCTGTGGCCCGGCCTTTTTCGTCAGCAGCGCGGAGGCGGCCATGCAACGCGGGATCTATCTGAGGCCGACTGGCCTGCTGCCGGCGCCGGCGGGCGAGGGAGATCTGTGGGGTGGGCTGCCGCTGGCCGGCGGGTGGCTGTGCTTCACGGCGATCGAGATCCGCAACCGCCGCCCGGCCGCCGGCGAGCGCGACGGGCGCATCTTCTCGCTCGGCGAGTTCTCCGAGCGCGAGTGGGGGCGGGACACGCTGCCGGCGGCCGATCTGTTCGAGGCGTTCCGGCGCCCACGCGGCCGGCTGGTCGGCCTGACGCTCGACCGGCCGCGGATCATGGGGATCGTGAACTTGACGCCGGACAGTTTTTCCGATGGCGGGCGGCTCACTACTGTCGCGGCGGCGGTGGCGCACGGTCTTCGTCTGGTGGAGGAGGGGGCCGACATTCTCGACCTCGGCGCGGAATCGACGCGGCCGGGCTCCGATCCGGTGTCGCTCGATGACGAGTTGCGCCGCCTGCTGCCGGTGCTCGCGGAGCTGCGCGCGCGCAGCGACGTAGTGATCTCGGTCGACACCCGCAAGGCCGAGGTGATGCGCCGGGCCGCCGAGGCCGGCGCCGACATCCTCAACGACGTCTCGGCCTTGAGCCACGATCCGGACGCGGTGGCGGCGGCGGCCGAGGCCGGTCTGCCGGTGGTGCTGATGCATGCGCTCGGCGACCCCAAGACGATGCAGGACAACCCGGTCTACGAGGACGTTCTGCTCGATGTCATGGACTACCTCGAGCGGCGCATCGCGGCGGCCCGGGCGGCCGGCATCCCGGCGGAGCGGCTGATCGTCGACCCCGGCATCGGCTTCGGCAAGACGGTCGAGCAGAACCTCGCGCTGATGTCCGGGCTCGCCATGCTGCACGGGCTCGGCGTGCCGGTGCTGCTCGGGGCCTCGCGCAAACGCTTCATCGGGCGGATCACCGGGGTGGAGGCGGCGGACGGGCGGGTGGCGGGCTCGGTCGGGGCGGCGCTCGCCGGCGTCGCGCAGGGCGCGCAGATCGTGCGGGTTCACGATGTCGCCGCGACGCGTCAGGCGGTCGACGTGTGGATGGCGGCGACGACCGGTCGGCTCGCCGCGGCCGACTAAGGCGCGTGGCGGCTCAGAGGCCGACCTGGGTGCCGATCTCGACCGCCCGATCCTTCGGGATGCGGAAGTAGTCGGTGGCGTCGGCGGCGTTGCTGGCCAGCGCGATGTAGATGGCGGTCGCCGGCATCGGCATCGACGACGGCTTGTCCGCTTTCAGCGAGCGCCGCGCCAGCAGGAACGACGTCGACATGATGTTGTTCGGCAGGCCGTGGCCACGGCAGTAGGCCAGCACCTCGGGAATGTTCGGCTGCTGCATGAACCCGGTGACGACGCGGACCCGCACGAAGCGCTCGGACAGGTGCTCGATGGCGACCGATTCCGGCATGGTCAGGTGCGGCCACTCGGAGGTGATGACCGAGAGGATGACGACTCGCTCGTGCACCACCTTGAAGTGCTTCATAGTGTGCAGCAGGGCGGTCGGCGCATTGTAGGGGTGGGCCGTCAGGTAGACGCCAGTGCCCGGCACCGTGGCGACGCGCGATTTCTCGATGTCGGCCATGACGCTTTCGAGCGAGATCTCGCTGCGGCGGGTCTTGGCGGCCAGGATGCGCGTGCCCTTCCACCACACCAGCATCACCGCCAGCATGATCGCGCCGACGAGCAGCGTCACCCACCCGCCCTCGAACAGCTTGAGCAGATTGGCACCCAGGAAGACGAGGTCGATCACCAGGAACGGCGCCATCACGGCCGCGATGGCGAGCGGCGACCACTCCCAGCGGGTCCGCATCATGAAGCTCGCGAGCATCGCCGTCACGATCATCGTGCCGGTGACGGCGATGCCGTAAGCCGAGGCCAGATGCTCGGAACTGCGGAAGGTCAGGACAAGGATGAGGACGCCGCCCAGCATGATCCAGTTGACGTGCGGCAGGTAGATCTGGCCCGCATGCGCTTCCGAGGTGTGACGGACCGAGAGACGGGGCAACAGACCGAGTTGGATCGCCTGACGCGTGAGCGAGAAGGCGCCGGTGATCGTGGCTTGGCTGGCGATGATGGTGGCGATCGTGGCAAGACCGATCAGCGGGATCAGCAGGTTCTCGGGCACCATACGGTAGAAGGGGTTCTCGATGGCCGAGGGCTGGGCGAGGACCAGGGCGCCCTGGCCGAAATAGTTGATGACGAGACTGGGCAGAACGAGGCCGAACCAGGCGACCGTGACCGGCTTGCGCCCGAAATGCCCGAGGTCGGCGTAGAGTGCCTCGGCGCCGGTGACCGCCAGGAAGACGGCGCCGAGCGTGACTAGGCCGATCATCCCGCTGGTGGTCAGGAATTTGACGGCATACAGCGGATTGATGGCGACCAACACCTCTGGGTTTTGGGCGATCTGGTAGGCACCGGCGGTGCCGATGGCGCCGAACCACAGCAGCATGATCGGTCCGAAAGCGGCGGCCACGCGGTGCGTGCCGTGGCTCTGGACGGCGAACAGGAGGACCAGGATCGCCACAGTGGCCAGCAGGATCTCGCCGTTGGTGACGGGCAGGGCGAGCTTCAGCCCCTCGATCGCGGACAGCACCGAGATGGCCGGCGTGATGAGGGCGTCGCCGTAGAACAGCGCGGCACCGATGGCGCCCAACATGAGCACGGGGAAGCCGCTGCCGGCGGCCGACTTCTGCACCAGCGCCATCAGCGCCAGCGTGCCGCCTTCGCCGTTGTTGTCGGCGCGCAGCAGGATCAGCACGTACTTGATGGAGACGATGATGATGAGCGCCCAGACGATCAGGGACAGGATGCCGAGCACGGCGGACGGTTGCGGCACGAGGCCGGCGCCACCCGAAGCGGCGGCCACCGCCTCCTTGAAGGCGTAGAGCGGGCTGGTTCCGATATCGCCGTAGACGACGCCGATGGTGCCGACCGTGAGCGCCGCGAACCGGCGGGCGTCGGAGCCGGCCGTGGGGGCCACATGCGGCGCATCCGCGCCGGGGCCATGCGACGACTGCGATGCTGGATGGGCCACTGCCGTTAACCTTCCGTGCCGGCGAACCTCATGGCGGCGGGCTGGTAGCACCATTGCGGCGGCGCAGCAAGAGCGGGACCCACTGCTGGCCGTCGGGCTTCAGCTGGCGGCGGCCCGGCGATCGGCGATCCGCTTCTCGACGGCCGCGACGATAGCGGTCCGCAAATCCTCGGCCGACACGTCCTCGTTGCGCAGCCGCGCCTCGAGCGCGACGTTCTGGGCTTTCGCCATGGCTTTGAGGTCGGCCGGCGCCGCGATGGCGGCGAGCCGAGCGGTCAGGCCGTCGCGGCCCTCGCGCTGATAGACCGGGACGAGGCCGAAGACGAACGGATCAAAGGCCGCGGCCGGGGCGGCGGCGGGTGGCTCGGCCGGGGGCGGCGCCGGCTGCGGGGTGGGACGGGTGGCCGCCGACGGTCGCGCCGCGGGGAGGTCGGGGCGGTCCTTGACGGCGGCGCGCGCTAGTTCGCGCAGCGGCACGCGGCGGGCGCGCACGCTGGTCATCACCAGGGCGAGCCGGCGCGCCAGGCGCTCGGCGGTGGCGGCGTCGGCCGCGCCGTCCCCGGCCAGGACCTGCCGGAACAGGCGCTCCATCGCGGTGCCCGAAACCTTGCGGGTCGTCGGCTTCATCGGCGCCTCCTGTCAGGCGTAGATCTTGGACGTCAACTCGTCGTAGAGCGCGCGCACCACCTGGCTCGCGTCGCCGTAATTCTCGGTGATGGTGACACGCTCGCCGGTGTAGTCGAAGGCGTCGGCGAGGGCCTGGCTCTGCGGCAGGCGGGTGTCGAGCATCGGATGGTCGAAGGCGATGGTATCGAGCACGATAGAGTCGCGGCCGTTCTGGCGGAAGTAATTGGCGACGCAGACGTAGCGGCGCTCATCGCGCGGGACGCGGCTGAAGTCGCCCGGCCCGATGCGCCCTTCGATGAACTGGGCGATGCGGTCGACGGCGAACTGGGAGACGTAGTCGGGCCGGAACGGCACCAGCACCTTGGCCGCCATGCGGATGGCAGCCTGGGATGCCGCCGAGAGGCCCGGGGCGCAGTCGAGGATGACGAGGTCGAAGTTCGGCTCGAAACGGCGCAGTAGCTGTTCGATGCGGCCGCGGACCTGATCCTGGAGGACGCGCGGGTTGCTGGTATGGCGCGACTGGCGCATGACCAGCTCGTTCTGGATGTCCTCGAGCATCAGCGAGCCGGTCAGGATCGAGATGCGGGCCGGCTTGCCGTCGGCGCCGGCCACGTCACCGACCTCGTGGCACAGGTAGTCCTTAGGATTGGCCGGGAAGCCGTCGAACAGGTCGTCGAAGTACTCGCGGATGGTGCGGCCCTGGAGCATGGCATCGCGCCAGCCTTCGCCGCCCTGGAGGATCAGCGAGGCGTTGCACTGGGCATCGAGATCGAGCACCAGGACGCGCTTCTTGCCCCACACGGCGTAGGCCTGGGCCATCATCACCGATATGGTCGACTTGCCGACACCGCCCTTGCGGTTGGCGACGGCGAGGAAAAAAGCCATGGGCGACCTCCCTTCGGCTCGGACGGCGAGCTATGGGCCGATTCCCCGCCGCTCGGCCACCCATCGGGCCGGGGAGAGGCGCGGCTGTGCGCCGTCACGTAAACTTTGCTAACAGAGATTGAACAGGCAGACCTGCCTGCTGGCCCGCCAGTTGCGCTAGACAGATGGCAGCAGGACGACGGGACGGGGCGGACGGGGGTCGCCCGCGCTTCCGGCAACCAACTCGGGGTTCACATGACGCGCCGCTATTTCGGGACCGATGGCATCCGCGGGCTCGCGAATCGCCATCCCATGACCTCGGAAGTCGCGCTCAAGGTCGGGATGGCCGCGGGGCGCATCTTCTCCAACGGCAGCCATCGGCACCGGGTGGTGATCGGCAAGGACACGCGGTTGTCCGGCTACATGATCGAGAGCGCGCTGCTGTCGGGGTTCACGGCGGTCGGCTGCGACGTGTTCCTGCTCGGCCCGATGCCGACGCCGGCCGTCGCCATGCTGACGCGGTCGCTGCGTGCCGACATCGGCGTGATGATCTCGGCCTCGCACAATCCTTACGACGACAACGGGATCAAGCTGTTCGACGCCGACGGCTACAAGCTGTCGGACGAGACGGAGCGGCAGATCGAGGAACTGATCGAGGGCAATACCGGCGACCTGCTGGCCTCGCCCGATCTGATCGGCCGCGCGACGCGGGTCGAAAGCGCGCAGGAGCGCTATGTCGAGTTCGCCAAGCGCACGTTGCCGCGCAACCTGCGGTTGGACGGATTGCGGATCGTCATAGATTGCGCCAACGGGGCCGCCTACAAGGTCGCGCCCGAGGCGTTGTGGGAGCTCGGTGCCGAGGTCATCAAGATCGGGGTGGCGCCCAACGGGCAGAACATCAACCTCCAGTGCGGGTCGACGGCGCCGCAGGCGCTGATCGACAAGGTGCGCGAGGTGCGCGCCGATATCGGCATCGCGCTCGACGGCGACGCCGACCGGGTGGTGATCGTCGACGAAAAGGGCACCATCGTCGACGGCGACCAGCTGATGGCGGTGATCGCGGAGAGCTGGCTCCGGCGCGGCCGGCTGGCGGCGGGTGGCATCGTCGCGACGGTGATGTCGAACCTCGGCCTCGAGCGTTATCTCAAGGGGCACGGCTTGTCGCTGGCACGCACGCCGGTCGGCGACCGCTACGTGGTCGAGCACATGCGCAAGCACGGCTACAACGTCGGCGGCGAGCAGTCGGGCCACATCGTGCTGTCCGACTTCACGACGACGGGTGACGGCCTCGTCTCGGCGCTGCAGGTGCTGGCGGTGGTGGTGTCGACCGGCAAACCGGTCAGCGAGGTGTGCAGCCGGTTCGAGCGCCTGCCGCAGGTGCTGGAGAACGTGCGCTATGCCGGCGGCCGGCCGCTCGACGACGCCAAGGTGCAGCAGGCGATCGACGCCGGGCAACGCCGCCTCGGCAACACCGGCCGGCTCGTCATTCGTCCGTCCGGTACCGAGCCGGTGATCCGGGTCATGGCCGAGGGCGACGACGAGAGCCTCGTGACCACCGTCGTCGGCGACATCTGCGAGGCCGTGCGCAAGGCTGCCCAGGCGGCGTGAAGCGCTGGGCGTTGCGGGGTGTTGGCAGCGTTCTCGACCCTGGAGTCAGGGTCTCTTCATCATGGGAGTGAAGTCCGACCATTGTTCGATGCGGAACGCACGCAGGTCGCGCACCGAGGCCGGGAACCATGGCAACTCTTTGAGCGCCGAGATGGCTTGAAACAAATTGGCCATATCCTCGTTGTCGCAGACATACACGCTGCCTTGGATGCCGCGAAAGGCGAACCGTTCGAGCGTGGCGGCGATGTCGGCGTAGGCGGCGGTGACGCCTTTGGGGTGCCGCTTCCCCGTTTCGGCAACCGTCAGGTCGAAGGCAATGGCGAACATCAATCCTCGGGGTCGGTCAGAACGTCGGCGATGGGATAGTTGGTTTCCTCACCCGTCGGAATGACTCGGATTCTCACTTCCTTGGGCGACGCGACGGCAATTACCTCGTATGGAACACCGCGCTTGCCGAACCGGCGCACGCATCCAACGAGTTCGGATGCGGTGGACATGGTGGTCTTGGACGCTAGCGGGGCCGGTTGGGGAGTGACGGGGTGCATGACGTCTCCTTCCGTGTGAAGCTTACCTGATTTGCGACCAGGATTGCGACGGCCGTTCGCAACAGGCCAACTCATGGACACGCTGTAGCGCTATGCTGACGGCGTACCCGCATCCTCCGGCCAGAGCACGGAGAGATCGAAGGTGTGTGCCTGGAACGGCGGGGCCGGTACCGCATCGGCGTCCTTGAACGTCGCCTCGAGAAGCCACTTGCCCCCAGTCAAGGTCAGCGCCTCGAGCGTGCGCGCGTCCGGGTCGACGAGCCAGCAGTGGCCGACGCTCCAGGCGGCATAGAGGCCGAGCTTGTCGGTGCGATCGAGGCGGGCGGTCGCGGGGGAGAGCACGTCGCAGACCCAGTCCGGCGCCAGCTCGAAACAGGCGGTATCGGGCAGGTGCGGCAGGCGCGTACGACGCCAGCCGGCGAGGTCCGGCACCAGGACATCGGCGCCCAGATGCAACTCGGGCTCGTCGAGGATGATCCAGCCGCCGGGACCACCGCGGCCGCGGCCAAAGGGGGCGATCAGCTCGGCGCCGAGTTCAGAGGTGGCTTTGGCATGGCGGGGCCTCGGCCGCGGGTGGGCGTGGAGCACGCCATGCAACATCTCGCCGACCCTGTTGGGCGGCAGCGCCTCGATATCGGCGTACGTGGCGGGTCGAGGTTTCGGCGCGAGCGGCATGGTCAGAAGCTACCACAGCGTGGCTCGAGCGGCGAGCGCGAGATCCCGGATAGCCGCCCGCCGCCACGGCGGCGTGCGGCTTCCGGGAACGCGGTAGGGGGGAGTGCGCTCGCAATGCGGTACGCAAGGGCGCACTCGTTGCTTCTCCGTCTCCGGACGCCCAGCCCCCTCCTTCTGCGTCCCCGGACGCCGAGCCTGGCGCGGCGCGCCGGGGTCTGGCTGCAACCGCACGGGTGATCCGTATCCTCCCGGCCCGTGGTCTGGCATGTCGTCTCGACAGCACGGGCGAGATCCCGGATAGCCGCCCGCCGCCAGGGCGGCGTCCGGCTTCCGGGAACGCGGTAGGGGGGAGAAGTTCCCGCGCAGTCCGGCGGCTAACTCGGGACAAGCCCGACGACGACACCTTTGGGCGGGAGACGCGCAATTGACACCGCCCGCACTTCGTCCTAACCCCCGCGGTGGGACACCTCCCCCCAACGGGAGGCTGCTATCTGGAAGGGTAGGACGATGACCACATCTGCCAAACCGGCGTTGCTGCCGGCCAATCCGCATTTCTCCTCCGGCCCCTGCGCCAAGCGCCCCGGCTGGACCCCCGCCGCCCTCGGCAACGCCTTTCTCGGCCGGTCGCACCGCGCCAAGGACGGCAAGGCGCGGCTGAAACTCGCGATCGACAAGACCAAGGCCATCCTCGGCGTGCCGGCGGATTACCACTGCGCGATCGTGCCGGCGTCCGATACCGGCGCCTTCGAGATGGCGATGTGGACGCTGCTCGGCGCCCGCGGCGTCGATGCGCTCGCCTGGGAGAGCTTCGGCAAGGGCTGGGTGACCGACGCGGTCAAGCAATTGAAGCTCAAGGATGTTCGGGTGATCGAGGCCGACTACGGCCGGCTGCCGGATCTCGGGCAGGTCGATTTCAGCCGCGACGTGCTGTTCACCTCGAACGGCACGACGTCCGGCGTGCGCATCCCGGACTACGACTGGATCGCCGCCGACCGTCAGGGCCTGACGTTCGCCGATGCCACATCGGCGGCGTTCGCGCAGCCGGTCGATTGGGCCAAGGTCGATGTGCTGACGTTCTCTTGGCAGAAGGTGCTCGGCGGGGAAGCCGCGCACGGCATGCTGGTGCTGTCGCCGCGCGCCGTCGCCCGGCTCGAGAGCTACACGCCGGCGTGGCCGCTGCCGAAGATCTTCCGCATGACCAAGGGTGGCAAGTTCATGGCGGAGATCTTCGCCGGCGAGACGATCAACACGCCGTCGATGCTGTGCGTCGAGGACTACCTCGATGCGCTGGCGTGGGCGGAAAGCGTGGGCGGGCTCGCGGGGCTGCACGCCCGTGCCGACGCCAACGCGCAGGTGCTGCACGACTGGGTGGCGCGGACGGCGTGGGTCGACAACCTCGCGGTCGATCCGAAAACGCGGTCGAACACGTCGGTGTGCCTCCGCATCGTCGATCCGGCGATCGTGGGGCTGGGGGCGGAGGCGCAGGCCGCGTTCGCCAAGGCGGTGGCGAGCCGTCTCGATGCGGAAGGCGTGGCCAGGGATATCGGCGCCTATCGCGATGCGCCGCCGGGTCTGCGGATCTGGACCGGGTCGACGGTCGAAAAGGCCGATGTCGCGGCGCTGACGCCGTGGCTCGACTGGGCGTTCGCCACCGAGAAGACGCGGATCGCCGGCTGAAGCCGTCGTCCGATCCCGGGCCCCGCCGCCTCATGGTGCGAGACGGCGCGGCCGGACCATTTCAACCCTACCCGAGAGGTCGAGCCATGGCTCCCCGCGTTCTGATTTCCGACGAGCTTTCCCCTGCCGCCGTCCAGATCTTCCGTGAGCGGGGCGTCGAGGTCGACGTCAAGACCGGCCTCGCGAAGGAGGAACTCGAAGCGATCATCGCCAACTACGACGGTCTGGCGGTGCGGTCGGCGACCAAGGTCACCGAGAAGATCATCAAGGCGGCCGGGCGGCTCAGGGTCGTCGGCCGCGCCGGCATCGGCGTCGACAACATCGACATCAAGGCGGCGACCGCGCGCGGCATCATCGTCATGAACACGCCGTTCGGCAATTCGATCACCACCGC
>JBMOGA010000092.1:0-10829 GCA_049318625.1 Hyphomicrobiaceae bacterium
GGGCCTGATCACCGGCAACAACGGCCTGACGATCACTGCTGGCGGCGCCAACATCACCGGCGGCATCAACAACAACGGGGGCGGAATCACCAACGCCGGGGCCATCAGCGAGGTCTCGTCGATCAGCTTCACCGGCTCGAATACCCAGGTCGGCCGGTTCGCGACCGCCACACTCGCCAACACGACGGCGCTCGGGTTCCAGGCCGTTGCCGAGGCTGCGGGCGCAACGGCCCTGGGCGCCGGTTCCCAAGCGACGGCCGCCGGCGCCATCGCCATCGGTGACGCGGACGCCACCGGCCTGAACGCCGTGGCGATCGGCACCGGAGCCAAGGCGACCGGCTCGGTCGCGGTCGGCGCCGGCGCGCTGGCGTCGAACGGCGGTACCGCGATCGGCGACAACACGACGGCGACGGGCAACAATTCGGGGGCGTTCGGATTGGGTGCGAACGCCACGCACGCCAACGCCACCGCCATTGGCACAGGCGCGACGACGACGGCGGCCAACCAGGTGATGATCGGTACGGGTGCCACGAACACCGTGGTTGCCGGTACGCTGCAGTCGCAGGGGATGGCCACGTTCAACGGCGGCACGACCGTCGCCGCCAACCAGACCGTCAACATGGGTGGTAACCGCGTACAGAACGTCGGCACGCCCATCGCCGGCACGGACGCGACCAACAAGAACTACGTCGACTCGGCCATCAACACGGTGATGAAGAAGGTCGACGAGAACACCCAGGGCATTGCCATCGCCATGGCGATGAGCGGCCTGATGCTGCCGCCGAACAAGACGTTCGCCATCGGCGCGAACCTCGGCTTCTACGACGACAAGCAGGCGGTGGCGGCCTCGGCAGCCCTGAAACTCAACGACACCTTCACGCTCAACGGCGGCATCGGTGTCGGCTTCGACGGCGGCGCGGTCGGCGGCCGGATCGGCATCATGGCCGCATTCTGATGCCGCTGGAGGGCCGCGCCCTCCGTCCCGCGATCCTCACCGGGCGGCCCCGCAGGCTGCCCGGTGCGTCCTGACACCGAGGGAGCTCGTTTCATGTCGCCCTATATCCGGACCTTCGCCATCGCCTATGCATCAGCGGCCGCACTGGTGGTATCGGCGGGCGCCATTTGGATCGTGCTCTCCCATTCGCCGGTTGACCTGCCGATCGTCGTTACGCAAGCTCAAGCCCAGACGCCGCCCGCCAACAAGCAGCCCGAAAGGGCTGCCCCGACCGCGCCTGCGGCCCCTGCCGCTCCTCCCGCCGCGCGGCCACCCGCCGCGGCGCCCCAGGGGCTCAGCGTGCCGCAACCGGAAGTGCTGCTGCTGATGCTGCGCTCCGCGCTGATCTCACTCGACCAGGCCAACAAGACCAACAACTACTCCGTGATGCACGCCCTCGGTGGCCCCCTGCTTCAACAGCAGAGTCCCGAGCGCCTCGCCGAGTTGTTCGCGGGCATTCGCAACACCCGGGCCGATCTCCAGATCGTCGCGTTGCTGACTCCGCAGCTGACGGAAACGCCGGTCATTACTCCGCAGGGTCTGCTGACGTTGACCGGCCTGTTCCCCAGCCAACCGTTACAGATCCGCTTCCAGGTCGCATTCCAGCCGGTGGCCGGTTACTGGCGCGTGGCGGGCATCGGGCTCAATCTGGTGCCGAACGAGCCTCAGGCCACCGCCCAGAACGCACCGGCCCAACCGGCTGCGCCGGCGCAGCCAGCTCCGAAGGCGCCGTCGGAAAAGAAGAAGCCGTAGCTCGCGCTGCCTCCGCTCCACCCGGCTCCGTATCCAGCGCGTCCCACCCATCCGAGCGGTGTCGTCCTCGGGCTCGTCCCGAGGACCCAGCGGGCGGCAGGTGCTCGGGTGCCATGGAGTACCAACGGCGGGTGACAGTCGACGGTGGCTGGGACCGAGCCCTGGGCCCTCGGCACAAGGCCGAGGACGGCGCAGGGAAGTGGTTCAAGGGTCCGGGCCACCATGGCCGTGCGCTGCAGCAATTCCATTGGGCCCCACTCCCACCCCCCGCCCGCGACACACAAGCTGTGCGTTAAGCACGTAACCCCTTGACCGGTTGGCCGTTTTATCCTTGTGGGCTGCCCCCGGACTGGCTATACGCGCGGCATGCGCCTGTTGTCGTCCACTCGCGAGCTCGCCGACGCCTGCCGCCGTCTCGCCGAGCATTCCTACGTTGCCATCGACACCGAGTTTCTGCGCGAGCAGACGTTTTACTCGGTGCTTTGCCTCGTCCAGTTGGCCGGCCCCGGCATCGAGGTGCTGGTCGACCCGCAGGCCGAAGGGCTCGATCTCGGCCCGCTGTGGGAACTGATGGCCGACGAGCGCGTGGTGAAGGTGTTCCATGCCGGCCGTCAGGACATCGAGATCGTGTGGACCAAGGCGCGGACGATCCCGCGGCCGGTGTTCGACACGCAGGTCGCGGCCATGGTCTGCGGCTTCGGCGACTCGATCAGCTATGTGAACTTGGTCAAGCAGATCACCGGTCGGGATCTCGACAAGTCGTCCCGGTTCACCGACTGGAGCCGCCGGCCGTTGACCGAGCGTCAGCTCGTCTACGCACTCGGCGACGTCACGCACCTGCGCGACGTCTATCAGTTCCTCAAGGCGGAACTCGAGGAGACGGGCCGCGAGAGCTGGCTGGTCGAGGAAATGGCGGATCTGACCGATCCCGAGACCTACGAGACCCGGCCCGAAGCGGCGTGGCGGCGGCTCAAGCTGCGGGTCAAAAATCGCAAGGCCCTGTCGGTGCTGATGGAGCTGGCGGCGTGGCGGGAAACACTGGCCCAGCGCCAGGACGTTCCGAGGGCGCGCATCATGCGCGACGAGGCGCTGTACGACATTGCCAACCAGATGCCGAGCGACGTCGAAAGGCTCGGCGAACTGAGATCTCTCAGTGATGGTTTTGCGCGGTCGGCCCGGGCCAAGGATATTGTCGCGGCGGTCAAGCGCGGGCTCGAGCGCGATCCGGCCGTCGTGCCGCCGCTGCCGTCGAACCAGCCGCTATCGGCTTCGGCCACGGCGATCGCCGATATGCTCCGGGTGCTCCTGAAGGCGGCGGCGGCCCGCCATCGCGTGGCGCCGCGCCTGATCGCCGACAGCGAGGACCTGGACCGTATCGCCTCCGAGGACGATCCGGACGTGCATGCGCTCAGGGGCTGGCGTCGCGAGTTGTTCGGAAACGACGCGCTCCGGTTGAAGCGCGGCGAAGTGGCCCTGACGGTGCGGGCTGGCGAGGTCGTTGTGCTTCCGGTCGGCCCGGTCTGACGCGGCGTTTGCTGCGTTCGACGCGCTCATGACGTAGACCAGCGGCGACACACGGTTCGATTGAAGGGCCGTGCCCAACCACAGAGGCGGCACCGGATGCCCCCCCCTGTTTCCTGCAAGCCATAGCACCCCATATTATTGCTCCTTAGGCTGTTATTCCGCCGTCATTATCTTTACTTATCCTCTCGGCTCACGATCATCCGTGCCAGTCGCCGGTTGGCCGGCGAGATCGATCCAATCCGGGGGTTTGCGTGAAATTCCGTGGCCGTAGTCGCCTGCGTTCCGATACAGCTCAATCGCACGACGAGGCGTCGACGCCCATCGGCAGGGCCGTGCCCGACTTTGGCCCCAGGACCTCGGTCGCGATGGCGACGCAGCCGATCGGCACGGCGATGAGCGCCACGACGCTCAGCAGCACTTTGCCGAGCGATCCTCTGTTGGCCCAGCAATGGCACCTCGGGCAGATCGGGCTTCTCGGCGCCACCCAGCTGGTCGGTCTGGAGCGGATCTGGAACGAGTATCGCGGCCAGGGCATCCATGTCGGCATATGGGACACCGGCGTGGAGCAGTCGCATCCCGACCTCGACGCCAATTACGATCCCAGTCTCGAGATCGACGTCGCCGGCATCGGTCACAACGACGGCCAGCCCGTTGCCGGAACCACCAGCATCGCGCACGGCACGAACGTCGCCGGACTGATCGCCGCTGAGCGTAACGGCATCGGCGGTGTCGGCGTCGCCTACGAGGGCAAAGTAACGGGCATCACGGTGTTCGGCGGTGCATTCGACATGAACCGTCAGACGGCCAATTTTCTGGCGACCCTGGAGGACGGACTCAGCCGGTTCGACATCACCAACCACAGCTATGGCCTGCATCGATTTTTTCTCTCGACGGATTCGTCCCGACGCGCCGCTTTCGATGCGAGCGTGGCCGAAGGGCGTGGCGGCCTCGGCACCATTCACGTTGCAGCTGCCGGCAATTACAATGGCAACACCATCAATGACGATTGGAAGTCGTCGCGCTTCGTCATCACCGTAGCGGCGACGGACGCCTCTGGCTTTCCCATGGGTTACTCGAATTACGGCTCGGACATTCTGGTCGCCGCGCCGGCCGGCGCCGTCACCACCGATCTGCTCGGCAGCGACGGGTACAGTCCCGGCGACTACAGCACCGGGTTCGGCGGGACGTCGGCCTCCTCTCCGGTGACCGCCGGAGTGGTGGCGCTGATGCTCTCCGCGAATCCCTCGCTCGGGTGGCGCGACGTCCAGAACATCCTCGCCAACTCGGCCGTCGGCACGGGCTCATGGAACGGCGTCCCGCACAGCTACGAGTCGTTCTCCTGGCGCTACAACGGCGCCACCATCTGGAACGGCGGCGGCATGCATTTCAGCGAAGACTTCGGCTATGGCCTGGTCAACGCATTCCAAGCTGTCCGCATGGCCGAGGTGTGGACGATATTCAAGCCGTCGCAAGTGCTCGCCAACGAGTGGGCGATCTCGTTCGGGCTGGGCGAGGTCGAGGAGGTGATCGCTGCCAAGACCCCGACCACGGTGACTTTCGAGATCACCGGCGATGTCACCATCGAGCACGTCGACCTCACGGTGAGCCTGACGCATGACTACTTCTGGGATATCCGTATGCAGCTGATCTCGCCGAACGGGACCACGGCGATGATCCTCGACGGCAATGCCGGATGGACAGATACAACGAAGAACTCGCTGTCGATCAACTTCGGCATCGAGCAGTTTCGTGGCGAGTCGACTGAAGGAACCTGGCAACTCAAGTTCTGGGACAATGACCAGCGCAAGCATGGGGCCACTGCTGCAGGCATCGGCACGCTGCACGGTCTCGCGTTCAACGCCTACGGATCCGATCCCAGCCCCGACGACGTCTACACCTATACCGACGAGGTTCTGACCGTTCTGGCCCAGGCCGGGCAGGGCGGGCGGCTCACCCTTGCCGATGCCGATGGCGGGATCGACTGGATCAACGCTGCCGCCATGCACCGTGCCCTGTCGATCGATCTCAACGCCGGAGCGACGTCCCGCCTCGCCGGGCAGGCCTTCATGAGAATTGCCGCCGGCACCACCATCGAGAACGCGGTCGGCGGCGACGGGAATGATGTCATCAGAGGCAATGGGGCAGCCAACGACCTCAGGGGTATGCGCGGCGACGACACGTTGACGGGCGGGGCCGGCGACGACCGGCTCGACGGCGGCGCGGGCAACGACTGGCTGAGCGGCGGGGCGGGCGCAGATTCGATGTTCGGCGGCGTTGGCAACGACACGCTGAGCGCCGGCAGCGGCGACAGGATCGAGGGCGGCGATGGCACCGATCTGGTGCGGCTGGAATTCGACCGGGCCGGGACGACGGCACAGGCGACAGCGGGCGGCGGCTACGTGATCCGCCACTTCGGCGATGTCGTGACGGTCGCCAACGTCGAGATGGTGGGTTTCCTCAACGAAAGCGGCACGTTCCGGATCGCGGACCTGCCCGCGGTGTCGGACACGGCCCTGATTGTAATGGCCGCGGACGCGCTATCCTTTGCGGCCGCCGATGACGGGCTCAGGGTCATAGTAACGGGCCATGGGGCGGACAACACGATTACCGGCAGCCGGTTCGACGACACGATCAACGGCGGCGCCGGCAACGACACGCTGACCGGCGGCACCGGCGCCGACTGGATCGACGGGGGTGCCGGTCGCGATGTCGTCGACTACAGCTCGGCCAGGGCGGCGATCGGAATCACCCTCGAGCCGAAACCGAGCAACGCCGGCGAGGCGAACCGCGACAGGCTCGTCTCAATCGAGGGCGTAATCGGGACTGCATTCAACGACACCATGTCGGCCGGTACGGTAATCGACGTCCGCTTCTGGGGCGGCGGCGGCAACGACAGGATGTACGGACAGAACGGCGCCGACCTGCTCGACGGCGGCGACGGCAACGATGTGCTCGACGCCAACTGGGGCGCGGATACGGTGATCGGCGGGCTCGGCGACGACACCTTCATTCTCAGGGATTTGAAGGACGTGTTCATCGAGGACGCCGACGGCGGTCAGGACGCCGCTGTCATCCAGATCCGGGACGCTTCGTTCCGGCGCTGGCTCGGCTCCGACGATTTCGAGGTGACCGGCAGCCGCCTGAAACTGATCGCGACGGGCGAGTCGATCGATCTCGCGAACATCGAGACCGTGACATTCGCGGGCGGCGGCAGCGTGAGCCTGCTGAAGGCGCCCGCGATGGACCTGGCGCTGGTCTGACCGGCCGGCAGCGGCAAGCGGCGGCGGCGGTCAGGCCGCCGCGGCGCCGATGTCCACGAGACGGACGATATCGGCCATGATGTCGTTGAGCTGGAAGTCTTTCGGCGTGTAGACGGCGGCGACGCCGAGCGCCTTCAGCGTGCGGGCATCTTCCGGCGGGATGATGCCGCCGACCACCACGGGGATGTCGGACAAGCCGGCCGCGCGCATGCGCTCCATCACGTCGCGAACCAGCGCCACGTGCGAGCCCGACAGGATCGACAGGCCGACGACGTGCACACTCTCGTCGAGGGCGGCGCGGACGATTTGCGCGGGCGTCAGACGAATGCCCTCGTAGACGACCTCCATGCCGCAATCGCGGGCGCGCACCGCGATCTGTTCGGCGCCGTTCGAGTGGCCGTCGAGACCCGGCTTGCCGACCAGGAACTTGATGCGCCGGCCGAGGCGAGCGGTGGCCGCCTCGACGGCGGTGCGGACCACCTCGACACCGGCCGAGGCGGACGATGCGGCACCACCGACCCCGGTCGGGGCGCGGTACTCGCCGAACACACGGCGCAGGCAGGCGCCCCATTCTCCCGTCGTCACGCCGGCCTTGGCGCACGCGATCGACGGCTCCATGACGTTGCGGCCTTCCTTGGCGGCGGCTTCGAGGTCGGCCAGGGCGGCGGCGACGGCCTTGGCGTCACGCGCGGCGCGCCAGGCTTCGAGCTTGGCGATCTGCTCGGCCTCGACGCCTTCGTCGACGGTCTGGATCGACCCCTCGCCAGCCGACAGCGGCGACGGCTCGGTCTCCTGGAAGCGGTTGACGCCGACTACCACCTGTTCGCCGGTCTCGATCTGGCGCAGGCGGACCGCGTTGCTCTCGACGAGGCGGCGCTTCATGTAGTCGATGGCGGCAACCGCGCCGCCGAGCTTGTCGATGGCGGCCAATTCGGCACGGGCCTCTGCCTTCAGCGCCTCGACCTTGGCCTCGATCTCCTTCGAACCGTCGAAGATGTCGCCGTACTCGAGCAGATCGGTCTCGTAGGCGAGGATCTGTTGCATGCGCAGCGACCATTGCTGGTCCCACGGCCGCGGCAGGCCGAGCGCCTCGTTCCAGGCGGGGAGCTGCACGGCGCGGGCGCGGGCGCGCTTCGACAGGGTGACCGCCAGCATCTCGAGCAGGATGCGGTAGACGTTGTTCTCGGCCTGCGGCTCGGTCAGTCCGAGCGAGTTCACCTGCACGCCATAACGGAACAGCAGGTGCTTGGGATCGGTGACGCCATAGCGCTCGCGACCGACCTCGGCCCACAGGTCGACGAACGCGCGCATCTTGCAGATCTCGGTGACGAACCGCAGCCCGGCGTTGACGAAGAACGAGACGCGGCCGAACACGGCGCCGAACTCTTCGGCCGAGATGGCGCCCTCGGCCTTCACGGTGTCGAGCACGGCAATGCCGGTGGCGAGCGCGTAGGCGAGTTCCTGCACCGGCGTCGCGCCCGCTTCCTGCAGGTGGTACGAGCAGACGTTGGTGGGGTTCCATTTCGGCGCCTCGCGGCAGGAGAACACGATGGTGTTCTCGATCAGCCGCAACGACGGCTCGGGCGGGAAGACGTAGGTGCCCCGCGAGAGGTATTCCTTGATGATGTCGTTCTGAATGGTGCCGGTCAGGGCCGTGCGCGGTGTGCCGCGCTTGTCGGCCAGGGCGACGTAGAGCGCCAGCAGCCAGGCCGCCGTCGCGTTGATGGTCATCGAGGTGTTCATGGCATCGAGCGGGATGGCGTCGAGCAGCGTGCGCATGTCGCCGAGGTGGCTGACCGGAACGCCGACTTTGCCGACCTCGCCCCTGGCCAGCGGGTGGTCGCTGTCGTAGCCCGTCTGGGTCGGCAGATCGAAGGCGATGGAAAGACCCGTCTGCCCCTTCGACAGGTTGCGGCGGTAGAGCTCGTTGGACTTGGCGGCCGTCGAGTGGCCCGCATAGGTCCGGAACAACCACGGCTTGTCACGCGCGGGCGTGGGGGCTTGGCGGGTCTCGGCCATGACGTCCTCTCCGGCGGCGGGTCGCTCTCGCAGTTGCGCTGCAGAGAGTACCGTGCCGATGGCGCAGTGCAACATTGATCCTTAGAAGTGTGCGTCGGCGGCGGCCGCCGACCCGGCGCCCCAGGCGGCCGGGATCACTCGATCCGGATCGGGGCGCTGCGCAGGACGCCGACGAGCGCCAGCGTCGCCAGCATACCGCCGAGTGTTGCGCCGGCGACCAGCGTGCCGGTCCGCGACAGGTCCAGTCCCAGATCGGCATTCATCAGGAACAGAATCCAGCCCGCCAGAAGGCCAGCCACCAGGGCGGCCGGCGCAAACGCGATCATGACCAGGACATTGTCGGAGGCTGTCCAGATCATGGCCGAGAATGCGCCGACCACGAGGAGGAGAAGTGTCCAGTCCACCGGCCGGATGACGGCAACCCATTGAGCGAACTCATTGAGCGGACCTCCTTCCAGCATGGTGTTGGCGATGACCCAGACGGCGGGTGGTCCACCGGCAAGGATCGCGACCAGGACCGGCGTGGTGCCGAACCGGCTGGCAGCCAAGAGGAGGCCCGCGGCGAGTGCCAGCAGCACCAGCACAACCGCGAAGGGAACCATCATCTGACCGAGCAGCGAGATCGACACGATACCAAACGTCCCGGGTTGAGACACCTGGTGAGGATGTTTCACGAACCGTGCCAACCGCTGGCCGAGGGTGGAGCCGGACCTCTGCCGCTCACGAACCGTTCCAAGCGCCGGCCGTCTCGATTCCCGGCACTTGAAGGGGCCTGGAGACCGACCAAATGACAAATGACAGCCCCGTGACGCAGTGCAATAGTCTGCCGCAGTGCAACAACGTCCCCCAACCGCCGGAGGCTCCGATGTCGCAGGCTCAAAAGGTTCCCACCGCCGTTTCCTCGCTCAAGGACCTCTACGAGGTCGGTGAGATCCCGCCGCTCGGCCATGTGCCGAAGTCCATGTACGCTTGGACGATCCGTGAGGAACGGCACGGCGAGCCGGACACCGCCATGAAGGTCGAGGTGGTACCGACCTGGGATCTCGACAGCCACGACGTGCTGGTTCTCGTGATGGCGGCGGGCGTCAACTACAACGGCATTTGGGCATCCCTCGGCACACCCATTTCCCCGATCCGCGACGTCCACAAGCATCCCTTTCACATCGCCGGCTCCGACGCCTCGGGCATCGTGTGGGCGGTCGGCTCCAAGGTGAAACGCTGGAAGGTCGGCGACGAGGTCGTCATCCACTGCAATCAGGACGACGGTGACGACGAGGAGTGCAACGGCGGCGACCCGATGTTCTCGCCCAGCCAGCGCATCTGGGGCTACGAGACACCGGACGGCTCGTTCGCGCAGTTCGCCCGCGTGCAGGACCGCCAGCTCATGGAGCGGCCGAAGCACCTGACCTGGGAGGAGAGCGCCTGCTACACGCTGGTGCTGGCCACCGCCTATCGCATGCTGTTCGGCCACCGCCCGCACATTCTGCGGCCGAGCCACAACGTGCTGGTCTGGGGCGCCTCGGGTGGCCTCGGTTCGATGGCGATCCAGCTGTGCGCGACGGCGGGCGCGAACGCCATCGGCGTCGTCTCGGAGGACGACAAGCGGGATTTCGTGATGCAGCTCGGCGCGCGCGGCGTCATCAACCGCAAGAAATTCAACTGCTGGGGCCAGATGCCGACGGTGAACTCGCCCGAGTACGGGACCTGGATGAAGGAGACGCGCGCCTTCGGCAAGGCGATCTGGGACATCACAGGCAAGGGCAACAACGTCGACTTCGTGTTCGAGCACCCGGGTGAATCGACCTTCCCGGTGTCGGTGCTGGTGGTGAAGCGCGGCGGCATGGTGGTGATCTGCGCCGGCACGACCGGCTTCAATCTGACGATGGACGCGCGGTATCTGTGGATGCACCAGAAGCGCGTGCAGGGCTCGCACTTCGCCAACCTGCTGCAGGCCTCGCAGGCCAACAAGCTGGTGGTCGAGCGCCGCGTCGACCCGTGCATGTCGGAAGTGTTCTCGTGGGATCAGATCCCGAAGGCGCACATGCGGATGCGCCGGAACGAGCACAAGCCCGGCAACATGGCGGTGCTGGTGAACGCGCAGACGACCGGCATGCGCACCTTCGAAGACGCCGTCGAGGTCAGCAAGACGCGGTGGGGGTAGGGGTTCTCGAACTGGCCCGCATGCGGGGTTGGACTGGCGAGCAATGCCGGTCAGCTGCTGCGGGCACTAGCAGGTTGTTGAACTTGGGTCTTCGGTAGCCCCGTATCCTCGGTTGAGG
>JBMOGA010000093.1:0-10329 GCA_049318625.1 Hyphomicrobiaceae bacterium
AAGTTCTCATCCTGATTGACGCTGAGTTCTCACCTTGATCGCCGCCGCGCAGCCGCGACGAACCCGAGCACGCGCACGGGCAAGGGCATGATGTTGGGCGTGCTGATGAGCACCAATGCCGCGGCCCACAGTGCCGCGCCCGCGGCAAATGACGGACCGCTGGCCTCGAGCGACATAGCTGAACCCGAGACAACCAACGCCTGGCCAGCAATAAAGACGAGAAAGCCTGCGGCGAGGACGTCTTGTCCGTGCCGCATGAAGTGAACCGCAAGCAGGGCCGCCCCGACTACGAGTGCGGTGCCATCGACTCCCCACGCCAACCCTCGCAGTGCGGCTGAAGGGGCGAAACTGCCGGCCAAGCCAAGGAGTGCGCCAATGATGAGGCACACAGGCGCAACAACAGATGGGCGTTCGTTGGACATGATCATCTCCCTGGTGGCCCCCTTCGACGCTTGCGCATGCCGAGGGTCACGGTCTTTATCGAGCCGACCGCATCGGCGATCGTCAAGCTAGCCGTTGACTGGTGGCTTCCGGAGGATCTTGCGATGACCGACATGAAGGCGAAAGCCAAGCCCGTCGAGGCCACGCCGGCTGAGCGCCGATGGTTTCTTGGACTGCCGACTTGGATCCGCGCTAGCGCCACTGAGACGAACGGCGCGCTCAGCCTGATCGATCAGGTGATCCCGGCTGGGTTCGAGTCGCCTTGGCACGTTCATCACAACGAAGACGAGTCGTTCTTCGTTATAGAAGGCACGATGACCGTGGTGGTCGGCGATCGCGCCGTCACCCTCAATGCTGGTGATTTCGGTTTTGGTCCTCGCGGCATCCCGCACGGTTTCCGCATCGAGGGCTCCAAGCCTGCCCGTGTGCTCGTGATGAGCAACGGGGGCGGTTTTGCTGCGTTCATCAAGGAGGCTAGCGTTCCGGCGGAAAACGCAACGCCGCCCGAGCCAGACCCAGCCGACCTGCCAAAGCTCGTTGCCTGCGCGGAGCGCCACGGCATAACCATTCTCGGACCGCTGCCTGGCGTCTGATAGAAGTGGCATTCTCTGCGGCGGACTGTGAAACCGGAAGGCTGTCGCGATACCCCAAATAGCTGCCGAGTTGCTGCGCTGCAGCGCATCGGCGGTCAGGGCCAATCGCGTCGATTGGCGATCATGCATCCGAAGGCTTGCGGTGCGGCCGCTGGTGAGTAGGATAGCTGACAGTCGGCAATAGCCGGGACGGTTGAGGTTGACGGCACTGCGGACGCCGAAGAGGTGGATCAATAACGTCAACCATGACCTTGGCTGCGTGAAAAGACGGGTTCGACGCACTTGCAGCGAAAGGCTTACAAGGTGAACGGTGTGAGAGCTAAATTCGGACAAGCCAGCGACCGACCGTTGTTGGTTTGACAGCTTCGACCTGATCGTCGGCACCTGGATTGGTTTGAGAGTTCCGTTCATGCAGCGCTCCAGATACGGCATGAACGTAGTGGCCTGAACTACTGCTTGCAGGTATTCGAGAAGCTCTTGCCCGTATTGTCCCAGGCCCCGCTGCCGGCCGCATCGGCGAGCGCAGCCGGCGAGGCGTAGGTCACATATGTCACCGGGACGCCGAGCCGCCGGGCGATCTCGGCGGCCATGTCGGGCGCGACGCCGACCGGGCCGCCGGTGTCCGAGCGCCCGGTGACGAGCAGGAAGTTCGACAGGTTGATCCCGGCGCGCAGAATGCCGGTGGGCGCCAATTGGGCTAGGACGACATCTGTTCACTCCTTCTCGCCGCCTCGCCGCCTCGCCGCTCGGCGTGGGGCACTCGCTCGGTTGTTTCGGCGCGAGGCAGCGCGCCGTGTCGGGTATCGCACCTGGCCGCCGCGCGGATGGTGCGGTGCCGGGTGTTGTCGACGGCGCGCTTAGGAATAGCGCGCCCTCAGACGCCGGTCGAAGTAGAGCAGCACACTGCTGGCGCCGACCGCGAAGACGACCAGTAGAAGCGTCAGCGCCATGATAAGCTCGATCTTGTGTAAGCCGATCGCGGTCATCAGAAGATAACCGAGACCACGCTGGGACGCGAACATTTCACCAAGTAGCGTTCCGATCAGTGTCAGAGCAAATCCGATCCTGAGGCCCGTGAAGACCTCTGGCAGCGCAGCCGGCATCAGAACGTCGCGCGCCAGTTGGACATTGGTCAGCCGCATCACGCGCGCCGCCTTGATCAGGACGGGCCGCACGTTGCGTACCGCGTTGATCGTGAATAGCGCGATCGGGATGACGCCGTGAATGGTGCCGAATGCGATCTTGGCCGAGATGCCAAGCCCGAACGTCAACAGCAGGATGGGATAGAGGGCGATCTTCGGGATCGAATACACGGCCACCAGTACAGGCTCGAAAACATCGGCGGCAAACTGATTGTAGCCGAGCACGAGTCCGATCGCCAGACCGATGCCGACCGCCAGTACCAGCGCCCAAGCGAAAGCAGTCCCGGTTTCCAGGAGATGCACGTTGAGTTCGCCGGTGGCGAGCAAATGGCCAGTGTGGACGATCGTGTCGACCGGGCCGCGCACCGCCACATCGCCGACGACCCAATAGAGGACCTGCCAGCCGGTCAGTACGACGGCGATCAGCACCGCCGTCTTCGTCAACGTGCCGGTTGCCTCACCGTTCATCGCCGTCCTCGCTTCGCCATGATGCGGCGCTCCCACTGAACCAGCACCATGTTGATGGCAATCGAAACAAGCAGGATGAGCACGATCAGCGGGTACATCGTGGCATTGTCGAAGTTATTGTAGGCGAAGCTGATCTCGTAACCCATGCCGCCGCGCGACATGATGAACTCGGCACCGATAATGCCGATGAGGGCGTAGGCGACGGCGAACTTCACCCCAGTCATGATGTAGGGTACCGCCGATGGTAGTGTAACGTTCACCGCCGTTTCGAGTGCCGACAGACGCTGCACCTTGGCCGTCTTGAGCAGGACACGGGGCACGCGGTCGAGGCCATTGAGTGTGTTCACGATGACAGCGACGACCGCCAGCATGAAGCCGATCAGGATCTGCGGCAGGTCGCCGAGCCCGAACAGCACGATGAGCAATGGATAAAAGGCAAAGATGGGGATCGCGTAGTAGGCGGCAAACAGGGGCTCCAGTGTCTCGCGAACGGGTCGAAGCCGATGCAGCACCAGGGCGGTGGGCACGCCGACCGAGACCGACAACACGAATGCGTACAACGCGTTGCTCAGGGTCTTGGCGATCGCCCCGTTGAGCTTGCCGAGCCAGAGCATCTGAGCGAGGTCGATGGCGATCCGGTGAGGCGGCTGCATGGTCAACCGGTCGATCACGCGAAACTGGCAAAGCACTTCCAAGAGCAAGATGACCGCCGCAATCGCCGTGACGCGCCACCACGCTGCTTTTGTCATGGACCGGTCCCCGGCCGGCCGATGGCCTTCAACGATTCCGCCCGCAGCGCGCGCCAGAGTCGCGCTGTGATGGCTCCGAACCGCTCGTCCTCGACGATCCGGCTGTCGCGATCGGCCGGCCAGCCTGTCTCGACGACATCGAGCAACCGTCCGGGCCTCGCTGACATCACGCCGATGCGATCCGCCAGCATGGCTGCCTCGTCGAGCGCATGGGTGATGAGGAACACCGTCGCGCCGGTCTGCCGCCACAGCCGCAATACTTCGTCGCCCATCAGTAGGCGGGTCTGCTGGTCGAGAGCCCCGAACGGCTCGTCGAGGAGGATCAGCCGCGGCTCGGTGACGAGCGTGCGGGCGATGCAGACTCTCTGGCGCATGCCGCCCGAGAGCTGCGCGGGATAGCTCGCCGCAAAGCCCTCGAGGCCGGTCATCGCGAGTGCCTGCGCGACCCGCGCGTTGCGAGCGGCGGCTGGCAGCGCCATGCGGCGCAGCCCGAAGGCGATGTTGCCGGCGACCGTGAGCCACGGAAAACAGGCATCCTCCTGGAACACAACGCCGACGCCGTCCGGGATGTGCGCGCCGATCGGCGTCCCTTCGAACGTGATCTCACCTCGAGACGGCGCGGTGAGGCCGGCGATCAGGTCGAGCAGCGTCGACTTCCCGCAGCCCGATGGACCGACGAGCGCGAAGAACTCGCCGGCCCTGAGTTCGAGATCGATCGGCCCGAGCGCATGCACCGTGTCGCCGCCGGGCCGCGTGAAGCTCTTCTCGATACCTCGCAGACCGACATGCACGTTGTTGACGACGGTCATTTCACGGTCTTGAGATCATCGGGAAGGTAGCTGGTGTCGACCGACTTGCTGATGTCGATATCGCCCTGGAGCGCCCCAACGCTTTTCTGCACGTCGATCGTGCGCTTCAATCCTTCGAGATGGATCTGTCCCTCGCCCCAGTACGGCACGCCAGCGGTGACACTTGTGGTCAAATTGCGCACCGTACTGAGCGCCACCTCCGGCTCGATCTTGTAGACCTTGGCGATGATCGCCGCGGCCTCTTCGGGGTTCTTGTGCATGAATACGACGGCACGCCGGCGCGCGCGCAGCACGGCTCGTATGAACTCGCTGTTCGCGGCCGACTGCCCGCCGATCGTCACACCGACGACGTTGGCCAGCGGCGGCAGCACGTCGCTAGCCTTGGCGATCACCCGGTACTTGGACTGGAACTTTGACCATAGCGGTTCGGGAAGAGGCGCGACGTCGATCTGGCCGATATCGAGCGCGGCCACACCTTCGCCAAATCCACCCGTCTTGACCAGTTCGACATCGCTGGTCTTGAGCCCGCCGGACTCGATGATCAGCGTGGCAAGGCCCTGGCTGGTCGAGCGCGGATTGGTGTAGCCGAACTTCTTGCCCTTGAGATCCTTCGTCGACTGTATAGGCGAGTCCGGTTTTACAACCCAGGCAAACTCGGCAACCGTCTGCACCGTGCCGGCGATGATGCGGATGTCCAGACCTTGCTGGACCGCCGCCGCAACCACGTTCGGATTGACCTCGCCGTACGGGACGTTCCCGGCCAACATGTTGCGCAGCGTGGTGCCGCCGCCGGCCGAGGTGAGGATGCCGGTGACGTTTGCGCCCTCCTCCTTGAAGTAGCCCTTTTCGAGCGCGACGGCGTACGGCATGCCATTGGCAGAGACACCGTAGTTGCTGACGACGATCTCTTCGGCACACACACGAGCGGCAAGCGTGCCCGCGGCGAGCAAAGTAGCGGCATGGATGAGCACGGCGATGGGACGGTGTTTCATGGTTCCTCCTGGTGTTCGACTTCTTTTTGTCGGCACGTATGGTCGTGGTCTGCGGGTCAAGTCTCGTCCGATCCGGCAGCAATCGTGGTGCGCATCATCATGGCGTCGGATAGAGCCAGGGCTTGGCGGCGCGCGCTCCAGCATGGAACGCTTGGATCTCGGCATCGTGACGTAACGTCATTTCAATCTCGTCGTCTCCCCGCATCAAACCGGACTTGCGGGAAGTAGGCACACCGAAATGGTGGCCCCGTCCATCGGGACCGGTCACCGTCTCAGCGGCCAGATCGAGCGCGAGCCGCGGCACCTCGGAGGTTTCAATGAGCGCCAGCAGTTCGTCCAGTGTCGTCACCGTGATCTGCGCCGCCAGCAGACCGTTGCGGAAGGCATTTTCATAGAAGATGTCCGCAAAGCTCGGTGCCAGCACGCACCGGAACCCGAAGCCGGCCAGCGCCCACACGGCCGCCTCGCGCGAGCTGCCGCAGCCGAAATTGGCCCCCGCCACCAGGATCTGGGCCTGTCGGTACGGCGGGCGGTTGAGCACGAAGTCGGGCCGCTCGCGACCGCCGTCGTCGTAGCGCCACGCGCCGAACAGACCGCGGCCGTAGTCGGCGGTGGCCGTGCGCAGCCAAGCTGCGGGAATAATGGCATCGGTATTGATGTTGGGTGTCGGCATCGGCGCCGCGATGCCGGTGAAGTTGCGGAACGGCGTTCTCATGGTCGCATATGCCTCCGCACGTCGGTGAAGTGGCCGGCGATGGCCGCCGCCGCCACCGTTGCCGGGCTGGCAAGGTGGGTTCGGCTGCGGGCGCCTTGGCGGTTTTCGAAGTTGCGGTTCGAGGTCGCGATGCAGCGCTGGCCCGGCGCGACGACGTCCTCGTTGATGCTGACACACATCGAGCAGCCGGCCTCGCGCCACTCGAAGCCGGCCTCCTTGAAGATCGTGTGAAGCCCTTGGGCCTCGGCTTCCCGCTTCACCGAAGCCGAACCGGGCACCACCAACGCACGGACGTGCGGCGCCACCCGGTGACCGCGCACCACGTCCGCGGCGGTAGAAATGTCGGAGAGGCGCGCGTTGGTGCACGAGCCGATAAAGGCGACGTCGATGGGAATGCCGTCGATCGGCCGACCGGGCTCAAGACCCATATACTGCAGCGCGGCAGCGGCCGAATCGCGCCGCGCGGCGTCGGCATAGCCGGCCGGATCGGGAATGCAGGCATCGATGCCGGCGACGTCCTGTTGGGTCGTACCCCATGTCACCTGCGGCGCCAGCGCGTCGCAGTCGAGTACGGCTTCGCGGATGAACTCGGCGTCGGCGTCGCTGTACAGATGGCTCCAGGCGACGAGTGCGGCATCGAGATCGCCACCCTTCGGTGCCATGTCACGTCCCAACACATAATCGAAGGTGACACTATCCGGCGCGATCAGACCCAGTCGCCCGCCGAGCTCGATCGACATGTTGCACAACGTCAGTCGCGCCTCGACCGGCAGCGCACAGATCGCGTCGCCCGAATACTCGACTGCCGAGCCCTGTCCGGCGGAAATGCCGAGCGCGCCGATCGTGAACAGCATGAGATCCTTGGCGGTCACGCCCTCGGGCAAACGGCCACGGTAGTTGATCCGCATGGTCCGCGGCCGGACGAGAGCCAGCGTCTGGGTCGCCAGGACGTGCTCGACCTCGCTGGTTCCAATGCCGATGCCCAGCGCCCCCAGCCCGCCGACTGTCGAGGTGTGGCTGTCGCCGCAGGCCAGCACGCATCCCGGCAGGGCGAAGCCGAGCTCGGGTGCAATCACGTGCACGATACCCTGGCGCGGATCGCCGATGCCAAAGTGGCGAATGCGATGGGCATAGGCATTGGCGCGCATGAGTGTGAGCAGTTCTCGGCCACCCGGATTGGTCTGCTCGTCACGACCAGGCGCGGTCGACAGGATGTGATCCTGAGTAGCGATCGTCAGCTCCGGATGGCGCACACGCCGCCCGGACCGCGCAAGGTTCTGGAATGCGATGGCGCTCGTCGTCTCCTGCAGCACGTGACGGTCGACGAACACCAGATCACGCCCGTCGTCGAGCGTGGCGACGCGGTGGCTCTCCCAGATCTTCTCGAACAGGCTGCGGGGCAACTTTCCTTGGCCAACCCGATCTATACTCATGGCTGAGGCTGTCCCCACATCGTGGCCGCCACCCGGGTCACCTTGCGGCGTCGCAACGGAAGTAGTCCAATAGACCGAATCCGAGGTCAGCTCAGCTAGCCACAGGCGGGAGGGGCCGCAAAGGCAGAATTTGCTCATGTCTTCATGAGGAAAACTCATATCATGACGAACCGTCGCCTGCCGCCGCTGAATGCCTTGCGCGCCTTCGAGGCCGCCGCCCGCCACGGCAGCTTTACCGGGGCAGCTCGCGAATTGAGCGTGACCCAGGGCGCCATCAGCCGCCATGTCATCCAGTTGGAGAAATGGCTTGGCACGGCGATGTGCGCGCGCACGCGCCGTGGTATCGAGACGACGGCCGACGGCGCAGCGTTCGCCGCCGTGCTCGCCAACGCATTCGACCAGATCGACCAGCAGACGGAGCGCGTGATGGCGCGCCGGCACGAGCGAACTCTACTGCGCTTGAAGTTGCCGCCGACCTTCGCAATCCGCTGGCTGGTCCCCCGCCTCGCCCGCTTCCACGCCCTCAACCGTCATATCGACGTGCAGATCACCACCTCGCACCAAGCCGTCGACTTCAGGCGCGAAAGCATCGACGTTTGCATCCACTCGGGTGCAGAGCCGCTGCCGGGTGCCCGCTGCCACCGCCTGTTCGGTGAGATCATCCTGCCGGTATGCAGTCCCGGGCTCTTTTCGCGCTTCCCCGAGCTTCGAGAACCATCGGACCTCGCTCGCCATGTCCTGCTGTCGTCCATGCACCGGGAGCAGGATTGGCCGATATGGCTGGCCGCAGCCGGCCTGCGTGGCGTCGACGGCAATAGCGGTCTGCGCTTCGAGAACTCCGCGCTGGCGTACCAGGCGGCCATCGACGAACTGGGCGTCGTGATGGCTCAGAGGGCTTTCGTCGCCGACGATCTGCAGGCGCGGCGACTGGTGGCGCCACTCGCGTGCCGCGTACGCACGGGCAATGCCTATTATCTGGCACGACCGGCTACGGAGCCGCCGTCGGCCAATGTCGCTGCATTCGAGCAGTGGATCCGGGCGGAAGCGGATAGCCTGGAACAGACCGATACGGCTGAGCTTCTATCGCCGGAATTTTCAAACGCCCCCTGATAACCCGCCCCCTGCGACCCGGGATGACGTAGACCCGGCGGGGCGTGCATGCCAGTCTGACGGGTGGTTCGGCATCGGCCCGGCGGGTGGTGCCGAAACGACTTGGCGGCCACTCCGGCCGGCCCGCTCGTAGTCCTTCGTCATGCAACGGCTCGGTGTGACCAATGCCGCAGTGGAGCAGCGAACGGTCATGACCCCCTTGCGACGCCTGCGCCTCGGCGACCTCGACCTCTCGATCAATGATCCCTTCGAGCGGGACATCGAATACATTTACAACGAGATCTTCCTCAGCCACGTCTACGAGCATCCGCAGATCCGACTGCCGGAGCGGCCCACCATCATCGACGTCGGCGCCAACGTCGGCCTCTTCACGATATGGGCCGCTCGCCGTTGAGCTGTATACATATCTGAGCTCGCGGTCATCATGACCCGTCCGCGATCAAGTCGTTGCGAATGCGTACCTACCGCGGGCTGCCCCTGGCAGACGGGATAGCGATGCGACCCAATGCTTGCAGCAGCGTGAAGGCGCAATCGTGCTGCCGCATCTTGGCCGAAGCTGCACTTGTCCGGTCAGGGTCAAAACGCACGATCCGACTGCTGAGTCTCGATCGACGCAGTAGGGCCGAAAGCAGTCGCCAGATCTAGAATTCACTGCCGGCTTGCTGCGATGCAGCAGCGATTGCCTCGGTGACCGCCGACTCAACGTGCACCGAAAGCACATGCCGACTGATCGTCCGTGTCGTCGGACGGTCGGTTATGGCCCGAGGCCGACAGTCGACCGACGGAAGCTGCCGGATGCATCGCGTCGGCGTTCCCAATGCGTTCCAATTTCGACCGCTATACGAGGGTCGAGCTGCCCGGCCCTGATGACCCAGAACAGCCGTTGCTGCGAACCCTACGAGAGTAAGATCATCACGCAATTGACTGGAGTCGATGACGTAACTTCGGTCACGTGCCCCTTTCCGTTCGTGTCTTCAAGAAGCAGGGCGTCCCCCGCTTGAAACGAGCGGGCGTCACCATCACTGGCGGTGACCATGAAGCTACCAGAAAGACAGTACAGCATCTGGCGGCTCGGAGACGGGTGGGGCTCATCTCCTCCCCAGGCGACCGGCAGCTGGATCAAAACGAAGCTGGATGCAGCCTGCGGGTCTGAGACGGCAAGAGGCGCAGCGGGCGGTGCAAATTCCTTCATCGTCATCGGCACATCGTGTAGGTCAAAATGGCTTTCGCCACGATCATCCGCATACAAGCTCACATACCTCAGCAACGCAGCGTCTCCCCTGTGGGTCGGTAGGTATCAGACTTGTAGAACTTATCGCGCGCAATAGATCCACACCACTGTGTCCGATCGTGGCCCAGGGCTTCCTTCGGCACGACGGTCGGTCTTGGAGCTATAGCGTCGAGACTGGCTTTGCGAGCCGGCCGCGGCGGCGATCTGGTCGAAGCCAACCCTATCGAGCCCTCGGTCAAGGCCGGCGCCAAGATCGCAGAAGCAATACGGGGGCGGGTTCGGGAGCTGGAGCATGACCGGCTTGGTAGCGGTGGCCGCTCAGCCAGAATCCCTTGGCGGCGGCGCTACGCTATCCCTCGAGGATCGCCATCTTGCCCACCGCCAGCGCTGGGCTGCAGCGATCCTTTCAAGACCCTCGGAAGACCTAGCGCCGGTGGACAGGCCACCGTGATTTGCGCAGCGACCGTTCGCAAGCGCCGGCCTGCAGCACGGCTGTCCGGTGGACCGGGCATGGGCCCCACAAGGGCGACGCGGTCGAACGGGTTGACGGCTCGGCGTCTTGGGTGAAAGGCGCCGAGTTTTGCGGCCGGCGCCTAACAGGCTGTTGAACTTCTCGCCGGCTGACAGCCCTCCGCGAATATGATTC
>JBMOGA010000094.1:0-9833 GCA_049318625.1 Hyphomicrobiaceae bacterium
ACCAGGAATCAGCGTTCGCGTCGTCCCTCAAGGGGTTTTTCGACAGAATCGACCCGAACCAGACGTTACCAGTGTGCCGAGGTAAGCGTTCCGACTGCACATCTGCCGCCCTGCCCCCCGAGGCGGTTGATGAGGCTCCTGGATCCCAGGGGCGTATTTGCCTACCGGCCCTGGTCGCTTAAGTGTCATCGGCCTCGGGTACACTCTCCGCAATTCATTGGTATCGCTCTGAACCGGATGGCTCATTCGCTCGTTTCCGCGCCTGAACGCTACGACGGCTTCGCAATGGCGCTTCACTGGCTTAGCGTAGCGCTCGTCTTCGCTCTGCTTGCCACTGGCCTTGTCATGACGCGCCTCACGCCCGGTGGTGCCGACCAGTTCGCGCTTTATCAGCTGCACAAGTCTCTGGGAGTAACTCTGCTGCTTCTGACCGTTGTACGGTGGGCTTGGCGATGGCACCGACGCCCGCCGCTTCTGCCGGCGCACGTGTCGGCTGTGGCAAGCAGCGCCGCCAAGCTGATGCATGTCTTGCTATACGTTTTCCTCGTAGCGGTGCCGCTCGCGGGCTGGGCACTCGTCTCATCGAGCACGTTGAACATCCAGACCAGCATGTTCGGCCTGGCGACTTGGCCGCACTTGCCGGTGCTGTCGGATCTCGATCCAGAGAGCCGTGCACGGATCGAGCCTGTTCTGTCTCGCGTGCACATGACCTTCGCCTACGTTTTCGCGGGGCTTGTTCTGCTGCACAGCGCCGCCGCAATCTGGCACGGTCGCCCCGTGATGGCGCGCATGCTGCCTGTCGGACCGTCGCACGAGCCGTCGCACACGGGCCAGCCATGACCGCGTTCTGCGCGCCCGATTGCAGGATTGCGCTCGTGTTCGTCTGGCTCGCGGCGGCGACGTGGCCGGTACGCGCCGAAATCTGGACCGTCGACCATCAGCGTTCGCGCTTGGGATTCGAACTGGTGGAGACCAGAAATCCGGTCGTGGGCCGATTTGAGCGTTGGACTGCGGACATCAGCTACGATCCAGCGAACCTCGCGGCCGCCCGCATCCGCGTCGAGGTCGACACGGCCTCTGCCGTCACCGGCGACGCGAGACGCGATCCCTTGATGATCGGTTCCGACTGGCTCGATAGCGCGCGCGTTCCCACGGCCGTATTCGAAGCGCAGGGGTTTCGCTCACTCGGCGGCGACCGCTTCGAGGCGAGTGGGCCCCTGAAAATGCGTGACGGCGAACGTCCGGTCACACTGACGTTCACGCTCACTGTCAAGGACGAGGAAGCCCGTGCCCGCGGTCGCGCGACGCTCGTGCGCACGCAGTTCGGTATCGGCCACGGTCAATGGTCAGGCGCGGTGTCGTTCGACGTCGCGGTTGCATTCGACATTGTGGCGCGGCGGAGACGGTAAGGCGCAACGCGGGCGTTCAGCCGCCGAGCCTCGACCCGGCGACGTCGATGGTCACGCCGAGGAAGCCCCCGGATGCTTGCGGCCGCGCCCGAGCCCGCACTGATGGCTATCTTTGTGAAGCCATCCTGGCCAGGACCGATGGATCATGCGCCGATCTTGCCGCCGTCGGCGCGGGTTATCACGATGGTCGCCGAGCGCGGGACGGCGGTCCCGCCGTCAGGCCAGTTCGAATTGAACTTGCCGGCCTGGAACTCTTCTTTCGTGGTCGTGGCGCCGGGGTGCTGCACGTTGACGAACATCGTGCGCTGGTCCGGCGTCGTGATCACCCCGGTGATCTCCTGGCCTTTGGGGCCCGTGAGAAAGCGGCGGATTTCACCGGTCTTCGGGTCGGCCGCGAGCATGGCGTTGTTGCCAAATTCTTTCAAGTCGCCCTTGTTCTGCTCGGACTCACCGATGTCCGACTGGATCCAGAGTCGCGCATCGGCATCGAACCAGAGCCCATCCGGGCAGGCGAAGAGGCTGTCTGCGGCGAGCGGCTGACCGGCCACGGTCTTGCTGCTGCCGGACGGACCCGCGATGACGAACAGTTCCCATCGGAACTTCGTCGCCGCGTGGTCACCGCCCTGCTCGGTCCATCGAACGATCTGGCCGAACTGGTTCTTGGCGCGCGGGTTGACAGGGTCGACCTGGGCGTCCGTGCGGGCGGTGTTATTGGTCAGCGTGAAGTAGACTTCACCGGTCTTGGGGTCGACGGCGCCCCACTCCGGCCTGTCCATCTTCGTCGCCCCGGCCTTGTCGGCAGCCGCTCGCGTGTTGACGAGGATGTCCGCGAGATCGGCGAAACCGGCCTCTGCCGTAAGACCGTTCTGGCCCGGGACGAGGGCGAGCCATTCACCGGAGCCGTCGGCGTTGAATTTGGCGGCGTAAAACGTGCCGGTGTCGAGCAGCGAACCGTCCGCGGTCGCCGCGTCGTAGGGGCGCTGCGAGACGAACTTGTAGATGTATTCGAAGCGCGAGTCGTCACCGGAGTAGCAGACCACGGGGCGGCCGGCGACGGCGGGGGCGAACACGACGCCCTCGTGCGCGAAGCGGCCGAGGTGCGTGCGCTTCACTGGCACGGAATCGGTCTTGAACGGATCAATTTCGACCATCCAGCCGAAAGTGTTCGGCTCGTTGCGGTAGTCGTCGGTCGCTGCCGCGCCGCGCTTGGTCGCGTCGAAGCGAACGTATTCGTCGGCGCCGTCGGCAGCGAGTTCCCAGCCATAACGCGAGCGGCCGCCGGCGACGACGCCGTAGCGCGCGTGTTCACGTGGCAGGCTCGGCTTCTGGTCGGTCTGGTCGCCGTTGCGGAAGTAGCCGGCCCAGTTCTCTTCGGCGGTCATGTAGGTATTCCAGGGCGTGACGCCATGGGCGCAGTTGTTGAGCGTGCCGCGTGTAAGCGTGCCGTCCGGGCTGTACTTGGTCAGGACGTGTTTCGAACCGCGCACCGGCCCAGCGATGGCCATGGGTGTCAAGCCGGTGACGCGCCGGTTGCGTGGGTCGTCGACCTGGATCCAGGTGCCGTCGGCGCCACGGCGGACGCGCACGATGGAGACGCCGTGGGCATTGATTTCTTTCAGAACTTCGTCCGCGTTGCGCCGCCCTTCGGTGACGACGACATTGCCTTCGCTCAAGGCTTGGCCCTTGTAGGCGGCATGCAGGGTACGCGGGTCGATGTACTCGTGATTGATCGCGAGCAGGCCATCGGTCGAAGAGCCGTCGATGGCGAAGTAGTGCAGCCCATCATGATGGCTGCCGACCTGCAAACTCTGCTCGGCGCCCGTGTTGGCGCTCTCGCGATAGGCAGGACCCGACGCGCTGAGCGGCGTGCCGTAGGGCACCAGCACTTGGACCTTATAGCCTTCTGGCACGACGATGCCATCGGCTTCACTCACAGGCACCGCCTTAAAGCCGAGCAACGACGATCCACCAGTGGCGGAGGGCATCGCGCCCTGCGCCCTCAGGGCCGAGGATGGGACGCCGAGTCCGAACACGCTGGTCACGGCCGCTGCAAGGCCGCCTACGAGGATCCCACGCCGCGACGTGCGCGTGTCGACCACGTCATAGAATGTTGGGTTCGGCGAAGTGTTGCACTGAGGCTCGTCACCATGCTCCCAGCACGGAGCCTCCGAAGCGTCGGCATAGTCGCGCTCGTACGCGGATTTCGTTTGATCGGTCATGGTTCGCCTCAGGCTTCGTCGACCTCTGCAACTGCTAACGCGTAGTAGAGCCTATCCATGACAACCGTGCTACAAACATCGCCCATTCGAGGACGGACTGGCGCCTGCGCGACGCCCGTTTTCGTCGACCAGACCGACCGCTGGTCCTCAGCCTCCCGGATCGCCCATTGTCAAGGCTCGTCGGCTGATGACCGTTCCCGCTTCTGGGGCCTAGTCCAGCTTGCCGGATCGAGTTAGTCTGCATGGGGGCCGCTTCGCCGAGATCTTCCACGAAGGAAGACACATGCGGCAGCCCGAGGGGAAACGTTCATGCGAGCGAGGCAGCAACTCGCGGCAGCGATGTGGTTTGTTGCGCCCTTTGCGGTGCTCGTCGCGGCGTGGGCATTGCTCGTGCCGATGCTCGAGGTGAACCCGCGGCTGTTTCCGAAAATCACCGATGTGATGGCCGCGGCCCTCGAGGGTATCGCCGACGGCACGCTCATTCAGCACGTCGCGGCCAGCCTGATCCGGGTCGTTGTCGGATCGATCCTCGGCATCGCTGTGGCCGTGCCGCTCGGCATCCTGATGGGCATCAGCCCGGGCGTGTCCGCGTTCTTCACGCCCCTGCTCAGGTTCTTCTCGGTGCTCGCCGGGATCGCGTGGATTCCCATCGCGACGCTCTGGCTCGGCTACGGCTTCGGCGCCATCACCTTCATCATCTTCAACGCCGTCTTCTTCATCGTCACGTACAATACGCTGCTCGGCGTCTCGACGATCCCGATGCCGGTTCGCAATGCCGCCCTATCGCTCGGCGCCGGCCGGTTTGCTCTGTTGACAGAAGTCCTATTGCCGGGCGCCTTGCCGAACATCGTGACCGGCATCCGTTCGGGGCTCGGGTTCGCCTGGCGGGGGCTGATCGCAGCCGAGATGATCGCGACGAATGTCGGTCTCGGCTACATGCTGTTCGTCGCGCGCGACTTCTATCGCACCGAGGTCATCGTGCTCGGCATGGTGATCATCGGAACCATCTGGCTGATGATCGATCGACTGCTCCTCGCGCCTCTCGAGAGGGGAACGATCGAACGCTGGGGGATGGTGCAGCGCTCATGAACCCCGCTCTCGTTCTCTGGGGCGTCTACACCCGTCTGACGACCCGCTACCCCGCCATCGCGACGATCGTGCCGTTTCTGCCGCTGATCGCGGCCTGGGCGCTGGTGGCTCATTTGCAGATCTTCCCGAAGGCGTTCTTCCCGTCCCCAGGGGACGTGATCGCGAGTTTCGTCGACCTGACCTGGAAAGGTATCCTGCCCGAGTATCTCGAAGACAGCATGGTGCGCCTCGCCATCGGGGCCTTCTGGGGCATTGTGATCGGCGTGCCCCTCGGCATCCTGATCGGCATGAGCCGCAACGCCTATCGCGCGTTCTGGCCGCTGCTGCTGTTCTTCCAGGCGATCGGCGATATCGCGTGGCTGCCGATCCTGGTCATCTGGTACGGCTACGGCATCGTCACCATGACATTCGTGATCGTTTACACCGTGTTGTTTCCAGTGGTGCTCAACACCGTTCTCGGCGTCCGCTCGGTCCCGGTGGTGCTGCATCGCGCGGCCGAGAGCCTCGGCGCCCGCCGTTGGAGCATCATCACGGAGGTCGTCCTACCCGGCGCACTGCCGAACATCGTGACTGGGCTTCGAACCGGTCTCGGCTACGGTTGGCGGGCGTTGATCGCCGCCGAGATCATCGTCGGCACCAGCGGGATCGGCTTCCTGATGTTCGACGCGCGGCGCGCGGGCTCGGTCGTCGAAATCTTCGTCGGCATGATCGTGCTCGGCATCCTCTGGTACATCGTCGACAGCTGGATCCTCGCGCCGATCGAGCGCGCAACAGGCCAACGATGGGGGCTGGTGACGCGATGAAGAGCCTCACGCTCCGCAACCTCTCGAAGACCTACTTCGATACCTATTCAGGTCGCAAAGTCGAGGCGATACACGACGTCTCGTTCGAAGTGGCGGCGGGAGAATTCGTGTCCGTGGTTGGTCCATCTGGCTGCGGAAAGACGACGATCCTCAACATGGTCGCCGGTTTCCTGCCGCACTCGGGTGGAGAGATCCTGGTCGGCGGCGCGCCGGTCAAAGGACCCGGGCCCGACCGCGGCGTCGTCTTCCAGTCGTTCGCGCTGTTTCCGTGGAAGACCGTTCTCGAAAACGTCGCCTTCGGACCGAAGATGCGCGGCATGGGGCGCGCGGAGCGCGAGCGGATCGCTCGCGAGTATCTGGCGATCGCCGGGCTGACCGAGGCGGAAGGCCGCTACCCAAGCGAACTGTCGGGTGGCATGCAGCAGCGCGTCGGCGTGGTGCGCGCGCTCGCCAACGAACCCGACGTGCTGCTGATGGACGAGCCGTTCGCCAGCGTGGACGCACAGACGCGCATGACGCTGCAGGAGGAACTGACGCGGATCACGTCGGAGCGGCGTTCAACGGTGCTGTTCATTACCCACGACGTCGCGGAAGCCGTCTTTCTGGCCGACCGTGTGATTGTCCTCACCAAGGGGCGCGTTCTCGACGCGATCACGGTTAACCTGGGCCGCCCGCGACGCTGGAACGACCTCAATACCAGCGACGCGTTCCTGCGGTTGACGACCGAAGTGCTCTCAATGGTGCGATCGGCATGACGATGGTCAAAACCATCCTGTCGTCGAGCAAGTGGCGCATCGTAGTCGCCGTCGTAGTGGCCTATGTCTTCTGGCAGGGGTGGCTCTCATTCGCGGCTCCCGGAAAAATCGCAGGCCTGTTCCCGGGTACGTCCGAGCGAGTCCACGTCCTCGTCACACTGCCCTTCCCGCCCGAGCGCTTTCATATCCAGACTTTCCAGAAACACGGGCGGGTTTCTGGCACCAACGATAACACCGTCGAGGTGAGAGGAGTGAAGCGATCCGACCTGTCGGCTCTGGCGCGTCCCTACTGGGTGCGCCGCGTCGAGCCATTACCGCAAGGAGGCTGAAACGTGCTCAAGAAACTGATGACTATGTTCGTGGCTCTCGCCACTCTGTCGGCAAGCGCCATCGCGCAAACACCGGTCAAACTGAAGGCCGGAATGGTGACCGGTTTCGACCAGGTCGGTCTGCCGATCGCGTTGGAGCGCGGCTTCTTCGAAAAGTACGGTCTCGACGTGACGATCGCCCGGCCTTACGCGACCGGCGTCGACGCTCTCAACGCCCTGCAGGCCGGCGAGAGCGAGATCGTGCAAGTCGGCGTACCGATGATCGGCGCCGTTCTCCGCGGCATGGATCTCGTCGCGCTCGGCAACTACAGCGGCAACCCGACCAAGCTCGGCTCCGACGCCACCATGGCGATCATCGCCAGCGAGGCGAGCGGCATCAAGAAGGGCGATCTCGCGAGCCTCAAGGGCAAGAAGATCGCTGCGTCCTTCGGCACGATCAATCACCTCTACGTTCTCGCCGTGCTCGAGAAGGCGGGCCTGACGCCAGCCGACGTCACGCTGGTGAATACGCCGCCGCCGGAAATGACCGTGGCATTTCTGGCCAAGGGGATCGACGCGTTCTCGGCGTGGGACCCCTGGCCGATCGTGGCGCTGAAAGACGTGCCCGGAGCGGTTGAGGTGATCCGCGGCGGCGATCACATCGCCTATCTCGGTTACAACGTCGCGCTCCGCTCGTGGGTCGAGAAGAACGGCGATACGATCGAGAAATTCCTCGCCGCCGTCTCCGAGGCGGACAAATGGATGCGCGCCAATCCCAAGCAAGCGGCTCAGGTTGCGACGCGGTGGATCCCAGGCCTCAAGCCGGACGTCGCCGAGGCTGCCATGCAGTTCAACATTCAGCAGGCCGATCGCCGGCTCTCGGCCAACAACTATCGGGCGATGTGGGCGGCACAAGATCGCCTGAGCCGCCTCGGCGTCATCAAGTCGACATTCGACGTGAACAAGCACATCGAGCCGAAGCACATGCTGGCGGTCATGCAGAAGTATCCGGATCTGTTCTCCGATCTACCGCCGATCCCGGCGGATGTGGCCTTGAAGCCCGGCTTCGCGTTCAAGCCATAGCCCGAACCGTGCAAGACAAGACGGGAGCGCCATTGCGCTCCCGTCAGATCAGATCAGCCCGCCATCGCCCAGCGGTATCGGCCGGTGATCGGGTGTGCCGTGAGGGCGTCCTCCTCCCGGGCCCCGACACCGAAGTTCTGGATGATCAGCGGCAATCCAATGACCTGGCTCACCAATGCCAGTGCCGGTGCCGTTGCCGTTGCATTCAAACTGGTCGCCGCGCGGCCGGCGCTGTGAGAGCCGCCAGGACCGGGGTTAATCCTTGAAACCGAATTCCGCCGCACAGACCGCGCTCGACCGGCTCGCTCTGCGGTTTGCTGCCGCGAAGGACGTCCACGAGGTCGTGGTGGGCGTGCACGACGGGTCGTCCAGCCGCACGCTGGCTGCTGCCCACGGCGACTGGCGGGGAGCCCCCGTAGGACTCGACACGCCGTTCTTCATTGCCAGCACGTCGAAGCTGCTGGCCACCGCGATGATCATGCGCTTGCGTGCCGACGGGCTTCTCAGGCTCGACGACGCGATCGTGCGCTTCTTTCCGGCCGGCGAAATCGACGGGCTGCATCGGTTCGGCGGCCGCGACCACACGCATCAGATCACGGTGCGCCATCTGCTTGCGCATTCCTCCGGGCTGCCGGACTATTTCGAGGGGCTGAGGCGGGACGGCACGCGCTTCGCCGACGGGCTTCTGGCGGGATGCGACGGTGGCTATGGGCTGGAGGAGGTCATCGCCTGGTCGCGAGACGAGATGCGCCCGCAGTTCCCGCCCGGCCACGGCCGCCGCGCACTCTATTCCGACACCAACTTCTATCTTCTGGGCGCGATCATCGAGCGCGTGCATGGCGCGCCGCTGCCTGAAGCTCTGCGCATGCTGGTCAGCGGGCCGCTCGGATTGCAGGCCACGCGCTTTTACGCTGCGGGGGATGAAGCCGTGCCATTGCGTCATGGCGGGAAGGAACTCGTCCTCCCGCTTGCCATGGCCTCGATGCGCGTCGATGGCGGCGCCGTCTCGACGATCCGGGACCTGCTGGTGTTCACACGCGCGTTCTTTGCTGGGCGGATCTTTCCAGCGGCCTATCTGACGGAGATGTCCGATTGGCGGCGCATCTTCTTTCCGCTGGAGACGGGCATCGGCATCCTGCGCTTTCGCCTGCCACGCTGGCTCGCCCCGTTCAACCGCGCACCGGACCTGATCGGGCACTCCGGCATATCGGGTGCCTTCGCCTTCCATGCGCCGGAGCGCGATGTCACCGTGTGCGGCACCGTCAACCAGCTCGCCAGCCGCAGCCGACCCTACCGGCTGATGGTGGAGGCGCTGGAAGCGGTGCGGCGATCCTGCTGACCGACATCTGGCACGGCGGTCAGCATTCGGAGGCTGCCTTTCTGCGCCCCTGGATCTTGCCAATCGCGGTCCGGCCGAACGATCGAAACCCGCAGGGCGGAGACGCCGCCACCCGGGCAGGGCGGCTCCGCGGCGCGGCCAGTGCTGCCGCGCCGGAGAGCGTGACCCTCGGCCCCTTCGGCCGAGGGGCGGCCCCAAGGGGCACGAAACATCACCGAGGTCGGCTGTCGAGCCTCTCCAGTTCAGCTCTATGTTCGGTGGCAGCGCGACTGATGTTGGATCTGTCGCTCTCGCCCGATGTGACCACCGAGCGTCTGCACAGTGCAGGGGATGGTGCAGGGGTGAGGTTGGGACTATTTCTTTAAATTACTGATTTTGTTATGTAAATCATGAAATCTGGCGGAGAGGGAGTCCGTATAACTTCCATCCCTATCCATCCCAGTGTGTACGAAGAATCCCGCGTTTTGTGTAGTTTTCTGCGGACTCTGTCCACCTGTGTCCTTCCCTGAACGCCCGTGACCACGTAATTTGTTGGGGCCGGTGTTGGGGCCGGTTGCAAGGGGGATGAGACCCATGGCGCGGCAACTCCATAAGCTCAACGCTCTTCAGGTCGCGAAGCTTGCTCAGCCAGGTCGCCATGGGGATGGTGGCGGGCTCTACTTGGCTATTGCTGGGGAGGGCCGGCGGCGCTGGGTCTTCGTGTTTCGCGACCGACGCACGGGAAAGCTTCGTGAGATGGGGCTCGGATCGGCCGCCGACGTGACGCTTGCCATGGTGCGCGGCGGCGATCAAGGTGAGAACTCAGCGTCAATCAGGATGAGAACTTTG
>JBMOGA010000095.1:0-9773 GCA_049318625.1 Hyphomicrobiaceae bacterium
CGATCGTGCCAACGTTGCAGTGCGGCTTCGTCCGATCGAATTTCTGCTTGCCCATGTTAGGCTCCCTGCATTTCGAGGTCCCGCCAACGGCCGCGAGGCGCGCGGGACAGGTTCATACTCAGGCGAATTTCGCCTTGACTTCATCGGCAACGTTGCGCGGCACGTCCGCATAGTGCGCGAACTGCATCGTGTACGACGCACGCCCCTGGCTCATCGAGCGCAGCTGGCTGACGTACCCGAACATGTTCGCGAGCGGAACATAGGCCCGGATGACCGTCGCGTTGCCGCGCATCTCCTGATTGCGGATCTGACCGCGACGGCTGTTGACGTCGCCGATCACCGAGCCGACGAAGTCGCCGGGCGTCACGATCTCGACGTCCATCACCGGCTCGAGCAGCTTAACGCCGGCCTTCTCGCAGGCTTCCTTCATCGCAGAGCGTGCCGCGATCTCGAAGGCGATCGCCGACGAGTCCACCTCGTGGTAGGCGCCGTCGTAGAGAACGACCTTCATGTCGACCATCGGGAAGCCGATCAGGACGCCGTTGTCCCAAACGCTCTCGACACCCTTCTCGACACCCGGGACGTACTCGCGCGGCACCGTGCCGCCGATGATCTCGGCCGCGAACTCGTTGCCCTTGCCCGGCTCGTTGGGCGACAGCCGCAACTTGACGCGCGCGAACTGACCGGTACCGCCGGTCTGCTTCTTGTGCGTGTAGTCGATCTCGGTCGGCCGCGCGAGCGCCTCGCGATACGCCACCTGCGGCGCCCCGACGGTCACGTCGACCTTGTGCGTGCGGCGCAGAATGTCGACCTTGATCTCGAGATGGAGCTCGCCCATGCCCTTGATGATGGTCTGGCCGCTCTCCGGGTCGCTCGACACGCGGAACGACGGATCCTCGGCCGCAAGCTTCATCAGCGCGATGCCGAGCTTCTCCTGATCGCCCTTCGACTTCGGCTCCACCGCCTGCTCGATGACGGGGTTCGGGAACTCCATCTTCTCGAGCAGCACCGGCTTCTGCGGATCGCTGAGCGTCTCACCCGTGCGCGTATCCTTGAGGCCGGCCAGCGCGATGATGTCGCCGGCGAACGCCTCTTCGATCTGCTCGCGGTTGTCGGCATGCATCAGATACATGCGGCCGACGCGCTCTTTCTTGTCGCGGGTCGTGTTGGCCAGCGCCATGCCGCTCTCGACTTTGCCGGAATAGACCCGGCAGAAGGTGATCGAGCCGACGTGCGGATCGTCGATGATCTTGAACGCGAGCATCGACATCGGCTCGGTGTCGAGCGGACGGCGCACCGTGTCGGCACCGGTCTTGATGTCGATACCCTTGAACGCTTCGCGATCGCCGGGCGACGGCAGGAAGTCGACGACGGCGTCGAGCAGCGTCTGCACGCCCTTGTTCTTGAACGCCGAGCCGCACAGCATCGGGTAGAAGGCGCGCGTGATCGTCGCCTTGCGGATGAGCTTCTTCACAGTCGCGATGTCAGGCTCTTGCCCATCGAGATAGGCGCCCATGGCGTCGTCGTCCATCTCGACCGCTGCCTCGATCATGGCAGCACGATACTCGTTCGCCTTGTCCAGGAGATCGGCCGGGATCTCCTTCTCGATCATCTTGGCGCCCTTATCGTCGCCTTCCCAGTAGATCGCCTTCATCTTCACGAGATCGATCAGGCCGGCGAACGCGTTCTCGGAGCCGATCGGAAGCTGGATCGGCACCGGACGGGCCCCGAGCTTCTCTTTCATCTCGGCGACGCACATGTAGAAGTCGGCGCCGGTCTTATCCATCTTGTTCGCGAACACGATGCGCGGCACGCCGTACTTGTCGCCCTGGCGCCAGACGGTCTCGGTCTGCGGCTCGACGCCCTGGTTGGAATCGAGCACGCACACGGCGCCGTCGAGAACACGCAGCGAGCGCTCGACCTCGATCGTGAAATCGACGTGGCCTGGCGTGTCGATGATGTTCAGCCGATGATCCTCGCCACCGGCGACGCGCCAGAAGGTCGTCGTCGCGGCCGAGGTGATCGTGATGCCACGCTCCTGCTCCTGCTCCATGTAATCCATGGTCGCAGCGCCATCGTGCACTTCGCCGATCTTATGCGACTTGCCGGAGTAATAGAGGATACGCTCCGTCGTCGTCGTCTTGCCAGCATCGATGTGCGCCATGATGCCGAAGTTGCGATAGTGGTCGATCGGGTGTGAGCGCGGCATGGCCGAATTCTCCGGTTACGTCACCAGCGGTAGTGAGAGAACGCCCGGTTGGCGTCCGCCATCTTGTGCGTGTCCTCGCGCTTCTTCACCGCTGTCCCGCGGTTGTTCGCGGCATCGAGCAGCTCGCCGGAGAGCCGCTCCACCATCGTGTTCTCGTTCCGAGCCCGCGCAGCCGTGATCAGCCAGCGGATCGCCAGGGCCTGGCGGCGGTCGGGACGGACCTCCACCGGGACCTGATAGGTTGCACCGCCGACGCGCCGCGAGCGAACCTCGACGGCCGGCATCACATTGTCGAGCGCCGACCGGAACAACTGCACGGCATCCTGCTTGCCGCGCTGCTCCATGCGCTCGAACGCACCGTAGACGATCCGCTCCGCGACGGACTTCTTGCCCTGGCTCATCACCGCGTTCATGAACTTGGTGACGACGAGATCGCCGTACTTCGGATCCGGGATGACTTCCCGCTTTTCTGCCTTGCGCCGACGAGACATACGGTCTGGCCCTTCGCTTCGTTCCTGTTAATTCGCTCGCGAACCGATCACTTCGGCCGCTTCGCGCCGTACTTCGAGCGGCGCTGACGGCGAGCCGCCACGCCCTGCGTATCGAGCACGCCGCGAACGATATGGTAGCGCACGCCCGGCAAGTCCTTCACGCGGCCGCCGCGGATCAGAACCACGGAGTGCTCTTGAAGATTGTGTCCCTCGCCGGGGATGTAACCGATCACCTCGAAGCCGTTCGTCAGACGAACCTTGGCGACCTTGCGGAGCGCCGAGTTCGGCTTCTTCGGCGTCGTCGTGTAGACGCGCGTGCAGACACCGCGCTTCTGCGGGCAGGCTTCCATATGGCGAGCCTTCTCGCGATACTCTTTCTGCTGCCGCGGTTTCCGAATGAGCTGTTGAATCGTCGGCATGCGCCCTATCCAATCCAAGTCCGAATCCGAGTGACCGTTCGACGCGCGAAAACAAACACGAAAACATCCTGGCGGCCTCCGGGTGATCCGGAACCGACAGGTCAAAACCAGAGGATCGGACGGCCCGCTAGCGAGCCGCGATCATGGTCCCGTGTCTGCTCTGCTTGTCGACGATAGTGTTTAGGCCAAATCGCGCATTACCGAAGCGCGGGACCTACCACCTATCGTGAGAGTGGCGCATCTATATACAGGCGGGGTGACAAGGTCAACACCTGCGGCGCCGAAGATGTGAAATATTTCGGTCACGAATCGCCACCGGAGGCCGCCCCATCGCGTGGCGGTCGAGCGCCGTCCCGCCAAAGGCGCCGCGTTGAGGTTGAATTTACAATGATGCAGAACGGTTTGCCGGGTTTTGCTCCGCTGCGGCCTCGGCGGCCCCGTCGGCACGCACACCGGACCGAACGGACGAAATGAAAACGGCGCCAAGTGGCGCCGTTTCCTGGAGTTCACGGGGTACCGATGCGCGGCGCTACTCCGCCGCATCTTCCATGCGCCGGCGCCGCCGGGCTGGAGCGGCCCCATCACCGGGAGCAGCCAGCGCGCCGTCACCCTCGGACTTGGCCCGCTCCTTGGCGATCAGCTCGTCGCGCTTGGCGGCAACCTTGCGCAGCCGGCGCAACATGCCACCGGTCCCGGCCGGGATGAGGCGACCGACGATGACGTTCTCTTTGAGCCCCTCGAGCGTATCGACCTTGCCGTTGACGGCGGCGTCGGTCAGCACGCGGGTGGTCTCCTGGAACGAGGCCGCCGAGATGAACGAGCGCGTTTGCAGCGACGCCTTGGTGATGCCGAGCAGAACCGGCTGCGCGGTGGCGATCCGCTTGCCGAGCTTCTCGATCTCACGGTTCTTCTCGTCGAACTCGATGCGGTCGACCTGCTCGCCCTTGATCAGATCCGTCTCGCCCGGATCGCCGATCTCGACCTTCTGCAGCATCTGGCGGACAATCACCTCGATGTGCTTGTCGTTGATCGTCACGCCCTGCAGACGGTAGACGTCCTGGATCTCGTTGATGAGGTAGTTGGCGAGTTCCTCGACGCCCTTGATCGCCAGGATGTCGTGCGGCGCCGGATGGCCGTCGTACACGAAATCGCCGCGCTCGATGCGGTCACCATGCTGAACCGCAAGGCTCTTGCCGCGCGGGATCAGGTATTCGACGGCCTGCTGGGTCTCGTCGTCCGGACGGATCGCGATGCGCTGCTTGTTCTTGTAGTCCTTCCCAAACTCGACCGTGCCCGAGATCTCCGCGATGATCGCGTGATCCTTGGGACGGCGCGCCTCGAACAGCTCGGCCACCCGCGGCAGACCGCCGGTGATGTCGCCCGACTTGGCGGATGCCATCGGGATACGGGCCAGCACATCGCCGGCCTTCACCTTGCCGTCCCGGTCCACCGAGAGAATGGCATCGACGGGCAGCAGGTAGCGCGCATCGCCGCCGCGGCCGACCTTGATCGGCTTGCCCTTGCTGTCCTTGACGACGACGGCGGGCTTGAGCTCGGAGCTGCGCGGCGTCGCGCGCCAGTCGATGACGACGCGGTTGGTCGTGCCCTTCACCTCGTCCGTCTGCTCGCGCATCGAGGCACCCTCGACGAGGTCCTCGAAGTCCACGTTGCCGTCGACCTCGGTCAGGATGGGACGCGTATAGGGATCCCACTGGGCGAGACGCGTGCCGCGCTTCACCGCATCGTTTTCGTCGACGAGCAGACGGGCGCCGTACGGCACCTTCTGCGAGGCCAGCTCCTTGCCGCCCTGATCGACGATGGTGACGGCCATCGTCCGGCCCATGGCGATGAGACGGCCCTGGCTGTCCTTCACGACGTTGCGGTTCTTCACCCGCACGCTGCCGTTGAAGTTCGACTCCATGAACGAGGTGTCGACCACCTGCGCGGTGCCACCGATGTGGAACGTACGCATGGTGAGCTGTGTGCCCGGCTCGCCGATCGACTGCGCGGCGATGACGCCGACCGCCTCGCCGATGTTGACGGGCGTGCCACGCGCGAGGTCGCGGCCGTAGCACTTCGCGCACACGCCGTTGACCGTCTCACAGGTCAGCACGGAGCGGATCCGCACCTCCTGAACCTGCGCCTTCTCGATGAACTCGGCTTGACGCTCCTCAATCAGCTCTCCGGTCTCGATCAGCACCGTTCCATTGCTCGGATCGAGCACGTCCTCTTGTGCGGTGCGGCCGAGCACGCGAGCCGCCAGCGACACGATCACCTGACCGGCGTCGACCACCGCCTGAACCTTGATGCCCTTGTCGGTGCCGCAATCCACCTCGCTGATGATCGCGTCCTGTGCAACGTCGACCAGACGACGCGTCAGATAGCCCGAGTTGGCCGTCTTGAGCGCGGTATCGGCCAGACCCTTGCGGGCGCCGTGGGTCGAGTTGAAGTACTCGAGAACCGACAGGCCCTCTTTGAAGTTCGAGATGATCGGCGTCTCGATGATCTCGCCCGACGGTTTGGTCATCAGGCCGCGCATGGCCGCGAGCTGACGCATCTGGGTCGGCGAGCCGCGAGCACCGGAGTGGCTCATCATGTAGATCGAGTTGATCGGCTTGGTCCGGCCGGTCTTCTCGTCGACCTGCACGGCCGAGATGCGATCCATCATCTCCTTGGCGATCTGATCGGTGCACTTCGACCAGGCGTCGACCACCTTGTTGTACTTCTCGAGCTGGGTGATCAGGCCATCGTTGTACTGCTGCTCGAACTCCAGCACGAGCTGGTTCGTCTGCTCGACGATCTGCGTCTTCGTATTCGGCACCACCATGTCGTCCTTGCCGAACGAAATGCCGGCCTTGAAGGCATGATGGAAACCGAGCGCCATGATGCGATCACAGAAGATCACGGTCTCCTTCTGACCGCAGTTGCGGTAGACCGCGTCGATCATCTGCGAGATCGCCTTCTTGGTCAGGAGCTGGTTGACCAGTGCGAACTTGATTCCCGACCGCTTCGGCAGCAACTCGCCGAGCAGCATCCGGCCCGGCGTCGTATCGACCGTCTCGGTGATCTCGTTGCCGTCGCTGTCGACCGTCTTGACGCGGCCCTTCACCTTGGTGTGCAGGGTCAGCGCCTTCGCCTCGATGGCGTGGTGCACCTCCCAGATCGAGCCGATCATCATGCCCTCGCCGGGCTCCTTGTCGCGCACGATCGACAGATAGTAGAGGCCGAGCACGATGTCCTGCGACGGCACGATGATCGGCGAGCCGTTGGCAGGATGCAGAATGTTGTTGGTCGACATCATCAGAACGCGGGCTTCGAGCTGCGCTTCCAGCGACAGCGGCACGTGGACCGCCATCTGGTCGCCGTCGAAGTCGGCATTGAAGGCCGCGCAAACCAGCGGATGCAGCTGAATGGCCTTGCCTTCGATCAGCACCGGCTCGAACGCCTGGATGCCGAGCCTGTGCAGCGTCGGGGCCCGGTTCAGCAGCACCGGATGCTCGCGGATGACCTCGTCCAGGACGTCCCAGACCTCCGGCTTTTCCTTCTCGACGAGCTTCTTGGCCTGCTTGACGGTCGCGGCCTGGCCGAGCGTCTGCAGCCGCGCATAGATGAACGGCTTGAAAAGCTCGAGCGCCATCTTCTTCGGCAGGCCGCACTGGTGCAGCTTCATCTCGGGGCCGACCACGATCACCGAGCGGCCGGAGTAGTCGACGCGCTTGCCGAGCAGGTTCTGGCGGAAGCGGCCTTGCTTACCCTTGAGCATGTCGGCGAGCGACTTGAGCGGCCGCTTGTTCGCGCCCGTGATGACGCGGCCACGCCGGCCGTTGTCGAACAGGGCATCGACGGCCTCCTGCAGCATCCGCTTCTCGTTGCGGATGATGATGTCCGGCGCGCGCAGTTCCATCAGCCGCTTCAGACGATTGTTGCGGTTGATGACGCGGCGGTAGAGATCGTTGAGGTCCGATGTCGCAAAGCGGCCGCCGTCGAGCGGCACCAGCGGACGCAACTCGGGCGGGATCACCGGCACGACGGTCAGGATCATCCACTCCGGCCGGTTGCCGGATTCGATGAAAGCCTCGATCACCTTGAGCCGCTTGCCGAGCTTCTTGGGCTTGAGGTCGGTCGTCGCCTCGGCGATCTCCTGACGAAGTTCCTCGCGGATCTTCGGCAGATCCATCGCCGAAAGGAGCTCACGGATGGCTTCGGCACCGATTCCGGCCGTGAAGCTGTCCTGCCCGAACTCTTCCACCGCCTGGTTGTACTGCTCCTCGCTCAGCAGCTGCTTCTCGCGGAACGTCGTAACGCCCGGCTCGATCACGATGTAGTTCTCGAAGTAGAGAACCCGCTCGAGATCCTTGAGCCCCATGTCGAGCAGCAGGCCGATCCGCGACGGCAGCGACTTCAGGAACCAGATGTGGGCCACCGGAGCGGCCAGTTCGATGTGCCCCATCCGCTCGCGGCGCACCTTGGCCAGCGTAACCTGCACGCCGCACTTTTCGCACACGAGGTCCTTGTACTTCATGCGCTTGTACTTGCCGCACAAGCATTCGTAGTCCTTGATCGGGCCGAAGATCCGCGCGCAGAACAGTCCGTCCCGCTCCGGCTTGAAAGTCCGGTAGTTGATCGTCTCGGGCTTCTTGATCTCGCCGAACGACCAGGACAGGATGTCGTCCGGGCTCGCGATCGAGATCTTGATCTGATCGAACGTAGGAGCCTGCTGCTGCTGCTTGAAGATGTTGGCGATTTCGTTCATCGGCCTTCTCCTCGATGGACACCGCCGGGGTGCGCGGGTCCGGAAATTCCGTTGTCGTCTCGATCGTCGGGGCGGCGTGGAACCCAGCGCGATCGCAAATGCGGGCCGGGTGCGACGGAGGAGTGGCCCTCCATCGCACCCGTGAATGCGTCACATCACTCGGCTGCCGCCGGCGGCAATTGCGGGCGCGCCACCGGCTCGGGCTGCGCCTCGACGGCACCCTGATCCGAGTTGATGAGATCGACGTTGAGCCCGAGCGCGCGCATTTCCTTGACGAGCACGTTGAAGCTCTCGGGAATGCCCGCCTCGAACGTGTCGTCGCCGCGCACGATCGCTTCGTAGACCTTGGTACGGCCGGCGACGTCGTCCGACTTCACGGTCAGCATCTCCTGCAGCGTGTAGGCGGCGCCGTAGGCTTCGAGCGCCCACACTTCCATTTCGCCGAACCGCTGACCGCCGAACTGCGCCTTGCCGCCCAGCGGCTGCTGGGTGACGAGACTGTAGGGGCCGATCGACCGTGCGTGGATCTTGTCGTCGACGAGATGGTGGAGCTTCAGCACGTACTTGTAGCCGACCGTCACTTTGCGATCGAACGACTCGCCGGTGCGGCCGTCGAACAGCGTGACCTGACCGGTCGTGTCGAACCCGGCCAGCTTCAGCATGTCGACGATGTCGCCCTCGTGCGCACCGTCGAACACCGGTGTCGCCACCGGCACGCCGCGCTTGAGCCGTTCAGCCAATCGAATGACATCGCCGTCGTTGGCCTTGTCGAGATCGAGCTGGTCGCCGTAGATCGTCCGCAGCTTGTCCTTCACCGGGCTCGTATGGCCGTCGGCCCGGAACTGCTCGAGCGCCTGATCGATGATGCGGCCGAGACCGCGGCACGACCAGCCGAGATGCGTCTCCAGGATCTGCCCGACGTTCATCCGGCTCGGCACGCCGAGCGGATTGAGCACGACATCGACGGGCGTGCCATCCTCCAGGAACGGCATGTCCTCGCGCGGCACGATCATCGACACCACGCCCTTGTTGCCGTGCCGGCCGGCCATCTTGTCGCCCGGCTGGATCTTGCGCTTCACCGCCACGAAGACTTTGACCATCTTCATGACGCCGGGCGGCAGCTCGTCGCCGCGCTGCAGCTTGTCGACCTTGTCGACGAACCGGCGCTCGAGGCCCTTCTTGGCCTCTTCATACTGGCGCTGGATGGCTTCGAGCGAACCCTGGGCGGCGCCGTCCCGAAGACCGATCTCCCACCACTGGCTGCGCGGGATCTCGGCGAGCACCTCCTCGGTGATCTCCGTACCCTTGCGCGCGCCCTTCGGGCCCTTGGCAACCTCCTGGCCGAGCAGCGCCTCTTTGAGACGCCCGTAGACGTTACGATCGAGGATCTGCATCTCGTCGTCGCGGTCCTTGGCGAGACGCTCGATCTCTTCGCGCTCGATCGCCATCGCGCGCTCGTCCTTCTCGACGCCGTGGCGGTTGAACACCCGCACCTCGACGACGGTACCGGCAACCCCCGGAGGCAGCCGCAGCGACGTATCGCGGACGTCCGACGCCTTTTCTCCGAAGATGGCGCGCAGCAGCTTCTCCTCGGGCGTCATCGGGCTTTCGCCCTTCGGCGTGATCTTGCCGACCAGGATGTCACCCGGATTGACCTCGGCACCGATGTAGACGATGCCGGCCTCGTCGAGGTTGCGCAGCGCCTCTTCCGACACGTTCGGAATATCGCGCGTGATCTCTTCCGGCCCGAGCTTGGTGTCGCGGGCCATCACCTCGAACTCCTCGATGTGGATCGAGGTGAACACGTCCTCCGACACGACCCGCTCGGAAAGCAGGATCGAGTCCTCGAAGTTGTAGCCCATCCACGGCATGAACGCGACGAGCACGTTCTTGCCGAGCGC
>JBMOGA010000096.1:0-9593 GCA_049318625.1 Hyphomicrobiaceae bacterium
CGCCGCGGTTCTCACCTTGTTTGACGCGGTTCCCTTCCTGATCGTCGCGCCATAAAGGTCCGCGCCGCGCAGAACAATCGAAGCGCGGAGGCAGAAATGCGAGCCATCCTGGAAGCCGCCGTGCGTCCAGATGATCGCCTGCGCCTGGGGAGTGCTTTGGCCGACTTGAGCCGTCTGCACGGTCTCACGAATGAGGACGTCGATGCCATCGAGGGGGCTCGCGATACCGAACGCGCAGAGCCCCACAGCCTAGAATGATCCCGCTCGACACGAACGTCATCTCGGAGGCCATGAAACCTGCCCCCCACGAGGGCGTGCGGCGCTGGCTCGATGGGCAGGCTGCTGAGACGCTCTACCTGTCGACCATAACCCTTGCTGAGCTGGGATTTGGGATCGCGGTACTGCCGGCCGGCGCTCGCAGGAACAAGCTTGCCGCCATGTTCGAAGGCGTGACGTCGTTGTTTGTCGATCGCATCCTACCGTTCGACGACAATGCGGCACGCCGCTACGGTGACTTGGCCACGTTGGCGCGCGCTGCAGGACGAGGCTTTCCGACCCCAGACGGTTACATCGCGGCCATTGCTGCTTCGCGGGGCTTCGTGGTCGCGACCCGCGACAGGGGGCCATTTACCGCCGCGGGCCTCTTGGTGATCGATCCTTGGGTGCATTTCGACTGAACAGCTACGTGCGCGGGGCGCCCGGCAAGGTCGCCCTGGGTCAGGCCATGCTTGTCCGCCGGAGCAAGGACCCGCCCGCTGCCGTCACGGGACGTCCAATCCGAGGTACGTGGTGGCCAACGCGCGGACGATCTTTGCCTGTTCCCGATCGCGCGGCCGCTGCTCGGGTGCGCGACCCTGTTGCTGGCTCAGCCATTCCTTGTGCTTGGCAAAGGCGACGATTGATGGCGCCACCATGCGAACGGGCATTCCAGTTTCATCGATCGCGACGGCCTGTGCCTGCGGCGGGACAAGCAACCCCGCAAGCCCGCCGTAGGGATTGACGTTCAGGGTGTCGCCCTCGAGCCCAGACGGCACGGCGTCGCCATCCTCACCAGCCGACATGAACTCCACTTGAAAGCCCGCCCTGTTCACGGCGTAGTATCCGTATGCTGGTCCTGCATCGAACGACTTGTCGGCCTCCCGCAGGATCCCGATCAGCGCCGGGACGCCGAGCTTGGTTACGGCGAGCTGAAGCTTCACGTGGCTGTCATACAGGAAGTCCGCATCGCGGGTCGCCAGGAGTGACGAGTGGATCTGCACCGCGCACATTGCCTCATAGCAGTAGAGAGAATGGGTTCCGATGACAGAGACCTTCTCGCCCAGAAAACCGTACTCGTCGAGCCGCCGAAGTATGGCCGCCACGAGCTTGGGGACACGACCCAGGCCGAGCGCCCTGTTCACGGGCGCCATCCTTCGCAATTCCGCGAAGGTCTCCTTCTGGCGGGCGATCACGGCGTCCCTCTCGCGCGTGTAGGTCTCGTACTCTGTCTCGGTCTCGATCGACCGCGGCCCCAGGCTCGACTTCACATGGCCCTTGCGGCGCACCAGATACTCTCGCCCGTTGCGGCCTTTCTCCCAGGATAGCCAAGTCGTATAGCGACCGTTGCGGGCGTTCCAGGTCTGCGATGCGGCCTGCCGCCAAGCCTCGAACACTTGGCGTGCGTCGATGTACTGACGGCTCTGTTCGTGGCTCAATTCCCAGAATTTCACGCCTAACCTCATGTTTTCACACGATTTTGACGTATCGATATGGAAAGTCAATGGAAAACGTCAAATGAGTTTTATTTCAATAGTCTAGATAGTGAAGAGCAACCTTTGTCGTCGCAACTGCGGCGTGCAGGCAGGCAGCAGGCACGTCCCGATGGTTCATCGCGGCCGGGCCTCATCGGCGGAGGGATCGAAGACAACGGCTTCGTCCGCACCTTGGGCGGCGAGGCGCTGTTGAATATCCTTCCACTGATCAATCACGTCATTGAGGTGGGCGATCGTGCGTCCATATTGCCGGACGAGGCCCGCCTCGTAGTTCGAGATCTTGGTGAGAACGTCGCCCTTCTTGATCATCTGCTCGAGCGTACGTCCGAGGACGAAGCTCTCGTGAAAGTAGAGCTCCTCGGGTCCGGCCGTCTCGTCGGGGTCGGCACCCCTGAAGGGCCTCGATCCATTCCCGCTCGATCGGGGATCTCGTCGAGGGATCAAGGGTGCCGGGCGTCGGCCGCTTTGTTCGGCAACCGGCCGCGCCTACAGCCGGCTCGCCGCGATGGTGCCCTTGCACTTGCCTTGCACGACCTCGAAGGTGCCGACGCCACTGCTGCCCTTCAAGGTGCCCTGGTACTGGACCAAGCCGCCGGTGTGGCCCTTGTGGCTGAACTGAATTGCGCCAGACTTCGTCACCTGACCAGTGATCTTTCCGCCGGTTGGGACCTCCCCGGAAATGCGCCCATCCTTCAGGTCTAGGTCGAACCAATAGCGGTTGGCCGGACAATTTTGACCTATGCGAATGATGTGCCAGCTACCGTTCAAGGATGCAACATCGACGCCCGTCTTGAGCCGATCAGGGTCTTCGAGATCTGCGAGGATGGCCTTGGCGACCGGGACGAAAAGGCCCTTGGGATAGGTCTCCATATAGCTTCGAATGACAGAGGACCGGTCACTATCCTTAACAGAGTTCCAGAACTCCACCTCCGCGCGCTCTGATGGCGTGAGATCACCTGGCGTCCGGGATCCGCTCTCGGACGATCGTGGCGAGAAGTAGAAGTTGGTGGTCAGGGCCGAGTGTTCCCACGGCACTTGCCGGTTGGCTGTCGCCTTCATCACGTCGCGGCGCACGGCGATCAGCATGTCGGCGACGTTGTCCCTGTTGCCGAGCAATTGCTTGACCAGGGCGCCTGCAAATGGGGAGTTCCGCCCTGTCCCGTCCAACGCGACGTTGCCGGGTTGTGTCGAGAAACTGATCAAGGTGTCGACGCCCGATTCGGTCGGGGCGAGCCCGCGCCCGACGCCAGCGGATCGCGTGCCCATGGACCGCGCCAGATTGCGGGCCAGGGGATTGTCGCGGCAGGCATCGAGGAAGATGATGTTGGTGCGGGAGCCCCGCTCCATGAGCCGCTGCACCGTCTCGAGCTTGACCAGTTCGTAGTCGAGACTGGAGGCATCTCCGAGTTTGGCGTCGATCGGGACCAAGTAGTTTTGGCCATCCACTTGCAGGCCGTGTCCCGCATAGAACAACACACCGACCTCGACGCCCTCGAGTGCCCGCGAGAAGCCACGGATCGCTTCGTCCATGCCGGCCTTGTCGAGGTCGATGCCGCGGGTCACCGAATAGCCGAGCTTCTCCAGTGCGGCGGAGACGTCCACCGCGTCGGAGCGCGGGTTGGCGAGTGGCGACGTGTTCCTGTACGCCGCATTGCCTATGACGAGAGCAACCTTCTTGCCCTGCGCGAAGGCGGCCTGCGGGTTGAGGAGGCCGGCCAACACTACGACGCCGAAAAGGAGTGCCCAGAGAGCCACAAGTATGCTGCCTGATGAACTTCCTGCACGTGAAGACACCGTCGCTCCCCGATGGCAAACAGCCTTGGCCCGAGGAATGCCAGACTATTGCCAAACGGCAGGCGAGCGTTGACGCGCAACAAATCGAATGTGGGACGCGGCGCAGGTCTCGCCTCGAGAACGCGGGACTTGGAGGCTGCGGCATCGGCGCTCGAAAAACCTCGGCGCCGCGTCCCTGCGACGACCACGGCCGAGCAGGGGCTCTACAGGATCCCGTAACGCGCGAACACGTCCGCCAGCTTGTCGCCCCGCTGGAGGTCGGCGAGCGTGCTCTTTTCGCCGCGAACCTTCTCGAAGGCCAGTTCCAGCACGGCCGCCTCGACGGCTTGCGGAATGACAACGACGCCATCGGCGTCGCCGAACACGAGGTCGCCGGGCGCGATCCTGACACCCCCGATGGCAATCGGGATGTCGATCGCCATGATGCGGCCGCGGCCCTTGCTGTCGAGCGGCGCGATACCGCCGTGAAACACTGGAAACTTCATGGCGCGGATGGCCTTCACGTCGCGCGTACAGCCGTCCATCAGCGCCCCCGCCGCACCGCGCACCTGGGCCGCCGTGGTGAGCAGCTCTCCCCACGGCGCCACGCGGGCAGGATTGGAGCAGGCGAACACGGGAACATCACCCGCCTTCAGACTGTCGACGAGCTGGATTTCCAGCTCATAGGGGTTGGTGCCGGCGTCGTGATGATAGACTTCCATGAACGCGGCCGTGCGCGCCCGCCCGACCATCACGAGGCTGTCATCCAGAGGCCGAATTCGGCTCGGCAAGGCCTGATCCATGACGCCCACAGCGTCGAGGCAGTCCGACAGCACGGATGTGAAGAGCGCGTCGCGTAGCGCGGCGAGTGGCGGGGTGGTCATGCAGGACCTCGGCAGCAAAGTTCGTCGCAGCCATAGTGCGCGACGGCGCGCCACCGTTCAACAGGGCAACGCGGTCGATCCGCCGTTCAAATGGAGGACGCGATGTCCAGGTTTCGCCCGTCTCCAGCGAGAAACGCTTGGTAGGTCGCTTGGAAGCCGTCGGCCAGGGGCGTTGTTGCCCGCCAGCCGAGTGCGGCGAGGCGCGTGACATCGACGAGCTTGCGCGGCGTGCCGTCGGGGCGGGTCGGATCGAAAGTGATGGCGCCCGCATAGCCCACCACCCCGGCGACGAGGCGCGCCAGATCGGCGATCGAAATGTCCTCGCCGACGCCGACGTTCAGAATCTCGTCGCTCGAATACTTCTTGAGCGCGAACACGCAGGCGTCCGCGAGATCGTCGACGAGCAGGAACTCGCGCTTCGGCGTGCCGGTGCCCCACACGGTAACGGACGGCGCGCCGGCTAGCTTTGCCTCGTGGAAGCGGCGCAGCAGCGCCGCCGCGACGTGACTGTCGGCTGGATGATAGTTGTCGCCGCGGCCGTAGAGATTGGTTGGCATCAGTGAGATGTAGTCGCGCCCGTACTGCCGGCGATAGGCTTGGCAGAGCTTGATCCCGGCGATCTTGGCCACCGCATACCACTCGTTGGTCGGCTCGAGCGGGCCGGTCAGCAACTGGTCCTCGCTCATCGGCTGGCGCGCGAGCTTCGGATAGATGCAGGTCGATCCGAGGAAGAGGAGCTTGGCGACGTCGGACGCGTGGCTCGCCCGCACGAGGTTGAGCTCGATGCCGAGGTTGTCAGCCAGGAAGTCGACGGGCCGGTCGTTGTTGGCCTTGATGCCGCCGACGCGGGCGGCGGCCACGATCACGACATCCGGCCGACGGGACGACATCCAGGCTTCTACGTCGGCCTGCCGAAGCAGGTCGAGTTCTGCCTTCTCGGCGGTCAGCACCGTGCAGGGCTCGCTGGCAAGCCGGCGGACCAGCGCCGCGCCGACCATGCCGCGGTGGCCGGCGACGAACACGCGCTTGTCCTTGAGATCGAAAATGTCGGAATTTGCCACGGTCGGGCCGCTCGCATCGGTTCGGGACGGGCAGCGCCAGGGCTGCGGATGCGCCTTGATAGCCGAGCCGTCGGCCGCTCGGCAACGCGCGATCGCCGCGCGGACGTTCGCGGCCCCGGGCGCCGAATTGCCTCTCAATGCGCGGTACGGCCCCGGTCGAACAGCGCGATGGCGCTGATGCCGAGCAGTCCGATCGCGAAGGCGACCTGGAACCACGCCTGCCAGAGGCCGTAACTGAAGGCCGCCATGGTGGCGGTCACCGCGAACTGGGCGAGCGCGAGCCTCTGCGTCCCCGGTGCGAGCCGCGTCGCAGTGCCGAGCAGCGCGAGGCCCGCGGCACAGAGCAGCGCGGCGCCGACGGCCCCGAGTTCGTACCAGACCTGGAGGTAGATGTTGTGCGCGTGCAGGGCCGTGCTGACGCCCACGCCGGCATTGCGCTGATGGGCTTCCAGCGTCTCGCGATCGACCGTCTCGTGCAACACCCGCGCAGCCTCCGCGCCGATGCCGCGCAGCGGCGCGTTGCCGACCCGCTCCGCCATGAAGTCCCAGATCACGATGCGATGGCGCGCCGTGTAGAAGATCCAGTCGGCCTTGTGCAGTTCGGCGCGGTAGGCACCGGTCACCATCGGCACGACAAGCAGCGTCGCGACGATCCAGGCGACGGCGAGCATCCGCGCCGTCCAGCGCAGCGACAACCCCGCCAGCGCCAGAGTGATCGCCGCGGCCAGGATCGCCGCTTGCGACGACTGGTGATACGCCGTGAGCAGGATGCCAACGACCGCGATCAGTCCGGCCCCGGTCAGGAGCGTTCGCCAGCGCGCCGGTCCGGCGGCATACAGCAGACCGAATGCGGGCAGGCAAAGCGCGATCGCCAGGGTCGTGCGGCGGTTGATCTCGGATTCGCTGACGCGGAAGACCAGGCCGTCCTGCATCGCCACGTGCTTCTTCATCGTCGCCGCCAGCCCCGGCAGCATCGACAGCACAGTGCGGTAGATCCACTGGTCCGTGACGAGTTCGATGGCCACGAGGCACGTGCCCGCCACCACCGCTGCCGCGCTGATCCACAAGGCCCGGTGCAGCCGCTCGGGATCGGACGTGGTCAGCCGTTCCGCGCCGAGTGCCGTCAGCACCACCAGCCCGACCAGCACGACACCCTTCTGCAGCGCCGCCGCCGGATCGGGCGACCAAAGTGCGGAGGCCGCCGCCCAGACCCCAAGCAGTGTCAGCAGAACCGTCGCGGCCATCGCCCGCGGCCGTCGGGCCGGGGTCTTGAGGTCGCCGAAGGCGGCGGCGCCGGCCAGTGCGAATCCGGCCAGCGCGATGAAGCGCGGCGACAGGAACGCCGCCATCACCAGCAAACCGGGAAGCACCGGGAGGAGTGATCTCCACGATAGTCGATCCGCATTCATTTTCACGTTTCGTTCCCGAGCCGCCACCGCGGTAGTGTTAGCCGATCCCGCCCAGAGCCGTACATTGCTTTCTGACTGGGGGCATGCCTGCGCCTGGATCAGGCGACGCGACGCGCAACACCCGCCGCAGACGGTTGCCAAGTTGGCGGAGATATAGGAGAGAGGCGCGTCGGGCAGTGGCAGGATGTTCGGCGCTTGGATCGAGAGGCGGCGGACTTGGCAAACTTCATCAGTCGTGCGCGCTATTACGCGACGTCCATTGTAAAATGGCCGTTTGCTAAATATTTCCAATGCTCGAACTGCAACGGCCAACCCGGTCGATACGTCGATCGCAAATACCTCATCACCGCATTGGGGGAATGCGAGCGCTGCCGGATCTTATTCCGGACACCAATCAACACGCCCGACGAGTTGACGTCCTTCTACCTGAAGGATTACCGGACCGACAACACGGACACCCCCGCCATAAGGGACCCGGAAGCCTACCGGTCGATGGCTGAGCTGCGCCGCTATCGCGACTATCGTGACTACATCCGCGTTCTGCAGGCCGCGGGCTGCATGGCCGGGACGCGAGTTTTCGAATATGGATGCTCTTGGGGTTATGGCGCAGCGCAGTTGCGCGATGCCGGCTTCGAGGTAACGGGCTATGAAATTTCCGGTAACAATCGGGAGTTCGCCCGCAAGGTTCTCGGCCTCGATATTGTGGACGACTTCGACGCCTGCGTTGCCGCGCCGCCCTTAGAAAGATTCGATGTCTTCTTCTCGTCGCATGTTCTGGAGCACCTCTCCAGTGTCGATGCGATTTTCAAGGCGGCGAGAAGTCTCGTGAGACCGGGCGGCATTCTGGCATTCTTCGTACCGAACGGCTCAGCCGCCTTCCGCGCCGTCGACGAGCGGCGCTGGCGCCGACTTTGGGGCGAAGTGCACCCGCTGTTCTTGACCGATCAATTCTTTCTCAAAGCCTTCGAGGGCGAGGACATCATCGTCGGCGCGTCTCCACTCGATGGGAGAGCCGTATCGTCATTTGTTCGCAGCGGCGGCACATGTGTCGAGCCCTTGCAGAGCAAGGAACTCGCCTGTCTGGTGCGGTTGGCCCGCGGCTAGTCCCAAGTCATTGCGATGTCGCGCCTCTACAGCCGTACATCGCTTTCCGACACCGGCAGCACTTCCTTGATGTCGTAGACGAAGCTGCGCGCGTCGGTGAGATGCGCCGACAAACCCGCCTCGGCCAGCGCCACGACCTCGGCGTGACGCACCGCGAGTACGATTACGTCGAACGTGCCGGCCGGCAACTCGTTGGCGATCTCTAGGCCGTACTCGCCCATCGCCTCGCCCCGGTCGGCGTGGGGATCGAACACGACAACCTCGCGCGCGAACGGTTTCAGCTCGTGCACCAGATCGGCGACCTTGGTGTTGCGCGTGTCCGGGCAGTTCTCCTTGAAGGTGAACCCCATGACCAGCATGCGGGCCTCGCCGACCGCGACCTTGCGCGCCGCCATCGCCTTCACGATGTCGTGAGCCACGAACGCCGCCATGCCGTCGTTGATGCGCCGCCCCGCCAGGATGATTTCGGGATGGAACCCCACCGACTGCGCCTTGTGCGTGAGGTAGTAGGGGTCGACCCCGATGCAGTGCCCACCGACGAGTCCCGGCCGATAGGGATGGAAGTTCCACTTGGTGCCGGCGGCTTCCAAGACCTCGCGGGTCTCGAGGCCGAGCTTCTTGAACAGCTGGGCCAACTCGTTGACCAGCGCGATGTTGATGTCGCGCTGGATGTTCTCGATGACTTTGGCGGCCTCCGCGACGCGGATCGAACTTGCTCGGTAGGTTCCGGCCGTGATGACGCTGGCGTAGACGGCATCGACACGCTCGGCCGCCTCCGGCGTCGAGCCCGACGTGATCTTGCGGATATTGGGCAGTCGGCGCTGATGGTCGCCCGGATTAATGCGTTCGGGACTGTAGCCGGCGAAGAAGTCGCGATTGTAGACGAGGCCTGACGTGCGCTCGATGATCGGCACGCAGATTTCTTCGGTGGCGCCGGGGTAGACGGTTGACTCGTAGACGACGATGTCGCCCTTCGATATCGCACGGCCGAGCGCCGCGCTGGCCTTCTCGAGGGCAGTCAAGTCCGGCCGTCGCGCCGCGTCGATCGGCGTCGGCACCGTCACGATGTAGAAGTTGCAGCTCTTGAGGTCGGCTTCGTCGGCCGAGAACGTCAGCCCGCCCGCGAGGCGGAACTCCTCCGCCGTCACCTCCCGCGTGCGGTCGTGCCCCTCCTTGAGCTCGCCGACGCGCGCACGGTCGATGTCGAAGCCGACCACCGGAAACTTGCGCGCCAGATAAGCCGCCAGCGGCAGTCCGACATAGCCGAGGCCGATGACGGCGATGCGCACTGAGGAGAGATCAAGCCGTGTCAAAAAAAGTGCTCCGGTTGGCGGCTGTGGGGCCGGGGGGGGCGAGCCGCATTCCGGCGGCATTTGAGACGAATGGGTCGCGGAAATGCAAAGGAAAAAGTGGGCTCGTTTTCGGGGCGGCACAGGTCCGCCGTTGCAACGCCCGCCTCGTGTTCACGCAGGATGGCGATGATCTGCTCTTCCGAAAACCGCTTACGCTTCATAGCCCGGCTCCCTCTCCATGGGCCGGATCCTAGCGCCTTCTGGACTAACAGGTTGTTGAACTTGGGTCTTCGGTAGCCCCGTATCCTCGGTTGAGGCT
>JBMOGA010000097.1:0-9588 GCA_049318625.1 Hyphomicrobiaceae bacterium
TTGGCAGAGATGACGAATTGGCCAAGCGAAGGGGTTTTTCGACAGCATCGGTCAGAAGGGTGAGACCAGCTCAACGCCGGGCCCGGCAGCTCTACCCTCGTATAGCCGCCGAAACTGGAACGCATCAGGAACGCCGACGCGATACCCTAAGAACCGACCGGCCGACAGGAAATGCCAAGTCACTTACCGCGGTCGGCTCTCTGGCAGCGAGGGCCCTTATCACCCGGATAGCCGCCATTCTTGGCGTCACCGGTGCCGCGCGAATTGCGGCCTACTCCGCCACGAGGCCCGCGGATCGCGTATCTCATAGATGATCCCGGTCAACGCCTACGACCCAGGCACTGCTGGTTCGCAAAAGAGACCCCTACTCGGTTCACCAGGAAAGGGGCTCTCATGACCTGCGGGACTTCTTGAGACGAGAGAGCGTGGCGCTGTCGCCCTCACCACCAAAGAACGCGTCCAGCGCCGATTGGAAGATCGGTTCGTCGTTCGATGCTTTCGCGAACAATGTCATGCTGGAACGAAATTTCAAGGCGTCCAACGTGCCGAATATCTCGTCTGCAGGTACGCACTGGTGACCGAGGACCAGCGCTACGCATTCCTTGAGACGGCAACCGAGATCGGGATGAGCGAGGTAGGCGCGTGCCTCGTCGAGGTTGCGAATACCGTAGAAACTTGCTCGCGGACTGGCACCCAAACCGAACAGCTGTGGGAAGACGAACCACATCCAGTGCGTGTCTTTTCGCCCTTGCCGAAGCTCGGCAAGGACTGTCGGCATGACCTGCTCCTGCGCCTCGATGAACCGAGCAAGTTTGAATTTATCGGTCGCCACAGCACCTCCGGCAGTACGAACCATTCGAACTCGCCAAGTCCTTGCTTCAAAACCGCAGCGTACGGACGATCATCGCTGCGTTCGCGATTAGCAGACCACCAACCGTCGACACGAACATTTCGCGCCAACCTGGGCCGCTCGTTTTTACGACAGCCGCCAACTCGGGAGATATGAACGCAGCGCCGCCGAGCATCAGGGCGAGAAAGGACAGCGTCCAGCCCATGCAGAACCAAGACCAGAGGTATTCTGCAAGACCGCCGACTCGATGCACGATCCTATGGTCCCGGCGTTCGGGTGAATGCCTTGACCGCAACCAGCGCCGAGCATGCTTAGTGAGCGGCGACTGCTGAGACTTGAACGTCTGCCACGTCGCCGGCGCGTCACGCAGCGCCTCGTAGGGGCTTCTGCGGCCCAATACGTACGCTTGGACCCTCGCATCTATCGGGATCCCGGCCGCCCTGTCCTTGGCAATCCATTGCCCTACGTAGGTGCGACCCCATTTCGAAAGCCGCTTCGGCATTCGCATGCCATGCTCGACGAAGCACTGATGGGCGTAGGCCTCGGCCTCCCATTCCTTGACGTGACCAGCAAAGCGATAGCCCGCGGTGCCGCGCCGATGCAGGAAGATGTGCCCGCACTCGTGGGCCACGATGTGAAGCTGAGCGATCTTCCGTCCTTCGGGCGACTGGATCTTTCCCGTATCGATCCAGGCGAGTCCACCGCGGTTCTCATGCCAGACTTCATGCTCCGAAACGCCGGCCTCGGCCTTCATGGCGTCGGCGATGCTCAACCGCTTCTGGCGGTTCGCTTCGATCTTGGCGCGGATCTCGGCACCACTGATGCGGCGCGGCTGCGTATCGGCGGTGGCGGCGTCCATAACGTGACCTTTAAAGCTGGTGCACGATGGCGTAGTTCGTGGGCAGAAAAGTGACCGAAGGCGCACACCGAAGACGCCAAGAATCTGGCGCGACGAAGATCTTCCAGGACAACACCAGACTACTTGAAGCGCAGCGTGACCTGGCCTTGCGGGGTTGTCTCGATTTTCGCGGCGAGCGAAACATCCGTTGGGACGGGGACCTCAAGTTCCAACCGATAGATGGCCGGTGGTGCGGCGCGAACGTCGCTCTCATCGGCTTGATCCTCGACCGCGGTGTCACCGTTGCCGTCGACCACCACGTATGCTCCCTCACTATCGACCAGAATGTGGATGCTCACCTTCGTGGTCTTCGTGCTACTGCCGCCGAACATGTGTTCCTCCCATTCCTAGACCTGTTTATCGGCGTGCAGCAATTGACCTGAGACCCTCCTCTCATCTGCTCATGGGGAGAGTCCTGGGTTGTAGGTTTGCCCGTTGCCCGATGTCGCGGCAAGGGTCAGGTTGTCGGCTACCAGAATCGCGCATAAGGAAGCACGTTTAGTTTATAGTTGACAATTGGCACGACTCGGTTGTTTAGTGACAACTAAACAGAAGACGAAAGTGAGGAGCCATGACCGGTGCGAGGGAGAAGTTCGGGACGTTCATCCGCCGCGAACGAGAAGGCAAGGAGATCGGTTTGCGCGAAATGGCGAAGAAGATCGGGGTGAGCCCCACCTACCTCTCGAAGGTCGAACGGGACGAGTTCCCGCCGCCGGCCGAGGACAAGGTCCGGGCTATCGCCAAGATTATCGAGTGCGATGTCGATGACCTGCTGGCGCGGGCCGGACGAGTGTCAACCGACATAACCGACATCATCAAGCGTAACCCAGTGGAACTGGCGGCGCTGCTTCGCACCACGAAAGGTCTGACAACCGACGACATCGCTCGGCTGGCCCGCAGCGCGCAAAGGGTGAAGGACAAGTGAACGCCTGATCGGGCGATGACGGTCTCGAAGATGCAGATGAGGATCGGCGATCAATGACCAAGTTCGTACCCTATGTGCCCGATGAAGCGATCGAGAAGGACGCGCAAGCGCTTCTCGCCGAATACGTCCATGCACGCGGAGTCACGTTCGTGGCGCCCATCGCGATCGACGATATCATCGAGAAGCACCTGAAGATCGGCATCGAGTTCGACGATACGCACCGGCTGTTTGGCGTGCCGCGTTCGGGCATCGGGTCCGGTCCCGACATCCTCGGCGCCATCTTCTTCGAGCAGAAGCGGATCGTGATCGACGAAAGCCTCGACCCGGATGAAAACCCGTCCAAGGAAGGGCGCTATCGTTACACGGCGGCGCACGAAGTCGGCCACTGGCGCCTACATCGTCATCTATTCGGCAAGGACCCGGCGCAGACTTCGTTATTCTATGCCGACGCGCCGCCGAGCGTCATTTGTCGGACCAGTCAGGCCAAGGCGCGGATCGAATTGCAGGCCGACCTGTATGCCTCCTGCGTGCTGATGCCGCGCAAGCTGGTCTTCGCCGCATGGGACGAGGCATTCCCCGATCGCAAACAGCGGGTGCTTCAGCCGTCCGAACCGATCGACCATCCCTTCGTCGAGATCGCGCGCTTCGAGAGCCGCATTCCCGGCGCCGCCGTCACCGAAAGCGAAGATAAGGCGCTGGAAGGCTTCGCGAAGCCCTTCGCCGAGAAGTTCCTCGTCTCGCCGATTGCCATGCGCATCCGGCTCGAAAAGCTCGGGCTGCTACACCGCACGGTGCCACTTCAGCGGCTTCTGTCCGATGGCTCGTGAACGCATTTTTTTTGAGGAGAATGTTAAGTGTCAACTGGACGAGCGATCCGCGAGCAGCCGAACCCGGCAGATGCCGCATTCGAGACCCGTGATTTCTACCTTGCCTGCTTTCTGCGCTGCACGGGATACCGCCTCATTGACCTGCGGGCTGAAGGCCGCCGCAAGGTCTTCGTGTTCCGCGACCGCCCCACCCGCCGCGACGACGTGATGGCGTTCTATGGCGACGCGACCAGCGTGCGGCCCCTGGCCTTCGCCGCCACCATCAAGGACATGAAAGGATTGCTGCACAATGGCTGAATTGCAGGACACCCCGCCGATGCTGCGTGCCAAGAGCGGGCAGGTCCGCGAGGCCCTCGACCAGCTCGAAGGGCTTGTCGTCGACGGGCTGAAGCATGGCTACTTCGAGTATTCGATCGCCTGCGAGATGGCCTCCGGCGGCAAGCGCCATCTCGTGATCCGGGCCGGGAAGAGCCACAAGTTCACGATACCCGTGGACGATGTGCCGCGCTGAAGCCGCCGAAGATATGAGAACGACAGGAGATCCCTGAGACGGGGACGCCTGAAGATGCAAATCCCTGTTGGGTCCAGCGTCATCGGTGGGATTCCGAGACCGGAGGCCAGGAGCACGGAGCGGCGAGAAACCGCCCGTGAGGTCTTCGGTGAAACCATCTCCAACAGCAAACGACAATCTGAAGGACGACCTGATCCGGCGCACCCGGGAGGTCTGGCAGCCGCGACTCGGCCGCGATCTTAACCGCGACGAGGCCCGACACTTTGCGGAAAACATCGCCGGCTTCTTCGCGGTGCTGGCCGAATGGTCGAGGAAGGAAATGCCTTCCCCGGCAATTGATGTCGGCACGCCCAGCGCCTCCGAAAACGAGGAGGGACGCCATGACCGCTGAAGCCATCGCCAAGGCCCTCAGCGGGCGCAAGGCCGGCGGCGGCTGGACGGTGCGATGCCCGGCCCACGACGACCGCACGCCGAGCCTCTCGATCCGGGACGCGGACGGGAACAAGGTGCTGGTGTGCTGCCACGCCGGCTGCGATCAGGAGCACGTCATCGCGGCCCTGCGTAGCCGCGGCCTGTGGGGCGAGAACGGCCCTCGCTCAACGCCGTGGACGCCGCGTCGCAAGCCTGTCGGGCGCGAACCGGACCGCGATGACGCCAAGCGCACCGCTATGGCGCTGGCCATCTGGCAATCCGCGACGCCAGCGCCGGGAACGCTGGTCGCGACCTATCTCGCATCGCGCGGCATTCATCTGCCGCCGCGCGACGCGCTGCGCTTCCATCGCGGTCTGAAGCATCCATCGGGCGGCTTCTGGCCGGCAATGGTGGCGCTGGTGGCGAACGGCGTCGACGGAACGCCCATCGCCATCCATCGCACCTTCCTCGCGCGCGACGGCGGCGGGAAAGCGCCCGTTGATCCGCAGAAGATGATGCTCGGGCCGTGCCGGGGCGGGGCAGTTCGTCTTGCAGATCCGGGCGATGTGCTGATGATCGGGGAAGGCATTGAGACGTGCTTTGCCGCCATGCAGGCGAGCGGCCAACCCGCCTGGGCGGCGCTTTCGACCTCCGGCCTTCGCGCCCTCGATCTGCCGAAGCATGTTCGCGACGTGATCGTGCTGGCCGATGGCGACGAGCCCGGCGAGGCGGCGGCACGGGATTGCGCCCTTCGCTGGAAGCGCCAAGGCCGGCGTGTGCGCATCGCCCGACCGCCGCAAGGGTTCGACTTCAACGACATGCTTTCAGGCTGTGCGCCCCGCATCGAGGAGGGCGCGCAATGAATGAGGAAATCGAGATCACCGCGAACCCGATCGCCGATGCCATCGGCGCTGCCGAGGGCATTGCCGATCCGCTCGACGGGCTGGCCGAGAACTGCGCCGCCGATCCGGGCGCCGCGTTCACGCCAGAAGTTCTGGAGCGCCTCGCTGCGCTGAAGAAGGAAGATCGCGCCGCCTTCGAACTGTTGCGCTCGCAGTTGAAAAAGTCTGGCTGCCGGGTGGCGGCGCTCGACGAGGCCATCGCCGAGGAAAGCGGCGATACGGGACGCGGGCCGACGCAGGCCGACATTCTGATCGACTTCGCGCGGTCCGCCGACGTGTTTCACGCACCCAACGGAACCGGCTTCGCCGACCTCGACATCAACGGCCACCGCGAGACCTGGCCGATCCGCGCCAAGGGCTTCCGCCGCTGGCTGGCGCGCCGCTTCTTTGAGGAGACCCAGGGCGCGCCGAGTTCGGAAGCGCTGCAATCGGCGTTAAACGTGATCGAGGCCAAGGCGCATTTCGACGCGCCGGAGCGGATCGTGCATGTCCGAGTCGGTGGGCTGGACGGCAAGCTCTACCTCGATCTCGGCGACGCGGCGTGGCGGGCGGTCGAGATCGACGTCACCGGCTGGCGGGTGATCGACAACCCGCCGGTGCGCTTCCGCCGCGCATCCGGCATGCAACCGCTGCCTTATCCTGCTTCGGGCGGATCGATCGCGGCACTGCGGAGCTTCCTCAACGTCCAGTCCGATGCCGACTTCGTGCTGGTGGTCGCCTGGGCGTTGGCATGCTTGCGCAATCGCGGTCCCTATCCGGTGATCGTGCTTTCGGGCGAGCAGGGATCGGCCAAGTCTACCTTCTCCGCGATCCTACGGGCGCTACTTGATCCCAACACCGCACCCCTCAGGGCCCTGCCGCGTGAGGACCGTGACCTGTTCATTGCCGCCAGCAATGGCCACGTGCTGGCCTTCGACAACGTGTCGGGACTGCCGGCTTGGATTTCCGACACACTTTGCCGCCTCGCGACGGGCGGCGGGTTTGCGGTGCGCCAGCTTTTTTCCGATCAGGACGAAGTACTGTTCGACGCCGCACGCCCAGTGATCCTGAACGGGATCGAAGATATCGTCACGCGGCCCGACCTCGCCGACCGTGCCGTGTTCCTGACGCTGGAGCCGATCTCCGAAGAGCGCCGCCGGCCGGAGGCGGAACTCTGGGCCGCATTCGAGGCCGAGCGTCCGCGCATCCTGGGCGTGCTGCTCGACGCCGTGGTCGAGGGCTTGAAGCGGCTGCCCGAGACCCACCTGCCGAGGCTCCCGCGCATGGCCGACTTCGCTCTGTGGGCGACCGCCTGCGAGACGGAGCTCTGGCCCACCGGCACGTTCTGGGCCGCCTATTGCGGCAACCGCGACGAGGCAATTGAGGGCGTCATCGAGGCCGATCCGATCGCTGCCGCCGTGTGCGCGCTGATGACGGCGCGGACGGAGTGGACGGGAACCGCCTCGGAACTTCTGGGCGCCCTTGGCGAGATGGCGGGCGAGCGTGTGGCCAAGGCCAAGACCTGGCCCAACAGCCCACGCGCCCTGGCGGGACGATTGCGCCGGGCGGCGACCTTCCTGCGCAAGATTGGCATCGAGATCGGCTTTGAGCGCGAAGGCCGGGCGCGAACCCGGATCATCTGCATCACTGCCACATACGCCAATCCGGTGCCGGAAAACGGGGGCGCGCAACCGTCCGCACCGTCCGCACCGTCCGCAGCGTCCGCCCCGAGGCCCAAATCCAGTCCGATCAACGGCTTCGCGACACCCGACCTGCGGACGGTCGCCGGCAATGCGGACGGACGGGCGAGCGAGCCGGTCGAGACCGTCCGCGCCAAGCCCTTGAATGCCAACAGCGGGACCGCTGTGGACGATGCGGACGCAAATGCCGCTGCCCATTCTCTGGCAGAAAAATCTGGGGCAGTACCGGTCTGGAGGGCCCGGATATGAGCGCGTTCGAAGCCCTGAATGCGGCTCGCGCTGCGGGGATCGCACTCACGATCGACGGCAGCGATCTGGTGCTTGAGGCGTCCGTGCCGCCGCCCGTCGCGGTCCTCGATCTCCTATCGCGCCACAAGAGCGATGTTATCGCCATGCTGCGCCAGAATCGCGGCAACGCTTTTGATCCGGCGCAGCCATTGCGTGCGATGGCAAGAGTTGAGGGGACCGTAAACAACGGCGAGACCGGCAGAACCGGCCTGGCTAGGGCTCTACGTCCGAGGCCCGTCGATGACGGCGCACATGTATGGCTCTCGAACGAGATCGCTCTCCGTCGCCGGATTACTGCCGCGCTGGAGCGGTTGCCGTCCCCATACGACTACAATGGCCGCCGGCTCACTGCCGTGACGCAGGACTTTCTGAGATCTCCATGGTGGTCTGAGGCGCTCAGATGCGGATGGAGACTGGAGGCTCTGTTCGGCGTCGATGAGCGGGCGCCGTTGGACGCCCATGAATCCTGGGGATTGATCGTCGGGCTCGCGCTTGCACCGAGGCGTGGCGATGTGATTGAGCACCTCGATGCAGAGCACGCCGTCATTCGCTTCCAGGTCGGAAAAACATTGAAAGAAGCCCGACGGATCGAGCGCCGGTTTACGCCAAACGACTCGTCGGTGACGTGGTGGGAATGTTCGGGTCTGGTGGGTGACGTCGAATGAGCCACCCCAGAGGAACCTATAGTCACCTCGTAGCTGCGCGAGAACGCTTGCGCTCCCTGAGTTTCGAGTTGGCGTCAGAGGTTCTCAATCCATCGAGGGGCAGAAAATCCCAAACCATTTCGGAAAAAATGGAGGCGCATGATGGGCGGCATAGGATCGGGACGGCCGAGCGGATCGGGCCGTGGCACGGTGGAGGCCTGCCGCTCGATCGACGTGAATCGGCTGCATCGGGAACGCTGCCTACGCGCCGGCTGGATGGGCGGCTGGCAATGGACGCGCGACGGCGAGAAGGTCGCCTCGATCAACCTGCGCGTCGAGACCGACCGGCTGCATCTCAACTACCGCGTGCGCATCGGCGGCGGGGAGTGGGAGGACGTGGCCGAGACCGTCCGCATCGTCCGCATCCCCTGCCGCTTCGGCGGGGCGCGACCGTATTTCATCTGTCCAGGGATCGTGAACGGCATCGCCTGCGGACGGCGCGTCGCTAAGCTGCACGGGCCGGGGCGCTACTTCCTGTGCCGGCATTGCTATCGCCTCGCGCACGCCAGCCAGGGCGAAGGCGCTTGGGACCGCACGCTTCGCCGGGCCAACAAGATCAAGCAACGGCTGGGCGGCGATCCCGGCATGGCCGCGCCCTTTCCGCCGAAGCCCAAGGGCATGTGGCGGCGGACCTACGACCGCCTGCGCGAACGCGCCATCGAAGCCGAGATGCGCGCCGACGAGGCTTTCGCCCTTCGAGCCGAGCGCCTGCTGGCGCGGATCGACACCCCGAAACGAAAAAGGAGAATCTGGCGATGACCGAGTACAGGCCCGACCTGCCGGCCGAGACCGGCGGCACCGAGATTACCCGCTTCAACGCGCTGCGCCACGGCGTGCTGTCGCGCTACACGGTCCTGCCCTGGGAGAATGCCGACGAATACCGCGCGCTGGTTGCCGCGCTCGCGGCCGAGCACGCACCGCAGGGGCCGACCGAGGAACATCTCGTTGAGGAACTGGCCGGCATCCTGTGGCGCAAGCGCCGGCTGCGCCTGGCCGAAGCCGCCGCGCACCGGCGCGGGCTAAGCGGCACGCTCGCTTCCTACCGCGAGACGGTGAAGGTGGCGCTGGTACATCTCGACGCCACCAACCAGTCTGAGTGCGTGGTCGACGCGATCCGCGCCACGGCGGCGGACACCGAAGACGATATCCGCGAAATGCGGGATGATGAGGCTATGACCCGCCGCGCTCTCGACCTGCTCGGCTCGCGCCGCAACGACCGCTACGAGGCCGCGCTTGCATCGCTGCGTGCGGATACGCTGGAATGGTGGGCGGACTTGCTGGCCCGCGATCCCGCCGAGCTGGACGAGGGCGAAGAGCCAACCACCGCCGACGAGGTGGGCCTGCGCCGCTTCCTGGAAGGCGAGGTGCTGCCGTGGTTCGATGGGCGCAAGAAGGAACTCGCCAACCGCCCGCTGATCCGCGAGCAGGCCTTCGGCGAGGCTCTTGACCCCGATAAGCTGGAACGGCTCGGCCGCTACGAGGTTCACCTTGATCGCAAGCTCGAACGGATGCTGGCCATGCTGCTGCGCCTTAAGGACCTGAACCGCGCCGGATTTGTCGGAGGCTTCAACTGTTGAGAGAGTGGAGCCATGA
>JBMOGA010000098.1:0-9354 GCA_049318625.1 Hyphomicrobiaceae bacterium
ATCGAGGCGGGCGTTCACAGATTTGTGCAGTGGTATCGCGGTTTCTATCGCGTTTGAGGCGCAATCTGGCCTCCTTGCCGCCGCATTTGACCGGCTAGCTCCGAAAGGTCGAAGTCGACTCGAACCCCACGTCCGGTGCGTTCGAGCAGTGCCTTAACGCGACATTAACCAAGTCGCGCTCTGCTCTCCGGTAGGCCCGAGTATCGGGAAACGGAGTTCCCATGCCTGTTGCGGCATTTGTCATCAATCTCGCGGCCGACAAAGCCCGGATGCTGAGCTTCGCCGCCCAGGCGGACGCGTGCGCCCTGCCGGTGCGCCGCGTCGAAGCCGTCCGCGGCTTCGCGATGCCGGACTGGCTCGCGCCGCTGTTTCTCGACGCCAGTGGCGCGCCGCGCTCGCCGCTGCTCCCAGGCGAAGTGGGCTGTTACGCGAGCCACCTGATCGCCGCCGCCCATATCGTCCGCGACGGCTTGCCGATGGCGGTGGTCTTCGAGGACGACGTCGAGTTCGATAGCGATCTGCCTGCCTTGCTGGAAACCCTGGTGGCCAGCCTGCCCGTGGACTGGGACATCGTGCGCCTGTCCTCCCCGACCCGCCGCTCCGTGCTGAGCCTGGCGCGCCTCTCGGGACGTCACCACCTCGTCCGCTACTCGAAACTGCCGAAGGCCAGCGGCGCCTACCTGCTGAGCGCCAGTGGTGCCCGCAAGTTGCTCGCCGCCACGCCCCGCGTGCGCCCGTTCGATGCCGACCTGCGCTACGGCTGGCTGCTCGGCCTCGACAGCTACGGCGTCTATCCCGAGCCGGTGCGCCAGCCCGAGCGGTTCGCCTCGACGATCAAGCCGGCGGCGGTCGCGCGACGTGCCGCCCGTGGACGGCGCTGGAAGCGGCCGCATGCCTGGGCCCGCGTCGTCGGCGTCGCGCACATGGTGCGGGCGCTGGGCTTCCAGTCGTGGCTCGCCTGCTCGTGGCAGAACGCGTCGCTGGCGCTGGACGGCAAGCCCTCCCGCGCCACTGCCGCGCCGGTGGCGGCGCATCATCACAGGGCGGTTCCGGTCGTCGCGGTCTCGTAACCCTTTCGGCGCGCTCACGCCGCTGGCGTTTCCGACGGTGCCCGCGCCGCCACGGCCCGCTTCCCGAACGACGGCAGCCCGCGGCACACCACGTAGAACAGCGGCGTGAAGACGAGGCCGAACAGCGTCACGCCGAGCATGCCTGAGAAGACGGCGGTCCCGAGGGACTGCCGCATCTCCGCGCCAGCCCCCGAAGCCAGCACCAGCGGCACGACGCCGAGAATGAACGCCAGCGACGTCATCAGGATGGGCCGCAGCCGCGTCTGTGCCGCCGCCACGGCGGCCTCGAAGCGGGTCATCCCCTGCTCCTCGGCCTGCTTGGCGAACTCGACGATCAGAATGGCGTTCTTGGCCGCGAGGCCGATCAGCACCACGAGGCCGATCTCGACCAGCACGTTGCGGTCGAGGCCAGCGACGTTGACGCCGATCATCGCCGCCAGGATGCACATCGGCACGATCAGCACGACGGCGAGCGGCAGCACCCAGCTCTCGTAGAGCGCCGCCAGCAGCAGGAACACGAACACGACGGCGAGGCCGAACGCCATGACGGCCGTGTTCCCGGCGAGCTTCTCCTGCAGCGCGATCTCGGTCCACTCCAGCGCGAACCCGGACGGCAGGCTCTGCCCCGCCAGCTGCTCGATGGCCGCGATGCCCTCGCCGGAGGAGAACCCACGCTTGAGACCGATCTGCAGCTCCGCCGACGGATAGAGATTGTAGCGCGCCACGCGATAGGCGCCGGTCGTATCGTGGAAGGTCGCGACCGACCCGATCGGCACCATCTCCCCGGTCAGGTTGCGGGTCTTCAATGCGGCCACGTCCGAAAGGGCCACGCGATAGGGATTGTCGGCCTGCGCCGTCACACGGTAGGTCCGGCCGAGGATATTGAAGTCGTTGACGAACGCCGACCCCATGTAGACCGACAGCGCCTCGAACACCCGGCTGATCGGCACGCCGAGCATCTCGGACTTGGTACGGTCGATATCGGCCCAGATCTGCGGCGTGCGCGTGTTGAACAGCGTGAAGGCCTGCGCGATGCCGGGCGTCTGGTTGGCCGGGATCGCGAGACCCCAAGTGGCGCCCTCGAGCGCCGGCAGCCCGCGGCCCGAGCGGTCTTGAATGTAGCCCTTGAGGCCGCCGCCGGTGCCGATGCCGGGAACCGAAGGCGGCTCGATCACGAAGGCGAAGCCGCCCGGCAGCTGGGCCATCTGCCCTCTCAGATCGGCCAGGATGCCCGCCGTCGTCAGACCCGCCTTCTTGCGCTCCGCGAAGCTCTTCAGCGTCACGAAGATCACGCCGCCGTTCGGGGCATTGGTGAACGTGGCGCCGTCGAAGCCGACGAAAGCCACCGCATTGGCGATGCCGGGGCGCGCCAGCATGATGTCGGTGGCCCGCCGGATGACGTCGTCGGTGCGGTCCAGCGTGGCGCCCGGCGGCATCGAGAAGGCGGTGATGAAATAGCCGCGATCGAGCTGCGGCACGAGACCGGCCGGCGTGACGGCAATGCGGTTCCACGCGAACAGGATCAATCCCGCGTAGATCAGCAGGAAGACCAGGGCCGATCGCACGACGCGCCGGGTCAGCCCGCCGTAGCCGGACGACAGCCGGTCGAAGGCGCGATTGAATCCGGCGAAGAACCAGGTCACCGGCCGCATGACGATCCCGAGCGGGCCCGATTGCTCCTGGTGGGCGTCGCCCTTCGCGTGCGGCTTCAGCAGCAGCGCCGCGAGCGCCGGCGACAGCGTCAGCGAGACCAGCGCCGAGATCGCCGTCGAGGCCGCGATGGTGATGGCGAACTGCTTATAGAAGGCGCCCTGCAAGCCCGTAATGAAGGCCGTCGGCACGAACACCGCGATCAGCACCAGCGAGATGGCGACCAGCGCGCTGCCGACCTCGTCCATGGTCTTGTGGGCGGCCTCGCGCGGGCTCATGCCCTCGGCGAGATAGCGCTCGACGTTCTCGACGACGACGATGGCGTCGTCGACCACGATGCCGATGGCGAGCACGAGCCCGAACAGCGACAGCGTGTTGAACGTGATGCCGGTGGCCGCCATCACCACGAAAGTGCCGATCAGCGAGACCGGGATGGCGATGATCGGAATGATCGCCGCCCGCCACGTCTGCAGGAACAGGATCACCACCAGGACGACCAGCGCCACCGCCTCGAACAGCGTCTTGAGCACCTCGTCGATCGAGGCCTCGATGAACTCGGTGGTGTTGTAGACCACCGAATAGCCGATGCCGGCCGGGAAGCTCTTGGCCAGATTGTCCATCGACGCCCGCACCGCCTTGGCCGTCGCCAGGGCATTAGAGCCCGGCCGCTGGAAGACCACGATGGCGGTCGCCGGCTTGTTGTTCAGGTAGGCGTTGATGGCGTAGTCCTGCGAGCCGAGCTCGACGCGGGCGATGTCGCGCACGCGCACCACCGACCCGTCCGACTGCGCGCTGACGACGATGCTCTCGAACTCCTCGATCGAGGACAGCCGGCCCTGCGTCTGCACCGACAGCTGGAACGCGCCGGGTGAGCGCGCCGGCGGCTGGTTGATGGAGCCTGCGGCCACCTGCAGGTTGGCCGCCCGCAGCGCCGAAACGACCTCGCCGGCAGTCAGTCCCCGCGACGCCACCTTGGCCGGGTCGAGCCAGATCCGCATCGCGTAATCGCGCGCGCCGAAGATCAGTACGTTGCCGACGCCGTCGACACGCGCCAGCACGTCCTTCACCGACAGCGTCGCGTAGTTGGAAATGTACTGCTGGTCGCGGCTGCCGTCGGGCGACGTCATGTGCACGACCATCATGAGGTCGGGCGACGACTTCTTCACCGAGATGCCGAGGCGGCGCACGTCCTCCGGCAGGCGCGGCTCGGCGATCGCCACCCGGTTCTGCACCAGCACCTGCGCCTGATCGATGTTGGTGCCGGGCTTGAAGACGACGTTGACCGACAGGCCGCCGTCGCCGGTCGACTGGGAGACGACGTAGAGCATGTTGTCGACGCCGTTGATCTCCTGCTCGATCGGCGTCGCCACCGTCTCCGCCACCACCTGGGCCGAGGCGCCGGGGTAGACCGCCGTGATGTTGATCGTCGGCGGCGCGATCTCGGGATACTCGGCTACCGGCAGCGCCGCCTGGGCGATGATTCCGGTGATCGTGATGACCAGCGACACCACGACCGCGAAGATCGGCCGCTCGATGAAGAAGTGCGAGAAGTTCATCTCTGCCTCCGCGGCGCGCGCATCGCCCGCCTGCCTCGACTGATCAGTTGCCGGCCGTCTTGATGGCGCCAGCCTTCGGCGCGACCTTCGCGCCCGGCCGCACCATCGGATTGGCCAGCCCGTCGATCACCACCCGATCGGCCTTGTCGAGGCCCGAGCGCACGACCCTGAGCCCGTCGTCGAGGCCGCCGAGCGCGATCGGCTTCGGCACGATGACGTCGTCCTTGCCGACCACGAACACGATCTTGCGGGCCTGGTCGGACACCACCGCCGTATCCGGGATCAACAGCGCATCGTGTTCGCCGCCGAACACCTGGATGCGCGCGAACAGACCCGGGTTCAGCAGGTGGTCCGCGTTCTTGAAGATGGCGCGGCCGCGCAGCGTGCCGGACCGCTCGTTCAGCCGGTTGTCGACGAAGTTCATGGTGCCCGTGCGCTTCCAGTCCGTCTCGTCCGCCAGCTTGAGCCGCACCGGCGTCGCGAAGTCGCGCGAGGAACTGCGGTCGCCGCTCTTGATGAGGCGCGCGTAGCGCAGATAGTCCGCCTCCGAGACGTCGAACTCGAAGTGGATGGGGTCGGTCGACACGATGTTGGTCAGAACCGTCACCGTCGCCTGACCGCTGCCCGAGACCAGATTGCCGACGTCCACGCGCCGGTCCGAGACACGCCCGCTGATGGGCGCGCGCACCTCGGTCCACTTGAAATTGAGCTGGGCGTTGCGGACGTTGGCCTCCGACGCCTGCAGCGAGGCCCGCGCCACGTTGAGATTGGCCAGCCGCTGGTCGAAATCGCGCTGGGTCACGGCGCCGCTCTTGGCCAGCGGCTCGGCGCGCTCCACCTCGTTGGTGGCGAGCTGCAGCTGCGCCAGCGCGCGGGCCACGTCGGCCTGCGCCAGATCGACGGCGATCTTGTACGGCTGCTGGTCGATGGTGAACAGCAGATCGCCGGCGTTGACCATCTGGCCGTCGCGGAAGTGGATGCTCTCGATGAAGCCCGAGACGCGCGGGCGCACATCGACGCTCTCGACCGCTGTGAAGCGGCCCGAGTACTCGTCCCACAGCGTGATGCGCTTGGCGACGGGCTCGGCGACGGTCACCGACGGGGCCGGCGGCGGACCCTGCTGGGCGACCGCGGCGGTCGCGCCCACAAGGGCCAGGAGACAAGAAAAAGCCACGGCTCGGAGTGTGCGCATCGGACAGATCCTGACGGCTGGACGCAGGTGCGAAGACTGACGTGGATCACACGTCGGGTGCATAACAGCTTGTGCTTGCAGGGTCCACGGGCGTGCGGTTGTGGGCCGCGCCAAGCGGCCCGGTTCAGTCGAATTGAATAGGGTTCAATGCGGTCTCTCGGGTAGGGGAACGGCGAGCGCGGGGAGGCTGGATCACCATCCCGTCTCACTGCGCGGCACCCGTTCCGCCTGGCGCAGCGCCCACAGGATGTCTTCCTCCTCCACGTCGCCCATCGCCTTGTGCACGGTCGCGCGCAACCAGTGGCCCTTCTTCGGCATCGCCACGATGACGGTCTCGCGTGGCGGGCAGCCGGGGATCGTGCAGGCCAGCTCGGTGACGGCTACCGCCTCGTCCGCGTCGAGTTCCATGGCCGCCCGCGTCCACGCCTTCACGCGCGGCAGCACCTCTTCGTATCGCCCCCGCGGACGCGGCGCGAACGGGTTGGCCGGGTCGCTCATCGGCCCGAGGCGGCCAGGTCGACCGATCCGACGACGCCGTCGGCGGTGCCGTAGGCGAGGCCGCGGCCCTCCGCGCCCCACGCGAGCGCGATCACGGCGCCGCCGGCCTTCGGGCGCCGCACCAGCAGCATCCCCTGGTCGGCCCGGCGCGCCAGGAACAGTCCGCCGTCGTCGTAGCCGACCGCCAGCACCTCGCTCTTGGGGTGCCAGGCGACGGCGGTGACGCGGGCCGGCCGCGACCCGAGCAATTCGGCGTTCTTGCCCATCGGGCCGTCCTTGCCCTTGAACGGCCACAGCACGCCGCCCTCCGCGCCGGACGACGCGAGCCAAAGCCCGTTCGCCGACCACGACAGCGCCGTCGGCCGTGCCGGATAGCCGGCCATGCGCATGTTGGCGCCGTCGGACAGCCGCCAGCCGTGCAGCGAACTCTCTTGCATGATGGTGACCAGGAACTTGCCGTTGGGCGAGAAGCTGGCGCCGCGATGCGAGCCCTTCCAGCCGAGCATCTTCGACTGCGGCTTGCCGGCGTCGACGGTCCAGATCGTCGCGCCGTTGTAGTGCGCCACCGCCAGCCGCCGGCCCTCGGCGTCGAAGGCGAGACCGCCGACGCTGGACGGATGCTCCAGCGTGTGGCGGCTTCCGTCCGCTTTCTGCAGAACGGCCTTGCGCCCCTCCGACCAGGCGAGCGCGCCGGTCGCGGCGATGGCCACCGCGTCGATCCACTTGCCAGCGGCCGCCGCGATCAGCTCGGGCGCCGCGGCGTCGGCCGCAAGCCGCACGACCCGCCCGTCGTCGCCGCCCGTGAGCACCGGCCCGCCCTTGAGATCGGCCGCCAGCGCCAGGATGGCACCCGCGTGGGCCGCGTGCTCCGCCGCGGACGTGAGCTTGGCGTCCAGCACCCTCAGAAGGCCGTCGCCGGTGGCGGTGACGAGGCCGCCGCCGAGCCACGCGAGCCCGCACAGCGGCGCCCCGAGCGCCCGTTCGCGGCCATAGACCTCCGCCAGCGGCGGATCGGCTTTCACGGCACCCGGCTGCAGGATCATGCGAGGCAGCTCCGGAAGCCCGGCTCGATCTCCGAGCGCTTGAGATTGCGGCCGATGAACACGAGGCGGCTGCGGCGCACCTCGTCGGGACGCCAGGCGCGCTGATGGTCGCCCTCGATCATCATGTGCACGCCCTGGATCACGTAGCGCCGGCCGTCGCCCTTGAACTCGAGGATGCCCTTGAGCCTCAGGATGTCGGCGCCGCGCGCCTGGGTGAACTCACCGATCCACTTGAAGAACGCATCGGCGTCGAGCGGCATGTCGAGCTCCAGCGAGATGCTGGCCACGTCCTCGTTGTGGTGGTGGTGGTGCCCCTCCTCGAGGAAATCCGGCTCGAGGTCGAGGATGCGGTCGAGGTCGAAGGCGTTGCGCCCGAGGATCGCATCCAGCGCCACGTTGCTGCGCTCGGTGCGATGCAGCTTGGCATAGGGGTTGATGGCGCGGATGCGGCCCTCCACCTCGGCCAGTTCGTCCGCACTCACCAGATCGACTTTGTTGATCAGGATCACGTCGGCGAAGGCGACCTGCTCGCGGGCTTCCGGCGCGTCCTTGAGCCGCTCGAGGACGTGGCGGGCGTCGACCACGGTGACGATGGCGTCCAGCTTGGCCCGCGCCCGCACCTCGTCGTCGACGAAGAACGTCTGCGCCACCGGCGCCGGGTCGGCGAGGCCCGTCGTCTCGACCAGGATCGCGTCGAACTTCTCCTTGCGCTTCATCAGCCCGCCGATGATGCGGATGAGATCGCCCCGCACGGTGCAGCAGATGCAGCCGTTGTTCATCTCGAACACTTCCTCGTCGGCATCCACGACGAGGTCGTTGTCGATGCCGATGGCACCGAACTCGTTGACGATGACGGCGTACTTCTTGCCGTGCCGCTCGGTCAGGATGCGGTTGAGCAGCGTCGTCTTGCCGGCGCCGAGATAGCCGGTCAGCACGGTGACGGGGACGAGTTCGGGAGGGCTCATGGGTGGTCCATTCTAGGAGAGGATCTTGGGTTTCAGCGTCGCCAGCATGCGCTCGATGGATGGCGCCTTGAGGTCGCGGCCGATGATGACGAGCCGCGTCCGCTTGTCGGCGCTCGGCCAGCGGTCGAGCCGCGTCACCGGGTGGATCATGTGCTGCACGCCGTGCAGCACCACCGGCCGCTCGGGGTCGTCGGCCAGCGCGACGAGGCCCTTGAGCCGCAGGATCTTCGGCCCGGCGCTGAGTTTCAAGGCTTCGAGGAACAGCCGGAAGCCGCGCGGGTCCAGCGGCTCGTCGGCGACGATGCAGTGGCTGGCCACGCCATCGTGCCGGTCGGACGGCGCCGCACCGGACGGCGCGTGGTGGTGACCGGCGGCAATGATGCGCTCCGCCGCGAGCCACGCCAGCGCGTCCTGCGAGCGCGCCGCCACGTCGTAGGAGCCGTGCCCGAGCAGCAGCGCCTTCACGCCGTCGCGATCCGACTGCCGATCGAGGATCGCCGCCGCCGGGTTGAGCCGCTGCAACCGCAGGCGGTCCGCCGCGATGTCGGCCAGCGTCGCCGGGTCGTGGGCCAGATCGGTCTTGGTCAGCACGATGGCGTCGGCCAGCGCCAGCTGCTTGACCGCCTCGAAATGCGCATCCAGCGACGCCGCGCCGTGCACGATGTCGTACAGCGCCACCACCGAGGTGAGCTGATAGGCGTGCGACGCCGGCGCCGGCGGCAGCAGCGCCGTCACGACCGGCGCCGGATCGGCGAGCCCGGTCGTCTCGACGATCACCCGCCGGAACGGCCGGATCTCGCCCGCCGCAACCCGCGCCGCCAGCCGGTCGAGCGAGAGCGTGATGTCGCTCTCCGCCGCGCAGCACAGGCACCCGGTCGTCGTCTCGACGCCGCCGTCCTCGATGCGGGCGACCAGGTCGTGGTCGACGGCGATCTCACCCAGTTCGTTGATGAGCACGGCGGTGCCCGCGAACGCCGGGTCGCGCACCAGTTCGTTCACCAGCGTGGTCTTGCCGCTGCCGAGGAAGCCGGTGACGATGTGAACGGGGATCGGGCTGGTCATGAATGGCGAAGCTGTGGGTGGTCCGGGCCGCAGCGGGCGGATACCTCTACATAGGCGCTGGGCAGCGCCCTGTCATCGCTTTCGCCGCCGCGGCGGTCCCCCTGGGAGAATGGCGCGCCAGCCCCCGCACGCCGCCGCACCGAAAAAATCCCTGCAATAAGCTCGGCAGCTGACGCAATGTGCGTCTCAATCGTCTGCGGCCCAACGCAGGGCAGGCGCGCGCGCTACTGAGATCGCCTTCGCTTGCAGGGGCGCGGCGCGCCACTTAGCAGGTTGTTGAACTTGGGTCTTCGGTAGCCCCGTATCCTCGGTTGAGGC
>JBMOGA010000099.1:0-9318 GCA_049318625.1 Hyphomicrobiaceae bacterium
GACTTGCCGCCTGACTCAAACCAAACAGCCTCCGAGGAACTCGGGACAGTTCAACCTGCGGCAGGGGATGTGCATCAAGTGATCTGTTTGGCAAAACGACTATTGTGTCTCAGTTCAAAAAGCTGGTGCCCTTGACCGGGGTCGCCGGATAGGTGTTGATCTCCTATATGCTTAGCGACAAGCAGACGGAGGCGCGGCTGTGTCTGATCAACTGATTGGCCTAGAGCCTATCGTATCGCCATTTCGCGCTGGCCTTCTGGGCGCGTGCGTCTCGATAGCCTCACTGACGGTCTTCGGTGCCTTGGCCAATCTTGACGTATACAGCATGATAGTCCCCGCCGCTGGGATGGCCGCTACTAGTTTTGCCCTTCACTACTGGCTTGTCCGCACGTTCGTAATGACCCATCGGCGCCTCATGCTGAAGGAGGGACACAGTGACCATGCCTAGAGGCCCCAAGGGGGAGAAGCGCCTTGCCGATGTGATCGCTAACGCCATCGATGTGGCTCGGATTGCCACGGGCGACGAACCGGATGAACTGACCAACCACGGCAAAGACAAGGCGGCCGTCAGTCTTGGGCGTCGGGGTGGGAAGGCTCGGGCGGAGAAGTTGTCGCCAGAGCGTCGCTCGGAGATCGCGAAAATGGCTGCAAGCAAGAGGTGGAACACAAAATGATGGACGAGCAGGGCAAGCGGCTACGCATGTCCGGCCGGACGAGAGCCTGACCGGTATGGACAAGCGCAGCCTTTCTGAACGCGACATCTGCACGAAGTACATCCTGCCCGCCGTTACGCGGGCCGGGTGGGATGTGCATGTTCAAGTACGGGAGGAGGTCTTCTTCACGAAGGGCCGCATCATCGTGCGCGGCAAGCTCGTCACGAGGGGTAAGGCCAAGAAGGCCGATGTCGTGCTGTACTACAAGCCGAACATCCCGATCGCCCTCATTGAGGCCAAGGACAACACGCACAGTGTTGGCGACGGGATGCAGCAGGGCCTCGACTATGCGGCGACACTCGACGTGCCCTTCGTCTTCTCGTCGAATGGCGATGGCTTTGTCTTCCATGACCGGACAGGGCAAAGCAGTCCGATCGAAAGCAACCTCAGCCTAGATCGGTTCCCCGCGCCTGCGGAACTCTGGGCGCGCTATCGCAGCTGGAAAGGACTAGACTCGGAAGCCGAGCGGATCGTGCTCCAGGACTACTTCGACGACGGCAGCGGGAAAGCGCCGCGCTACTACCAAGTGAACGCCGTTAACGCGGCGGTCGAAGCGATCGCTAAGGGTCGCGATCGCCTGCTGCTGGTGATGGCGACCGGTACGGGCAAGACTTACACGGCCTTCCAGATCATCTGGCGGTTGTGGAAAGCGGGCCGCAAGAAACGCATTCTGTTTCTCGCCGACCGGAACGTGCTCATCGACCAGACGATGGTCAACGACTTCCGCCCGTTCGGCGCGACCATGGCGAAGCTCTCCACCAACGCCAAGACGATCGAGCGATCGGACGGCACGTCGGTCGACCTTACGCTGGCGCTCGACAAGAAGAGGCGGATCGACACCGCCTTTGAAGTCTACCTCGGGCTCTATCAGGCCATCACGGGACCCGAAGACCGCCAGAAGATGTTCCGGGAGTTCTCGCCGGGTTTCTTCGATCTGATCGTGATCGACGAGTGTCACCGCGGCAGCGCCGCCGAGGACGCAGCCTGGCGGGAGATCCTGACGCACTTCTCGGGCGCGACGCAGATCGGCCTGACGGCGACGCCGAAGGAGACCAAGTACGTCTCGAACATCGATTACTTCGGCGAGCCAGTGTTCACGTACTCGTTGAAGCAGGGGATCAGCGACGGCTTCCTCGCGCCCCACAAGGTCGTAAAGGTGCACATCGATCGCGACGTCGAGGGTTACCGGCCGGAGAAGGGCCAGCTCGATCGGGACGGCAATGAGATCGAGGATCGGATCTACAATGCCAAGGACTTCGACCGGACGCTCGTCCTCGATGACCGGACGAAGTTGACGGCCCGCAAGGTGACCGAATTCCTGAAAGAGAGCGGTGACCGGTTCCAGAAGACCATCGTATTCTGCGTCGACGAGGAACACGCGGCGCGGATGCGACAGGCGCTCGTCAACGAGAACGCCGATCTCGTTGCGGAAAACGCCCGCTACGTCATGCGCATCACGGGCAGTGACAAGGAAGGCCAGGACCAGCTCGGCAACTTCATCGACCCGGAGTCGAAGTATCCCGTCCTGGTCACGACATCGCGGCTGCTGTCGACAGGTGTCGATGCCCAGACCTGCCGGCTCATCGTTCTGGATCGCGCGGTCGGCTCGATGACGGAATTCAAGCAGATCGTCGGTCGCGGCACCCGCGTTCACGAGGACACGAAGAAGTTCTACTTCACGCTGATCGACTTCCGGGGTGCGACCAGTCACTTCGCCGACCCAGAATTCGACGGCGATCCGGTCCAGATTTACGAGCCGGGCGACGACGATCCCATCACACCGCCCGACGATGTCCCGCCGGCTGGTGATCCTGTGCCGCGGAAGCCCGGGGACGACGAGACCATCATCGACGATCCGATCAAGCCACAGCCGCCCGAGGGTCCGAACCGCAAGATCTACGTAGATGGTGTTGGCGCTCGTATCATTGGAGAGCGCGTCGAGTATCTCGACGAGAACGGCAAGCTCGTCACAGAGTCCGTTCGTGACTTCACCAAGACGGCGCTGCGTAAGCGGTTTGCCAGCCTGGACAACTTCTTGAAGCGCTGGAGGTCGGCCGAGCGGAAGCAGGCGGTTATCGAAGAGCTGGAGTCCGAGGGCCTGTCACTCGACGTGCTAGCTTCCGAGTTGGGCAAGACCCTCGATCCTTTCGATCTGATCTGCCACATCGCCTTCGATCGCAAGCCGCTGACTCGGCGAGAGCGGGCCGACAACGTCCGCAAGAGGGATGTGTTCGCGAAATACGGCGACCAAGCTCGCGCGGTGCTCGACGCATTGCTTGAGAAGTACCGTGACGAAGGTGTCATTAATCTCGACGACACCAATGTCCTGACGCTCACACCCTTCAAGTCGATGGGTACTGTCGTACAGTTGGTCACAGCGTTTGGCGGCAGGGACAGCTACGAGAAGGCTGTGCGGGAGCTGCAGAACGAGCTGTACGCGGAAGCGGGTTAGCTGCCATGGGCTATGCTTGGTCGGACATTAAGAGCGTAGCCGAGATCCTCTTTAGGGTGTGGACCAGTGGTGGCGATCTGACCTTTGCGAAAGAGGCGTGGTCCCACCTCGACGCAGCTGGGCTATGTGACGACAGCAGCATCGTCTCCCAGACACGTGCCGTGCTTCGCTTGTTGACCCTCCGCCAGTTCTACGGCGAGTTCTGCGCCGCGAAATGGCAAGAGGGGGATGGAGACGAGCTGCTCTACTTAGTCAGCGATATCGACGAGCACGTCTCCATGTTGGCGCTGGGAGTGCTCGCCGCGTCGCACCTGAGCGCTGACGATCTAAAGATCGACGACGAATCTGATCTCAAGGATTCCGCCATCATCGTTGTCGTCATGCAGCTTTCTGATGAGACGCTGCAGTGCCTGAAGCGAGCGTATGGCGGGACAAAGGGGCTTTACGATCGATTGTCTAGAACGGCTTCCGACGATGAGGAAACTAGTCTGTGGGATGAAGAGCCTAGCAACGAAAATCAGAGCGCCTATGAGGTCGTCGAAGTTGGTGGGAGATATTGAACCAGCATGTCCGTCCGCACCCTCGTTAAGTCCATACAAGACATCATGCGCCAGGATGCCGGCGTCGATGGTGATGCGCAGCGCATCAGCCAGTTGTGCTGGATGTTCTTCCTCAAGATCATCGACGATCAGGATCAGGAGCTTGAACTCACCCGCAACGGCTATGTCCCGCCGATCCCGGAGAAGTTCCAGTGGCGCAACTGGGCGGCGGACCCGGAGGGCATCACGGGCGAGGCGCTGCTCGGCTTTGTCAATGGCGAGTTGTTCCCGGCGCTGAAAGGCCTCGCCCTCACCGGCAAGCCCGGCGATCGCCGCAAGATCGTCCGGGACGTGTTCGAGGACGCCTACAACTACATGAAATCCGGCCAGCTGATGCGGCAGGTGCTCAACAAGATCAACGGCGTCGATTTCAATACGTTGGCTGATCGGCAGCACTTCGGCGAGATTTACGAGCAATTGCTCAACGATCTGCAATCGGCGGGCAATGCGGGTGAATATTACACGCCCCGTGCTGTCACCGCCTTCATGGTGGACCGGATCGACCCGCACCCCGGCGAAATCCTGTTCGATCCCGCCTGCGGAACGGGCGGTATGCTCACCTGCGCCATCCGTCACATGGAGAAGCACCACATCCGCACGCCCAGGCAGCGCGAGATGATGCAGGCGGGCTTGCGCGCGGTGGAGAAGAAGCCGCTGCCGCACATGCTCTGCGTCACCAACATGCTGCTGCACGGCATTGAGGATGCGGGCTTCGTGCGCCACGACAACACGCTGGCCCGCCCGCTCATCTCGTGGAGCAAGGACGAGCGCGTCGACATCGTGCTGACCAACCCGCCCTTCGGCGGCCGTGAGGAAGACGGTATCGAGAACAACTTCCCGACGTTCCGGACCAAGGAGACAGCGGACCTGTTCCTCGCGCTCATCGTGCGGCTGTTGAAGCCGGGTGGCCGCGCTGCCGTGGTGCTGCCGGACGGCACGCTTTTCGGCGAAGGCATCAAGACCCGGCTCAAAGAACACCTGATGGAGGAGTGCAACCTCCACACCATCGTCCGCCTGCCGAGCTCGGTCTTCAAGCCATACGCCTCGATCGGCACGAACCTGTTGTTCTTCGAGAAGGGCGAGCCGACCAAGGAGACGTGGTACTTCGAGCACCGCGTACCCGAGGGCCAGAAAGCTTATTCGATGACGAAGCCGATCCGCTTCGAGCATCTGCAGCCCTGCATCGACTGGTGGGGCGGCAAAGATCGCAAGGGACGCGAGGAAGGCTCGCAAGCATGGCGCGTGACCATCGGTGAGGTGAAAGCGCGGGGCTATAATCTCGACGTCAAGAACCCGCACGCCGTGGCGGACGACCATGGCGATCCGGAAGCGCTATTGGCGGACTTGGAAGCCGCCGAGCGCAACGTCGCAAACCTGCGCGGCCAGCTGAAGGCTATTCTCGCCGAGGCGCTCGCCCGATGAACGTCGAACGCCTCCTGCAGCACTACGAGAAGATTGCCGACGCGACCGACGCGATTGCCCGCCTGCGCCGTTTCGTTCTTGATCTGGCCGTGCGCGGCAAACTTGTGCCGCAAGACCCGAAGGACGAACCGGCATCGGATGTTGGGTTGAAGATAAAAACTCGGAGCCGAGGCCAAGTTCAAGAATCCATTGAACCGCCTTTTGGTGTTCCCGCTGGGTGGGCGTGGAGAGCGGTTGATACACTCGCCGATCAAGTGACGGACGGGGAGCACGCGACACCACCAAGGATTTCAGAAGCTCAGGTTCCGTTGGTAACCGCAAAAAATGTCCGCGAGGGGTTCATGGACTACTCGCAGACCGATTGGGTATCGTATGAGACCGCGCGAAAGGCTTGGGGCCGTTGCCGACCACAAGTCGGCGACCTCTTGATGGTTTGCGTAGGGGCGACCACGGGCCGACTGACTGTCCTACGCGAAGCACGAGATATGGTGCTCGTCAGGAGCGTTGCACTCGTCAGGCCAAACTCGGATGTGCTGAACGAGTATCTCGAACGCGCGATTCGAAGCCCTTTCGTGCAGCAGCAGATATGGGCGAGCATCAAAGCCGCCGCGCAACCTTGCCTTTACATCAATCGCATTCAATCTTTGCTCATTCCCCTCCCGCCGCTCGCCGAACAGCACCGCATCGTCGCCAAGGTCGATGAATTGATGGGCCTATGCGACCGGCTGGAGGCGGCGCGGGCGGCACGTGAGGCGGCGCGTGACCGGCTGGCGTTGGCGAGCCTCGCCCGCCTCAACGCGCCAGATCCCGAGACTTTTCAGGCTGACGCCCGCTTCGCCCTCAATGCGCTGCCCGCCCTCACCACGCGCCCCGACCAGATCAAACGCCTGCGCCAAACCATCCTCAACCTCGCCGTGCGCGGCAAACTCCTGCCGCAGGATGCGAACGACGAACCGGCGTCGGAATTGCTGAAGCGGATTGCTAAGGAAAAGGCGCGGCTGGTGAAAGAAGGAAAGGCAAAGCGCTACGACGCGTTGCCAGAGATCGACCTCGATCAAGCGCCATTCGAATTGCCGGATGGATGGGCATGGGGACGCTTCCCCGAAGTTGGTACGTTTGCCAGAGGCAAATCGAAACACCGCCCGCGCAATGATCCCGTTCTATTTGACGGCGGCGAACACCTGATGATTCAAACGGGCGATGTTGCCCGATCACAAGGCGTCATCGAAACCTATACGAGCAAATATAATGACTTTGGGCTTTCTCAGAGCTTCAAATGGCCGAAGGGAACGCTTTGCATCACGATTGCCGCAAACATTGCGGATAGCGGGATTTTGAGCTTTGACGCCTGCTTCCCTGATAGCGTTGTCGGGTTCATTCCGGCGTCGATGTTCGAGAACGCAAGATATTTCGAATACTTCGTTCGAACCGCGAAGGCGAACCTGTTGGAGTTCGCGCCAGCGACGGCGCAGAAGAACATCAACCTCGAAATTCTGACGCAGGTTCTTATTCCTCTCCCACCGCTCGCCGAACAACACCGCATCGTCGCCAAGGTCGATGAATTGATGGCGCTCTGCGACCGGCTGGAGGGGAGCCTCACCGCCACCGCCGCCACCCGCCGCCGCCTGCTCGACGCGCTGCTCGCCGAGGCGCTGGCGCCGGTGGATGTGGCCGAGATGGAGGCGGCAGAATGAGCCGCGCGCCAACGCCAGCAATCAAGAGCCTAACGCCTGAAAAGGTGGCCTATTGGTATTTCCGCCTGAACGACTTTTTGCAGATCGAGAACTTCGTTGTTCACCCGGAACGGCGCGGCGGCCAGCGGACGGACGCCGATCTGTTGGCCGTTCGATTTCCCTTTCGTGCCGAGCGCCTGTTCGACAATCCCGACGACATCATGGCCGACGACGAGCAGGGCTTGGCGCTGTCTCGTGAGTTGATCGACATCGTCATCGCGGAAGTGAAGACCAATCAGCCATGCACTTTGAACGGACCATGGACGCAGCAGGACCGCCAGAACGTCCACCGCGTGCTTGCCGCGATCGGGTGCCTGCCGCACAACCAGATCGACGCTGCGGCGGCGGATATCTATCAGGCGGGCTTTCACCGTTCCAACACTCTCCGCATTCGCCTGGTTGCTGTGGGACGCGACCAAAGCGAAGACCTTGCAAGAGACTATCCCGAAGTGCAGCAACTCCTTTGGCCCGCCATGCTGGCGTTCATCTGGCAACGGTTCGATCGCTACCGGCATCAGAAAACACAAGTGGATCAGTGGGACGCCGAGGGCCGAAAAATCAAGCGGCTGGCCGATGAACACCGCCGTTCATGTGACTACTTTGTCGAACATGCCTCGCACCTGATGGGTGTGCGGTATGGCTAGCCGATGCGACGCCGAGGGATTGCTGGAGGCGGCGGAATAGGATGGCGATCAACCTCGTCATCGCCGTCACTGATGGTGACTGGTTCGACATGCTGCGGCAGCAGTCGAACCCTGCCGAGGTCAATTTCTGGGCGCCGTCCGCCGCCAACTTTCGCGCCCTGCAACCGGGCGAGATGTTCCTGTTCAAGCTGCACGCGCCACGCAATTTCGTCGTCGGCGGTGGAGTCTTCGCCCATGCCAACGCGCTGCCGTGCTCGCTCGCATGGGAAGCTTTCAGGGAAGCGAACGGCGCGCGATCCTTGCCCGAGATGCGCGCCCGCATCGCGCGCTATCGCCGCGCCGATCCAGCCGATCGCAGCGACTTCGAGATCGGTTGCCGCATCCTCACGCAACCCTTCTTTTTCGATGAATCTGACTGGATTCCGGTTCCGGCCAGCTGGTCGCCGAACATCGTGTCGTTCAAGACCTACAGCACCAGCGATGCCGAGGGATTGGCCCTGTGGGACGCCGTGAATGACCGACTGAACCAGCCGCGCGTTGCGGGCATGGCCGAGGCGCAGGCCCGTTTCGGCGAGCCGCACCTCATCCGTCCGCGTCTTGGCCAGGGCGCGTTCCGGGTTCTCGTGACCGACACCTACAACCGCCGCTGCGCCATCACGCAGGAGCGAACCCTTCCGGCGCTCGAAGCGGCGCATATCCGGCCCTATGGCGACGGCGGCGAGCACGAAGCCCGGAACGGCATCCTGCTTCGCCGCGATATCCATAGCCTGTTCGATGCGGGCTATGTCACCGTCACGCCCGACCTGCGCTTCGAGGTGAGCCGCCGCATCAAGGAGGAGTTCGACAACGGGCGACATTATTACGAGCATCACGGCAAGCCGATCGCCGCCCCGGAAAACATGATGCGCCGCCCCGATCCCGAGGCGCTGCGCTGGCACAACGAACACGCGTTCAGGGGATAGCTTCCGCCGATGCCTGCCTTCGCCCGCTTCATCGGTATCGACTACTCGGGCGCGGAGACGCCGAACGCCAGCCTGAAGGGCCTGCGCGTCTATCTTGCTGAAGGCGATAAGCGCCCGGTAGAAATTCAGCCGCCGCCCAGCCCGCGCAAATACTGGACGCGGCGCGGCATCGCCGAATGGCTGGTCGAGCGGCTTGCCAAGGATACGCCGACGCTGGTCGGCATCGACCACGGCTTTTCCTTCCCGCTGCGTTATTTCGAGGTGCATCGGCTGCTTCCCGACTGGCCGGCGTTCCTCGACGATTTCCAGCGCCATTGGCCGACCGACGAGGACAACACCTACGTCGATTTCGTGCGCGACGGCGTCGCTGGCAACGGTGCGGCGCGCACCGGCAGTGCCCGCTGGCGGCGATTGACGGAGGAGCGCGCGGGCGGCGCAAAATCTGTGTTTCATTTTGACGTTCAGGGCACCGTTGCCAAGTCCACCCATGCCGGGATTCCTTGGCTGCGCTTCATCCGCCAGCGCGTCGGCGCCCGCGTCCATTTTTGGCCGTTCGACGGCTGGGAAATTCCTGCCGGTCGATCCACGATCGCCGAAGTCTATCCCGCGCTCTGGAGCCGCGGCTTCGCCCGCGAGGACCGGACGGGCGACCAGCACGACGCCTTCTGCATTGCGGCCTGGCTTGCGCGCGCCGACCGTGACGGCACACTGGCCACCTTCCTGAACCCCGACCTGACACCACTAGCAGGTTGTTGAACTTGGGTCTTCGGTAGCCCCGTATCCTCGGTTGAGG
>JBMOGA010000100.1:0-9001 GCA_049318625.1 Hyphomicrobiaceae bacterium
GGCCGCGTTCGGCCGCCGCGCCCGCAGATGTTCGCCTCTTGGTCCGATCGATGCCTCTGGCAGTCCAACCGCGCCGATGGCCAACACATGCAACTCATCTTTCTGCTCGAGCAGGTGGTCAACGGCCTCGTGCTCGGCGGTTACTACCTGCTCATCGCGCTCGGCCTTTCGCTGATTTTCAGCGTTGGTGGCGTCGTCAATCTCGCGCATGGCGCCTTCTACGCCTTCGGCGCCTATTTCTCGGTCGAACTCGGCAAGCGGCTCGGATTCGCGCCAGCGGTGGTCATCTCGCCCGTGCTGGTCGCGCTGCTCGGAATCGTGTTCGAGCGCTTCCTGCTGCGCCGGTTCTATACCGCCGACCCGATCCTCAGTCTGCTGGTGACGTTCGGACTCGCCATGGTGGCCGAACAGGTCATCCGCATCATCTGGGGCGCAGCCCCGATTCCCCTCAACATGCCGCAGGAGTTGAAAGGCCGCGTCATCATCGGCGACTTCCTCTTCTCGCGCTACCGTCTGATGCTCTTGGCCATCGTCGCCTGCGTCCTGCTCGGCATCTGGCTCCTGCTGAACAAGACCAGCTTCGGTCGCGTCGTCCGCGCCGGCATCCAGCGCCCCGACATGGTCGCCGCGCTCGGCATCCGGCTGCAGCCCTACATGACCATCATCGTCATGCTCGGTGTCGGCATGGCGGGGTTGGCCGGCGCCCTGTTCGCCCCGATCACCAACGTTCACCCGGCCATGGGGGCCGAGATCGTCACCATCGCCTTCGTCGTCGTCACCATCGGCGGGCTCGGCAGCTTCTGGGGCGTGGTGCTGGCCGCCATCCTGGTCGGTGTCGTTCGCGGCATCACCATTCATTTCCTTCCCGCCGCCGGCGAAGCGTCCATGTATGTGCTGATGTTCCTGGTGCTCATGCTGCGGCCGCGCGGTCTTCTCGGCGAGCGCATCGAAAAGTTCGAGTGAGCCCATGACCGGTATCGTCGACCGACTTTCGAAACGCCAGCCGGTGTGGATCGGTGCCGCCGCCTTGATCGCATTGCCGCTGGCGATGCGCGGCCTCGGCCTCAACATCGACAACGCGACGTCGATCGTCATCTTTGCCATGGCCGCCATGGGGCTCAATCTCCTCGTCGGCTTCACGGGGCTGGTCTCGTTCGGGCACGCCGCCTGGTTCGGGATCGGCGCCTATGCCGCAGGCATTCTCCAGAAGTCCCTGCTGCCGGACCAGATCCTCCTCCCGACCGTGCTGGCGGTGCTCATCGTCACGGTCGTCGCAACCGCGGTCGGCAAACTGATCCTGCGCCGCCGCGGCGTCTATTTTTCTCTCCTCACACTGGCTCTCTCGGCGCTGACGTTCGCCGTCTCGTTCCGCTGGACGGCGGTCACCGGTGGCGAAGACGGACTCGGCGGACTGCGGCGTGGGAGCATCGGGCCGGTCGACCTCGACCAAGCGACGGCCTACTACGTGCTGGTCGCCGCAATCGGTCTCGCCGTGCTCTACGGGTTGCATCGCGTGGTGCGATCGCCGTTCGGGCACGTGCTGGTTGCCATCCGCGAGAACCAGTTGCGGGCCACGTTCCAGGGCTATCCGGTCGACAACTACCGGCTCGCGGCCTTCGTGCTGTCGGCCGCTGTGACCGGATTGGCGGGCGCACTCCTCGGCTTTCTCCACTACCTCGTCTCGGCGGACACCACATCGGTGGCCTTCTCCGGCGAGTTGCTGGCGATGGTCGTGATCGGTGGCATGCACCACCTCCTCGGCCCGGCTCTCGGCGCGCTGTTCTACATTCTCTTCCGTGAGCTGTTGTCGATCTGGACGACGAACTGGCTGCTCTGGTTCGGCCTGGTTTTCGTCGGCTTCGTCATTTTCTCGCCGAGCGGCCTCGTCGGCATCTGGACCGAATTACGCCGCCGCTGGCGGCCGCCGCCCGAGGAAGCCGCCGCCATGAGCGGCAGGCGCATCATCGACGGCCTGCCGCTCCCCTCATTCCTGCGCCAGGAACGCCAGCAGGGCACCGTCCTGGAAGTCGCCGACGTGGCCAAGAGCTTCGGCGGCATCCATGCGGTCGCCGGCGCGAGCCTGACGGTCGGTGCTCGAGAGATTCACGCGCTGATCGGACCCAACGGCGCCGGCAAGACGACGCTGTTCAATCTGGTGTCCGGCATGTTCCCGCCAGACCGCGGCCACGTCCGCCTCGAGGGCGAGGCCATCGGTGGCCGCTCGCCCGACCAGATCTGCAGTCGCGGCCTGGCCCGGTCCTTTCAGATCACCAGCCTGTTCAAGGGCCTGTCGATCTACGAGAACCTGCGTCTGTCGGTGCAGGCGCGCCATCCGGCACGCTTCGCCATCTGGACCGACATCGATTCGCACCCCGACGTTCACGCCGAGACCGCCGAACTCGTCCGCTTCCTCGGTCTCGAAGGCATCGAGACCACGCTCGGCGGCGATCTCTCCTATGGCGGCCAGCGCCTCGTCGACCTCGGCATCGCGCTGGCCTCCAGGCCGCGCATGCTGCTGCTGGACGAACCCTTGGCCGGTCTTGCGGCGGCCGAGCGCGAGCGCGTCGCGCGGCTGGTCCGGACGATTGCCGAGGATGTCGCGGTGCTGATCGTCGAGCACGATATCGACCGGGTGCTCGGCTTCTCGCACCGCGTGACGGTGATGAACCAGGGCGAGGTGCTGATGGCGGGCGCCCCTGATGCGGTGCGCGCGGACCGCCGCGTCCAGGAGGTCTATACCGGCACCGGGACGCCGCCGGTCACCGGTCGCAGCGTCGTCGAGGAGGCCCGCCGCGGTGAGGTGCTCGCCGTCTCGGGGCTCAATACGTACTATGGCAAGAGCCACATCCTCTGCGATGCCCGCATCGACGTCCGCGAAGGCGAGATCGTGGCGCTGCTCGGCCGCAACGGCGCCGGCAAATCGACCTTCCTCAAGTCGGTCGCCGGTCTCGTGCCGCCGCGCTCTGGCAGCGTCCGGCTTGCCGGGCGCGAGATCGCCGGTCTCCCGGCCCCCGACATTGCGCGCCTCGGCATCGGTTACGTGCCGCAAGGGCGCGGCCTGTTCGCCGGAATGACGGTCGCGGAGAATCTGGCGCTCGGCCGGCTGGCCCGCAAGACCGATGGCGTGGACGGTGCGGTGTGGAGCGAGGAGCGCATTCTCGAGTTGTTCCCCAGGCTCAAGGCACGCATGAAGGTTGCGGCAGACTACCTGTCGGGCGGCGAGCAGCAGATGGTGGCCGTCGCGCGTGCGCTGTCCGGCAACGTCAAACTGCTGCTGCTCGACGAGCCCTTCGAGGGGCTGGCGCCGGCCGTCATCGAGGAACTGTTCGCGGTGTTCGACCGGCTGCGGGGGGAGGCGTCGATCGTGATCGTCGAGCACAATCTCGATCTGGTGCTGGCGCTCGCCGACCGTGTTTTCGCACTCGAGCGGGGCAGCGTATTCCACACCGGTCCGGCCAAGCCGCTGCACGACGATCTCGCCTACCGCAAGGAGATCCTCTGGCTGGCCCAGGACCCCAACGCCAAATCGGCGCACTGACGGTCACATCGTGCCGCCGCCACGGTTTTGCCCGGTCGGGCAACGATAGCAGTCCCGGTCGCAAGAGGCTGGAACGGAGACCTACCATGGCGGACGAGATCGTTTTCTACACCCACCCGATGTCGCGCGGACGCATCGTCCGCTGGATGCTGGAGGAGATCGGCCAGCCGTACCGCACCGAGGTGCTCGACTATGGACCCGCCATGAAGGCACCGGCTTATCGCGCCATCAATCCGATGGGCAAGGTTCCGGCGATCACCCACGGCGGCACGGTCGTCACCGAAACGCCGGCCATCCTCGCTTATCTGGCGGATGCGTTCCCCGCGGCAGGGTTGGCGCCGCGCTCCGGTGACAAACTGCGCGGCCCTTACTACCGCTGGCTGTTCTTCGCCGCGGGGCCCGTCGAGGCCGCGGCCATGAACAAGGCGCTTGCCGTCGAAGTTCCCGAGAAAATGAAGGGCATGGCGGGCTACGGATCCCTGTCGGACGTCCTCGATACTCTCGAGGCCGCGGTCAAGGATCGCCCCTATCTGGTCGGCGACACGTTCACCGCCGCCGATATCTACCTCGGCGCGCATCTCGGTTGGGGCATGCAGTTCGGCACCATCGAGAAGCGGCCGGCCTTCGAGATCTACTACGAGCGTCTCAAGGCCCGCCCGGCCGCCATCCGCGCGACCGAGATGGACGACAAGCTGCTGGCGGCCAATCCGATGCCACCGCGGGACTGACGGTCTCAGGCGACCTTGAAGCGCGCGATCGCCGCCCGGTCCACTTCGATACCGAGGCCCGGCCCGGTCGGGATCGCGACGCGACCGTCGACGTGATCGAGCGGCGTGGTCAGCACCGCCTGCCGGAACGGATGCTCGGAACGGTCGAACTCGAGCATCGGCGCGCGCGGAGTGTGGCGCGGCGGGACCTGCGGCAGCACCGCCAGCAATTGCAGCGCGGCCGCCAGACCGATGCCGGTTCCCCACACGTGCGGCACGTAGCGGATGCCGAAGGCGGCCGCCATGTCGGCGATCTTCTTGCATTCCGACAGGCCGCCGGCGGCACAGGTGTCCGGCTGCAGAATGTCCATGGCGCGCCGCTGCAGCACCTCGCGGAAGCCCCACCGCGTGAACTCGCATTCGCCGCCCGCGACCGGGATCGGCTGGCCCTGGCGAACCGCCACGTAGCTGTCGAGTTCGTCGGGCACCACCGGCTCCTCGAACCAGCCGATATTGAGATCGCCGACGGCCCGCCCGACCGCGATGGCCTCCAGCACGTCGAGGCCGTGGTTGGCGTCGAGCATCAGCCCGACGTCAGGACCAATCGCCTCGCGCACCGCCTTGATCAGGCGCACGTCCTCGGCGACCCCGAAGCCGATCTTGAGCTTGACCGCCTTGAAGCCCTCGCGGACGTAGCCGGTCACCTCCTCCACGATGTAGTCGAGCGGATCGCCGGTGCCGCGCCGGTAGGTGCCAGTGGCGTAGGCGTCGACCGCCGCGCGCTCCGCCCCGCCGAGCAGCATCGCCACCGGCACGCCGAAATGGCGGCCCTTGAGATCCCACAGCGCGATGTCGATGCCGCTGATGGCGGAAATCACCACGCCCTTCTGCCCGTAGTCGCGGAAGTGATTGTAGAGATCCATCCAGATCACGTCGGTGGCGCGGGGGTCGCGGCCGATCAGCCGGCCCTTCAGCGCTGCCACGATCGATGCGTTGATGCGAGGCGGCCCGTAGCATTCGCCCCAGCCGGTGAGGCCGTCGTCGGTGCGAATCTCGACGAGGCAACTGGCCCGCACGGCGGTCGAGGAGAACGACCAGCCGAACGGCTCGGACAGCGGCGCCTCCAGCACGTGGGTCTCGACGTGGGTGATCTTCATGGACGGTCTCCGGATCGAACAGGTGTGTGTGGACGCCGCGTCACGGCCGGCCGTGCTGGCGATAGAACGCGATGGTTTCGGCCACGCCGTCGGCCAGCGTGGTGCGCGGCAGGCCCGGCATGACCTCAGCCAGATCGCCCTCGTCGACATCGGCTGCAATCCGCATGTCCGGCCCTTCGACGCTGAGCTGGGCATCGGGCACCACCGTGCGGATCGCCGCGATCACATCCTCGTTGGAGGCCAATTCGCCGACAAGGTTGAACACGTGGGCGCCGTCCGGCGCCATCGTCAGCGCGCGCTCATAGGCCGCCGCCACATCGTCGACGTACACCAGCCCGCCGCTGCCCGTGTAGGGAATGACGTAGCGCTCGCCGAGGGCCGCCGCCCGGCAGGCGAGGCTCGGCCCCGCCGTCAGGCCGATCTCCCGGCCGGGTCCGTAGACGATGAACGGACGGAAACCCACGCTCGGCACACCGTGGTCCGCGAGGTAGGCGCGCGCGCTGCCCTCGCAGGCGAGCTTGAACGCACCGTAGTGGGTGACCGGCCGCGGCACCCGGCCGTCGCCGGGACCGAACACGCCCGCACTGCTGGTGTAGACGTTGCGCCGTATGCCGAGGCGAACGGCGGCCTCGAAGGTGTTCAGCGTGCCGAGCAGATTGACCTTGGCGCCGCGGACCGGATCGGCCTGGCAGGCCGGCGTCAGAAGCCCGGCGAGGTTGATGATGCCGTCGCAGCCCCGCGCGGCGGCCAGCACGCCCTCGCCGTCGACGATGTCGCCGCTGATCCAGGTGATGCGCGACGCGGCCGCGCCGACGATGACATCGAAGACCTTCGGTTTGCCGGCGACATCGAACACGACGACGTCGTCGCCACGCGCCAGCAGCCGGCGCGCGATCCACGCGCCGATGAAGCCGCTGCCCCCCGCCAGTAGAATGCGCATCTGCCGCTCCCTGTGTTCTCTGCAGAAGGCATACCGGACTTCCACTTGCGCGAGAGGTGCAAAATTGGATTTGCTGGGCCGCCATGATAGGCCTTCGCAAGGCCACGCCTCGAGACTGGGCCGGGTGGGAGGAGAATGCCTTGGAGGTCGATCTCACAGGTGCCACGCGCCTTCACGTCATCGTCGGGGACCCGATTGCACAGGTGAAGTCCCCGGCCGGCGTCACGCGCTCGTTCCTGTCCCGCGGTCACGACGGCATCGTGGTCCCCGTCCACGTCGTCCCCGCCGACCTCGGCGACTTTCTGCGCACCGCCGACCGGTTGAAGAACCTCGACGGCATCATCTCCACGATTCCCCACAAGTTCGGTTGTTTCGCGCACTGCGCCAGCACGACGCCGCGCGCCGCCTTTCTCGGCGCGGTCAACGTCATGCGCCGGCGGCCAGACGGGCGCTGGCACGGCGACATGGTCGACGGCCAGGGGATGATCGCGGCCCTGGCTGGCAAGGGGGTCGATCCCGTGGGCAGGCGTGTCCTGGTCGCCGGTGCCGGCGGCGCCGGCTCGGCCATTGCCCTGGCCCTGGTCGACGCTGGCGCCGCGGCGGTGGCGATCCACGAGATCGATAGCGCCCGCCGCGACGATCTCGTGGCGCGCCTCTCCGCTCGCGGCCCGGTACCCGTGGCGGCCGGAACCGTCGACCCTAGCGGATATGACCTCGTCATCAACGCCACGCCGGCCGGCATGAAGCCGGACGATCCCTATCCCTTCGACGTGGCGCGCCTCGCCCCATCGACCTTCGTTGCCTGTCTGCAGACCGGCGCCGGCGCTTCCCCCGTCGTCTCGGCAGCACGCGCCGCCGGCTGCCGGACATCCAATGGCGCCGACCTGTTCGCGGCCCAGCAGGAGACGATTGCCGCGTTTCTGTTGTTTGCCGACGAGCGGGCCGAGCCGTGATCCGTCCGTTTGCGGATATAGGCGCCGCCTACGATATCGTCGTCGTCGGGGCCGGCGGTGCCGGTATGGCTGCGGCCCTGTTCGCCGCCATCGCCGGCAAGTCGGCGCTGCTGGTCGAAAGCACCGGCTTCGTCGGCGGGACCACGGCGCTGTCGGCAGGGACGACGTGGATCCCCAATACCCGCCACAGCGCCCCGATCGCGCCGGACGACAGCCTCGAGACGGCGCTGACATTCCTCGACGGCGTGGTCGGCAATCATGCCCGGCGCGAGATGCGCCAGGCCTTCCTCGAAAGCGGACCGGCCGCCATTGCCGCGCTCGAAGCCCACTCGCAACTGCAGTTCCGCGCCTATCCAACGCATCCGGATTACGAGCAGACCTTCGACGGCGCGGCACTGCGTGGCCGTGCCCTCGAGCCGCTGCCGTTCGACGGCCGCAGACTCGGCGCGGCTTTCGCGCTGATCCGGCCGCCCATTCCCGAGTTCACGATCCTCGGCGGCATGATGGTCGATCGTACCGACATCGGCCATCTGCTCAAGGCCGGCAAGAACTGGACGTCGTTCCGGCATGCGGCCGGCATTCTGTCGCGCCACGGCATCGACCGGCTCACACGCACACGCGGCACTCGGCTCGTCATGGGCAACGCACTGGTCGGGAGACTGCTGGCGTCCCTTCTGGAACGCGGCGTCGATATCGTTCTCGACACTGCGGTACGGGCGCTGAACCGTGACGACGGCGGCGTGTCGGGTGTCGTCCTGCACAGCGCGGGTGCGGAGCGGCCGGTGGCGTCCCGGCTCGGCGTCATCTCGGCCGCCGGAGGGTTCAATCGGCATGCCGCGCGCCGGGCCGACCTGCTGCACGATCCAATGCCGGAGCACAGTCCCATGGCGCCCGGCCACACCGGCGGCATGCAGGACCTCGCCCTCGGGCTCGGCGCTCGCCTCGGCGACAGTGCCCGCGATCATGCCTATTGGGCCCCGGTTTCGATCCGTCGGCGGGCCGACGGCAGCACCGCCGTATTCCCCCACTTCGTCCTCGACCGGTCGAAGCCCGGCACCGTGTGCGTCAATGCCCTGGGCCGCCGCTTCGTCAACGAAGCGACCTCCTATCACGCGTTCGCACGCGCCATGTACGCGACGGACGCCGATGCGCCCTGCATTCCGGCCTTCCTCGTCACGGACGCGGAGGGGCTGCGGAAATACGGGCTCGGCATGGTGCGCATGGGCACCCGCGACATCGCGCCCTTCGTGGCCGACGGCTATCTCGTCGAGGCTCCCACGCTGGCGGCGCTGGCGGCGGCACTTTCGATCGATGCGGCCGCGCTCGCGGCGACCGTTGCCGCCATGAACCGTTATGCCGAATCCGGTGTCGACCCGGACTTCGGGCGCGGCAGCACTCCCTATCACAGGGTCAACGGCGATCCGGGTCACGCGCCGAACCCCTGCCTCGGACCCATCGTCAAGGCGCCGTTCTATGCGGTGCGTCTCTATCCGGCCGATATCGGCGCCGCCACCGGGCTCGAGACCGACACCTGGGCGCAGGTGCTCGGTCCGGGCGACCGGCCCATTGGCCGCTTCTATGCTTGCGGCAACGACATGCAGTCCGTAATGGGCGGGACGTATCCAGGCCCCGGGATTACACTTGGCCCCGCCCTCACGTTCGCCTGGCGTGCGGTCCGCCACGCCACCGGCGCAGCCGAAGACTAG
>JBMOGA010000101.1:0-8983 GCA_049318625.1 Hyphomicrobiaceae bacterium
CTCAACCGAGGATACGGGGCTACCGAAGACCCAAGTTCAACAACCTGCTAGGCTCTGCCGCAAATCGCCCGAGGAGCCTCCCATGTCCGCCGCCATGCGCGACCGCCTCCACTTCCTGTTCCTCAACATCGGGCACTTCCTCGACCACCTGCTGACACTGGTGTTCGCCACGGTGGCGGCGCTGGCGCTGACCCGCGAGTGGGGGCTGAGCTACGCCGAGCTGGTGCCCTACGCGATGCCGGGGTTCATCGCCTTCGGCGTGTTCTCGCTGCCGGCCGGGTGGTTGGCCGACCGCTGGAGCCGGGAGGGCATGATCGCCATCTTTTTCGTCGGCATCGGCGCCGCCTCGATCGTCACGTCGCTCGCCGAGACGCCGGGCCAGATGGCGCTCGGTCTGTTCGCGGTCGGCGTGTTCGCGGCGATCTATCATCCGGTCGGGCTGGCGCTGGTGGTCGAGCACGCGAAGAAGACCGGTGCGGCAATCGCCGCCAACGGCGTATGGGGCAACCTCGGCGTCGGCAGTGCGGCGCTGATCACCGGCTTCATGATCGACAACGGCGGCTGGCGCAGCGCCTTCGTGGTGCCGGGGGTGCTTTCGATCCTGTGCGGCGCCGGCTATGCGGCGCTGACGTGGGACCGCATCGTGGCCCACAGCGCCGCGAAGCCACGCTCGACGGCCGCTGCCGCACCGGCGGCCGCCATGTCCGCCGCCGACCGGCGCTTCCTCGTGCGCTTCATGACGGTGGTGTTCTTCACCACCGCGGTCAGCGGCATCATCTTCCAATCGACCTCGTTCGCGCTCCCCAAGGTGTTCGAGGAGCGGCTGACGGGCATTGCGGGCTCGGCGACGCTGATCGGCTGGCTCGCCTTCCTGGTGTTCGCCATCGCCTCGATGGCGCAGCTCGTGGTCGGCCAACTGCTGGACCGGCTCGGCCCGCGCACCGTGTTCATGGGCGTCGCCACCATTCAGGTGGTGTTTTTCTCCCTCATGCCGGGGCTGGCCGACTGGCCGGCGCTGCTGGTGGCGATCGCCTTCATGCTCGGTGCGTTCGGCCAGATCCCGATCAACGATTACATGATCGGGCGGATGGCCAAGAGCGAGCTCAGGGCCTCGATCTACGGGGCGCGTTACGTGGTCGCCTTCGCGGTGCTGGCGGCGGCGTTGCCGCTGATCGCGTGGGTGCACAAGACGTGGGGCTTCGACACGCTGTTCCGGATTCTGGCGGGCGCCGCCGCGGTGATCCTGCTGGCGGTGATGGCGTTGCCCGGCCGGCTACCCGATGCCGCGCCGCCCGCCCGCGCCGCCGCAGCCGAGTGATCGTGCGGATCTTCGATTGACGGACCGCTTGCCGAGTGGTGTACCAGCGGCATGCAACCTGCTGCGACCCGACCCAACGTGATCGGCGTGCCGAATATGCTGACGTACGCGCGCATCGCCGCCGTACCGGCGTTGGTGCTGTGCATGCTTCTGCTCGACGGCGACGCCCGCAACTGGGCGGCCTGCGGGATCTTCGTGGCCGCCTGCATCACCGACTGGCTCGACGGCTATCTGGCGCGGATACTGGCGCAGCAGTCCTCGCTCGGGCGGATGCTCGACCCGATCGCCGACAAGCTGCTGGTCGGCGGCGCCATCGTGATGCTGGTGGAAGACCAGTCGATCGCCGGGATCTCGGTGGTGGCGGCGGTCGTGATCCTGAGCCGCGAGATCCTGGTGTCGGGCCTCAGGGAGTACCTTGCCGCCCTCAACGTGCAGATCCACGTCACCTGGCTCGCCAAGGTCAAGACGACCTTCCAGATGGTCGCCATCGCGATGCTGCTGGCCGGGGCGGCCGGCGACCGCCTGTTGCCGGGCCTGTCGTCGGCGGGACTGGCGCTGATCTGGTGCGCGGCGCTGCTGACGGTTTGGACCGGGTTCGACTACCTGCGGGCGGCCGTCCGGCACGCCATGGAGAACTGAGGCGCTGGCGTCGTGAAGCTGCTGTACTTCGCATGGGTGCGCGAACGGATCGGACGGGCCGAGGAACACCTCGACGTGCCGCCCGAGGTGGTGAGCGTGGCCGACCTGATCGGCTGGCTCACGGCGCGCGGTCCCGAATACGCCCACGCTTTCGCACAGCCGGCCGTAATCCGCTGCGCCATCGACCAGATGCACGTGGCGCAGAGCGCGCCGCTGGCAGGGGCGCGCGAGGTCGCGTTCTTCCCGCCGGTGACGGGAGGCTGACGTGGCCGTTCGGGTGCAGCGGGAGGGCTTCGACGTCGGCGCCGAGATCAGGGCGCTGACGGCCGGGCGCGTCGATGTCGGGGCCATCGTCACCTTCACGGGCACGGTGCGCGGCGAGAGCGGGGGGCGGGCGCTGCGGTCGATGGCGCTCGAGCATTATCCGGGTATGACGGAGCGCGAGCTCGAACGGGTCGAGGCGGAGGCGCTGGCGCGCTGGCCGCTGGCGGCGTCGCTGATCGTGCACCGGATCGGCGAACTGGTGCCGGGCGACGACATCGTGCTGGTGGTGACGGCTTCGGCGCACCGGCAGGCGGCCTTCGACGCGGCGGCCTTCCTGATGGACTACCTCAAGACGCGGGCCCCGTTCTGGAAGAAAGAGACCGCTGTCGACGGCTCGGGCGGGTGGGTCGATGCGCGCGAAACCGACACGGCGGCGGCGGCGCGCTGGCAGGGCGGACCCGGCGCCCAGAGTGTTCGTCGCAGCGATTGAACCGGGCTCGCGGCGCGGCAGCCGTGCGATGTCTCAACCGAGGGTGGCTGTCGTGGTCACGGTCGCCGTGTTCCGACGCCAGCTCGACCGGTCAGCGGCTAATGTCGGCTGCGCGGCTTGCGGCGGCCCGTCCGATGGGCGGGAATGGCCTTGCGGGTGGCCGGCGCACGGGTCGTCTTGGCGCGCTGCGGGCGCGACCCGCCACGGGCCGTGGCCGGTGCCCGTGCGGACCGTTCTGCCGGGACCATGGCACGCGGCTGGTTCAAGGCCGCTGCCGAGTGCAGGCGAGCGGGCAGCTTGAAGTCCACGGGCTCGCGGCGCATCAGGAAGCCGGCGACCTGGGGGGTGCGGGCCTCGAAACCGAAATCGGCCAGCGCCAACTCGGGCAAGCGGAATTCGGGCAGGCGGATTTCGGGCAGGACGTATTCGGGCAGGTAGACGTCGTTCTCGAGCGACGGACGCATGCGCCGTTGGGTCCGCTGGCCGAAGATGAACCGGAAAATCGCGCCGAGCCAGCCTCCCGACCCGCGCCTCGTACTCTTCGCCACGACCATCCCCCCAGCCGACTACTCGAATGTGGGCATGCTGAAGGAGAGACATTAAGGTCGACTTAAATGGCGTTCCAGAACAGAACGTTGTATCGGCTTATTCAGTCGATGCCTCGGCTTCGACCCCGATAATGGCGGCCATCTGGCGGGCAATCAGCCGATCCAGGAAGCCTTCGAAGGGGACCGTGAACACCGTCATACCGCGCGGATCGGCGTGCCACTCCTCGAGGGCGGGCGCAAAGCCCTCGGGCAGCGGCAGTTCGCCGTCGACGGTGACCACGGTCTCGGCCAGCGCGGCCTCGGAAAACGACAGGAAGGGGATGGTGGCAGCGTCGATCGTGCCGTCCGGCAGGCGCCGCGGCGCCCCCGTCACCGCGCAGCAGACGACGGCGCCGCTGGCGAACGTCAGCACCGCGCCGATGACGATGCGCGAGCCCGTGTGGCTGTCGGGCGCACGATAGGTCCAGGCCTGCCCCGGAACGAACTTCGGACCGTCCATCGGCGCCCTCCCCCCGATCTCCTCAGATGCGCCGCTGCGGCGTCGGCTCGGGCATCAGGCCGGGCGGCAACGGCGTCGGCGCGCCCGGCGCCGGCTGGGCCCTGGGCGGGGTGGCGGGCGCCGCCGGAGTGGGTGCCGGGTCGGTGTATCCCCCCTCGCGGACCGGCGGCACATACAGGCGATCGGCCCGGCACAGGCGGCGCTGCTCGTTGCGGGCCCCGCAATCGGCCGGCTTGCCGTCGCGGCTGAAGCAGATGTGGACCTCCTTCAGCCGATTGCCGGTGCCGCCGCAGGAGACCGCGATCATGTCGCGCGTCAGCTTGGGATTGACCGCCAGGAACGCGTCGACGACCTCCTCGCGGCCGATCGTGAAGGGCGCGCCCGGGTTCACGAAGCGCTCGGGCATCCGCACGGTCTCGAAAACCCGCCGCGACAGGTCGAAAAAGGGTCCGGGCTCGAGGCCGGAGCAGGTGCCGTGCTTGCGGTACTGGTGGATCACCAGCTTGCGGCTCGGCATGATGTCCAGCATCCGGTCGATCACGCCGTGCGGCACGAACGGCCGGAACTGCGTCTGGCAGTTCTCCGGCCAGCCGCGCTCGTACTGCGGCCACAGGCCGTGCAGCACGAAGGCGTAGGGTCGCGGCGGACGTGGGCCACATTGCGGATCGCGCTGGCGCGGGTCGACCTCGGCGCAATGGGTCGGGCTCCACGACAGTGACAGCACGTAGTGGTCGAAGACGCCGGCGACATGGTTGGCGGACCGGCCGCCGCGGTCGTAGGACCGTTGCGCGATGGCGGCGGTCGCGGCCAAGCCGACGACGGCTGCCACCAGCGCCAGCATGGCGAGGCGGCGGCTGAGGCGCGCGATCATGGGGCGTTCTCCCGTCATTCGGCCGAGGCGAGCGCGTCCAGTATGCGCGCCCAGCTGCGGGCGCCCTTCCGGAAGCTGGTCAGGTTGTACTTCTCATTCGGCGAGTGGATCCGGTCGTCGTCGAGGCCGAAGCCGACGAGCAGTGAGTCCATCTTCAAGGTGTCCTTGAAGGACGTGACGATCGGGATCGAGCCGCCCATGCCCATCAGCGCGGCCGGTCGGCCCCACTCGGCCTCGAGGGCATCCGCGGCGGCGCGGATGTGCGGGGCAGACGTGTCGAACGCCACGGCTTCGCTGCCGCGGGCGTAGAGGAACTCGGCCTTGCAGTCGGCCGGCAAGCGCTCTTTCACGAAGGCCTGCAGGCCCTTCTGGATGCGCTTGGGATCCTGGCCGGGCACGAGACGGCAGGTGATCTTGACCGAGGCCTCGGTCGGAATGACCGTCTTCGAGCCGGCGCCCTGATAGCCGCCTGTGATGCCGTTGTACTCGACCGTCGGGCGCGCCCAGACCTGCTCGAGCACCGAGTATTTGCTTTCACCGGCGGGCTCGCTGAGGCCGATGGCGCCGAGGAACGCCTCGCCGTCGAAGCCGAGGTCGTCCCACTGACGCAACTGCTTGGCCGACGGCTTCTCGACGTCGTCGTAGAAGCCGGCGATGCGGACGCGGCCCTTGTCGTCGTGCATCTCGCCGAGGATGCGGGCGAGGACGCGGATCGGGTTGACCGCCGCGCCGCCGTAGGTGCCGGAGTGCAGATCCCGCTTCGGCCCGCGGATCACCAGTTCGGTGGCGGCCAGGCCGCGCAAGCGCGTGGTGATGGCCGGGGTGTCCTTGTCCCACTGGGCGGTATCGCAGACGAGCGCCAGATCGGCGGTGACTTCCTTGCCGTGCTTGGCGAGGAACCCGGCCAGCGAAGGCGAGCCGCACTCCTCCTCGCCCTCGAGCAGCACGGTGACGGCGACCGGCAGCTCTCCGGCCACCTGCTTCCAGGCGCGCGCGGCCTCGAAGAACGTCATCAGCTGGCCCTTGTTGTCCTCGGCGCCGCGGGCGACCACGACCTTGCCGTTGCCCCGCTCGGTCGCCAGCCGCGGCTCGAACGGCGGCGACGACCAAAGATCCAGCGGATCGGCCGGTTGCACATCGTAGTGGCCGTAGAACAGCGCGTGCGGCATCCCCTTAGGCCGCTTGGCGCGGTCGTGGGCGACCACCATCGGGTGTCCGGTCGTCGGCACCACCTTGGCCTCGTGGAAGCCGATGTCCGCGAGTTGCCGGGCGCACCATTGGGCCGCCGTCCGGCAGTGGTCGGCAAAGGCCGGATCGGTGGACACGCTGGGAATGCGGATCAGCTCGAACAGGCGCTCCAACGCGGCGTCCTGCGAGCGATCGAGCACCTTGAGCACGTCCGTCAGTTGCGTCGGCATGGACCCTATCCCCATTGGCAAAAGCGCCCGGACACTGCGCGAGCGGCTTCACCACGTCAAAAGGAAAACGCCTGCGCGGGCTCGCGTCACGTTACCACTTTGCCGGCGGCCCGGCGGGCGAGTATCCCATGCGTGCCGTCCCCTCACCGCGAGATGATTCATGGCGACCTCCTCTCAGCCTTCCGATCGCAATCGCTGGGTTTACGCCTTCGGCAACGGCCGCGCCGACGGGTCGGCCGGGCTGCGCGACCTGCTCGGGGGCAAAGGGGCCAATCTGGCGGAGATGGCGAGCCTCGGCCTGCCGGTGCCGCCTGGGTTCACCATCACCACCGAGGTCTGCGCCCACTATTACGCGCAAGGGCGCGCGATGCCGGCGGGGCTCGACGAAGAGGTGACACGCGCGCTGGCGTTCGTCGGCGAGGCGGTGGGCGCGCGCTTCGGCGACGAGACCAATCCGCTGCTGGTATCGGTCCGCTCCGGCGCCCGCGCCTCGATGCCCGGCATGATGGACACCATCCTCAATCTCGGACTCAACGACCGCACCGTCGAAGGACTGGTGAAGCGGTCCGGCGACGCGCGCTTCGCTTACGACAGCTATCGCCGGTTCATCCAGATGTATGCCGACGTGGTCCTGGGCGTCGGCCACGATCACTTCGAGTCGATCCTCGACGACCACAAGGACCGCAGCGGACAGGTTTCCGATACCGACCTGACGGCCGACGATTGGCAGGACGTGATCGCGGCGTACCGCGAGTTGATCCTGCGCGAGACCGGCAAGCCGTTTCCGCAGGACACGCGCGAACAGTTGTGGGGCGCGATCGGCGCGGTGTTCGGCTCGTGGCAGAACGACCATGCCATCGTCTACCGCCGCCTCCACGATATTCCCGACGATTGGGGCACCGCCGTCAACGTGCAGGCGATGGTGTTCGGCAACATGGGCGAGACGTCGGCCACCGGCGTCGCCTTCACGCGCAACCCGTCGACCGGCGCCAAGGAGATCTACGGCGAGTTCCTGCTCAATGCCCAGGGCGAGGACGTGGTGGCCGGCACGCGCACGCCGCAGCCGCTGACCGAGGCGGCGCGCCTCGCCTCCGGCGAGACCATGCCGTCGCTCGAGAGCCTGATGCCGGAGACCTACCGTGAACTGACCAACGTGTTCGCCCGGCTCGAGGGCCACTATCGCGACATGCAGGACATCGAGTTCACGATCCAGTCCGGCCGGCTGTGGATGCTGCAGACCCGCTCGGGCAAGCGCACCACGGCGGCGGCGCTCAAGATCGCCGTCGATCTGGCGGAGGAAGGCGTGCTGTCGCACGAAGAAGCAGTCATGCGGATCGAGCCGGCCGCGCTCGACCAACTCCTCCACCCGACCATCGATCCGACGGCGCACAAGCAGATCCTGGCCCGCGGCCTGCCCGCTTCTCCCGGGGCCGCCGCCGGCGAGATCGTGTTCGATCCCGACGACGCGGAGGTCGCACGCGCGCAGGGCCGCGACGTCATCCTGGTCCGCATCGAGACCAGCCCGGAGGACATCCACGGCATGCATGCCGCCACCGGCATCCTGACGACGCGCGGCGGCATGACGAGCCACGCGGCGGTGGTGGCGCGCGGCATGGGCCGGCCGTGCGTCTCGGGCGCGGGCTCGATCCGCATCGACTACAGGCTCGGCACCCTGAGCGTGGGCAAGCAGGTGCTCAAGAAGGGCGATGTCGTCACCATCGACGGCACCACCGGCGAGGTTCTGCTCGGCCGCGTGCGGATGCGTCAGCCCGAGCTTTCCGGTGACTTCGGCAAGCTGATGACGTGGGCGGACGAGGCGCGACGCATGAAGGTGCGCGCCAACGCCGACACCCCGCGCGATGCCCGCCAGGCACGCGCGTTCGGCGCCGAGGGCATCGGGCTGTGCCGCACCGAGCACATGTTCTTCGAGGAGGGGCGCATCCTCGCCATGCGCGAGATGATCTGCGCCGACGACGAGGCCGGACGGAGGCGTGCACTCGCCAAGATCCTGCCGATGCAGCGCCGCGATTTCGAGGAGCTGTTCGAGATCATGGCCGGGCTGCCGGTGACGATCCGCCTGCTCGACCCGCCGCTGCACGAGTTCCTGCCGCACGGCGAGGAGGAGGCCAAGGCCGTCGCCGAGGTGCTCGGCATTGCGGTGAAGAAGCTCGAGGATCGGGTCTCGGAGCTGCACGAGTTCAATCCGATGCTCGGGTTCCGCGGCTGCCGCCTCGCCATCAAGTACCCCGAGATCACCGAGATGCAGGCGCGCGCCATTTTCGAGGCGGCGGTGAATGCGGCGCGCAAGACGGGTGCGGCGGTCGAGCCGGAGGTGATGGTGCCGCTGATCGCCTATCGGCGCGAGTTCGACATCCTACGTCAGATCATCGACGCGACGGCGGCGGCCGTGGAGGCGGAGACGGGGGCGAAGATCACCTACCAGGTCGGCACGATGATCGAGCTGCCGCGCGCCGCGCTGAAGGCGGACGAGATCGCGGCGGGCGACAAGGGCGCCGAGTTCTTCTCCTACGGCACCAACGACCTCACCCAGACTTGCCTCGGGTTGTCACGCGACGACGCCGCGCCGATCCTCACCTCTTATCTCGACCGGGGCATTTTCGAGGTCGACCCGTTCGTGTCGATCGACCGTGACGGCGTCGGCGAACTGGTCCGGATCGGCAACGAGCGGGGACGCCGCGTGCGGCCGAACCTCAAGCTCGGGATCTGCGGCGAGCACGGCGGCGACCCGGCCTCGGTGGCGTTCTGCCAGGAGGCCGGCCTCGACTACGTCTCCTGCTCGCCCTACCGCGTGCCGGTCGCCCGGCTGGCCGCCGCGCAGGCGGCGATCACCGGCAAGGTTAAGGGGCGCGACGGCTAAAAGTGCCCTAGCAGGCTGTTGAACTTCTCGCCGGCTGACAGCCCTCCGCGAATATGAT
>JBMOGA010000102.1:0-8828 GCA_049318625.1 Hyphomicrobiaceae bacterium
CCATGTCCTCGAGGTCGAACTCGCCCTTCTTCATGCGGGCGGCGATCGCCTGCGCCTTCTCGGCGTCGATGGTCTGAGCGGCCTTCTCGACCAGGCTGACGATGTCGCCCATGCCGAGGATGCGGCCGGCGATCCGCCCCGGGTGGAAGTCCTCGAGCGCGTCCCACTTCTCGCCGACGCCGATCAGCTTGATCGGCTTGCCGGTGACGGCCCGCATGGACAGGGCGGCTCCACCGCGCGCATCGCCGTCGACGCGGGTCAGCACGATGCCGGTCAGGTCGAGGCGGCCGGCGAAGGCCTTGGCGGTATTGACGGCGTCCTGGCCGGTGAGCGAGTCGACCACCAGCAGCACCTCGTGCGGCCCGGTCGCCTTCTCGACCTCGGCCGCCTCGGCCATCATCGCCTCGTCGACCGTGGTGCGACCGGCGGTGTCGAGCATCACCACGTCGAAGCCGCCGAGCCGGGCGGCGTCCATGGCGCGCCGCGCGATCTGCAGCGGCGTCTGGCCGGCCACGATCGCCAGCGTATCGACCCCCGTCTGCTCGCCGAGCACGCGCAGCTGCTCCTGGGCGGCTGGACGGCGCGTGTCGAGCGACGCCATCAGAACTTTCTTCTTGTCACGGTTGGTCAGCCGCCACGCGATCTTGGCGGTCGTGGTGGTCTTGCCCGAGCCCTGCAAGCCGACCATCAGGATCGGCACCGGCGGGGTGGCCATCAGATCGATCGGCTGGGCGTCGGAGCCGAGCATCGCGACCAGTTCGTCGTGGACGATCTTGACGACCATCTGGCCGGGCGTGATCGATTTCACGACCTCGGCGCCGACCGCCTTCTCCTTCACCTTGTCGATGAAATCCCGCACCACTTCGAGCGCGACGTCGGCTTCCAACAGCGCGCGGCGGACTTCGCGCATGGCCTCGGCGACGTCGCTGTCGGTCAGCGTGCCGCGCCGGGTCAGCCGGTCGAAAATGCCCGAAAGGCGGTCGGAAAGTGACTGGAACATCGAAAGCTGTTTTCCGTGTTGCGCGGCGTCAGGCGCCCGGCACCTTCATGGCCTCGAAGTCGATCATGACGTGGTCCTGGTAGGCCTTGCGATCGGTCAGCCGCTGGTACCACGCCTCGAGATGGGCCAGCCGCGTGCGGGCAATCTCGAGATTGTAATAGCGATACATCAGCGCGCCGACCCCGATGTCGGCCATGCTCAGGCGGTCGCCGACAATGAATTGGCGATCCGCGAGGTGCTTGTCTAGAATGGTCAGGCGCTGGGCCAGCCGCTTGACGGCGGCGTCGACCGCGGCGCCGTTGCGCTCGGCGGCCGTCGTGCGAACGAGTTGGACGAAGCAGGTTCCGATGAGATCGGCATAGAGCGAAGTGGTCGCCCACTCCATCCACTGATCGGCGCGGGCGTAGGCATGACGGCCTTCCGGGGCCAGCGTGCCGCGCCCGTAGGCCTCGGACAGGTAGCGCACGATCGCGCTGCTTTCCCACAGCTGGAAGCCGTCGTCGTCGATCGTCGGGACGAGCCGGTTGGGGTTCATGGCGCCGTACTCGGCGGTGTCGGTGCGGCCGAACGTACCGCCGGCGTCGATGCGCTCGTGCGCAAGGCCGAGTTCGGCAACCGCCCACATCACCTTCTGAACGTTGACGGAGGTCTTGCGGCCCCAGACTTTCAGCATGCTCGCTCTCCCGGCGAAGTCCGGCGCAAAACGTTTTCGCGCCCGCGGGCGAACACTCGCCGGCGGACGTTTACCCCTGGCAGAAGTCCCGTCCTTGCGGTCGGACCCCGATCCAGGCAGTGGCTCGAAAAGCTCGCGCCTCGGAATTGAAGGGCTTCCATGCGGCAGGGCGGGCCGATTGTCAACGGCGGAGGCAGCCGGCCGGCGGGTCGCGGCGGGGCTTCACCGCACCGGTTCGACCCGCAGAATCTGGCCGTCGGGGCTATCGGTGGCCACGTAGATGGCTCCGTCCGGCCCCTGGCGCACGTCGCGAATGCGCTCGGCGAGGTCGGTCAAAAGGCGCTCTTCTGCGACGACCTGGCCGTCGCGCAGCACGAGGCGGGCGAGGTGGGTCTGGACCAGTGACCCGACGAACAGGCTGCCAGCCCATTCGGGCACCCGATCGCCGGTGTAGAATACCATGCCGGAAGGTGCGATCGAGGGGTCCCAATAGTAGAGCGGCCGCTCCATGCCGTCCTTGCGGGTGCCGATGCCGATCCGGGCGCCCGAATAGTCGCGGCCGTAGGTGATCACCGGCCATCCGTAGTTCTTGCCGGGCTCCGGGGTGTTGATCTCGTCGCCGCCGCGAGCCCCGTGCTCGACGGTCCACAGGTGCCCGGTCGCGGGGTGGATGGCGGCGGACTGCGGGTTGCGGTGGCCATAACTCCAGATTTCCGGCGCGATCCCGGGTTTGCCGACGAACGGGTTGTCAGGAGGCACCGTGCCGTCGGGCGCGATGCGCACGACTTTGCCGAGGTGATTGTCGAGCGTCTGGGCGCTGTCGCGCAGGCGGTAGCGCTCGCCGAGCGTCACGAATAGCCGGCCGTCGCGAGCGATGGCGATGCGGCCGCCATAGTGCATGTTGCCGTCGGCGGCCGGTTGCTGGCGGAAGATGATGCGGACATCCTCGAGGCGGCCGCCATCGGCGCCGGCGGCCGGGACGAGGCGGGCCCGGGCCACCGACGTGGCATCGCCATCGCGCGGGCGTGGTTCTGAAAATGTGAAATAAATCAAATTGTTTTGCGTAAATGCAGGGTCCAGCGCGACGTCGAGCAGGCCACCCTGGCTGCGGGCGACGATGGGCGGCAGGCCGGAGATCGGCTTCGAGACCGTGCCGTCCATGGCGACGATGCGCAGCCGGCCCGGGCGTTCGGTGACGAGCATGCGGCCGTCGGGCAGGAACGCCAGGCTCCAGGGGTTGACCAGCCCTTTGGCGACGGGGACGGCACGGACGGCGACCGTCGCTGCCGGCCGCGGTGCTGCGGTCTGTTCGGCACGGGTTGGGTGGGACGGCAGGCCGATGGCGACCGCAAGGGCGAGCAGGAGCGTGCGCATGGTGCCTGAGTTCTCCGAAATTCGGTGCCTCTCCGGCAGATCGGCACAACGAGGGTCTGGTGCAAGTGCCGGGGCTCACCCTATATGGCGCATCATGACGACAGCCGCCGCACTGCCCTTCCGCAAGATGAACGGTCTCGGGAACGACTTCGTCGTGCTCGATGGGCGCCAGCGTGCGATCGCTCTCGACGCCGAGGCGACCCGCCGCATCGCGGACCGGCACGGGGGTGTCGGTTGCGATCAACTCATCATTCTCGAGCCGTCGCGGCGGGCCGACGTGTTCATGCGCATCCGCAATGCCGACGGCGGCGAGGTCGATGCCTGTGGAAACGCCACGCGCTGCGTCGCGTGGCTGCTGTCGCGTGAGACCGGTCGGGGCGCGGCCACCATCGAGACCAACGCGGGCGTGCTGACCGCCGAGGTCGCCGGGATCGACCACATCACCATCGACATGGGCGAGCCGCGGTTCCGGTGGGACCAGATCCCGCTGCGCGACCCGTTCCACGACACCCGGCACATCGAACTGCAGATCGGCCCGATCGACGCCCCGATCCTGCACTCGCCGACGGTGGTGCACGTTGGCAATCCGCACGCCATTTTCTGGGTCGACGACGTGATGGCCTACGATCTCGCGCGGTTCGGCCCGTTGCTCGAGAACCATCCGATCTTTCCCGAGCGCGCCAACATCTCGCTGGCCCACGTCACGGCGCGGGATGCGCTGACGCTGCGCACCTGGGAGCGCGGCGCCGGGCTGACCCGGGCCTGCGGAACGGCGGCGTGCGCGGCGGCCGTCTCGGCTGCACGGATCGATCTCACCGGCCGGCGCGTCACGGTCACGCTGCCCGGCGGACCGCTGGTGATCGAGTGGACCGACGCCAACCGCATCCTGATGTCGGGACCGGCCGAGCTCGAATTCGAAGGCCGGCTCGACGGCACGTCGTTCGCACCCCTGGCCGGCGGAGGGGTGGTCGTCTAAGAAAGGCGGCTCTGACGCTGGAGAAGCGCCGGACTATTCTCAATCAACTCGAACGGATCATGGCGAAGCCCGAAGTCATCACGCTCGGTTGCCGGCTCAACACCTACGAATCCGAGGTGATGCGGAGCCATGCCGCGGCGGCCGGGCTCGACAGCGCGGTGATCGTTAACACCTGCGCGGTGACGGCTGAGGCGGTCCGGCAGGCGGCGCAGACGATCCGCCGGCTGCGGCGCGAGCGGCCCGAGGCGCGCATCATCGTGACCGGCTGCGCGGCCCAGATCGAGCCCGAGCGGTTCGCCGAGATGGCCGAGGTCGACCACGTGGTCGGCAACGACGACAAGATGCACGCCGCGACCTTCCAGGGACTTGCGACCGACGACAGCGCGCGCGTGGTGGTCAACGACATCATGAGCGTGCGCGAAACCGCGACGCACATGATCGCCGGTTTCGGCTCGCGCACGCGCGCCTATGTGCAGATCCAGAACGGCTGCGATCATCGCTGCACGTTCTGCATTATCCCGTTCGGGCGTGGCCCGTCGCGGTCGGTGCCGGCGGGGCAGGTGGTGGCGCAGGTGCGCCAGCTTGTCGAGGCGGGCTATGCGGAGATCGTGCTGACGGGTGTCGACATCACCTCCTACGGCCCGGACCTTCCCGGCGAGATGTCGCTCGGCCGGCTGGTGGCCCAGGTGCTGAAGCACGTGCCGGACTTGAAGCGGCTGCGCCTGTCCTCGATCGATCAGGTCGAGGCCGACACGCACCTGATGCGAGCGATCGCCGACGAGCCGCGGCTGATGCCGCATCTGCACTTGTCGCTGCAGTCCGGAGACGACTTGATCCTGAAGCGCATGAAGCGGCGTCACGCGCGCGGCGACGCCATCCGGTTCTGCTCCGAGGTCCGCCGGCTGCGGCCGGACGTGGTGTTCGGCGCCGATTTCATCGCCGGGTTCCCGACCGAGACGGAGGCGATGTTCGGCCATACCGTCGATGTGGTCGACGCCTGTGGCCTGACCTACCTGCACGTCTTTCCGTTCTCGCCACGCACAGGGACGCCGGCGGCCCGCATGCCGCAGGTCGCCAAGGCGGAGATCAAGACGCGCGCCGAACGGTTGCGCTCCAAGGGGTCGGAGCGGCTGGCGGCGTTTCTCGCCGGCGAGCAGGGACGCCGCCGCGAGGTTCTGGTCGAGAAGCGGGGGCTCGGGCGGACACCGCATTTCGCCGAGGTGGAGTTGCCAGAGGGACAGGCCGGCGAGCTGGTATCGGTGCGGGTGACCGGCCGGGCCGGCGATCGACTGGTCGGCGAGGTCGCCGCGTGAGCGAGGCAGAGGCGAAGCGCGGGTTCCTCGGGCGGCTGTTCGGCCGCGGTGACAAACCGGTGCCGCCCGTCGAGCCCGTCGTCGCGGACGAACCGGCCGTACCGTCGCCGCCGGTTCCCGAAGCGGCGGTTGCCGCCGCGTCGGTCGAACCCGCCGCCCTGGCCGCGGTGGTGCCCGTCGCCGAGACCCCCGTCGAGCCGCCCAAGAAAACATCTTGGTTTCAAAGGCTTCGGGATGGCCTGCAAAAGACGTCGGCGAAGCTCTCCGAGGGCATCACCGCCGTCTTTACGAAGCGGAAGCTGGACGCCACTACACTCGAGGATCTCGAGGATCTGCTGCTGCAGGCGGACCTCGGCGTGGAGACGTCCATGCGGATCACCGAGGCGATCGCCAAGGGGCGCTACGAAAAGGGCATCTCGCCCGACGATGTGCGGGCCGTGCTGGCGACGGAAGTGCGTCGCGTGCTGGCGCCCGTGGCCAAGCCTCTGCAACCCGATTTCTCGCGCAAGCCGCACGTGGTGCTGGTGGTCGGGGTCAACGGTACCGGCAAGACGACGACCATCGGCAAGCTCGCCCATCAGTACGTGGGCGCCGGTCGCAAGGTGATGGTGGCCGCCGGCGATACCTTCCGCGCCGCCGCGATCGATCAACTCAGGATCTGGGGCGAGCGCACGGGCGCGACGGTGATCTCCCGCGCGGTCGGCTCCGATGCTTCGGGCTTGGCCTACGATGCGCTCAAGGAAGCCCGCGAGGGCGGCTACGATCTGATGCTGCTCGATACCGCCGGCCGGCTGCAGAACAAGGCCGCGCTGATGGACGAGCTGGAAAAAGTCGTTCGCGTGCTCCGCAAACTCGATCCGACGGCGCCGCACGACGTACTTCTGGTACTCGATGCGACGACGGGACAGAACGCTTTGTCACAGGTCGAGGTGTTCGGGCAGCGTGCCGGCGTGACGGGGCTCATAATGACAAAATTGGATGGCACGGCTCGGGGGGGCATTCTGGTGGCCATATCCGCCAAGCATGGTCTTCCGGTGCATGCCATCGGTGTCGGGGAAGGCGTCGACGACCTCCAGGCGTTCGATGCGGAGGAATTTGCCAAGGCCATCGCCTTCCAGTGAAGGACGCATGGGCCGACGTGCCAAGGGAAAGTCAGAGAAGATGAACTGGGTGCGCCGCCACTATCCTTTCAATGCCGAGCAGACGGTCAACATCCTGAGCGAGTTCGGTCCGCTCGTGACGATGTTCATCGTCAACGCGATGTACAACATCAACGCCGGAACCTGGGCGCTCATCATCTCGACCGGCCTGGCGATCGCCGCCATGCGGATCGTGCTCAAGCGGCTGCCGGTGTTCCCGCTGATTGCCAGCGGCGTCACGATCGTGTTCGGTGCTTTGACGCTCATCACCGGCGACCCCATGTGGGTTCAGATCAAGGTGACCATCTTCAACGCCATGTTCGCCCTGTTCCTGTTCGGTGGGCTCTGGGCGAACCGCAATTTCTTCCAGTACGTGTTCGAGAAGACCTTCCACTACACCAAGGAAGGCTGGGACAAGTTCACTTGGGCGTTCGCTTGGTTCTTCGTGGCGACGGCGATCGCCAACGAGGTGGTGCGGCAGACCTGGGTCGACACGCACATGTATGACCTGCTGGGCTACAGCCTGAGCGGGGTCAACATCTGGATCCTGTTCAAGGTGGCCGTCATCATGCCGGTCAGCGGTGTGTTCGCCTGGTACCTGACCACATTGCTGCAGAAGCACCGGATCGACCCGCCAGAGGCGGTTTCGGCTGTCGGATCGGGTGTCGCCGGACACCGCGCGGAGCACGCCCGTCAGGGCGGCGCGGCCGGGTGACCGGTCCATTGATTGCTTCGACGCGCTGTGCTTGGTTCGAACCGGCCCCTCATCAAGTGAAGATCGCCGATCATGACGCCTGACTCGCGCGACGCCGCCCCCAAGGACACGCAGCATCAACTCGTGAAGCTGCTGATCGAACTCGGGCCGCTGGTGGTGTTCTTCATCGTCAACTCGCGGTCCGGAATATTCTGGGGCACCGGCGCATTCATGTGCGCGACACTGGTGTCACTGGTCGCCTCGCGGTTCTTCCTCGGGCGCATCCCGATCATGCCGCTGGTGTCCGGCTTCTTCGTGCTGGTGTTCGGCGGCTTGACGTTGCTGCTGCAGGACGAACTGTTCATCAAGATGAAGCCGACCATCGTGAATACGCTGTTCTCCTTCATCTTGATGATCGGGCTGGCGTTCGGCCAGCCGCTGTTGCGCTATCCGTTCGGGGAGGCCTTCGCGCTGACCGACGAGGGCTGGCGAAAATTGACCTTCCGGTGGGCGCTCTTCTTTGCGCTTCTGGCGGTGCTGAACGAAGTCGTCTGGCGGATGTTCTCGACCGACTTCTGGATCAGCTTCAAGGTCTGGGGCGTCATGCCTCTGACGATGGTGTTCGCCGTCTCCCAACTCGGTCTCATCCATCGCCACGCCGCGGTCAAAGCGCCCTGACGCCTGCGAATATCCGGGCTGGCCGGCCGTTATCCCAGGGATAGAGCCGTCGTGAGCCCGAAGGGCTTCGACAGGCTGTGCGCGCGGATGCATCGGCGCCACGTTCAGGGCCGGCGATTTCGCGCGGCCGGACTGATTCTCTTTGGTCCGCGGGACACAGTACAGCGCCGACTGATGGTCTGATCTCGTTTTTTGAGACAGTTTATTGCTTCAGTTAAACAACTAGGCAACTGACTCTGCTGGGAGACTCTGGACATCAGCACCAAGATGGTGTTTGCTCTGATTCGTTGAAGCTGTTTCGTTGAAACAGACATAAATCGCCCCCCTGGGATTGCTGGTCAGGGGCTCCCATGCCCCCGCAACAAGATGGCTAGAGACCGATGTCGAAAGAGAAAGAGAAAGCCGATCGCCTTGGACGTTCGCCGATCCACCTCCTCCATCGCGCCGGTCAGTGCGCCGGGGACGTGTTTCAGTCCGAGATGGCGAAGGGTGAGCTGACGCCCCGTCAGTTCGCCGTGCTTTGGACGGTGTCGCAGAACGAAGGCCTCAGCCAGACCGACTTGGTCGAGCGCACGGGCATCGATCGGTCGACTCTGGCCGACATCATTCGGCGGATGCTCAAGAAGGGTCTGCTGTCGCGTCGGCGCACCAAGGAAGACGCGCGCGCCTACGCCGTGAAACTGACCGAGGAAGGCTGGCGGATGCTGCGTCAGGCCGAGCCGATGGCCCGCCGGGTGGACGACAAGATCCTGGCCGTACTGCCGGGCGCGCGTGGGCAGCGGTTCCTCGAGGATCTGGCCGCCATCGTCGACGCACTGGCGCTGGAAGACGAGCCCAACCGTCCGGCCGAGTAACGGCAAACGGGCGACTCTTTGTTCGATGCAGCGGCGGGGGCCTAGGTCCCCGCCGCTTCTGCGTTCAGATGGCGCAGGCCGTCGGCGGTGGAAGCTACGACAAACCGGATCTGGGCTTCGAGATCGG
>JBMOGA010000103.1:0-8804 GCA_049318625.1 Hyphomicrobiaceae bacterium
TAAGGGACGTCCATTCCTGTTGAGAAAACCGACCGCGTGAGGGCTGGGGTCACCAGAAATGTTAAGATATAAGCTTAAACTTGGCGAAGCGACAGTTGGAAGACAAATATGGCAGGGCTTGATCTGCATGAAGTGTTTGTGCGTTCAGGTGTGCCCACACACACGTTCGTAGAGCCTGTCGAGTTTACTGGCCTCGTTGTCGCACTGAAGACGCCAGGGCGCAGCATCATAATCGAAGGGCCGTCCGGGATCGGCAAAACCACGGCAGCGATGAAGGCGATCGCGGCAGCTGGCCTCACTGACAAGATTATCACGCTCTCAGCGCGCAAGGCTGAGGATGTAGAGATGATTAGAGCGCTAACTTCCTCATTGCCCATCGGAACCGTATTGATAGACGATTTCCATAGATTGAGCGAAGACGTGCGCCGTCCGATCGCCGATTTAATGAAAACGCTAGCTGACGAAGGAGCAAACCACAGCAAGCTTATTGTGCTTGGAATTCCAAATGCCGGCCAAGCACTACTTCAGTTTGGCACAGACCTTGCCAATCGAATTGAGATCGTGCGAGTAGAGGCAAATCCACAATTCAAGGTGGAAGAGCTTCTCGCCAAAGGCGAGGGAGCATTAAATGTGTCAATCAACATAAAATCCGAGATCGTAGAAGCCGCTCAGGGTAGTTTTTACCTGGCACAAATGCTCGCTCATGAAACTTGCCTTCGAAGTAAGATTCTAAGCACACAGTCAAGTCATTGCAACACGTCTGAAAGCTACGAAGCGGTCTTGACCCAAGTCATGACAACTCTGGGCCGCTCGTTCCACGACACAACGGTTGCATTCGCGCGAGGTTCAAAACTAAGACGTGAAGGTCGCGCTCCTTACCTGCACTTACTTTATTGGCTGAGCCAAAGCAAGACGTGGACCATAAATGTCGAGCGGGAAGCAAGCCTACACCCCGCTCAAAGAGGAAGCGTAACTCAGGTTGTGACAAAAGGCTTCCTGAAAGACCTTATATCCGACAGCGAGGCGATTCAAAAAGTTCTCCACTTTGATGGAGTTACACTTGTTGCACAAGACCCGCAATTCGTTTTCTTTATTCGAAATATTTCATGGCCTCAGTTTTCAGAGGAAATAGGTTTTCTGACCTTAGAATTCCCATCTCGTTACGACTTTGCATTGTCTTTTGCTGGCGCGGACAGGGATATTGCAGAGGCCCTATTCAAAGCTCTGGAAGAAGAAGAGTTTGAAGTATTTTACGATCGAAATGAGCAACATCGCATCCTCGCGGAGGATCTAGAAGAGTATCTTGCCCCAATCTATAATTCAGATGCTCAGCTAGTTGTCTGCATCTTGGGGCCAGACTATCCGAAGCGAGTCTGGACGAAGTTCGAGTCGGAGCAATTTAAGAAACGCTTTGGTCAAGGAGAGGTAGTGCCGATTGTTCTAAACACTGCACCCCTCGGCATCTTCGATTTGGCTAACACAGTCGGGCATATCAGCTGGGATCGAAATCACGACATGGAAGAGCAGGTCGGCTCGTCGGTTGATCTGCTAAAGAAAAAGTGCGTTGAGATTCGCGATCGGCGTAAGTCGGAGAGGATCGACAAAGCTAAGAAACTTTAGAGCGGCGACTTCCGAGAGAATACAACGGCAGACATGTGAAGGTTTTCAAGTTCTCGTCGCAGGGCCCGTCAGGCACGCACGGTCCTGGGGACAAGCCCGAGGACGACACCCTCGGGATAGGCGGGAACTGGTGGAGATGGAGCAGGCCACGCCCAGGCGCGATGCCCAACCCGCCCCACGCCCGTCATCCCGGACGATCGGCAGCGGATCGGACCTGCGATCCGGGACCGCGTGCGCAAGCCGCATCCGGGCTGCGCCACGCCCTGATCGCGATGCGCGGCGGGGTGGACGGGCGACGGGGCCCGATGAGAGCACCGGAACGTCGGCTCCCGGAGCGATGCGGATGCAGGGTCGAATAAAGGGCGCCGTTTTGACCCAGGGCTGCCAGTCGCACCAGACCATCGATCCCAAGCTATCGAGGGATCGGCGGAAACTGACGGCCTTCGATCCTCGACCGGCAGCTGTTGGGGGGCGACCTACCGCCGCTTGCAATGGCGCTTGCTCGTGCACGGGCCCCGAAGCCGACGCAGCGGAGGCCGTGTTCGGGTAGCGCCACCCGGTCCGGTTGCTGTTCTCGCGTCGGAGTGACGCTCGGGGGCAACAGAGCCGCACGCGCCGTCACCGACGGACCAATCGGGGATTTACGGTCCGCCACCAGTCCAGGATACTCCCTCGAAGTCGAGGTCCGTAAAGTCGCAGCGACGGCGTCTTGAAGTCTCCTGAAACCCAACTGAAATATAGCCGAGAACTGTTTTTGCAAAGCAGCACAGCGTCGCTGGTTTTTCCACATCGATCTCTATCGGCATCAACGCGAGGGTCCAACGATGCGCCGCCGTGGACTTGCAATGCTTTTCGCTTGCGGATTATTGGCGTGCACGTCGCAAGCATCGGCAGAGACCCCACCAAAAGACATCGACTTGGAACTCTTCCAAAAGTCCGAAGTCGACCGCAGCAAGGGATGCACGGTTGTACTGTGGCAGCACAATCGTGATCCTGAAACGGACAAGTATGCGTACCTGTTCGCCGAAACCCTGGTCGGACAGAATTTCAACCGTCAGCCGGCGCGCATCAAGATTGGCGGTGACGTCAAGACGCTGAAGCGCGTTGCGAAAGGCGGCAAGACGACGGGATACGATCTGTACGAGTTCCAGCTCTACCAACTACCGGCAGCAAACGAGTTCGTCGTCCTTGAACTCAAGCTCGCCGAAGTGGAGGGCGAGTCGGTCGACGTCGAGGCCGGCAAGATGACTGTCATCATGGATGGAAAGCCGCCATTCCGCGCGTCCGTCAAAGGCAACGCCGGCTGCATGACGCCCGCCGCGCCCGACAGCGGTCGAAAGTCCGCGCCACCGCGCAGGTCCGAATCCGCTCCGCTTGCGGAAAAGGTCGCGTCGGCACCGGCTACGAGCCCGAAGTCCGCCAAAGTCGGGCCCGGCATGTTCGAGCGCTACCCCGTGCGCCGCGCGGATGTTCCGGCCAAGTTGGCAGACGTTGCCAAGAAGCAGTTCGGCTGCGAGCCGGCCATGTTGCAGAAGGGCGTGACGGCATTCCAGCTATCGGAGGACGCCGCGATCTGGCAGTTGCCCTGCGGGGATTATGGCGCGAAGTTTTCGGCTGTTTACGCACTGGTTTACATTCCCGACCCTTCGGCCGACTACAAGTTCCTGCCTTTGACGCTGCCGAGAGGCGTCAGCCGAGGGCTTGGCGATCACGCATTGATGGACCCGAAATGGGACATGAAAACGCGGACGGTAACCGGCATCCATACAGAGGGCAACGGCTCGGATTGCGGTCAGTACGAACGCTATCAAGTGACGGACGAGGGTGGGTTCCGGCTCGTGGAATTCCGCGAGAAGACCAAATGCGTCGGTCGGAGCCTCAGTCCGCAGGACTTCCCGCTGGTCTACAAGGCGAAGTGACCGGGCAGGCCGTCATGAGGGCCACCGCAACGAGCGAATCACTTCACGAGGACTGACGATGTCTGACCTAAGATTTGCTATGCGCGGCCTTGCGGTGTTCTTTGCCTGCAGCTTGCTGCTACCTATGTCTGCGGGGTTGGCAGAAGCCCCACCAAAGGACGTCGACCTCGAGCTTTTCGAAAGATCCGAGGTCGACCGTCACAAGGGTTGCAAGGTGGTGCTCTGGCAGCACGATCGCGACCCAGCGCAGGACAAGTACGCGTACCTGTTCGATGAGTGGCTCATTGGTCAGAATCACGTCCGGCAAACCGCCCGGATAAAGATTGGTGGCAACACCACTTTGCTGAAGCGGGTGGCGACCGGGGGCAAGACGACAGGCTACGATGTTTTCGAGCACCAGCTCTACCGGCTCCCCGATCCAAACGAATTTGTGATTCTGGAGCTCAAGCTCGCCGAAATGAAGCTCGGCTCGGTTGACATTGAATCGGGCAAGCTGACTGTCGTCATGGACGGCAAACTCATGTTCCGAGTGGCCGTCAAGGGCAAAGCGGGCTGCGTGACCCCGGACACTGCCACGCCGCGCGCCGAAGGCAGCACACCAGCGGGTGGATCTGGCAAGGCATCGTCGGCCAGCCCACGCGCTGCCATGGCCGCCTGCCTTGAAGCAGCCAAGCTGACGGACATTCCGACAAGTTTCGAGTGTGATTGGAAGAAGGTGATTGGCGACGCTGGCGGCGCGACACTCTCGGGCGAATACAAGCTGCGCGCCAAGGGGGCGGACGGCACTATGACCATCCTGGAACCCCATGACGGTCCCTCCTATGTCGGCATCGAGACCGTGCGGCATAGTACGACGGCAGTCTGCGGGGTCGGCCTGGGTGCGTGGCGCGCCGATCGGAATCAACTCGTCGCGATGCTGGACGAGCCGGCGAAATGCGAAGTGCGCATTTCCAGGGTTCCGGGGGCAACGGCTGTGAAGGTCACGACGACCAACGAATGCAATCCTGACCTTTGTGGTAACGGTTCGTCTTTTGACGGCCAGTGGGTTCGGACGACCAAATAGCCCGCGCGCCAAGTCGATGTTCCGATTCCCCAAGTCCGAGCCGTCCGGGGCATTCGGTTGCTTCCCGCTTTCCCTTTGCAGCGGCAGCAACGCGTCACGAATGGCCTTCGTTACGCGCTCCGAACGTCGGCCATTCAACCGATCAGCGACCGATCCTGAAGCCGCGGCTCACGCGAACGCCGATCGACACCATTGGCCCTGAGAGTCTCTACTCTTCCATCCGCTTCGAGCGCGAAACAGTCAGGGATTGCAGCAAGACCCGCGGCGGTTGCCGCGCTGTGGCGCGCGGCCATGGCGACCCGCCCCCTCGAACCACTTCGCTCTCCCCGCCCCAGTCATCCCCGACGATCGGCAGCGGACGAGCGATCCGGGACCGCGTGCGCAAACCGCATCCGGGTTGCTAGGATCGGGCGCGCGGGGCGCCACGTCGTGCCACGCGGCTTCGAGGTGGCGCTCATGGTCGGGCTGCGGGTTGGCGGCGCGCGATGGCCGCCGGAGGGGCAAGGTGGGGTGTCCATGAGTTTCGTTCGATGCGTGCGCCGTGTTGTCCAGGGGCTCGTGGCGCTTTTGTTGATCGCCGGGCCGTGCCGGGGCGACAGCTCGGGTCCGGATCTCGCCTCGTACTACGACCGCCACATGGCCATCGTCGATGGCGCGGCATTCGGCTGGACCGGCTCCGGCCAACCGAAGCGGCTGCGCGATGGCGTGAAGCAGGTCGGCGTCTCGAACGACAGCTATCTCGCGCTGACGGCCGACGGCGTTTTGCTGAGATGGTCGGGCGAGGCCCGCGATGCCACGCCCCTCATGAGCGGCGTGGCGTCCTTCGCATCGGGCCGGACGGGCGTGTTCGCCATCGATACCGGACGCGCGCTCTGGCATATCGGCCCGAACGGCACCCCGAGGCGGGTCGCCGCCGACGTGGTCGCGGCCTCGATCGGAGACGGCGCCGACTACTACGTGACGTCGGAAGGGTCCCTGCACGTGAAAGGCAATGCCAACCGCGGTCAGTACGGCGATGGACGGCTGCTGCCGACGGCGGAGTTCGTGCGCACCGCGGACGACGCCGTCGACGTCAAGGCGCATACCGGGCACGCCATCTACCTCGCCCGCAACGGCGACGTGCTGGGGACCGGCGGCAACATCTTCGGCCCGCTGTCGACGCACGGGCTGGGTGACAAGGCCACGCGATGGGGCAGGATCTTCGACGCGGCCATGGGCGTGGCCACGGGCGCCTCGCATACGGCCGCTATACGCCGCGACAAGACCTTGTGGATCTGGGGCGCCGGCTACGGTCCCGCGCCGCGCAAGGTGCTGGACAATGTGACGACGGTCGCGGCCGGCAGCGGCGACACCATCGCGCGGACGGCCGATGGCGCGCTGTGGCAGTGGGAGGCCGGAAAAGCGCCGCGCCGGATCGAGCCCGGTCCCCGTTGACGGGACCCCGTTGCGACGACGCAACCGCATGGGTCAGGCGCGGCTCGAGCAGATCGGCGGCAGCAAGGGCATCGCGCGCGGGGGTAACGTCCGCCCGCGGGACCCGGTGCCGTCATCCCGGACGATCGATCCGGGATGACGGACGGGGAGCGTCGCTGGCGGCTAGTCCGGGCAGGCGACCACGGTCTGCTGCTGGCGGCCGAGGCCCTGGATCTCCAGCGCCATCGTGTCGCCGACGTTGAGGAACAACGGCGGCTTCATGCCGAGGCCGACGCCCGGCGGCGTGCCGGTGGTGACCACGTCGCCCGGCTCCAGCACCATGAACTGCGAGATGTAGTGCAGCTGGTGCGCCATCGTGAAGATCATCGTGCGGGTATTGCCCGTCTGCATGCGCTTCCCGTTCACGTCGAGGCGCATGTCGAGGCTCTGCGGATCGGCGATCTCGTCCGCGGTGACGAGCCACGGCCCGAGCGGGCCAAACGTCTCGGCGCACTTGCCCTTCATCCACTGGCCGGAGCGCTCCAGCTGGAAGTGACGCTCGCTGACGTCGTTGCAGATGCAGAAGCCGGCGATGTGCTTCATCGCGTCCTTCTCGTCGACGTAGCGCGCGCGCGTGCCGATCACGAAGGCGATCTCAACCTCCCAGTCGAGCTTCTTCGAGCCGCGCGGCATGATGACGTTGTCGTTCGGGCCGACGATGCAGTTGGGCAGCTTGTTGAACAGGATCGGCTCGGTCGGGATCGGGCTGCCGGTCTCCTTGGCGTGGTCGGAGTAGTTGAGGCCGACGGCGATGAAATTGCGCACGCCGCTGACCGGCGCGCCGAGGCGGACGCCGGCAGGTGCCGCCGGCAGGGTGGCCGGGTCGATGGCGCGCAGCCGCGCGAGGCTCTGCGGAGAGAGCACGTCGCCGGTGATGTCCGGCACGTGGCCCGACAGGTCGCGGATGGTGCCGCCGGCATCGACGAGGCCGGGCTTCTCGGCGCCGGGCGCGCCGAAACGAACGAGCTTCATGGTGTTTCCTCTCCTGTTGTGACTGTTCTGGAATGCCGCTCAGAGCCGGGACAGGTATTGGCCCGGAATATCGCACCCGACAAGCGCGCCGTAGGCGTCGAGCAGCCGCCGCGTGACCGGGCCCGGCACCCGCCCGCCCGCGATCGGCCGGCCGTTCACCCGCGACACCGGACAGATGCACAGGCTGGTCGACGTCAGCATCACCTCGTCCGCCGTATAGGCGTCGTAGAGATCGAGGTCCCGCTCCTCGCACGGGATCGCCAGTTGCGCGGCGAGTTCCATCACCGTCTGGCGCGACACGCCTTCGAGCACGTAGCGCCCGAGCGGCGTCAGCAGGCGGCCGTCCTTCACCACGAAGATGTTCGACCCCATGCCCTCGCAGAGATTGCCGTTCTCATCCAGCAGCACGGCCCAGGCGTCGGGATCGCGCTCCTTCACCTCGAGCTCGCCGACGATCATGTTGAGATAGTTGTGCGTCTTGACGCGCGGCGACAGCGACGACGGCGGCGTGCGGCGCACCGACGGCACCAGCACGCGGATGCCCTCGCGGTAGTGGATGGCGCGCTGCTGGAACGGCAGCGGCGTGCAGTCGACCACCAGGTTCGGCCCCGTGTGGTCCCAGCCCTCGTCGCCGACGGCGCGCACGCCGCGCGACACGCGCTGGCCGACCCAGTAGTCGTCGCCCGGCCCCAGCAGATGGGCGTTGCGGCTGACGGCTTCCTCGGTGATGGCGACCATGGTCTCGGCCGGCATGCCGATGTCGATCCGCAGGTAGGCGAGCGAGCGGTAGAAGCGCTCGACGTGCTCCTTCACCTTGAAGGGCCGCCCGTTGAACGTGCGGGTCATGTCGAAGCAGCCGTCGCCGTAGAGGAAGCTGCGGTCGCGGTAGGGGACCTTGACGTCCACCTCCGGCACCCATTTGCCGTTGAAGTAGGCCACGCGCTGGTTGGAAAGGTCGGTCATGATCCCGGCCGTCGGCTTGCGATGAGGCCCGCACTATAGCAGCGACGGCGCCCCGTCATAGGCCAAGCACGTCGATCAGCCGGGCGTTGAACGCATCGCCCGCCTCGTACATCACCCAGTGGCCGGCCTCCGGAACGGTCTGGAAGTCGAGTTCGGGATGATGGCGGCCGAGCACCTCGCGGACGGCGGCGAGCGAGGGCGAGGCGATCACGTCGCGCGTGCCCCAGATCGACTTCAATGGCACCGTCACGGCGGCGAGCCCGCGCGCGATGTCGTCGGAGCGGGCGAACTGCCTCGAGCGCAACCGCGTCTTGGCGATGTTGATCACCTGGATGGTGACGGCCAAGTCGTCGATGGCGGCGGGATCGGCGAACATCAGGATCTCGAGCACGCGGCGGTGGACGGCGCGGCGCTCGGCCTCGCTCATGCGGCTGTGTTCGCGCGGGAACTCCTCCAGCTCGCGCCAGGGCAGGCCCAGCGACGAACACCCGACGATGGTGAAATCCGCGATCACGTCGTTGAGCCGCGCCGCCGCGAGCGTGCCGACGTGCGCGCCGTAGGAAAAGGCGACCAGATGCGGGCGCCGGCCGGCCGGGATCAGCCGGCGCAATCCGTCGGCAACCGCCGGGGCCGACGTCGCCGGACCAGCCGGCTCCGGCGGCATGGCGCTGTCGCCGAGGCCCGGCAGATCGACGGCGATCACTTCGGCTTTTTGCGCCAGCGCCGGGATGGTCTTGACCGATTCTGTCGAAAAACCCCTTGAGGGACGACGCGAACGCTGATTCCTGGTGATC
>JBMOGA010000104.1:0-8570 GCA_049318625.1 Hyphomicrobiaceae bacterium
GAACGGCAGCTTCCCAAGCTGCATACGAGGGTTCGATTCCCTTCACCCGCTCCAATTCCCCGATTGTCGCGCTGCCAACCTGCCCGGCCTCTCGAGGCCCGGCGGGCAACCCTGTTTCTGTAAGGTCCTTTGCGGCCGGCCGGGCCGGGCTACACTGCTCCCAGGTCTGCACCCTTGCCGTGACCCATGCCCCCGATCGAGCATCAGCGCCGTCTCGACGCGCTCGACATCCTTGCCGAGCTTTCGGCCGAGCAGCGCGCCGCGCTGGCCGCCGAGTTGCAGGTCCGCGCGATCGAGCGGGGGGCCGTTCTGGTGCGCCAGGGCGATTCCGCCGACGCGCTGTATATCGTCGTCTCGGGTCGGTTCGCGGTCACGGTCGCCGGACGGGCGGCGACGCTGTGCGAGATCGGTGCCGGCCAGCCGATCGGCGAGATCGCGTTTCTGACCGGTCAGCCCCGCACCGCGACGGTGCAGGCGCTGCGCGACAGCCTGGTGCTGCAGCTCGACAAGGGCGCATTCGAGCGCCTCGCCGACCGCAATCCCGGCATCTGGCGGGCGCTGGCGACCATGCTGGCCGGGCGGCTCGGCGCCGCCACGGCCGCGGCGTCCCGCACCGAGCCGGTGCCGAAGGCGCGCATGATCGCGGTGGTGCGGGCCGGGCCGCGCCCGGTGCCGCGGGCGTTTCTCGACCGGCTCGATGTCCAGTTGCAGGCGGCCGGCCGCACCCTGCGCCTCGGCGCGGCGGAGTTGGCGCGCCATCTGCCGGCGGGTGAAGCCCTCGACGGCCACGCGGCCACCGAGATGCTCAACGCGCTCGAAAGCCGCTACGACTACGTGCTGCTGGTGGCCGACGACGCCATGACCACGTTCTCGGAAAAGATCGTCCGGCACGCGGACCTGCTGCTCGCGGTGGGGATGGCGGGGCCCGACAGCGCGCCGTCCGAGATCGAGACCGTGGCCGCGCGCTACGTGCCGCCGGCAGGGCGTTGGCTGGTGCTGGTCCACCCTGATCGTCGGCGCCCATCCGGAACGGCGCGCTGGCTCGACCGGCGCGACGTCGCGCTCAACCATCACGTCGCGCTGTGCGACGACCAGGACATCGCGCGCCTCGTGCGCTTCATCGACGGCCGGGCGACCGGGCTGGTGGCCTGCGGCGGCGGCGCTCTGTGCAACGCCCACGTCGGGGTCTATGCGGCGTTCCGCGACGCCGGCTGCTCGTTCGACATGATGGGCGGCACGTCGGCCGGCAGTGCCATGACCGGCGCCTTCGCACTCGGCTGGACGCCCGAGGAGATCGATGCCGCGGTCCACGACATCTTCGTCACCCACGGAGCCATGCGGCGCTACACGGTGCCGTGGTACTCGCTGCTCGATCACACCCATTTCGATCGTCAGCTGTCGCGGCATTACGGCGGCATCGACATCGAGGATCTGTGGCTGCCGTTCTTCGCCGTCTCGGCCAATCTGACGACACGGCAGGTCGAATGCCACCGGCGCGGTGACTTGTGGCGGGCGATCCGCGCCTCGTCTTCGATTCCCGTGCTGCTGCCGCCCGTCTACACCGACGGCGGCGAGATGCTGGTCGACGGCGCGCTGCTCGACAACGTGCCGATCGCCGTGATGCGGTCGCTGAAGCAGGGGCCGAACGCGGTCGTCAATTTCCACACGCCCGACAACGATCTCTACAGCGTCGACTATCAGGCGTTGCCATCGCGGGCGCGGCTCGCCCTCGATCTGCTGCTGCCGTGGCGGCGCAAGCGTCTGCCCGCGGCGCCCGGCCTGACGCACGTTCTGATGCGCAGCATGACCGTCAACCGCGGCGAGTTCCTGCGCGACCTGACCGACGACGACGTGCTGCTGGTCCCACCGTTGCCCGCCGGTCTCGGCTTCCTCGACTGGCATCGCCACACCGAGGTGCACCAGGCGGCCCGCCGTTGGGCCGACGGCGAGGTTGCCCGGCTGATCGCGGCCGGCCATCCCCTGGTCAAAGGGGCGATGGCCCCACGCTGAGTGGCGGTCGTTGTGCACTGCACAGGCAATCGTCCCATGCCGCCGTCAACGGGGAGATAGCCGCCGAAGTGCCTTGAGGGTTGGTGGCGCCGGCGCTAAGCCTCGATGCGGAGCGGCCGACCGGCGCGCGCGTCCACCCCGACACGAAGCGTCCCCGGCGACGCTCCGCAGCTTGCGAGAGATTCCATGAAGCCCAAAAAATCGCCCGCCGATCTGCGCAGTGCGCGCTGGTTCGCGCCCGACGATCTGCGCTCGTTCGGCCATCGCAGCCGTATGAACCAGATCGGCTACGCGGGTGAGGAGTTCCAGGGCAAGCCGATCATCGGCATCATCAATACGTGGTCGGATTTTGCGCAGTGCCATGCGCACTTCAAGACACGCGTCGACGACGTCAAGCGCGGCGTGCTGCAGGCCGGCGGGTTTCCGGTCGAATTGCCGGCGATCTCGCTGTCGGAGAGCACGGTGAAGCCGACCACGATGCTGTATCGCAATTTTCTGGCGATGGAGACCGAGGAGCTGATCCGGTCGCAGCCCGTCGACGGCGTGGTGCTGATGGGCGGCTGCGACAAGACCACGCCCGGCCTGATCCTCGGCGCGACCAGCGTCGGCGTGCCGGCCGTCTTCGTTCCGGCCGGTCCGCAGTTGCGGGGCAACTGGCATGGCAAGACGCTGGGGTCGGGCTCTGATGCCTGGAAATTCTGGGACGAGCGGCGGGCCGGCAACATCTCGGAGAAGGACTGGACCGAGATCCAGACGGGGCTCAACCGCTCCTACGGCGTGTGCATGACCATGGGCACGGCCTCGACGATGACCGGCCTCGCCGACGTGCTCGGCCTCTGCCTGCCGGGCGCCTCGTCGATCCCGGCGCCGGACAGCAACCACGTGCGCATGTGCTCGGCGGCCGGCCGGCGCATCGTCGACATGGTGTGGGAGGACCTGACGCCGGCCCGCATCCTGACACACGGCGCGTTCCTCAACGCCATCGTGGTGGCGATGGCGATGGGCTGCTCGACCAATGCGGTCGTGCACATCCTGGCGATGGCGCGCCGCGCCGGGCATGCGATCGGGCTCGACGACTTCGACGCGGCGAGCCGCAAGGTGCCGGTGATCGCCAACATCCGTCCGTCGGGGGATACCTACCTGATGGAGGACTTCTATTATGCCGGCGGCCTGCTCGGGCTGATGTCGCGGCTGACCGGACACCTCGATCTTTCGCAGATCAACGTGACCGGCGAGACCTGGGGCCGGAGCCTGGACGGCGCCCAGGTCTACAACGACGACGTGATCCGCCCGCTCGACAACGCGATCTACCAGGAGGGCGCCCTGGCCGTGCTGCGCGGCAACCTGGCGCCCGACGGCTGCGTGATCAAGCCGTCCGCCTGCGCCCAGCATCTTCTGAAGCACACCGGGCCGGCGCTGGTGTTCGACGACTACGCCGCGCTCAAGGACAACATCAACCGCGAGGACCTCGAGGTTACCCCGGACCATGTTCTGGTGCTGCGCAACGCCGGTCCGCAGGGTGGGCCCGGCATGCCGGAATGGGGCATGCTGCCGATCCCGACCAAGCTCGTGAAGCAGGGCGTGCGCGACATGATCCGCATCTCGGACGCCCGCATGTCGGGCACCAGCTACGGCGCCTGCATCCTGCACGTCGCGCCAGAATCCTACGTGGGCGGTCCGCTGGCGCTGGTGCGCACCGGCGACAGGATCACCGTCGACGTGCCGGCGCGGACGATCCGGCTCGAGGTGGCGGACGCGGAGCTGGCGGCGCGCCGGGCCGCGCTGCCGAAGCCGGCCCCCCGCTACGAGCGCGGCTACGGCTGGATGTTCTCCCGCCACATCAAGCAGGCGAACGAGGGCTGCGATTTCGATTTCCTCGAGACGAGCTTCGGCAAGCCGGTCGGCGAGCCGGACATTTATTGAACTTCGACCCAGGGAGCGAAATGAACATGGCGCTGAAGCCCGAAACCCGCGACACACTGAAGACCGTCTCGACCGCGACGCTGTGCACCGCGCTGTTCAAGCGCGGGTTCCGCAATCAAATGATCCAAGATGTTCACCCGCTCGATCCGTCGAAGCCGACGATGGTCGGCGAGGCGTTCACGCTGCGCTACATGCCGGCGCGCGAGGATCTCAATCCGATCACGGTTTTCCAGGATCGCAGCCATCCGCAGCGCAAGGCGGTGGAAGAGTGCCCGCCGGGCGCCGTGTTCGTGATCGACAGCCGTAAGGATGCGCGCGCCGCGTCGGCCGGCAACATCCTGGTGACCCGGCTGATGAAGCGCGGCGTGGCCGGCATCGTCACCGACGGCGGTTTTCGCGATGCCGCCGAGATCGCCCGCCTCGATATTCCGTCGTTCCATCACCGCCCGTCGGCACCGACCAACCTGACCTGCCACCAGGCGATCGACATCAACGTGCCGATCGGCTGCGGCGACGCGCCGGTGTTTCCCGGCGACGTCATCGTCGGCGATACCGACGGTTGCGTGGTCATTCCGGCGCACCTTGCCGACGAGATCGCCGCCGAGGCGGTGGAGATGACCGCCTTCGAGGATTTCGTGACCGAGAAGGTGTTCGAAGGGCGGTCGATCCTCGGCCTCTACCCGGCTACGGAGGAGAAGACGAAGATCGACTTCGCGGCGTGGCGCAAGGCCAAGGGGCGCTGACGGCGTCCGGCGACCCGAGCCTGCTCGTTCAGGCGAAGCGGACGGCATAAACCGGCGGCAGCGTGTGGCTGACCATGGCCCAGCTGTCGCCCTGATCCTCGCTCACCCACAGCCCGCCGGTGGTCGAGCCGATGGCGAGGCGCTCGCCGCCGGCATCGAGCGCGAGGGCGTGGCGATAGACGACGTCGTAGGCGTGCTGCTGCGGCAGGCCGCGGGTCAGCACCTCGAAGGTGCGGCCACCGTCACGCGTGCGCGTCACCACCAGCTTGCCGTCGCGGGGGATGCGCTTCTCGTCCTTGATCTCCGGGACGAACCACGCCGTATCGGGCTCGCGCGGATGAACCGCAACGGCGAAGCCGAAGACAGACGGCTCGACATCCTTGATCTCGGTGAAGTTGCGCCCCTCGTCGGACGACACGAAGATGCCGTTGTGGTGCTGAACCCACATGCGGCGCGGATCGGCGGGACACTGGACGAGGCAGTGGACGTCCTGGGCGATCGGGTCGTGCGTCAACTCGGGCGGCACATGGTCGGCGCGCATGCCCTCGCCGCGCTGGCTCCAGCTCTCGCCACCGTCCTCGGTGAACCAGATGACGCCGGTCGAAACGGCGATCCATACGCGCCGGGAATCGCGAGGATCGACGATGATCGAGTGCAGCCCCGGCAGATCGGCGCCGCCACCCATCCACATCCGGCGCTTGGGATGGTCCCAAAGGGCGCGGACCATCTGCCAGCTGGTTCCATGATCGGTCGAGCGGAACAGGCCGCCCGGCAGCGTGCCGCACCACAGGACGCCCGGCTCGTCGGCGCCGCCCGGCTGCAGGGCCCATATGCGTGCCGTGCTCCAGGCCAGCGGCCGGCCCCACATGTCGTTCTCCTCGTAGCCTTCGGGCTTGGGCGGATAAGCCGGGGTCGCGATCTCCTCCCAGCCGGTGGCGGTCGAGCGGTGCATCTTGACGCCGAAGTGGCCGTGATCGAGGGCGGCGTAGCGGCGGCCGTCGCGCGGATCGGTAATGGCCAGGGAGACGTTGTCGCCGAGGAAGTCGGCACCGGCGATCGCCCAGCCGGTGGACTGACGGGTGACGGTGAACAGGCCCTTGCGGGTCGATACGAGTAGCATATCGCTCATCGTCAGCCTCCTGATAGGGCCTGGAACACGTAGATGCTGGTATTTTCTGCGACTGCATCGCTGAGGCGGACGCGATCGCGGATCGGTTGCCCGTCGACGAAGATGATCATGTGCCGACGCAGCGCGGACTGGTCGTCGAGCACGTAGCCGCGCGCCTGCGGGTTGTCGGCGAAGACCTGCTCCAATGCTTCCCGCACCGTAGCGCCGGATACCCGCATCTCCGGGCATGCCACGTGGCGCTGGATGTTCTGGGTGAACTGAACCTTGGGCATGGCATTTTCCGGTCAGCAGGTCGCAGAACGCGGGACGGTCACACACTGGGGCTCGATCGCGGCACCCTGCACCTTCGTCCAAGAGCAGACGACCATTTTGTCGTGGTAGCCGAGAGCGGCGTAGTCCATGGCGAAACTCCCGCATGTTTCAACAAGGTCGACCCGAAACCGCCCGCCACGGCCATCGCGCTGCAGAAAACATACAGACCCGTATAGTTCACTGCCATAGCCGGAATTTGTCGTCGGGCCGACGGGCGCTCGCGCCACCATCAAGCCCCACTCGGAGCACAGGACGCCCATGCCGCCGCATCCCAACGACCACGACCATGGCATCGACGCGCTGCTGCCCGCCGAGATCGCGCGGAAGGCGGAGGCCATCGGGGCGCAGAAGACACGGATGGACGTCGGCCGCCTGATGGCGCTCGCGGTGCTTGCCGGGGCCTTCATCGCGCTCGGCGGCATGCTGGCGACCACGGTGCTCGCCGGATCGGCCGGCGTCATTCCCTTCGGGGTTTCGCGGCTGCTCGCCGGCACCGTGTTCTGCCTCGGGCTGATCCTCGTGGTGCTCGGCGGGGCGGAGTTGTTCACCGGCAACACGCTGATGGTGATGGCGCTGGCCTCGGGCACGATCCGGCTCTCCGAGATGCTGCGCGCCTGGGTGATCGTCTATGCCGGAAACTTCGTCGGCGCGCTCGGGATGGCGGTTCTGGTGTTCCTCGCCGGCCAGTACCGTTTCGGCGACGGCGCCGTCGCCAAGGTCGCCGTGCAAATCGCCGTCGCCAAGGTGGCGCTGCCGTTCGGTCAGGCGCTGTTCCTCGGTGTGTTGTGCAATCTGCTGGTCTGCCTCGCCGTCTGGCTCGCGCTCGGCGCCCGCTCGACCACCGACAAGGTGCTGGCGATCCTGTTCCCGGTGTCGGCTTTCGTGGTCGCGGGGTTCGAGCATTCGGTCGCCAACATGTACCTGATCCCGCTCGGCCTGCTGATCAAGTCGCTCGACCCGGAGGTGTTCCGGTCGGCGGGCGTCGGAGCGCTCGGCGACGCGCTGACCTGGCCGGCGTTCCTCGAGAGCCTGGTGCCGGTCACCATCGGCAACATCATCGGGGGCGGCGTGCTGGTGGGTATCGTCTACTGGTTCGTCTACCTCAGGGGCCACCGGACGGCCTGAGGGCGGGGCCCGCAGCGCTGGCCAGCACCTGCTCGATCTGCGGCAGGATGCGGGCGCGCCAGATGTCGCCGTGGAACAGCGAGAAGTGACCGGCGCCCTCGATCACCATCCGGTGGCGCCGGCCATCCGGGATGTGCGGGCACAGCTCTTGGGCCACGCTCGTCTGGCCCGGCGAGGCGATGTCGTCGCTGGCGCCCTCAATGGTCATCAGTGCCGTGCCGCGGATGGCGCCGAGGTCGACCCGCTCGCCGTGAAAGCGCAGCGCGCCCTGGCAGAGCGCCCGGTCGTGATAGACGGCCTTCAGGCTGCCCAGGAAGCAGGCGGCATCGAGGTCCATGACCGACGTGAAGAGATCCAGGAACGGATACTGCCGCGGGTTGTCGCCGTCGTCCTCCACCAGCTTGCGCCCCATCTCGCCCCGCCGATCGAGGCGGCGCATCAGATAGGCGCTGAGCGCGGCAAGTTGCGTTTCTGCCGGGTAAACGCGGCGCCCGGCTCCGGCATAGGCGCCAGATACGCGGCGGACGCTGCTGTCCTCGATGTCCGTGAGGGTATGGGCGCGCACGGATGTGGCCACTGCCGTCGGGTTGGCCATGGGATCGATCGGCGCCGCGATCAGAACCAGCGCGGCGGGGCTGATCGCGCCGCCCGCGGCCGCCGCCAGTGCCGTCGCGGCCAGCGCGGGCGTCCCGCCCTGGCAGACGGCCACGACCGACCCGCCGGGCCTCAGCTGCCGCAGCCCCTCGATGATGCAGGCGATGTTGGCCTCGAAATCGAACACGCCGTCGCACAGCGCCACATGCCGGGCGTTCATCCATTCCGTCACCAGCACGCGATGGCGTGGCAGCAGCCCCACCACCAGATCGCGCAGCAGAATGGAAAAATGTCCGGAGAGCGGTGCCACCACCAGGATGTCGGACGGCGGGTCGGCGTCGCCAGCGGACAGCTCGAGCAGCGTGCAGAAAGGGCTTACCGCCATCTCTCGCCGGCGCACCGGGCGATCACGACCGGCGACCGCGACGTGCGTGATTCCGAGGTCGCGGCGCATCGGCTGGTCGGCGCCACGGTACATGAACGCTTGCGGTGGCGTGCCGGCGTTGCGATCCGCCATCGCGGCTCTCATCGTTGCTGGCGTGGCGAGATGAGCGGCCAATACTAGAGCACAGGCAGGGCGGCAACTTGATTTCGGTCAAACCTCACGTGCCAAGGCGAGAGGTTGCGGCCGCGTCCGCTCGGGGGGGCGGCGGGCGCGGAGCGGTCGCATGCGCGAGATGCCTAGCAGGTTGTTGAACTTGGGTCTTCGGTAGCCCCGTATCCTCGGTTGAGGC
>JBMOGA010000105.1:0-8538 GCA_049318625.1 Hyphomicrobiaceae bacterium
AAGCCTCAACCGAGGATACGGGGCTACCGAAGACCCAAGTTCAACAACCTGCTAATGCCTGGAGAGGGTCCGCCGTGCTTCCCTCGCCCGTTTCCAACGCCTGGGCCAACAGGACCAGCGCCCAGGGATTTTCGCCCTTGAGCACCGCCGCGCGCCACAGCGCAACCGCAGCAGCCGGATTCTTCGGCAGCCCGCCTTGGCCCTCCTTGTGGAAACGGCCCAGGTTGACCATGCCGTACGTGTTGAGGAGATCGGCCGAGCGCTCGAACCACACGCGCGCCTCGGCGGCGTCGGGCGTCCGGCCGATACCGTCGCGGATCATGACGCCATAGACGTTCATACCCGAAGCGTCACCGGCATCAGCGGCCGCTTTGGCAAGCAGCAGCGCGCGCGACAGATCACGGGCCGTTCCTGATCCCTGCCTGAGATGGATGGCAAGCTCCCACTGGGCCTGCCGATGACTGCGCGTTACGGCGAGCTCGAACAGGCGGACTGCAAGCTCTACGTCACGCGGCACATCCGAACCCGACCTGTAGGAGCGCGCGAGCGCCACGAGGTCGCCCGTCCATCCAGCGCGCGCACGAATGCAGTTGAGGCGCACATGCCGCTCGGGCAGCGTTGCGCAATCCGGCAACAGCGCAAGCGCGGCCCGATCGGAAATGACCTCTGCGTCACGCAGGAATTGCAGGAGATCGGCTGTCGCCTGCGCCTTTACGCGCTCGTCGCCACCGACCACGTAGCCGCGCTGCAGGCAGGTCTTGAACAGGTAATCCGTCTGCGAGCCCGGCGTGATGCGCCGGTTCGTTCCTCGATGATACAGGAGAAAGTTCTCATCGCGGTCGAAGCGGCCGGAGCAATTTTGGCTGGCCCAGTTGTCGGCCGCGAACATGACGCCGCTCGTGCCTTCATAGGCGTGGTAGACCCCTGGGTACACGGCAACCCGTATGGTTGCCGTGCCGGCCTTGCGCATCTTCTCGACGTATTCGATGCAGGGTCCAACGAGCTGAGTCTCATCGAGTTCGGCCAGCATGAAGAAGATGGGGCCGCCCGTCGTGCGCACGTCACGCTGTGGAAAGTTGCAGCCGCCGATGGCGATGGCGACATGGGCGGCAAAGGTGGCCTTGCCGACCTCCATGCGCTTGCGCAGCCCATCGAGGGCGGCCGAGTAGGCCGCCTCGCCGCCGCGCGACATACCCAAGACGATGATCTTCTGTGGATCGACCCAGTTCTGGGACGAGAGCCAGCGATGGCCGGCAAAGGCGTCCGAATTGGACTTCGACTGAGCGACGCGGTTCTGGTCGTCTCCCGTTCGCCGCACACCGCGCGGCGAGAAGCTGTCGACGACGAGGGCCGCAATGCCTTCGCGGGACAGAACGCGGGCATAGTAATGTTCAACGAGAGCGTTCACACCGCCGCTGGAATTGATGATGACGGCCGCCGGCACCCGGCCCTCGATCCTGGGCCGATAGAGCACAGCCGTCACGCGGTCCTCGCCAAAACCGGTGAGCCCCTTCGGCCAGCGGGAGGTGAACTCGATGCCGCGCGTGAACTCCCAAGGCTCGTCCGCCGCCAAGGCGGGGCAGCAGAGATGGACCGAAAGACAGATAATTGTCGCGACGCGAGCGATCCACGTTCGGGTCATGGCCAATTCTCCCATGCGAAGGGACCGCGGCGACAAGGCCCCGGCGGATGTCCAGAATGAGCACTAAGCGGACCCAACGAGGTCGCGCAAGCTCCGGCCTCGGCACGGTCGCTCCAGGTCAAAAGCTGCCCACCTCACTTTACCCAATGGCCGCATCGCGCCCTGGCGCCGCCCTGCTGCATCTCCACCCCGTCCCCTCAAGCCAATCCTGTCGTCCTCAGGACAAGCCCGAGGCCGACGCCGTGACGTGGTTCAAGGCCCCGGATCACCACGACCGCGCACCGCAGTGGTCCGACGACGGCATGGCGCACCCATGCGCAAACGCGAACGCCCCCGGATGCAATCCGGGGGCGCCATGCTTTCATTCGGAACCGGCCGCGGCCCCGATCGTCAAGTCACGTTCGGACGCGAGAACACCGCTTCCATTTCGCGGCGCACCTTCACGGCGCTGTCGTTCGGATCGTACTCGACGTCGTCCCACTTCACGCGCTGGCCCTCGGCGATATCGCGCTTGAGCTTCACGTTGTGGGCGAGGCCGAGCGGCAGATAGCCTTCCTTCAGCGACATCTGTGCCGGGGTCTGCTTGCCCCACACGCAGAACCCGCCCTCGCCGTCCAGCATCTCGCCCTTCTTGAGCGCCCGCTTGGCCGTCGCCGCGACATCCGAATTGAAGCAGATCGGCGAGCCGGTCGGCTCCTTGCGCAGCGCCGCCGACGCGACCGACAGCCCGAGCTCGAGACCGATCATGTGCGTCGGGCGGTAGAGCGCCGCATACTTGCCCGTCTTGTCCGGCAGCATGCTGTATTCCTTGAAGCACTTCTGCGCGTACTCGCTCTCGCTGGTGATGGTGACGTAGGTGCCCATCACCAGATTGTGCGGCACGTCCTTGCCGTCGCGGTACAGCGAAGAGACGACCTCGGTGACGCCCGCCTTCTCTAGCGTGCCGCCATCCGACTTCGGCTTGCAGACCTCGGCCAGTTCGAACCGCGTCGCCGGCGGGAAGGCGAGACCGTCGGTCTGCGGCACGAGCCCCGTCGCGTTGCAGATCGCCGTCATCTCGATGCCCGACTTGGTGCCGTCGACGAACGAGTTGAACATCTTCGGGTTGATGTGGCTGCGGTCGTGGATCACCAGATAAGTGTCGAGGATGTCCCACACCGTCTCGGGCGTCGACGCGTGATAGGTCGGGTGATAGCGCGTGCCCTTGCCGGCGCCGACCACCTGGAACCCGCACGAGCGCGCCCAGTCGACATGCTCGCAAACAAGTGCCGGCTGGTCGCCCCAGGCGAGCGAATAGACGACGCCCTTCTCGCGCGCCCGCTTGGCGAGCAGCGGCCCCGCCACCGAGTCGGCCTCGACGTTGACCATCACCACGTGCTTGCCGTGTTCGATCGCCGCCAGCGCCAGTTTGATGCCGGTCGCCGGGTCGCCGGTAGCCTCGATGATGACTTCGATGTCCGGGTTCGTGATCAGCGACATCGCGTCGTCGGTCACGCAGGTCTTGCCGGTCTTTATGGCGTCCCCGATCGACTTGGCGTCGATCTGGTCCTTGGTCCACTGCACGCCTTCCAGACGCTGCTGCGCGCGCGACGGCAGAAGATCGGCGAGGCCCGCGAGATGCATGCCGGTCGTCACGCGGACCTGCGACAGGAACATCGTGCCGAACTTGCCGGCGCCGACCTGGCCGATGCGCACCGGCCGGTTGTTTGCGGCGCGCTCCTTGAGCATGAATGACAGGTTCACGGGCGGTTTCCTCTGCTGACATGGAGAATTGGCGTCGCGGGCCATCGCCGGCGCGGCACGGTCGGAGATGACCACATCATCATACGACCGGCAAGCACCGGGCCGTGCAGGGCTGGACGGCGCGGGACGGGATGACGATCGATCGACCACGCCGGACACCGGCCCCGGCGTCCGGTAGAAGAGTGCGATGACAGAGCCCGGCCCGAAGTTCAAAGCGCAGCGCCTCGCATGGCGCGACGTGTCCCTCGGGGTCATCCCGCTCGCCAACGGCCGCCGCATGCGGCTCACCCTCGGCCTCGGATCCGGGCTGTCGCAGCGGCCGGGCGACCCGGAGGGCACGCTGTGGGCCATCGCCGATCGCGGCCCCAACATCAAGGTCAAGCCGACCATCGAACGCTATGGGTTGCAGCACCTCAAGGCGCTGAAAAAAATCGACGGCGCCAAGATCATGCCGCGTCCCGACATCGGGCCGACGATCTGCCGCCTGGTGGTGGACGCCACATCGGTGCGGCTGGTCGAGCGGATCCCGCTCTGCGGCGCCAGCGGCCGGGCCATCACCGGCCTGCCGATCCCGTCCGGCCCGATCGACGTCGAGCCCGCCTATGATCTGGCGGGCAAGTCGCTCGGCAGCGATCCGTCCGGCGCCGACACCGAAGCGATCGTGGCACTGTCCGACGGCACCTTCTGGGTCGGCGACGAATACGGCCCGTCCCTGCTGCACGTAGCCGCCGACGGCCGCGTTTTGCGGCGGTGGGTGCCGAAGGGCCTCGAAGGCGCATTGCGGGGGGCCGACTACGACGTCAAGGGCGCACTGCCGGCCATCGCGCTGCGCCGGCGGATCAATCGCGGCTTCGAAGCCGTTGCAGCCTCCCCGGACGAACGCTGGCTCTACCTCGTCTTCCAGAGCCCGCTCGCCCATCCGGGCGTGGCCGCCTTCGAGGGCGCCCGCCACGTCCGTATCTGGAAGATCGATGCCCGCACCGGCGCCTGCGCCGCCCAGTTCCTCTACCCCCTCGATTCGCCCGAAACCTTCGCGCGCGACGCTGCGGCCGGCCCCGTCGAGGCGTCGGACATCAAGGTCAGCGAGATCGCCGTTCTCGGACCGGACCGCCTGCTGGTGTTGGAGCGCATCTCGCGCACGACCAAGATCTATCGCGTCGACCTGACGCCGGCCCTCGCCGTGCCGGGGGCCCACATGGACGCGAGAACCCGCCCGACGCTCGAGCAGGCGAGCGCCGCCGGCGCGCTGCCGACGACCGTGCCGGTGGTCGTCAAGACGCTGGTGCTGTCCACCGACGATGCGCCCGCCATGGATCGCGACCTCGAAGGCCTCGTCATCCGCGCGCCGGACGAATTGCTGCTCGTCACCGACAACGATTTCAGCATCGAGGACGCCCGCACCCGGTTCTGGCGCGTCCGTCTGGCGACACCGCTGGCCTAAGAGCCTGCCGCTGCGCGGCCGCCGCACCCGAGCCCCCCGCCGCCCCCCCTGGTCAAACCGGCGCGACTTGGACCAAACTCCGCCGCCAAAGCCACGACTGGAGCGTGGCGGAACGAAACGCGCGAGGAGACGACCATGCAGGACAAGCCGACCGCCACCGGACCGCGCACGTTGCGGCTTCACGCCAGTGACAATGTGATCGTCGCCGTCGACACCGTCGAAAAGGGCGCGTCGGGCCAGGGCATCACCGCCAGCCAGCGCATCCCGCGCGGCCACAAGATGGCGATCGCCGCCATCGCGACCGGAGCTCCGGTGCGAAAGTTCGGCCAGATCATCGGCTTCGCCACCATCGACATCCGCCCCGGCGAGCACATCCACACCCACAACTGCGGGTTTGCCGAGTTCGAGCGCGACTATGCCTTCGCCGCCGACGCCCGCGCGGAGCCGTTGCTGCCCGCCGCCGAACGCGCCACCTTCGAGGGCTACCGCCGCGCCAACGGCCGCGCCGGCACCCGCAATTACATCGGCATCCTGACCAGCGTGAACTGCTCCGCATCGGTGGCCCGGTTCATGGCCGAGGAGATCACCCGCTCGGGCATCCTGCGCGACTATCCGCACGTCGACGGCGTCATCCCGCTGGTTCACGGCACCGGCTGCGCCCTCGATCTCGATGGCGAGGGCTACGAACTCCTGAAGCGAACCCAGTGGGGCTATGCCGCCAACCCCAACATGGGGGGCGTCGTCATGGTCGGGCTCGGCTGCGAAGGCTTCCAGATCGGCCGCTTCATGGAGGCCTACGGCATCAAGGAAAGCGACACGTTCCGCTCCTTCACGATCCAGGAGACGGGCGGCACGAAGAAGACCGTCGCCGCCGGCGTCGACGCCATCCGGACGATGTTGCCGGTCGTCGACAAGGCGCGCCGCGAGACCCTGCCGGCGTCCGAACTTGTGTTGGCACTGCAGTGCGGTGGATCCGACGGCTATTCGGGCATCACCGCCAACGTCGCGCTCGGAGCGGCCGTCGATCTGCTGGTCCGGCATGGCGGCACCGCCGTGCTGTCCGAGACGCCCGAGATCTACGGCGCCGAACACCTGCTGACGCGGCGCGCCCGCAACCGCGCCGTCGGCGAGAAGCTGGTCGACATCATCCACTGGTGGCAGGACTACACGGCAAAGAACAACGGCTCCATGGACAACAATCCGAGCCCCGGCAACAAGCTCGGCGGGTTGACGACCATTCTGGAGAAGTCTCTCGGCGCCGCCGCCAAGGGTGGCACGACCACGCTCGAGGCCGTCTACCGCTACGCCGAGCCGGTCACCGCCAAGGGCTTCGTCTACATGGACACGCCCGGCTACGACCCGGTCGCCGCCACCGGCCAGGTCGCCGGCGGCTGCAACGTGCTGTGCTTCACGACCGGCCGCGGCTCCGCCTACGGCTGCAAGCCGACGCCGTCGATCAAGCTCGCCACCAACTCGGACATCTATCACCGCATGATCGACGACATGGACATCAACTGCGGCGATATCCTCGACGGCGTCACCATCGAGCAGAAGGGCCGCGAGATCTTCGATCATGTGCTGCGGATCGCGTCGGGCGAACACTCCAAGTCGGAGGTCCTCGGCTACGGCGATGCCGAGTTCGTGCCCTGGCAGGTCGGCGCCACGATGTAGTCGCCGCGGCGCCCCGCCCGACTAGACCTTGTCGAGCGCCCGCTCGCCGACGAGCCCGGCCTCCCTGGGCTCGAACGGTGCCTGGACCGGCACCTCGTCGGGCAGGTCGCCGACCGCCGCGATTGCTCCAACCAATTCCCCGACGCGACTGGCCGACGCGCGCCATTCCGCGAAGCGGACGAAGTTGTCGACGATCCAGTTGAGCGCCATCTGCACCTGCACGAAGGCGGTGGCCAGCTGCATCACCGCGCCGAGCGACAACTCGCCCGAGACGTACTTCGGCGTCGCCAGCAACACCGGAAACACGCCGACCAGAACCGCGTTCGCGCTGGCGATACCGGAAACGCGCGATTGCCCGACCATCACCCGCCGCCAGGCACCGACCACCTCCTCGATGGCGCGCGTGATGATCAGCTTGTCCCACGACTCCGAGCGCCCCAGTGTGGCACGGCCGTTCTCGCGAACCCGGGTCAGCTCGTAGCGGAACATCCCCTCGAAATGGTTCTTGGCCGAGATCTGGGAGATCAGCGACCAGCCAACCAGCGAGGCGAGCCCGGACATCAGGAACGCATAGACGACGGCCCCGATCAGAAAGTAGGCGGGAACCGTGATCCCGAGGCTGTCGATCCGCAAGCCGCCGCCGACCCGAGCCAGCACCTCGAAGAACGTCACGCCGAGCAGGATGCAGGTCGAGAAGCCGACCGCGAGATCGAACAGATTGTCGACGCCGAGCCGGACGTCGTCCGAGATCCGGAACTCAGGTGTCTGTGCCCCGCCGATGCGATGATCGAGGCGGCGGTAGTTGCCCTGCGACAGCCAGTGCGAAACCAGCGTCTTGGAAACGAACTCGCGGATCCGCAGCTGGAAGGTCATGCGCACGAAAACGGTGACGACCATGATGGTGCCCGCCGCGACGACCAGCGCCGCGAACTGCCAGAGCAGGTCCTCGAGATCCCGGATGGCTTTCTTCTCGAGCGCGTCGAAGAAGCGGGCGTTCCAGATGTTGATGCGCGACTGCAGGAACACGCCACCCACGATCAGCGCCGCGAGCAGTGCCGTCAGCAGCCAGGCCAACCCGCGATTCGGGCCCCTGTTCCAGTAGGCGCCAACGAGGCGGAGAAAGTGCATCGTGGCCGATTGCGGACCACGCGGAACCTCTGAACGCACCCGACCCCCCAGTCGTTCTTCGCCTTGTTGCGACCAAATCTGGCCGCTGCGGCGTGTTTTGTCGATGGCTCTCGAACAGCCAACGGCTCGACTGGACACCAGCGAAGCTGTACGAGACATGAACGAGGGAGCGGAGACTACCGATGCTGCAGATTTGGGACGTCGATTGGTACCTGGACGAGGCCCAGTGCCCCTGCGATGTCCACTTCACCCAATGGATCGACGAGACCGGCGTCGCCGGCCGCACGATCTTTCATTTCGGCACCGGCGGCCATCACCACCTCGGGCTGCACAACCTCGAACGCGACACACCCAACACCATTCTGGGGATCACCGCGTCACCGCCGGAATTCCAGCGATTCATCGAACTCGCCATCAAGCACCCGCGGCTTTCTCACGCCTATCAAGTCTGGTTCGGCGATATCTATCTGCTCAACCCGCGGCTGCTGCCGCCGCTCGACATCGTCACGCTGTTCCACACCGGCGAGTTCCGCGGCGACAGTCAGGACGCCTACGGCGCGTTGACCGATCGCCAGGTCGCCGACGTGCTGCTCGACCGGCTGGCACCCGGTGGATGGGTGGCACTGTTCACGGGCTCTTTTGCCTACGACAAGGCAGCGGCGATCGCCGACGACCTCGTCGCCGAGGGTCGCATCGTGCCGGCTGGCGATTTCAAATCGCTGAAACTGTACCGCAAGGCCTGACGGCGGGCGGCCTCAACGGACCGCGCGGCTGAAGCACGCCCTCGCGTCGACACGACGTGCGTGACGCCGCGCGGCCGGCCGCCCGTCCGGGGTCGCCGTGAAATGATCAAGACCGCCGGAGTTCGCGGGCCCAAAACACAAAACCGCCGCCGGACAGGGCCCGGGCGGCG
>JBMOGA010000106.1:0-8485 GCA_049318625.1 Hyphomicrobiaceae bacterium
GCGGAACTCCGCCGCCTGCGTTTCCCTTCCTTCATTTCCAACTTGTCAAAGAGCGGAAGAGACGTTCTCTCTACCAGCTCGACAAAGCTGGCATTCGGGACAACGAAGCCCTGCACCGGTTGCCCGGCCAGCGCCGCGAAACTGCAATTGAAAGAATGCCCTTCAAGGGCGCCGAGGCATCACCGCCCCGGAACGAAGCGAAATTAACAACAACCAGCTTCCGGTGTCAACCGTTCCGTCGAAAAAACTTCATGAAGCCCGATTCGCAATCGCAAGTCACTGGCAAGGCTCATGATTTCCCCCGGGTTGCGATGTGGATAAGATTCGGGCCGCGGGCCGGGGCCTGGCCCGCCGGCGCCGCTCCCGGCCAGCGACGCCACCCGGAGCACCCCGTTCTCCACCTCGACCTTTGCCTTGGATTTGACACGACAGGCACGAAAAGTGACTCTCCTGTATGGCTGGCGTTTCGAGCCTCTGGCGTGCCGCAAGGGGGCCTTCGGCGCAGGGATTGGATTCGGATAGCGTGTCGAGGCACCATTGAACGATCGGCGCCGCCATGCGCGTCTGGCTCGTGGACGCCCGCCGCCGAGGTCTCAGACCCCGGCCCGCGGCGCGCTGTACCACAGCGCGGCCCGGCGTGCCCTCAAGGACGTTTATGACGCCGACCACGTCGCCAAGGGTGGTGGCCGCTTCCAGTGGCTGCTCAGCACCTGTCTTGCGGCCGCCGTCGGCGCGGTCGCCATCGCCATTGCCATCGTCGGCTCGCTCGACGGCACCGAGACGACCGTCAACCGGATGCCGACGCTCGACGATTTCCTGACCAACAGCCCGATGCCGCAGACGGTCGCCCGCCCCGCCGAGGGCCTCCGCTGGGCCATCCCCAAGGTCGACCGCCTCCAGAACGCGATGGACACGCCGACCGCTAAGCACGTCATTCACGAGCAGTTCCAGGTCAAGCGCGACAACCGCCCCTTCATCCAGATCCGTCCCTATCTGCGGTTCGTGGCCCGCCTGCAGCCGGCGCCGGCCGCCAACTCCGATGCCATCCCGCCGTTCAACCCGCTCCGCCTGTACGCCACCGACGGCGCCGCCGAGGACGGAGCGGCATCGGATGACACGACCCAGGACATCACATTGCAGGTGGTCGAATTGCTGGGCAGCATCCTGCCGGGCGAGGATGGCCAGGAGATCAATGCCCAGGAGGCGCAGGCCCTGTCGGCACGCGAACTGGACGTACCGGCCGAGCAGCTCATGCGCGCGTCGTTCCAGCCGGACGGTGCCGAGGGGCTCCTCCCCCGCCAGTTGACGGATGCCCAGGTCGGCGCCGGCGACCCAGTGCCCGCCAATACCACCGTACTGACCAAGACGACCGTCGAGCCGGAGCAGGACGGCGACGACGACCTCGAACAGACCGAAGTGCGCGTCGTCCGCGTCGGTCGCGGCGACACGCTGGTCCGCATCCTGACCCGCATGGGCGCCGACCCCTTCCAGGCCCGCCTGATGATGGAGGCCGCCAAATCCCACTTTACGGACAGGGAACTGTCGGCCGGTCAGGAAGTGCGGGTGACCATGGTCGCGTCCCTGCAACGCGCCGACCGGATGGAACCGGCCGCCTTTTCGGTCTTCAGCGACTCCCATGAGCACAAGGTCTCGGTCGCCCGCAACGCCGCCGGCGAATTCGTGGCGAGCCCGCTCCCCATCGACGCCCGGCTGGCCCGGGCCGCGATGCGCGAATCCGAGAATGCGCCGTCGTCGAGCCTCTACGCGGCCGTCTACAACGCCGGCCTGATGCAAGGCATCCCCGGCGACACCATCATGAAGATCCTGCGCATCCACGCCTACGAAACGGATTTCCGCCGGCGTGTGCGGCCGAGCGACTCCGCCGAGTTCTTCTTCGACACCGCCGAGGAGCATCAAAGCGGCGAGCCGACACCGGGCGAGTTGCTGTACACCGCCCTGTCGACCGGCGGCGAGACCCAGCGCTACTGGCGGTTCCGCACCCCGGACGGGGTCGTCGACTACTACGACGAGTTCGGCAACAACTCCCGCAAGTTCCTCATGCGCCGGCCGATCCGCGGCGACAACGTCCACTTCACGTCGGGCTTCGGCGTCCGCTTCCACCCGCTACTCAACGAGCGCCGATTGCATACCGGTGTCGACTGGGCCGGTCCGATCGGCACGCCGATTTTGGCCGCCGGCAACGGCGTGATCGAGGAGGCAGACCGCAAGGGCCAGTACGGCAACTATGTCCGCATCCGCCACGCCAACGGCTACCAGTCCGCCTACGCGCACATGTCGCGGTTCGGGCCCGGCATCCGCCAGGGCATCAAGGTGCGCCAGGGCCAGGTGATCGGCTTCGTCGGCACCACCGGCCTGTCGTCCGGTCCCCACCTCCACTACGAGGTGCTGGTCAACAATCGCTACGTCGATCCCATGCAGATCCAGGTGCCGCGGGAACGCCGCCTGACCGGCAAGCAGGCCGCCACGTTCCAGCGCGAGCGCCAGCGCATCGAGGAGCTGATGCGCCGCGCGCCGGTGAAAACGGTCACCCGCTAGCCGAGACGCGAGAAAGGGGTGCACGGCCCGTCGCCTGCCCCCCGCATCCGCTTGCGCTCCATCTGTCGCCACTCCCCACGGCGGCCATGATCTGTTACGGCTCGATCCATCGGCACGAGCCGACCATCGAGGGAGCCCCTATGAGCTACGTCTTCCAACCGGCCCCGCTGCCGGCACTTCCCATCGTCGGCACCGACGGCCTGTTCCCCATCCATCGCATCTACTGCGTCGGCCGCAACTACGCCGAGCACACCCGCGAGATGGGCTTCGATCCCGACAAGGAGCCCCCGTTCTTCTTCCAGAAGAACCCCGACAACATCGTCCTCGACGGCAAGTTTCCCTATCCGATCGCCTCGAGCGACGTGCACTGGGAGATCGAGATGATCGTTGCGCTCAAGTCGCGCGGCGTCGGCATCAAGGCGGCCGATGCACTGTCCCACGTGTTCGGCTATGCGGTCGGCCTCGACATGACCCGCCGCGACCTGCAGGGCGTCGCCAAGAAGACCGGCCGGCCCTGGGAGGTCGGCAAGGCGTTCGACAAATCGCTGCCGATCACCGCGCTGGTCCCGGCCGACAAGATCGGCCACCCGAAGAAGGGTGCCGTCTGGCTCGACGTCAACGGCGAGCGCCGCCAGACCGGCGACCTCGAGCAGATGATCTGGTCGATCCCCGAGCAGATCGAATATCTGTCCGGCCTGTTCGAGCTGAAGGCCGGCGATCTGATCATGACCGGCACCCCGGCGGGCGTCGGCGCCTGCAAGCGCGGTGACCGCATGAAGGGCCACGTCGACGGTGTGGCCGACCTGGACGTCCTCGTCGTCTGATCCGGCGCGCCGCCAGGCGCGAGGCCTGACCGGAAGCCGCTGCTCGGCTTCCGGTCGTTCGACTCCCGATCAATCCAAATTATCGTCCGGAGACTGAGCGATGAAGACACGTGCGGCCGTGGCTTTCGAGAAGGCAAAACCCCTGGAAATCGTCGAAGTCGACCTCGAAGGCCCGAAGGCCGGCGAGGTCCTCGTCGAGATCAAGGCGACCGGTGTCTGCCACACCGACGAGTTCACGCGCTCGGGCGCGGACCCCGAAGGGCTGTTCCCCGCCATCCTCGGCCACGAAGGCGCCGGCATCGTCCTCGAGGTCGGCAGCGGCGTCACCAGCCTCAAGCCGGGCGATCACGTCATCCCGCTGTACACTCCAGAATGCCGGCAGTGCGAGTACTGCCTCAACCCGAAAACCAACCTCTGTCAGGCGATCCGCACCACCCAGGGCCGTGGCCTGATGCCGGACGGGACGAGCCGGTTCTCCTACAAGGGCCAGACCATCCATCACTACATGGGCTGCTCGACGTTCGCGAACCACACCGTGCTGCCCGAGATCGCGCTCGCCAAGATCCGCCCCGACGCGCCGTTCGAGAAGGCCTGCTACGTCGGTTGCGGCGTCACCACCGGCATCGGCGCCGTCATCAACACGGCGAAGGTCGAGCCCGGATCGAACTGCATCGTGTTCGGGCTCGGCGGCATCGGCCTCAACGTCATCCAGGGCCTGCGGCTCGCCGGCGCCAACATGATCGTCGGCGTCGACATGAACCCGGACCGCAAGGGTTGGGGCGAACGCTTCGGCATGACCCACTTCGTCAACCCGCGCGACGTGACGGGCGACCTCGTCGCCCACCTCGTGGCGCTGACCAACGGCGGCGCCGACTACACCTTCGAATGCATCGGCAATGTCGACGTCATGCGCACCGCCCTGGAGGCCTGCCACAAGGGATGGGGCGAGAGCATCATCATCGGCGTCGCCGGCGCCGGCCAGGAAATCAGGACGCGCCCGTTCCAGCTCGTCACCGGCCGCGTCTGGCGCGGCACGGCGTTCGGTGGCGCTCGCGGTCGGACTGACGTGCCGAAGATCGTCGACTGGTACATGAACGGCAGGATCGAGATCGACCCGCTCATCACCCATGTGCTGCCGCTCGACCGCATCAACGAGGCCTTCGACCTCATGCACGATGGCAAGAGCATCCGCGCCGTCGTCGTCTATTGAGCCATGGCGCCGGACTTTCGGGTCCGGCGCCAGCGCACCGCCTCAGACCACCGCCTTGAACGAGTGTGCGCTCGCCTTCGCCCAGGCCAGCCGGAACCTCGGATCATCGGTCCCCGAGAGCAGTTCGCCCGGCAGCAGTTGACGATACTGCTCGGCGAACGTGGAGACCTGCTCGTGCGAAAGCCGGCGCGAGAAGTGATGCGGCCTGATCTCGCGCGGATGCATGAGACCAGCCGCGCCGATCATCTCGCCCAGCGCCTTGACCGTATACCCGTGGAAATTAGCGACGCGCTGCGCCTTGTCCGAAACCACCAGAGCCCGCTGTCGCGTCGGGTCCTGCGTCGCCACCCCGGTCGGACAGCGGTCGGTATGACAGCTCTGCGCCTGGATGCATCCGATGGCGAACATGAAGCCGCGCGCCGCATTGCACCAGTCGGCGCCGAGGGCCATCACGCGGCCCATGTCGAACGCCGACGTGATCTTGCCGGAGGCGGCCAAACGAACGCGATCGCGCAGCCCGACTCCGACCAGCGCGCCGTGCACGAACGACAGTCCTTCGCGCAGCGGCATGCCGACGTGATCCATGAACTCGAGCGGCGCAGCCCCTGTGCCGCCCTCCTTGCCGTCGACGACGATGAAATCCGGCGTGATGCCGGTTTCGAGCATGGCCTTGCAGATCGCAAGGAACTCCCAGCCGTGGCCGACGCACAGCTTGAACCCGGCCGGCTTGCCGCCCGAAAGCTCGCGCATCCGTGCGATGAAGTGCATCATCTCGATCGGTGACGAGAACGCCGAATGGCGCGCCGGCGAAACGCAGTCTTCGCCCATCGGCACGCCGCGCGTGCGCGAGATCTCCGGCGTCACCTTGGCCGCCGGCAGCACACCGCCATGACCCGGCTTGGCACCCTGCGAAAGCTTCAGCTCCACCATCTTGATCTGCGGGCTCGAAGCCGTCTCGGCGAACCGCTCGGCCGAGAACGTGCCGTCACGATTGCGCGCGCCGAAGTAACCGGAGCCGATCTCCCAGATGATGTCGCCACCGTTCTCTCGGTGATAGCGGCTGAAGCCGCCCTCGCCGGTGTCGTGCGCGAACTTGCCCATCGCCGCACCTTTGTTGAGCGCGCGGATGGCATTGGCCGAGAGCGAACCGAAGCTCATTGCCGATATGTTCAGCACCGAGGCCGAATAGGGCGCCTTGCAGTCGGGACCGCCGACCTCGACGCGGAACGGCTCCTTCGACGGCTCCACCGGCACCATCGAATGGTTCAGCCACTCGAAGCCGTCGGCATAGACGTCGTACTGGGTGCCGAACGGCCGCTTGTCGAGTTGCTTCTTGGCCCGCTGATAGACGATCGCCCGTTTGTCGCGGCTGAACGGGGTACCGTCCTTCTCGCCCTCGAAGAAATACTGCCGCATCTCCGGACGGATCGATTCGAGCAGGAACCGCAGGTGCGCGGCGATCGGATAGTTGCGCAGGATCGCATGCCGGGTCTGTATGGCGTCGCGCAGCCCGAGCAGCGACAGCGCCCCGAAGACCGCGATCGGCAGCGCCAGTTCCTCGATCCAAAGCGGATCCGCCCACACGATCGCCACCAGCACCGCCGTGAGCGCGAGCGCACCGGTGAGCAGCAGATAGCGGAACTGGAACGGCAGCAGCAGAATACCCATCGCGCAATCCTCCCCCGGACGTCGGCCGCCTCGCTTCTTGGCGAGAGTCGCGCCGTTGTAACCATCCGTCGTATCGGTTTTGCGAAGCTGTCCTGCGTCAGCCCGGTGCGGGCGGCATGGCCCCATCGTCGATCACGAGCGCCAGCGCGACCACATCGACGCGGGCCGCCCCCGCAGCCAGCAACGCCCGCGCCGCCGCATCCATCGTGGCCCCGGTGGTGATGACGTCGTCGACCAGCACGATCGCGCGGCCCTCCACCGCCAGCCGTCGCGCCGCCGGCACCTGAAAAGCCGCCTGGACGTTGCGCCGGCGCTGATCCGCCGTCATGCCGACCTGCGACGCCGTCGGCTTCACGCGCACCAGCACGCCGGGGTCGGTCGGCACGCCGGTCTCGCGGGCGACCTCGCGGGCCAGGATCGCCGCCTGATTGAAGCGCCGCCAGACCAGCCGCCAACGATGCAGCGGCACCGGCACCAGCAGGTCGGCGTCCGCCAGAACTGACGCACCGGCCACCGCCATCCAGCGGCCGAACAGCCGCCGCCCGTGGTGGCGGTCGGCATACTTGAAGCCATGAATCAGATCGCGCATCACCCCGCCGAACGCCGCGACCGCCCGCGCGCGGCCATACACGGGCGGCTCGGCCAGGGCCCGCGCCGACACCGTGGTGGTGCCGGTATCGTAAGGCAGCGGCGTGCCGAGACGGTCGCACAGCGGCTGCCGGATGAAGCCGACCCGGCTCCAGCAGGCGGGGCACAGACTGTCCTGGCTCGCCACGCGGGCCGCGCAGGCGACGCAGACCGGTGGCAGCACGAGATCGGTGAGCGCGGCCTTGGCGCCGTCGAGCCACCGCCACCGCGACGTCGGCCGTCCTGCCGCGCCGGTCATCCGGGACATCCGCACCTGCGGCCACCAGTTCGGCTAGGGCAAGGTCCGATCTCACGGTCCCGCGGCGGCGGTTCGCGGATCGGACGCGGAGGCCCTAGAGGATTGATACGGAAGAAAACCGATCGGATCCCGCCATCGCCGGAGGCAACCGCGGGGAGCCAAGGATGCTCTAGCCCTGGGCCATTCGCCCAGCTAGGTAGACACCCAGTTCCCGTAGCGACGAGCCGCGATGACCACCAACCCGCTCATCTTCGACCGTGCCCTGCTGGCCCGCCGCCGCGACCGCGCCGCCGCGGCAGCGACCGCGCACGATTTCCTGCTCGTCCGGGTTGCAGAGGACATCGCCGACCGGCTGCACGCCGTGAAACGGACGTTCCCGATCGCGGTCGACCTCGGCAGCCACCACGGCGTGGTCGGCCGGGCCGTCGCGCAGGTTCCGGGCGTCGAGACCGTGGTCAGCATCGAGGCGGCGCCGGCCCTGCTGCGGCAGGCGGCGGCGCCGAAGGTGCAGGCCGACGAGGAGGCGCTGCCCTTCCGCGACGGCGCGCTCGACCTCGTCGTTTCCGGCCTTTCGCTCCACCTGGTCAACGATCTGCCGGGCACGATGATCCAGGTCCGCCGCGCCCTGAAGGCCGACGGCCTGTTTCTCGGCGCGCTGCTCGCCGGCGAGACGCTGGTCGAGCTGCGCCAGGCCTTTCTCGCCGCCGAGGCCGAGATGGACGGCGGCGCCTCGCCCCGCGTCGCCCCGTTCGCCGACGTGCGCGAACTCGGCGCCCTGCTGCAGAGAGCAGGCTTCGCGCTGCCGGTAGCCGACAGCGATACCGTGACCGTCACCTATGCCGATCCGCTGGCCCTCGTCCGCGAGATCAAGGCGATGGGGGCGAGCAACATGTTGGCCGACCGCCGCCGCACGCCGATCCGCCGCGCCACCTTCGTGCGCGCTCTCGAGATCTACAAGGCGCGTTTCGGACTGCCGAACGGACGCGTTCCGGCCACCTTCGAGATCGTCACCCTGACCGGCTGGGTGCCGCACGAGAGCCAGCAGAAACCGCTGCGCCCCGGCTCCGCCGCCGCCCGCCTCGCCGACGCCCTGGGCACCACGGAGCGGAGTGCGGGAGAGAGCGCCGGAAACGCCGATCCGGGCCGTGCCGGCTGACGGCGAGTAGCAGACAAGGACCGGCGGAGGACCGCTGCGTGCGCGACCGTCATTGCGCCGCAGACCAGACCGGCCGCATCGCGCCCTCAGGACCGTCACAAGGATGTGATCGAAAAATTGTGAGGCCCGTCCTTAGCAGGCTGTTGAACTTCTCGCCGGCTGACAGCCCTCCGCGAATATGATTC
>JBMOGA010000107.1:0-8385 GCA_049318625.1 Hyphomicrobiaceae bacterium
AATCATATTCGCGGAGGGCTGTCAGCCGGCGAGAAGTTCAACAGCCTGCTAGTCAGCAGCCGAAGGCTTAAGGCGCCCGTGCGTCGATTCTACGCGGTCGGGATATAGCGGCGCCATATCGCGTTCGGGCCCAACTGCTCGACGAACGCTTTGTGTCGATCCTCGTCCGCAGGGGTGAGCCGCGACGGCAATGGCCGAGTGCGCTGCGGCGTGGATGCCTTTGCGTGCTTGATGGCCCCGGGTCCCGCAGGTCCCGCCGACCGGTTGGCCAGTCCCAGCGTGGCCTGCCGCTCTCCGAGCAGTTCGACGTAGACCTCGGCGAGCAGCAGCGAATCCATCAACGCGCCGTGCTTGGTCCGCTTCGAGTTGTCGATGCCGTAGCGCTTGCAGAGGGCATCGAGGCTATTGGGGCCGGCGGGATGCTTGCGACGGGCCAATGCCAGGGTGTCGGTGACCCGATCCATGCGCAGGCCCGGACGACCGAGGCGCTCGAGCTCGGCATTGATGAAACCGACGTCGAAATTCGCGTTGTGGATGACCAGCATGTCCTCGGCCACGAACTCGAGGAACGCGTCGACCACCTCACGGAACAACGGCTTGTCCTTCAGGAAGGCACTGGAAATACCGTGCACCGCCTGGGCATCCGGATGCACCTCGCGGTCTTCGGGATTGAGAAACGCGTGGTACTCGCGGCCGGTCGGTATCCGATTGACCAGTTCGATGCAGCCGACTTCGATCAGACGGTCGCCACGGCGCGCGTCCAAGCCTGTCGTCTCGGTGTCGAGTACGATCTCACGTAGCATCGTCTTGGATATCTCCCGCCCGCTCTGACCCGCCCGGACGATCCGGTTATCAGGCCCAGCACCGCGTGTAAGCTGTGCCCTCACGGCCCGCCAAGTTCTTCACGATATCATCGATGCGGGCGTCGGTTTCAGCGCGCGTGCCGCCGGTATCCACAACGAAGTCGGCACGCCGGCGCTTTTCCGCATCAGAAAGCTGGCGCGCGAGAATGGCGTCGAGTTTTTCGTCGGTCATTCCGGGACGTTCGAGCACACGCTGGCGCTGTGCTTCAGCTGGGGCGCTGACCACGACGACGACATCGACGCGGGATTCGCCGCCCGTCTCGTACAGCAGAGGAATCTCCAGGACCGCCATCGAGGCTCCGCGATTTTTTTCCGCCTGAAGAGCAGTCCTCTCCGCTGACTGAACGAGGGGGTGGACGATGGCCTCCAAAGTCTTGAACCCTTCGGGCCGTTGCAACAGGCGGGCAGAAAGGGCCGCGCGATCCACTTTGCCATCGCGGGTGGCGCCCGGAAATGCTGCCTCGATCGGCGCCACGGCGGCGCCTTCATAGAGTTTGTGGACCTCGGCATCGGCGTCGACCACGGCGATGCCGAGCGCCCGGAACCGGGCCGCCGCGGTTGATTTTCCCATGCCGATGGAACCCGTCAGCCCTATGATCAGCATACTTTCAATCCGTTGACGTTCATCAAGCCGGCAGATGGCCGCGACGGCGCAACTCACCGAGCACGGGCAGCATGGGTAGCCCGAGGATCGTGGTGTAATCCCCCTCGATCGTGGCGAACAGCTGAAGTCCAAGTCCTTCGAGCTGGTAGGCCCCGACCGAGGCGCAGACATCATCACCGGCCGCGGCCAGATACATGTCGAGGAAAGCGTCCGAGAAGGGGCGCATGGTCAGGCGGGCGCGCTCGACATGGCGCCAGACGATGGCGCCATCCCGGGCGAGCGCAACGGCCGAGTGCAACACATGGGCTCTATCGCGGAGCCGGTGAAGTTGGGTCCGGGCGGCCGACAGGTCCGCCGGTTTGTCGAACACTTCGCCGTCGAGATCGAGCACTTGGTCGGCGCCGATCACGAGTGCCTGCGGATGGCGCTGGCTGACCGCCGACGCTTTGGCTTCCGCAAGTTGTGTCGCGATGGTGCCCGGCGTCTCTGCGATCAGTCGGGCCTTGATCGCCGCCTCGTCGACGGTCGAGGGTTCGACGGTGCAGTCGACACCAGCGGCCGTCAGCAGCGATCGGCGGGCCGCACTGGCCGAGGCCAGGATGAGCGGTTGCTCGATGTCACCCGGCATCTTGCGTGCCGTCGGACGTGCCGTCCTGACGCTCGTTCAGGAACTGCAGGATCGTAGCGGCCGTTTCCTCGATGGAGCGGCGTGTCACGTCGATGACCGGCCATCCATACTTCGCACACAGCCGCCGCGAGAACGTGACCTCCTGGGCGATCTGCGCCTTGTCGACGTAATCGTCGAGATTGCGGTCGCCGAGAAAGCGGACGCGGTTGCGGCGGACCTCGGAGATTCGGTCGGGGCTGGCGACGAGCCCGACGACGAAAGCGCGATGGGGTTCGAACAACGCCGGCGGCAGCTCGATGGATGGCACGATCGGCACGTTGGTCGTCTTGTAGCCGCGCTGGGCCAGATAAATGCTGGTCGGAGTCTTGGACGTGCGCGAGATGCCGAGAATGATGATGTCGGCATCGTCGAGATCGTCGGGCAAGCGGCCGTCGTCGTGAGCCATCGTAAAGTTCAGCGCATCAATGCGCTTGAAGTAGTCGGAATCGAGCACGTGCTGGCCGGCGACGATCGGCGTCTGCGGCGCGCCCAGGTAGCTCTCGAACACCTTCATGATCGGCTCGAGAGCATGCAGGCACGGGACACCGAGCTCACGGCAGCGCCGGTCCAGTTCGGTCGCGAGGTCGCGGCTGACGATCGTGAAGAGGACGATGCCCGGCGCCGACTGCACTTCCTGAAGGACACGATCGAGCTGCCGGCGCGAGCGCACCATCGGATAGATGTGCTCGATGGGGCGCACCTCGGCGTATTGGACCGATGCCGCCTTGGCGATCGTGGTCAGGGTCTCGCCGGTCGAGTCCGACACGAGATGAAGGTGAAAAAAGCTCGGCAGGGTGCTCGCCATCGGTGGAAAACCGTCCGAGTTATCCTCGTGGGTCCGCTCTCGGGTCGATCTTTGCCGCCAAGGTGCGCGGTCGTCCACGCCGGCATCCACAACGAGACCCTAAAGGGAAACGCAAAGGCCGAAACCGGCCCTCATGTGGACCACTGGCTTGTGCGACCGCTGTTGCAGCGTTGTCAACATCATTTCGGTGCCGCGGCAGCGCCCCGGGGTGCAGACAACGCCTTGTCCAACCTCATCAAAACGTCCACTAGTGTGGCAGTTGAACTGTCACCGCCAGATATAGGTCGATGCACTATGCTCGGCGCGGAACCGGTGAGAAAGTGTGGTCGCAGCGACAATCCCTGCAATCCATCGCCCTAAGAGTCATAACAGTAACCTTTATCGAAAGATGAATTGTAAGAAGAAGGGCCTGACCGCATGACGGACTCGACCAGCAGCGATCTGGCCAAGCGCGCGAACCGGCGACGGTTCCTGAAGCCTTTTCTCGGCGAGGCGCTCGACGTGCCGCCGGTCTGGCTCATGCGACAGGCCGGACGCTACCTGCCGGAGTACCGCAGCACGCGAACCAAGGCCGGCTCGTTTCTCGACCTCTGCTACAACCCGCAACTGGCGGCTGAGGTTACGCTACAACCCATCCGGCGCTTCGGCTTCGATGCGGCCATCCTGTTTTCCGATATTCTGGTCGTGCCGCATGCCTTGGGGCAGGACGTACGATTTCTGGAAGGCGAAGGCCCGAAGCTCGCGCCGATCCGTTCGACAGCCGGGTTGAGCGACCTCGATGTTGCGGCGACGCGGGAGAAGTTCGGCCTCGTTTGGGAGACCGTGGCCCGTCTGCGCGCCGACCTGCCGGACGAGACCGCGCTGATCGGCTTCTGCGGCGCGCCTTGGACGGTCGCGACCTACATGGTCGAAGGCGAAGGGTCGACCGACCAGGCGCAAGCCCGGATCTGGGCCTATCGAGATCCCGAAGGGTTCGGCCGGTTGATCGATCTGCTCGTCGAGACGTCGATCGAATATCTCGATGGACAGATCCGCGCCGGCGCCGATGCCGTGCAGATCTTCGACACCTGGGCCGGGTCTCTGCCGCCGGCGGAGGTGCGTTCGTGGGTGACCGGGCCCGTCGCGCGCATCGTGGCGGCGATCCGAAGCCGTCATCCGGGTATTCCGATGCTCGCGTTTCCGCGCGGTGTCGGTGGGCAGACGTTGATGTCTTTCCTCGGCGCCACCGGGCTCGGCACCGGCCCGAGCGGTGTCAGTCTCGGCACAGCGGTCGATCTCACCGAAGCCTCAGCGGCTCTCCAGGCGGCGGGCCTGTCCGTGGTGACACAGGGCAATCTCGATCCGCTGGCGCTGGTCGCGGGAGGGGCGCCGCTCGAGCACGGCGTGCGATCCATCCTGCAGGCGACGGCCGGACGGCCGCATATTTTCAACCTCGGGCATGGAATCGTGCCACAAACGCCGCCGGATCATGTGGGGCGGCTGATGGATCTGGTTCGTCGAGGCGAGACGTGAGCGACGCCGGATCCGGTTCGGCGGCGCGCAGGGCCGGGATCGCCCTGGCGGTGACGGTCGCGATCACCGGCGGCGTGATACTGGTGTTCGGGCGAGCGGCCTATGACTGGATCAAGGCGATCCACGTGGTCGCGATCATCTCCTGGATGGCGGGCTTGTTGTATTTGCCGCGGCTGTTCATCTACCACTGCGACGCCCCCGCCGGGTTCGATCAAGCGGCCACCTTCGCGGTGATGGAGCGGCGTCTGCTCGACATCATCATGACGCCGGCAATGATCGTTTCTTGGGTGCTCGGGCTCTGGCTCGCTTGGCACGCCGGCTGGTTCGTCTCGGGCTGGTTTCACGCGAAGCTGGCGCTGGTGCTCGCGCTGAGCGGCGTGCACGGGTATCTCGACGGTGCGGCGCGTCGATTCGCGGCCGGCCGGAACACGGTGACGGCCCGTCATTGGCGCATGATCAACGAGGCGCCGACGTTGCTGATGATCGCCATTGTGATCCTGGTCGTCGTCAAACCGTTCTGACGCGTCATTTTTTTTGGGCAGAGGGTCGAGCGCCCCTTCCCGCTGCTCCACGAGTTTGATACTGTCGTCCGATCAGATCCGGCGATCGAGTGGCGCGCCGGACAGCTGCGGATCGGTTTCTACCGCTGCGGCATTCCTGTCAGCGCAAGTCTAGCGCAATCCTTACATCTCGGATCGGCAAGCTGCCACTCGCCCGCCTTTGCTTGGCCGATCCTACGGAGCATTCCATGAAGGAAGTGAAGCTCGAGGACCTCAAGGTCAAGACGCCTGTCGAGCTGCTCGCGTTTGCCGAGGAGCACCAGGTCGAGAACGCCAGTGCCATGCGCAAGCAGGAGCTGATGTTCGCCATATTGAAGCAACTGGCCTCCAAAGAGATCGAAATCACCGGCACCGGGGTTGTCGAGGTGCTGCAGGACGGGTTCGGGTTCCTGCGTTCGCCCGACGCGAACTATTTGCCCGGTCCCGACGACATCTACGTCTCGCCCTCGCAGATCCGCCGCTTCGCCTTGCGCACCGGCGATACGGTCGAGGGACAGATTCGCAGCCCGAAAGAGGGTGAGCGCTACTTCGCGCTGCTCAAAGTGGGCCGGATCAACTTCGAGGACCCCGAGAACGTCCGCCACAAGATCCACTTCGACAATCTGACGCCGCTCTATCCAACCAAGTGGCTGAAGATGGAGATCGAGGATCCGACGATCCGTGATTTCTCGGCCCGCGTCATCGATATCGTGGCGCCGATGGGCAAGGGCCAGCGCGCGCTCATCGTCGCGCAGCCGCGCACCGGTAAGACGGTGCTGCTGCAGAACATCGCCCACTCGATCACCGCCAATCATCCCGAGTGCTACCTCATCGTGCTGCTGATCGACGAGCGGCCGGAAGAGGTGACGGACATGCAGCGGTCGGTGAAGGGCGAAGTGATCGCCTCGACCTTCGACGAGCCGCCTTCACGGCACGTGCAGGTGTCCGAGATGGTCATCGAGAAGGCCAAGCGGCTGGTCGAGCACAAGCGCGACGTGGTCATTCTGCTCGACTCGATCACGCGTCTCGGCCGGGCTTACAACACCGTGGTGCCGTCTTCGGGCAAGGTGCTGACCGGCGGCGTCGACTCGAACGCATTGCAGCGGCCGAAGCGGTTCTTCGGCGCGGCGCGCAACATCGAGGAAGGCGGGTCTCTCACGATCATCGCGACGGCCCTCATCGATACCGGCAGCCGGATGGACGAGGTGATCTTCGAGGAGTTCAAGGGCACGGGTAACTCCGAAGTCGTTCTCGACCGCAAGGTGTCCGACAAGCGCGTATTCCCGGCGATCGATATCGCAAAGTCTGGTACCCGCAAGGAAGAGCTTCTGGTCCCCAAAGATCAGCTCAAGAAAATGTACGTCCTGCGTCGCATCCTGAACCCCATGGGCACCATGGATGCTATCGAGTTCCTGATGGACAAGCTGAGATCGACGAAGACCAACGGAGATTTCTTCAATTCCATGAATACCTGAAGGAAAAACCCGGTTCGACGACCGGGTTTTTTCTTGTCGGAAGGGGCTTTTTCACGTGAAACACGCGAATCATCTCGGCCAACCTGTCGGTGTCCCTGTTGCTGGCTGGGTGACACGGCCGCTGCCGCCGCGCACCGCAATGACCGGGCGCTTCTGCCGGGTCGAGCCCCTGACCGAATTTCATGCGGCCGACCTCTACGCGGCCAATGGGCTGGATCACGATGGACAGAACTGGACCTACCTCGGGGTGGGGCCTTTTGCGGACTTCGAGGGGTATCGGGCCTGGGTCGCGTCGGTGGTGCCGAGCGAAGATCCGCAGTTTCACGCCATCATCGATCTCAATACCGGCAAGCCCGTCGGCGTAGCATCGTTCATGCGGATCGAGCCGAAGAACGGCGTGATCGAGGTCGGTCACCTCAATTTTTCGCCGGCCTTGCAGCGGACCCCGGCGGCCACCGAAGCCATGTTCTTGATGATGCGGCGGGCCTTCGACGAACTCGGCTACCGCCGTTACGAGTGGAAATGCGACAGCCTCAACGCGCCGTCACGGCGGGCCGCCGAGCGGCTCGGTTTCGTGTACGAGGGCACGTTTCGGCAGGCCATGGTCTACAAGGGTCGCAGCCGCGATACCGCGTGGTTTTCGATCATCGACGGGGAGTGGCCGGCCCTGAAAACTGCCTTCGAGTCGTGGCTTGCGCCCGCCAACTTCGATGCGGACGGCCAGCAGCGCTCCGCACTGACCGCCTTGATCACAGCTGAGCGCGCGAAAACAGCGAACCGCTGATCCGGACCTTACGGGGGTTTCAGGCCGCCGAGCGCTTTTGGTCGGGTCGCTGCTCGGTTCCGGTATCCGCGGGCGTCGTTGGTTTGGCCTCGTATTTCGTGCCCGGCACATAGCGGAACGGGAACAGCAGTTGGTCGATGTAGCCCTTCGGGAATGCCGGGGCCTCGTCGATACCCATGTCGTGGGCCTTGATCTGGCGCGGCGGTTCGAGCTGAAGGGTACCGATCATGCGGTCCCAAACGGTCAGAAACAGACCGAAATTTACGTCGCCCTCTTTGCCCCAGTTGACGTGGTGCAAGTGATGCAGCCGCCCGATCGACAAGTGCGGCCGGAACGGGCCGAGGGCGTAGTCGACGTTCGAATGCTGGACAACGAGTTGTATAGATATTGCCAGACCGAGCAGCACGGCGACCTCGAGCGGCATGCCGGCAATCGCGAGGGGCGCGGTGCCAAGTGCGAGATCGACGGTTTGGTGCAGCGGGTGGCGCACCAGTCCGTTGAAGCCGTAAAGCCGCGGAACGCCATGGTGGACCGCGTGCAGGCGCCAAAGTACGGGAATCCGGTGACTGGCGAAGTGCAGCATCATGAGCGCGAAGTCGGCCAACACCAGTGCCAGCAGGAACTGCGCGATCAGCGGCCAGCTGGTCGGCCAGATGCCGTCCCAGGGCGTCAGCCAGGCAATCACCGGCACCAGCGCGATCGCGTTGATGTTCGAGATCTCATAGACGATGGCATGAATTATGTTGGCGGATGAGTCGCCATGGTCATGGTTCCACTCGTCGTGGAACGGGTTCAACCTCTCGGCGATAAACGCTGTGCCAACGGCAACCATGAGGATTGCTATCAGCCACGCCCACGGCGCACCGGTCGTCACGATGTAAAAGCCGAGGCCGTTGAGGCCGAGGATCATGAAAGGCGCATAGCCGTAGTGCGCCAGAGCTTTCAAGACAGACATCACGTTACTCACTTACTTCCCGTCGTTTCTTACATGCGCTGATCTGTGTTGGAAAGTACTTAAGGCCTCATCACTTAACGCCGGATCTGTGCACGTTGTCTCAACTGGTTACGATAGAACGCCCGATATGGCGCGACGATCAGGAAGGGAACCGCGTCAAACAAGGTGAGAACCGCGGCGG
>JBMOGA010000108.1:0-8278 GCA_049318625.1 Hyphomicrobiaceae bacterium
ATGTCACCTGTTCCAGTGCTCTGGCAAACGCGCCGTCGGCCGATCCGCTTGTCGACGTGCCAGATGCCGGCCCGCATGATGAGGCCGGGGATGTGCTTGCGTCCCATGGGATTGCTCCTTTCCGTGCGGGACGCCCGTTGCGGCTCTTATAGTCTTCGAACCAGGCGTCGAGTTCAAGGCGATCGAAGCCGATCCCCTGTGTGCCGATGGGCACCTCCGTCAGGTGCGGGCGGACCTCGGCATTGAAGCGGTTGCGGTCCATGCCAAGGTAGGCCGGAGCATCGCGGAAACGGAGCACGCGCGGGGTGATCTCAGTCGCCATGGCAGCTGTCACCTAGTCCGGTGGCGACGGCGCCGGTTCAGGGCCCGGCAGCATGATGGTGACCACTGGCGCACGGCCGAGCTTGCGCTCGACGGACACCAAGCCGGCCTTCTCCAGCCAATCGAGCGCCCGGTACTTGGCGTTGCGATCGAGGCCGAACCGCAGCCCCGAGATGTTGCTCAGCGGCACCGAAGCCGAGCGTGTCAGGCCGGCCGCATACCAGAGCGCGATCCCGGCATGCAGCGATCTGCCAGGCAATACGGCAGCCGCTTCCAGCCATCGCAGCGGGATTGGCCCTTTCAGAAAGCGCTCGCCCTTGCCCGGCACGGGAGGTCTCTTGGACGCAGTAGTCGTGCCCTTATGCAGCCGGAGGCGATCGACATCGATCGGTGGCATTCTGAGCAATCCTTTATAGAGACATATAAGGAGATGGGACGGGGGTGCGCGCGCGATCAGGTCGCGTGGCATCCACGCACAGGTGCAGGTCTCTCGCCCAGCGCCCGGCAGACGGCCTCCCAGACCACGCGCCCCTTGGCTTCGCGCCAGCGCTCCGGGGCACGAACACGGCGTGTCGACGAGCGCAGCGCAAAACCGTCGAGGACGACGGCACTCGCCTCGGCCATCAGATGCTCGGCCGTTGCAATCGCGTCGTCGAGATCCCGCAGCGGCGCCTCGATCAGCAGGGCATCGTGGATGGGCGCGCAGACCTTGATGCCGGCCTCCGTGGCGAGGCAGCAGGCCAGCCGCAGCATCTCGGCCCCGTTGGCCTGCAGCGGGAAGTTGCGGATGGCCCTCGGGTTGGCACCCGCACCGACGTGCATGGTCCAGCCGAAAACAGACGACACGCGGCCGGTCAGCATGGCGTGCGCCTCGACCTGGTCCGACCAAGTCCAGAACTTCGGAAATGCGCCCCGGTGGCTGCGTTGCAGCTCGCGGGCTGCCGCCTCGCTCTGCCCGATGAGCCGGCCCAGCGTCGCAACACCCATCCCGTACTGCAGGCCGAGTGCGCAGATCTTGAACCTCGCCCTTGCATCGGCGTGGCTGGCCGGCGTCGCATCCGGTGGAGCGGCACCCGCCCTTATAGCCAGCGCGAGATAGGGATCGCCACTCGCGTAGGCCGCCTGCATCGCCGTGTCGCCGGACAGGGCAGCGGCAATTCCGAACTCCTGCTGCGTCCAGTCGATCAGGGCGAGGCCCGTGCCGGCCGCCGGCAGGATGAGGTGTCGGATCCAGGCGGCCTTGCCGAGCACCGACGCCTTGGCACTCGGCTGGCTGCGCCCGGGCCGCGAAGCGAAGGGACGCAGCGGTGTACGGTTGCGGCCATCGCGACCCACCGCGATGGCCGACGGGTCGAAGCCGGACCCCGTCGCCCGCAGTTCCCTCAGCGGTCGCAGTTCCGGGTGGGCCCGTGCCATGTCACGGAACGTGTCGTCACCGAGATCGAGGCGGCCGGACGGCAGCCTCGGCCAATCGATAGCCCTCCCGCCGAGCCACGCCGCCAGGGCTCCCTCGTCGAGCCGCCCGCGATGATGCACCCCATACGCCTCGTCGACGATCTCGATGACGCTCGACCTGATGGCGGGCCAGTCGGCCGTCAGCCTCCCGAGCGTCGTGGTATCGACCGGCACGCCAGCAGCCTCGATCCGGGCGACCGCGCACATGTAGCGGCCGCGCAGCAGGGCTCGCCCGAGATCGAGCCTCGGCGCCATCGCCATGAACAATCCGGACACTACCGCCAGCCTCCTGCGCATCTTCTCCGGCGACGTCCCGGAGATCAACGCGCCGGCCGTCGGCAAGCCATACCGAAGCAGCGCGCCGCCGAGCCCTCCGACGAGTTCAGCGGACTGCCCGCCCATATCGTTGCGGCACTCGATCATCAAATCGACCAAACGCTCAGGCACGCGCCAGCCCAGCGCCAGATGACAGCCGACGACCATGTCAGCATCGATCGTCACCAGTAGAGTCCGCGGGCCGGTCGGATAGGGAGGACGGCGGACGCCGAACAGCTTCGGCGCCCCGATCGCGATTTGCAGGCCGGTCTTCGCATCCCTGGCGGACAGCGCGAGCGGCGCAACGACTTCGCCGGATTTTGCAGTCGCCGCGAAGACGACGATCCACACGCTCGCGAAGGCGCTATCGATGGGGTCCATCAGATTTCACCCCGCAGGCGCTTCAGAACGGGGTGATCGAGGTCCTCGATGACCCGGCCTTTGAAGGCGATCCTGAGCAGATCAGCGAATGTGACATCCGCTGGCCAGATTGGCTCTGGGAACGCACCAATGGCGACGTCGATGCGGTAAGCACCGAGCGCCATGTCGGCCGATAAGCGCACCCACTTTTCCGTAGCAAGATGTGCGGCCTCGTGCGCCGATCGGCTCCAATCGTCAAGCCGCCCGTTCTCGTCGGGCAGGCGCACGGGCCACAGGGTGATGACGTTGCGACGGTCAATCGTGGTGTAAATGGTGTATGGCTTGCACTCGTTCGGGAACAGTGGCCAAATTTCGGGTGCGACGAGGTAGACCTCCCGATCGGCCTTGATCTGGATGAGCGCAGTGTCGAGGCGCCAATCTTCATCAGGGTGAACGCGGAAGAACTCTTGGGGGCTGGGCTTGCGGACCGGCACCGTCACCAGCGCGCGCTTGACGTCCGAGCCCTGGGTGAAACGCTGCGAGAGCCGCAGCCGCTTGGGGTCAAAAGGGTTGGCTTTCTTCTCGGTGCCTTCGTCATCAGGGGGATCGGCGATGTCGTTCATATGCACTACTCCTCACTGGCGCACAGGTCGGCTGCGCAATAGCGAGCAGTGTCCAACGAAGTCGCGCTGCAGCCCATCCCGCGGGCGACGACCCGACGTGACATCGGCACGAACAATTTCTGAGGCTTATCAGTGGCCCACACGCCTGAGCGTGACATTCAGCGAAGTGTCACGTGACATTCGAATGTTGCGACGGTGGATAGCGACCCGTAGGAATGGACCTACTTCAAGACGATGCGCACCCGAGGGTTCAGCCGGTAGCCATTCGACGTCCGCTCGATGAGCGCGTGCTCGCCGGGATCAACCCCATGAAGGATTTTGAACCCTTCGCGGCCATCATGTCGGATACGCTCTATGACCTTGCGTACTGAGTCCTCGGTTCCCGACCGAAGTACATCGGCCAAATGCTTTGCTCGGAAGCTTCGATATTTCGTCAGCTCGCGGTCTTCATTGCGGTCCTTTCGGTGCTCTTGAACCAGATAACTCAACAGGCTCAGCGTGACCGACCCTGAGAACTGGGGAACGCCGTCGATCTTGAAGCCAAGGAACGAGCTGTCGGTCAGGAGGACAATCTCATTCGGGGCGGCCGCCCGGGCATTTCCCTCTTCGTCTAGGGGTGCATCTGTTTGATCATTTGCGTCTGACTCAACACGATCGTGGGCAGCCCGAGCACCAGCGGCCGACGCAGCTTTGGCCGGTTCGATTGCAAGCCACAGCAGGCTGTCTGGCGACAAGGTTTTCGACACGAGGGCAGCACGGTTCTCGATAACGGCATCCTGAAATATCTCTTCGACCCGCTTGCCGTGCCGCTGGAACAGGGCGTGGAACTGCTTGACCTTTTCCGCTGCCTCATCATGAGGAAAAGCGCTCAAGAGCCAAGCCAATTCGCCGGCATACTGCTTTGCAAAGTCGAACTCCGAGATGCTGGCCAGACCCAGTGCGGAGTGCACGCTATCGACGGCCATTGCGCGGGCTTTCCCGTTCTGCCGGGGGGAAGCGAACAACTTCACGCGGTATGCCAGTTCGGGATCAAAGTCCGCAGCACCGGCGCCCAGTGTCGCGAGCCGGCGCTCGATGCACTGTTTGCACTCGCCGCAATGGGGGTACATCGGCTCCATTTTGCGGGTGGCGGAGCAGCTCAGTGTATTCTTGATGTAGGCCACGTAAGGGGAAGCCTTGAGCCTTTGGACTACCTCAAACTTGGTATCGAAGCTGAATGGATTGTCGACCATCATGTCTCCGCCAATGGCGCATGACAGGAACGTGTTGAACAAACTGATGGCACGCGGATGCGTTGAGCGGCTCGCGTGCGTTCCGACCACCTGCTCCGAAATCGGCAGGTGTGCGCTCATGATGCCATTCTCGTAGAAGCGGATTCGGTCGGACTCTTCGATCCTGGCGGCAACGGCTGCGACAGCGAGAAACAGGAAGCTCCGCGTCCTTTGCGAGTGCTCTCGGGGCCCTCGCGTGCCGGCAGCGCCGGCGTCGACGCGAACATGCGTCACGCGCCTGCTGAAGTCCTTCTTGAGAACTCCGGCCAACTCTCGTTGTCGTTTTCCGATGAACTCGTTTGTTCTGTGACTCGCCAGAACGACATGACGATTGCTGGTCTGCAGTTCGTGAACTGCACCCGAGAAGCTGTCGAGGCCGCCCGAGAACAAGACGACGGTCGTTCCGTTCCGGATGTCGGCGACGTTGCCCCTGATCCCTGGTAGATAGTACTGCAGCGGCAGAGGATCGCGGTTGTCGACGAATTCGAAGTGCCACGTGTCGTCCGACAGGAAATGCAGCGTCTGCCCCAGCGCGTTCACGACGGACGGCTCGGACCAGCGACCGGGCTCTCGTACCGCAACGACCATGCGGAATGTCCGTCGCCACTCGGCACCAGCGAGCCCATCCTTGCGGCTCTCTCGCGAGACGCTGTTGTCCGCCCGGAACACGTAGGCAGCGATTTCCAGGAGGTCGGTGAGCGCGTCCGGCTCGACCTCGCTGAGCCGGTCTCTCAGGTTGTCGACCTTTAGCCTTACGTTCTTCGCCACCCCTTGCATGCTGAGGCGAGTTTCCTGCCCGTATGGCTGACACTGCACGTCCGTGAGGCCGCAGAGGAAGAGATGCTCACGCATCGCCACCCCCACGCGCGCGAAGCTCATCCCGCAGTTTCTTCAGGGAGTAGGCAGCGAAGCCCTGCGCCGTCTCGGGGCTGAGCGTGCGATTGAAGACGGACTTGGAGAACCAGCCGCCAGCGAATTCCTCGACGATGAGGGAGACTTCGTCGCAATGGCGGACCATCGCCGATCGGAACTCGGTCTGCTCCGCCAAGTTGGCAAACGTTCGGCCAGGGCCGACGTGATTGGGCAGTTCCCGGCTCAGATAGTATTCGAGGGTTCTGTTGGTCAGACGCGCGAAGAAATCGCGCGCCAGCGCGCCGAACTGGGCCTTCGTCGCAAGCCTGGACAGTTCGGCCCGGACATCGCCGGCATCGGTGAACAAGGTTGGCAGGCGCGGCCCGATCGCGGCGGTCAACGTCTCCATGGCTGCGAGCCGCGCCATCTCGCCGAGGTCTGTCCGATGCGCGCGCCCAGCAACTTGCTTGTCGAGAGCGAGGGCGAACTCAGAAGTCAATGCAAGCAGGGATTGACCGGCCCCCGCGGAGAAGCCCAATTTTACGAGCCGGCCCGCAAATTCTTCGGACCGCGCCGCGAGAGGTAGCTGCGTCAGAAGCCAGACGGCGTATCCGAGCCCGGGATCAGCCTTTGCGCTCTCAAGAGCCTGCTCGGCAGCAAGCGCAGTCGCCGCCGCGAGGTTGGCGACGTCGGCGCCAGTTTGCAGTTTGGCGACGACGGCGTCCCACTCGCGCGTCTTAGGCAGAGCTCCGAGACGCAGGTGCCCCATGTCGCGCTACTCTGCCGGTATGCGTTGTTCGGCAGTCGAAGAGAGAGCTTCGGACAGAAGCGCACCAAGGAGACATTGCGACCAATCGGCATCCGCCAGCACGCAATGCGGCTCGAAACAGTGGCGCACCCGCTCTGCGTGTGAACGTCGAAACAGACGCTGGATATGAACAACCTGCACCACTGTCATAGGGCCACCAAGACACGCCACTTTAGGGTAACCCTAGCTAATCCAAGCTCCATGTGGCGAGATGCAGCCTGTTCATCCACAAGCATGAACGGTGCAATTGGGATTTCCTCGTCGTGCAAGGTTCTGGGTTGCGTTACCTGTGCGCAGATGAAGCATGACCAGACTGACAGTTATAGGCCAAATGCTATGCTTTGACCCAAGGTAAAATGCTGAGGCGAGATGCTGGCACTGGAAAGGATCGTATCGGGCGCGAAAGTTCGCGGGTTGACAGGCGCCGCGATCGCCGAGGTCGTGCGCGTCGAGTGGATCGGAACCGACGCACTGAACGTCGTCTACCGCGGTGCCGACGGCCCGGCAGAGATCGTCCTCTTCCGTGACCACGAGCCGCGCTTGGAGCTTGTGCAAGCCAGCCGTGCGTTCAGCTTTGACGGCGATGGCGAGGCGTTCCGCATCGCGTCAGAGGCGCAGCGCATCCGGTTGGCCCACCTGTTCGACCCGTACCTCGCGGTCCACAGCTCCAGTATCGAGCCGCTGCCGCATCAGATCACTGCCGTTTATGGCGAGATGCTGCCGCGCCACCCTCTGCGTTTCCTGCTTGCGGATGATCCCGGCGCCGGCAAGACGATCATGGCCGGGCTTCTCATCAAGGAGCTGCTGATCCGCGGCGATCTGGAGCGGTGCCTGATCATAGCCCCAGGCAGCCTCGTTGAGCAGTGGCAGGACGAACTGAAGGAGAAATTCGACCTCACGTTCGATCTTCTATCGCGCGAGCAGATCGAAACCTCCGTTACGGGAAACCCGTTCGTCGAGCGACATCGCCTCATCATGCGGCTCGACATGGCGTCGAGATCGGAGACCTTGCAGGCCAAGTTCCAGGCAGCGCCGGAATGGGACCTGATTATCTGCGACGAAGCCCATCGCATGGCGGCCAGTCTTTTCGGCGGCGAGGTAAAGTACACCAAGCGGCACAAGCTCGGGCAGCTTGCTGGCAGCCGGACCCGGCACTTCCTGTTGATGTCGGCCACCCCACACAACGGCAGCGACGCCGACTTCCAGCTGTTCATGGGACTGCTCGACGCCGATCGCTTCGAAGGACGGCCGCGCGAGGGCGCTCGCAGGATTGACGTTTCGGATTTGATGCGCCGACTGACCAAAGAGGAACTGCGCAGATTTGACGGCGCACCGTTGTTCCCCGAGCGGAAGGCATATACGATCCAGTACCAGCTTTCGGACCTTGAGGCGCAGCTCTATGCGGCCGTCACTCAGTACGTGCGCAACGAGATGCGCAACCTCAATGACCTGGCCGGCGACGACAATCGGCGCAACAATGTCGGCTTCGCCCTCCAAATCCTGCAGCGCCGTCTCGCGTCGTCGCCGGCCGCTATCTACCATTCGCTGCGCCGACGCCGGGAGCGTCTGGAGGCACGGCTGGCCGAGGAGCGCGTCATCGCTCGCGGCGGCAAATTACAGAAGGCAGAACATCTACCATCTATCCTCGACGACGACGAGGATAGTGAACTCGACGAAGCCGGCGGCGCCGAGTTGGAGCAGGCCGAGCAAGAGATCGCAGATCGTGCTACGGCCGCCCAAACCATCCCTGAACTCGAAGCCGAGCTGGTGGTGCTCCGCGATCTGGAGAAGCTTGCCGACCGGTTACGCAAGTCTGGTCAGGACGCCAAGTGGCGCCAGCTCAGCGAGATTCTCGATAAGCCGCCGATGATCGACGAGGCGACCGGCCAACGTCGCAAGCTTTTAATCTTCACCGAGCCACGTGACACGCTGGAATACCTTGCGAGCAACATCCGCCAGCGGATCGGCAAACACGAGGCTGTCGTGGTCATTCATGGAGGCGTGCCTCGGGACGTCCGCAAGACCACCATCTCAGCTTTCAACGATGATCCCGAGGTGCGCGTCCTGGTCGCCAACGATGCGGCCGGCGAGGGCGTGAACCTACAGCGGGGCGCCCACCTGATGGTCAACTACGATCTGCCGTGGAACCCGAACAAGCTTGAGCAACGGTTCGGCCGCATCCATCGCATCGGACAGACGGAGGTTTGCCACCTGTGGAACCTAGCAGGTTGTTGAACTTGGGTCTTCGGTAGCCCCGTATCCTCGGTTGAGGC
>JBMOGA010000109.1:0-8154 GCA_049318625.1 Hyphomicrobiaceae bacterium
CCTCAACCGAGGATACGGGGCTACCGAAGACCCAAGTTCAACAACCTGCTAGTTGACGCCCTGATGCCGGGCGAGACAGTCATGGATCTCGATAAGCCGGGCTTCGGCGACCAAGTGGCCGGAAAATTGGGCGGCATGGCCGCTCCGGCCAGAGCGATCCGCCCTCACAGACGAAGCATCGCCAAGAACTTTGAAAGATTGCAGGAAATCGGCAACAGGCCAGATCATGGGATGATGGCAGCGGCCAGCCCGCTGCTGAGTTCAGCCGAGGATTTTTATGTGCAGTGCTAGGATCGTTGACACCACCCGCGAATACCCATCACGGCATTGGCGTCTAGCCGGTCTAGCTCTCGCAATCGCGCTGGCAATCTGCCCTGGATCACCGGCCGCCGCGGCGGATGGGTACGGGGCCCCACCGCCCCAACTCGACCTCCACCTGCAACGGCTCGTGACAGCGTATCCTGCGTTCATTCGCGCTTACGACGCCAGCTACCTCCACTTGGCGAACGGCACGAAGTTCCGGATCTCTGATGGCCGCACGTCGAAGTCGTTCGAGCAATTGCTCGAGGAACCAGACGTCGATGATATGTTCTATGTCGCCTATCCGGCGGGTGCCGAACCGAAGCCGCCCGCCCAGAACGTCGACCCTGGCCGCGTCCGCTACGAGCCATTGTTCGTCGCCATGTACGGGGACTGTAATCGCGGAGAGGTAACGAAGCACCTCCGCAGCATTCGTTGGCTGCCACGTCATGGCGGCGGTACAATCGTCGTCACAACCGTCAATGGCGTGGACCAAGCGCTCCAGCGCGTATCCGATGAACTCGAGCAGTTGCCGCACGACCTCGTGAAGCATCTGAACCCGTCGGCGGGCACCTATGCCTGTCGTCCCATTGCCGGGTCACGGGCGCGATCCATGCACGCTTACGGCGCCGCGATCGATCTCAACACGAGGTTTGCCCATTATTGGCGCTGGTCAGGTGGGCCCGGCCGTTGGCGCAACCTGTACCCCACGAAGATTATCCACATCTTTGAGAAGCATGGCTTCATCTGGGGTGGTCACTGGTATCATTTCGACACCATGCACTTCGAGTACAGGCCCGAGCTGCTGCCTCAACCCAAGTCGCGCTAGAGGTGCCCAACGATGGGACGCTTTGCACTCGCAGTCGCCCGTGTTTTCGGCAGCGTTAGATGATCTGCCAGTAGCTGCATTTCACGACCCAGTCAGTGGGCGGGCACAGCCGATAGCAAGAACGATCGAACCGCCCGGTCCTCGGTGAGACCGGCAGCGGTCTCGAAGGCGCGACGTGCCTCGTCGTCGCGCTTGAGCCGCTGCAGAGCGTATCCACGCGCGGCCCAGTAGGGCTGGTAGTCGCGCATGCTCTCCAGCAAGTCATCCAACATCGCGAGAGCGCGACGGGCTTCACCGGCCTCGGCCAAGACCGCGGCATAGGCGACGCGAATTCCGGCTGTCGGCGAGACGGAGATGAGCAACCCATAGAGCTGCAGCAGTGCCTTCCAATTTTCGTGTCCTCTGACGAGGCGCTCGACATGCACCGACGGGATCGCGGCCTCCAGCTGGAAGCGCCCGAGCTCGCCAAACTTCGCTGCCTCGGCGAGGAGCGTCTCGGCCTCTCCGATCATCGGCCGCGACCACAGACGGGTATCCTGATGGTGGAGAGGAACGTAGGCGCCTTCGGACGTCCGCCGGGCGGGTCGACGCGCCTCGCAATAGAGCATGAGCGCCAGCAGGCCCTTCGGCTCTGGGCTTGCAGAACTGAGGGCTGCCAGCGCGCGGGCAAGCCATAGCGCTTCCTCGGTGAGACCCTTGCGCTTCAGATCGGCCCCGAGAACGTCCTCCCACCCCGTACCGTAAGCCGCATAGATGGCGGTGAGCACCGCTTCGAGGCGAGCTGGCAAGGCCGTTCCTTCGGGCACCTCGAAGGCGATTCCTGCATCACGTATCTTGGACTTGGCGCGCACGAGGCGCTGACCCATGGCGGCCGGCGACACTAGAAACGCCGCGGCTATGTGGTTAGCTTCCAGACCAAGAACGGTTTGCAGCATGAGCGGCGCCTGGATGCCGGGATCGATGGCCGGGTGAGTGCAGACGAACAGCAGCTTGAGCCGCTCGTCCGGAAACGGTGCCTTACCCGTCATATCGGCGGCCTCCGCGGCGATGTTCTCGAGTGTTAATGCGGCTAGGGCCTTGACCTGCTCGTGCCGCCGGCCGTGATCGAGCCGGTGGCGGGCCGTGGTCAGAAGCCAGGCTTCGGGACGGTCCGGAATGCAGCGAACTGGCCAATTCTCGAGCGCACTGCGGAAAGCATCGGCCAACGCGTCCTCGGCCGCGGCTACGTCGCGTGTGCGTGTGGCGAGGATGGCGATCAACCGGCCATAGGAGGTCCGCGCCGCTTGCTCGGCGGCGCGGTGCGCTTCGGACAACGTGCCGGCCAGCTTCATGACATCGGCGGCAGGACGGGACGCACTTCGGTCGAGGCGTCAGCTGACGAGGGGCTGCGGGCTGCCCATTCGAGCGCCGCATCAAGGTTTCCAACCTCGATTATAACGTAGCCGCCGAGTTGCTCTTTGGTGTCGGGGTGCGGGCCATCCTGCACTTGGCGAACACCATTGCGCACGCGCACGGTCGTGCCGGTGTGCGGCGGCTGCAGACCGTTACCGCTGATTATGACCCCGGCCTCCCGGAGCGCCCCGATATAGGAGCTCCAGGCGCCCCAATAGGGTCCGGCCTTGGCGGGGTCGTTGCGCTCGGCGAGCTTGACCGGAGTTTCGTTGAATACCAACATGTACTGCATGGGGCACTCCTGATTGCTATGGGCTTCGACGTGTCGACGGGCGCAAAACGGCCTGTCGAACCTATGAGCCGCGAGCCTGCCGCTATTCGACAGGGCGATCGAGAATTTTTCTGGTCCCCACGACTCTTCAAGCCGGCACCTGCGGCAGACTTATTCAGGCCTGCACGAACGCAGCGTTCGTGACGACTGAGCCAAGTATGGCTTTGCAACGACAATCACGACGCTTTGGCGATCATCGTAGTTGTCGTCGCGCAAAGGTAAACAATCTCGATCAGGGTCACGTCCACCCGTCGGCGTGCATGCCGTCCACTCCCGCTGTCGACCCGGTCGCGATCTTCAACGGCAAGGACTGTGAACGACGACGCGATAGGTCCAAGACGACCGTCGTCCCAAAGGAAGCCCTGGGCCGAGAGCGGGAATCCACCGACGGGTCCAGCGTGGGTTTGGACCGCCAGCTGATTGAGGGTAGAGCGGAACCTGCGAGCCATGGTGTTAGACTCGCATTGCTCGGAATAGATTTGACAAGTAGGCTCAGCCGAACATCGGGAGGATCGCAAGTCGTCATCCCCTGTCAGGCGGGCAGATTTCCTGATGGCGCTCGCCTATGCCACGGATCTGGCCACTGGCCATTCACGCGACTTCGCGTTGCGGTCCTGTGTCTGGACATAAGGATTGCCAATGCGGTGGGCCCCGACGACGAGATTCTCGTCGTGCGATGGCGCGCGCATTGCCCTCTGGCACGTGGCGTGGACGGGTCGTGCCACTCTCCGCTGGAGCATTCTATTGTGCCAGCCCCCACCTTGGGTCAGCCCGTTGGGTGAGCGGCCTCTATGGCCTGCGCCTTCTGTCCCGGAGCAACAGCCAGCGGCGCTCCGTTGGCCAACGCCTCGGCGGGAAGCTTGAACTTCCCTCTTCGCGTCGCCATGACCTTGGTGTTCCAATAGTCCTCGAAGCGATTGAGACGCAACCTCGCTTGATAGCCCGCGATTTTCTTCAGATCGCTGTCCGACAAAAGGCTATTCTTCTGGAGCTTTTCGACTTGCCCGGCAATGAGATCGTGGCGCTTGTGGAGTTCATCGTTCAAATTGAACAGGGCCTGTGGCGCGTAAAGCGGCAGCGAATCGACCATGCGATTGAAGACCGTATCCGAGATGATCGCATGCTGCGGCATCTTCCGCGGGCGGTATTCGTACAAGTGGCTGAACCACTGCGAGATCTGGCCGAGCGGATCGGGATCGACGATGTGCGGGTTGTCGTCCTGACGCTCCCAGTACTCGGCTTTATCGGCCTTCCACGCCTTGAGATAGAGGCCCCAGCTCTCGTCTTCGCCAGCCTGAGCCGCGCTCTGGGTGTAGCCGCTGCTGATCCGGCTGAGTAGGAAATCCAGCGTGATGTCGGACAGCCGGTCCGTCGCCCAGCCGCCACCGATATTGGCGTGATCGCCGGCAAACCATACCTCGACAATGCGCTCCGGCCGGTTCGGATCCGGATCCATCAGCGTCGGCTCGAAGCTGTCGCGCTGCTCGTCGAGCGCCACCATGTGGTAGGCCTGCTGCACGTTTTCCGGCACCGACAGATCTTTGCCCAAGTTGAGCTGCTGGAAGTTGATCCCGGCGATCGTCTTGGCGATGCCGAAGGAACCAACCGTGTCCCAGCAGCCAAGCACGTCGATGGCGACCGACTGCTTGGCTTTCGAGGCCCAAAGCGTGCGGTGCTTGCCGAAGAGCTTGATCGTCCACACAGAGCGTGGCGCACCGCGCGCGTCGATGGCCCTCGCTAGCAGACGCGCAATCGCCGCGCCGCGGCTGAAGCCGACAATGACGACGCGATCTCCCGTCTGATAGACGCGCACGAGGTCCAGATAGACTCTTTCGACCACATCACCCGCGCCCGCACCCATCGCCAGGCCGAGAACCTGCAGGATGGGATCGTTGTCGTACTTGTTGCCGACGCCGGCATAATAGAAGGCGATCTGCTGCGCGTCGCCGTTCTTGTAACGCTTGCACAGCGAGGCATCGAACAACTCGCCGGGCTCGAACACGCCGGCACTATCCGCCTTGAGCATGCGGAACAGCTTGTAGACATTCGTGGTGGCGGCAAAGCCCTTCTCGACCATGTCGGGCGTGTTGCTCGTGCCGTCGAGACAGATGACGATGTTCTTGCGCTTGCGTTCGGTCCAGGCGGCTGAATTGCGCAGCAGCGAGTAGACGAGCGGCAGGCCGATCAGAATCATCTCCCACTTGAAGATCCAGCCGCTGATCCCGCTCGTGAACACGCCCCAGACCGACGTTGCAGTGTCCTTCGACGGGGAGGCCGTGCCTTGCGCAGGAGCTGCCGGCGCCAGGGCCGGCGTCTTCGTGCCGGCTTCGCGGACGAGGCGGAACCCGGAGTTCTCACTGGTCGACAGGGTTGGGACGTCGAACCGAAGATCCGTGGCCTGGTCGCTGATGCCGCCCCCCATCACCTCCTGAAAATCGCCATCGTTGGTGCACCCCGGCGAGGGCGTGCCGTCCGCTCCCCGGCATTTGTCGATCCACTCCCGCACGTTGCCATGCATGTCGAAGAGGCCATGTCCGTTGGGCTTCTTCAGGCCGACATGCCGTGCCCCGTCCGCACTCGGAAAGAACCATGCGTACTCGGACAGAGAGGCGATATCGGTCCCGTGCGACCAACCCCGATCGAACGGGGCACCGGCGCGGGCGGCATATTCCCATTCGATCGGAGAGGGCAACCTGTAGGCGGCACCTGTCTGCTTGCTGAGCCATGCGGCATAGGACTTGGCTGCCGCGAAAGAGACCTGGATCGGCAACCGGCTCGCGTGCTCGCCCGGGCGCGGCACCGACGGACAGGCCGACGGATCGCTCTTGGTGCACGCATCCCACTCCTCGTGCGTCACCTCGAACATCGACATGTAGAGTGGGACCTTGACGAGCTTCATCTGATCGCGCCGTTCGGCCGCTGCCTTCTGGCGCATTTCGATGACCCATTGCGGTGGCGAACCTTCCCGTGGATCGCGTGGCACGACGGGCGGAGCGGCGTCGGCCGGCACGGGCGGATAGGGTTGTGCGAGAAGCACGAGCCCGGGACAGGACTCACAATCGCGCCATCCGGCGGTGGCTTTGCCGGCTTTTCGCTCGGCGGCTTCATTTGCAGCCTGCCCGGTATCGTCCGCCCGGAAAGGCGCCCAGTAGGCATAAAGCATGAAACCGGTAAGCGTGAGGAGACCGATCAGCGACCAGTTCCAAAGCTGGGCAGGAAAGCGGCTGGCGCTGGTTGAATGCCGGCGGAGCCGGTAGGCCAGCAGCAGCACGGCCATCTGCGCAAGCAGGAAGACGAGGAGCTGACCGGAGCCGGGCATTGGCTTCGCACTGCCGGCGAGGCTTGGAAACAGTCCGGATGCGTCGATCGCCAGCAGGATAGCGTACGACGACAGGAACCAGACTAGGAACTGGCGACGATAGATCAGGCCGGCGAGACCAGGAATCAGCGAATAGAGCGCCAGCGTCCAGCCGGTGCCGACGACGCTCGTCACGATGTTCTCGAAATCGTCGGCGAGTTGCTCAAGATAGACTTTCAGGAGCGGCCGCAGGACCTCGGTGACGAACACCCAAGGACTGTGGCCGATGTCCTTCCAGAGCTGGTTCGCGCGGGCCGGATCGAATTGGCCGATCCCGGCTATGATGTCCGCCGCCTTCGGATTGGGCACTCCGAGTCCGAGCCGTTGGGCAAGCTTGGCGTGCTCCGACGGCAACGCGTAGATCACGAAGAGAAAGATCGTGAGCAGCAGCAGCAGCAGCGGGGCAATCACGGAGCCCTTGCGGATGGCGAGCGTCACAGCCCCCGAAGGCTTCGGCATTTCGCTACTAATACCCAACTCCCGACGCCTGCCAGACTTGACCGAGAGCAAGTCTTAGTCGACCGCCCCCCCCAGCAATTATGTGTTTGTCATTGTCTTGGGCTCTGATGTTGCATAATGCTCAAGGAGTGTGGTAATTCTGGCACACGCTTGAATTCGTGGCTTGGGCGTCAGGGATCGCAGGCATCAGCGCGGGGTCGGGCTCCCGCGGGTCTCGCTTTGTCGCGCCTCAGAAGCCACCAAAGCCGTCAGCGTCGTGGCCGGGCCGCATGCCGCCAATTGCCGGACCCTGCACGGTATCAGCGGAACTCGAACGGAATGATGTAGGGCGGTTGCAGCGTCGTCATCCCCGATGGTGGAACCGGAAATTGCGCGGCGGCCACGGCGGTCGTTATTGCGCTGTCGATCTCGACGTGTCCACTCGTCTCCCCGACCCGGACCAGCAGGACACGACCGCCCTCATCCACCTCGAACTTCGACCACCACGCGCCCGCGCCGGCCCTTCCGCGCCACGGGGACGCGCGCGCAAGAACTTGGCGAACGGCGACCGCATAGCGCGCCACGGCGGTGCTGCTGGGCGGCACCACAAACGATCGCGTCGGTTCCCCGCCGTGGGGATCCGAGGCCCCATCCATCGCCGACGGGTCCGGCGGCGGCGGTGACGCCGGGTGCGGCGGTTCCGGCTGGGAGTCCGCGATCTCAGGATCGACCGACTCGTTCACGGATGGTGGCGCGTGGACTGTGATCCGGCGTTCAGTTTGACCCCTGTTCGGCGGTGATCGGCGCGCAATTTTGCCCCCCCCGGGCGGTGACAATGGCCCCATTGTCCGTGAGCCGCGCTGAGGGCCGGGCGGGGGATGATCACGATGGATACAACGGCCAGGGTTCAGCGAGCGCTCTTCGTCAAGAAGCGCAAGATTAAGGCGATCGCGCGAGAGTTGAAGCTGGCGCGCAACACGGTGCGGGACATCGTCCGGGCCGAGCAAGAGAGCGAGCGGGCAATCGTCGGTGGGCGCGATTGATGGTGCGAAGCGGAAGCGGGCGTTGCAGGTGGGCCAATGGCAGAGATGGGCAAGGATCTTCCTTGCTATGGTTACGGCGTCCGGCGCAGCCGGCCCGGAAGACGCGCCGCCGTGACGGTCGGTAAGGGGCGCATCGCGTCTTGGTTGGCGATGCTCGCCGCTGACGGCGGGTCTCAGGGCATCAGTGTGAGCGACGCCGTCGTCCTCGAAGGAACATGTTGACCCTGAGCGGACTTGAAGAGCCGAACGTGGGTCGATGTAGGATTGACAAGTATCCTTTCGGCTTCTTGCGTGTCGAAAGAACACGATAGGGCGGACGCCACGATTGTGCTGATCGCGGGTCTCACGTTCCAGATCGTGCCTGCCCTCATCGGACGCAAGCAGGGCTTCGGCCTCACTACGCGGTAGCCCGGTGCGTCGCGCCAAGGCAGCCGGGTCCATGGGGGGGGGGGGGGGGGGGGGG
>JBMOGA010000110.1:0-7091 GCA_049318625.1 Hyphomicrobiaceae bacterium
GGAATCATATTCGCGGAGGGCTGTCAGCCGGCGAGAAGTTCAACAGCCTGTTAGGGCGTCAGACATCTACGAGACTATGCCCCTACGGGCGATCGATCACGTCTTGCCCGCCGTCCGGCTCGAGACCCGCATCGACACGCCACTCAACGCCAAGCCCGATCACACGACCTCGGCGCTGCGTGCCGAGCACAACAAAAGTGCGACACGTTCTTTACTGTCCTGACGATGTGATCAGTGGCGGCGGACCCCTTCGCCACAACAACCTCGCCGAGTTGAATTGAGTTGCATTTAAACTTAAAGGCCGTTGACAGCAGCATGCACGAAACGAACCCAATTCCGGTCGCCCCGGAGGCTCAACGCGCCATCCTGCAAAACGAACCCAATTTCTGGTCGCCCCCACACCCGCCCCAACTCGGTCCTGGCGGTCCGCTAAGGCAGAGTGTAGCGCCCCCGCAACCGACAGGGCGCGAGATCTTCGTGGAGCCCCCACAGGCCCACCATCAGCGCGACAAGCGCAACGTTGAAATCTTCAGGGCGATATCGCGAAACGCGATCCGCAGTTTGTCACCGTCGGTCGCATCGTAGTAATGGCTGTCGCTGCTCGCACACCCCCTGAGCAGCGTTTTCGCGGCGCTGCTCACCCGGAACCCGACCGAATACACGACCAGACCGGCTGATTTCATCGCCGTGCAGAGCGCGCGCGCCTGCGTACTGGAGGACTGCGAACTGAACTGCGTATTGTAGTCGCCGTCCGTCATCAGGATGGCGATCTTCCGCAGCATCGGATTCCCGTTCTTGTCGAACTCGTTCATCGTCGCGTAGCTGCCCGGCAGGCTGTCCGACGGCCAGATCGACGCCCAGTTGGGCGAGAGCAGGTACCAGGCCCAGGCCGTGCCGAGCTGCCCCGCGGTGCCACCGTTCGTACCCAAGGCATCGATCGTCGTCTTGAGCGTGCTCTTGGTGCTGGTCAACGGCACGATCGCCGCGGCGAGGTTCGGCGCGCTGGAGGTGCAATTGCCGCTTCTGCTGTAATCGCTGGAGCCGAGCCGCCCTGTGTAGCTCGAACCGCTGGGCGGATTCGTTGCGGCGTTCGAGCCGATCCATCCGTTGGCCGCACTGGGCGCCGCGTCGGTGTAGCTGTTGGTGCCGATCCTCTCGATGACACAGGGGATCAACTTGTTCCGACCCGACGTTGCGGCGAGGCCGGTGACGGCCGACGCGTAGGTTCCGGCATTCACACCCGCCGCGAACGGCGCAAGGGCGATACGGACATGGGCCGAGGCGTCGTCGGGAATGAGGATGTCGACGGCGTCCTTGGCGGCGAGTTTCAGCGTCGCCATCTTGGTGCTGCCGGAACCGTCGCCTTCGGCCATGGACCCGGTCACGTCGAGCATCATGGATACTTCCACGGCGGTGCCACCGGTACCCGACGTCGCCAGCAATGCCGTCGCCTGTGTCGTCAACTGGACACAGCTGTAGGCACTGCCTTGGCACGCCGCCGGCGCGTCGGAGTCGCCGCCTCGCGGATCCAGCATCGACATGACGCTGAGGAACGGCGTCGGCACCCAATAGGTCGCAGACACCTGGAACTCGCTGGCCGTCCCGTTCGGTGTGACCGTAAACTCGGAGGACACATAATCCGGCGGTACGGATTGATTGTAGAAGACGGTCGCCGCCTCCGTCGCCGCCTCGATCGGATCCTGCGTCGTCGCCAACTGAGCCGCTCGCGCGCCGGCCAGAGCCGCCGCGTCTACGGCCGCCTGCACTTGATAGCGGACCGTCACGATCCGCCCGAAATCGACCGCCAGACCCAGCAGCGCGATGAGTTGTGCGATCATCAGGCCGAACAACGGGCTGATCATCCCGTTGCGATCGCGCAGGAACCGCGACACGCCGATACGCCGCCGTCCCCGCTGGCCGACAAGCTCACTCACGCGCGAACAGCCATTCGCGCGAACGCCCGAGCGCTCTACCGCGTTGGGTCCCACCGTCATGACATCGCCTCTGGTCATCGCACTCAACACGTCGCACCGTCCGGGAAATTGAGCTTGGCCGCCTGCCCACGCGGCTTGAAGTAGGCCAGGCCACGCATGCGGAACGCTCCGCCGTCACCGAGCGCGGCGGAACCGATGATGAGATCGGCGAACAGGGGCTGGTAGCCGTAGCTGACCTCGGTGACGACGACGCTGTCGTTGACCTCCACCAAGCCGGCGGCCGGCAGCGCGTAGGCCGTGTTGGGGCAGGTGCAGTTGGCGCTCCCGCCCGACGCCGTCGGGTTCGTGCACTTCCACGATTCCTTGGTATTCGCCGCATCGTCGACGGCCGACGTGACGTTGCGCACCGCGACCGTCAGAGGTGTCGTGCTGTACTCACCCATCAGAAATCCGGCGACCTGCATGATGTCGGATACATCCGCCGTGCTGATGTTTTTTTCCGACCGCGCGACCAGATCGGCGGTCGAGGACGCGATCTCATGAACGCGGCGGAACACCGTCACAGCCCGGCTCAACTCGACCGCGGCTAGGAACACGCCGAGCATGATCGGCACGATGAGCGCGAATTCCGTCGCCGCAACGCCGCACCGGTCACGCAGCAACGCCGGAACCGAGGACGTGATCCGAAGACAGAATTTTCTGGCCACCCTCATCCCAACCCTCATGTTCCGAAAGGTTCGGTGCGGAACGCCGCCGAAACCTGGATCAACGTCGTACCGTCGGCCAGATCGCCGAGGTCCAGGAACGGGATCTGCGGCCCCATCGCCCAGCGCAGGCACGCCGTCATCAGAATCACGACGCTGGAACCGCCGACGCTGAAGTTTCCGCGTGCGGCTTCCTCGTCGATGATCGTGTTGGTATCGCTGCGGCAGTTCGGAGCGACGATCTCGCTGAATTGGGAAACCGATTGCGCAAGCACCCGGATATCGGTGCAACTCACGAACGGCGGCGCCATGTTGCACACGGACTGCTTGAAGGCCGTCCGCAGCGCCTCTCCGTCGAGCCCCGCATAGGCACCGCTGCCGCTCTGGAATTGGCCTGTCCGCATCTCGCGCGAGGCCTGCCAGACGGCATTTTCGAGAGAGAACGTCGTGAAAAACAGCAGACAGACTTTGAAGATGCCGAACACCAGCATGAAGAACGGAACGGAAATGAACGCGAACTCGATGGCAGCCGTACCGCGATCGTCGGCCGCAAGATCACGCATGGGTGACAAGCCGCGACGCACGAACCGCGCGTGAAAATTCGCCAGCGCGAGCAGACCGCCACGAACAACTGAGGTACGCATACTGGACCGCCGTCAACTCTACCGAAGGCGGAGAATAGACAGAAAATAGTTTCAGCAAGCTATATATATCCCGCGCAAGAGGATTGAAATTGCCATGCATAATCAATCGCCAACGCAATTTTGGAACGTCAACTGATCGTTAACTCGGCAATCCGAGCGCCCCGGTCGCTTCGGCGCCGCGCGCTGTGCGCCGGCGCGGCCGGCTTCTCGGGATGGACCGCACGAGCTATCCTGCACGCGCCGGGAACGGCCACCGCGCCGCCGCGGAACCGCGCAAAGGGAGCCCCCGATGATCGACAGCCCGGAAGCCGCCGCCGACGTCGATTACTTCGACCCGCAGCGCCTGCAGGACCTGGTCGCCGACCTGTTCGCCGCTGCCGGCCTCGGGACGCAAGACGCCGCCGTCGCGGCCGATATCCTGGTCTCAGCCGATCTGCGCGGAGTCTGGTCCCACGGCGTGGCCCGGGTCCCCATGTATCTCGCACGGCTCCGCAGCGGCACCGCCAGCCCACGACCCGACATTCGCATGACACGCGTCGCCCCCGCCGTCGTCTCCGTCGACGGCGACGACGGCCTCGGCCTGATCGTGGCACCCCGTGCGATGCAGGAAGCCATTGCCATCGCCAAGGAAGCCGGCATCGGGCTGGCGGGCGTCAGGCGCAGCGGCCATTTCGGCGCGGCCGGGTACTACACCCGTCAGGCCACCGACGCCGGATGCATCGGTATGGTGTTCACGAATGCGTCGCCGGCCCTGCCGCCGTGGGGGGCCGCGAAGCCGTTCTTCGGCACCTCGCCGTTCGCCTTCGGTGCTCCGGCCCCGGCCGGCGCCATCTTTCAGATCGACATGGCGATGTCACGGGTCGCGCGCGGCAAGCTCAAGTTCGCCGCCGCCCGCGGTGCCAGCATTCCCGAAGGTTACGCGCTGGACTCCGAAGGCCGGCCAACGACCGACGGAAACGCGGCGTTCGCCGGCACCATGCTACCCTTCGGTGAGCACAAGGGCGCGGCGCTGGCCTGGATGATGGACATTCTCGGTGGCGTCTTCACGGGCGCGGGCTATGGCGGCGACATCGCCAACCCCTTCGGCGACCTGGACCGGGCCCAGCAGACCGGGCACGTGTTCCTGGCCTTCCGCGCCGATCTGTTCATGCCCGCGGACCTATTCGCGGCCCGCATGGCCGACCTCGACGCCCGCGCCAAGGCGCTGCCGCGCGCGGCCGGCGTCGACGAGATCCTGGCGCCGGGCGAGCCGGAGCAACGCCACGAGCACGACCACCGCCGGCGCGGCATCCCGCTCACACCCGATGTCGTGGAGGGATTGCGCGCCGAGGCGACCCGCGCGAGCATGGCGTGGCCATTCCCGTGATCCGGGGGGTATCGGCGCCGGATCCAAAGAGAAATCGACCCGACGGAGAGGAAGCATGCAACGCGCATCAGTCGCGGCCGCCATCACGGCGCTGCTCGTTTCGACCGGCGCCATACCGGCGGCCGACGCTCAGACGCCGCGCATGGGCGGTACGTTGATCTACGCGGTCACCGGCGAGGCCCCGACCTACGATTGCCACGCCACCACCACCTACACGGCGGTGCACGTCTTCGCCCCGCATTACTCGCTGCTGCTGAAAATCGATCCCGACAACTATCCGAAACTGAAGCCCGACGTCGCGTCGAGTTGGACGATCTCGCCCGACGGCACGACCTTTACGTTCAAACTGCGCCCCGACGTGCTGTTCCACGACGGCACCAAGCTGACATCGGCGGACGTGAAGGCATCGTTCGACCGCCTGCGCAATCCGCCGGAGGGGGTGATCTCGATCCGTCAGGCCGCGTTCGAGGACATCACCGCCATCGAGACACCGGACGACACGACGGCTGTCTTCAAGCTGAAGTCACCCGACCCCTCGTTCCTCGACACGCTGGCCCTGCCATACAATTGTCTCTACAGCGCCAAGCGGCTCGCCCAAGACCCGCAGTTTCCCGCCAAGAACGTCATGGGCACGGGGCCCTTCGTGTTCGGCGAGCACGTCGCCGGCTCGCACTGGACCGGCAAGCGCTTCGACGGCTACTTCGAAAAGGGCAAGCCCTATCTCGACGGCTTCAAGGCCGTGTTCATCAAGGCCTCGGCGCTGACGACCGCGCTGCGCGGCGGCCAGATGCACGCCGAATTCCGTTCGGTCACGCCGGGCGAGCGCAACACCCTGCAGGACGCCATGAACGAGAAGATCCGGTTCCAGGAGTCTCCCTGGATCTGCAAGATCGACCTGCTTTTCAACACCGAGGCCAAGCCGTTCGACAACCCGAACGTACGCCGCGCCCTGTCGATGGCCATCGATCGCTGGGGCGGTTCGCAGACGTTGGCCAAAATCGCGATTCTGGGTCCCGTCGGCGGCCCCCTGCGCCCCGGCTACGATCTGGCGCTGCCGCCGGCCGAACTCGCCAAGCTGCCCGGTTTCGAGCGCGACGCCGAGAAAGCCCGCGCCGAAGCCAAGCGGCTGCTCGCCGAAGCCGGCGTCCCCGATCTCAAGATCAAGCTGGTGAACCGCAACAATCCCCAGCCGTTCACGCCGGCCGGCATTTATCTGATCGACCAGTGGCGCAAGATCGGCGTCCAGACCGAGCACCTGCAGCTCGACGTCGCGCAGCAGAAGGCGGCCATTCTCAGCGGCCAGTTTCAGGTGGCCATCGATGCATTCTGCGCCGACTCCGACGATCCCAAGCCGCTGCTGCTCCAGTATCTTTCGAAGGAGCGCTCGACCCGCAACATGACGCGGAACTCGAACCCCGCGCTCGATGCGCTCTACGACAAACTCAAAGCCGCGTCGCCAGCCGAGCAGACAGCCTTGCTGGCTGAAATGCAGCGCACGATCATAACCGAGAGCTACAGTGTGCCGATCCTGTGGTACAGCCGCCTGGTCGCGCACGTCGCGAGGATGAAGGGTTGGAAGGTCTTGCCGACCCACTTCGCCAACCAGGATCTGGCAACCGTCTGGCTCGACCAGGAGTGAGCCGGACCGCAAAGCCTCGCATGGGATCGAAAAGGGAAGTGGCAAGATGCGCGAAATGCTGTTCGATGCTGTCTGGATGCTGACAGCCGGTGTATTGGCCGTGCTCCTCGTGGCCCGGCCCGCGGCCGCCCAGACCCCGCCGGGCGCCGCCGAGCTCGCAGCCTTTCGCGGCCTGCATGCGGCAGCCGCCAAGGGGGACGCCGACGAGATCCGCAAGCTGCTGGCGGCCGGCGCCAACCCGAACGCGCGCGACCCGGCCGGCCGCACCCCGCTGCACGTCGCGGCCTTCCTGGCCCGGGGCGACGCACTCCGCGCGCTCGTGAAGGGCGGCGCCGATGTCGATGCTCAGGAGAACGACCGCTACGACATCATCACCATCGCCGCGGTCGCCGACGACGTGGCGACCTTGAAAGTCGCGCTGGCACTGGGCGGAAATGCCAAGGCGATCACCAGCCGCTACGACGGCACCGCGCTGATCGCGGCGGCGCATCTCGGCCATGATGGCGTTGTCCGGGAGCTCATCGCCGCCGGAGCACCACTCGACCACGTCAACAACTTGGGATGGACGGCACTGATGGAGTCCGTCGTGCTCGGCAACGGCGGACCGCGCCACGTGGCGACGGCGAAAGCGCTGGTCGAAGCCGGCGCCAGCCGCACGATCGCCGATCGCAACGGCATAACCCCGCTGCAGCATGCCGAAATGCGCGGCTACGCCGCCATGGTCGCCGTCTTGAAGCGCTGATGCCGGCTCCGGCCGCGACACATCGGCCGTGCACCGGGCCCTCGACCCGGTGCACGCAGGCA
>JBMOGA010000111.1:0-6991 GCA_049318625.1 Hyphomicrobiaceae bacterium
CCTCCCGCGACTTCGTGCCTGGGCGCTTCTCCCACGTCGGCCAGCCCCAGCCGCATCGCCGCGCATGCCGACGTCCGAGAAACCTGCACCGAAGCGGAACCTGTCGCGGCGGCAGCTTCGGCGGTGCGCGCCGATGCGGGGCTGTGGATCGGGGGCGGCCGGGACAGGGCGCGGGCGCTATCCCGATTCATCTCTAACGCTGGTCCCGTCGTGCCCTTCAGGTGCCAGCATCCTTCCTCACGCCCGCTCGCGGCGCAGGGGCCGGGCCGCGATGGACGGCGGGGCGGGGTCACCACGCCTTCAGAGCCTTGCAGACGGCAAGTGGCGCGCGTTCGAGCCGGAACGCGACCTTGGTTTCGCTGGCGCCGACGCTATGGGTTCCGCCACCTTCGCAGCCGTGCTGCATTTTGAGCCGGTCGAAAATGAGATCGACGCTTGCCGTTGCGGGGACGCGCAGTGCGCGCATGCCGCCGCCGTCACATTCGATCCAGCAGGAGAGCATGAACTCCGGCTCGATCTCTTTGTCGGTTTTGTAGTCGTATCCGGACCATGCACATCCCGATCTCGCAAACAGTTCCTTTCCCAGCGTGGGGGACGTGACTCTCACGGTGAAATTGAAATCCCAGCTTTCATTGCGGGCCCGCCGCCCATTCGTGTAGTTGAGATAAAGCACCACATGGGAAACGGACTGGTTGGGACGCTCGTGCATTCGTGGCGGGGGCAGAGGCTCACCGTTGGCATCGGTCAAGCGTCGTAGCTGCTCGGCGTACGTCGGCCATTGCTTCATGTCGACCGTCTTGTCGCTGAAGCGGCCCTCGAAGCAGGTTTCCGTGCCCGGTCTGTTGTGAGGAATGATGCTCTTGATGGCGGTGTCGCCGCCCGCCTTTTTTGCCCCTGCGGGACAGGCACAGACCACCATCGCGGCCAGCGTCGAGAGCAGTCGCATCCGGAGGGACCCTTTGGTGCCGCCCAGGATCGTCATGGTCGTGAGCCCCCGCCTCGTTGCGCGACGGATGATGTCATCGCGGCCGTTGTCGAGACAAGGCAAGCAACGGTAAGGGGGACTTGCAGGCTTATTCCGGAAAATGGGGGACGTTCCGGCTGACCCGCCTTTCGCTCAGCGAACAGGGCCGGCGCGGATGATGGCCTGATCCTCTCGAAGTCCAGGCACGCCAGGGGTGCAAAGCTGCGGGACGCGCGCCCGTCACAGGGACGGACAGGTCGTAAGAAGCCGTCCTCTCCCCCGTGCCCGACCCCACCGATATCACCAGCTCATGATCTCCATCGCGGCGCCGCCTCGCCGGTCAGACCGGCTTGCCGGGCATTGGCGCGATGACGCGGCGATAGAGATGCCAGGTGGCGTGCCCGAACACCGGCACCACGATGAACAGCCCCAGGAAAAAGGGCACCATGCCGGCCACCAGCGCAATGACGATCAGCGCCGCGAAGCCGAGCATCGGGACCGGATTCTTCGCCACCGCCGCGACCGACGTGATCATCGCCGTCATCAGGTCCACCTCGCGGTCGAGGATCAGCGGGAAGGACACCACCGTCACCGAGAACAGGATCGTCGCCATGATCGCGCCGACGACGTGGCCGATGCCGAGGAAGGCAAGACCGTTGCCGGTCGTGAACACGATGGTTGCGAACTCGGCCAGCGTGGCCCCGAAGCCCATCATGCCGAGCAACACCGCCATCAGCACCCGCACCTGATACATCCAGACGATCAGGATGAAGACCGTGACGAACGCCATCCAGCGGATCTCGGACCGGCCGATGATCTCGCGCCAGATTGCCCCGAGCGGCGGCGCTTCGGCATGTGCCGAAAGCTCGCGGCTGACCACGTAGTGCCCGGTGGCGAGCAGCGGCGCGAGAATGGCGAAACCGGTCGCCAGCGGATAGGCGAAATAGGGCATGCCGAGAAGTGTCAGGAACAACAGCAGTGCGACACCGCCTCCGGCGCAGATGCCGCCGATCAGCAGACCGAGGCGCGGCGCCCTCCGGAAGTCCGCGGCCCCTTGCAGGACAGCTGCGATCACATCGTCCCACGTGATGCTGCGGATCACCGGATCGGACTTGCCCGAGATCGATGCCGCCCCGACGGCCGTGCTTTTGGTATCGCTTTCCGTTGACGCCATGATCGTGATGATCCCAGATCGATGCCGCTCGTCGCTCGTCGATTGCAGCTTGCCACGAACTTGCGACAAACAGAACGGGCTCAGACGGTGGCGAAATCTGCTCTGGCACAGGTCCGGAGCGCCGTGCCGCCAACTCCGGGACCGCGTGTCCGGCGTTGCCATGTCCGCCCCGCCCGTCCGGCCAGTGTTCTCACCCCCGCGTCCGCTCGCGGCGGTACCACCACGACATCGCTTCCATGGCGACGACGGCGAGGACTGCGGCCACGAGCAGGACGATCTCGCCCGCCGCGTAGCCGGCCCGGTCGACGATCAGCGCGAACAGCGCCGGCGCGACCGCGTTGAGGATCAGGTAGGGCGTCGCGAGGATGCCGAGGATGGTGCCGTAGCCCTGGGCGCCGAACAGGTAGAGCGGTACGGCGCCGCGGACGATGGTGATGAGGCCGTTGGAGACGCCGAGCACGAGCGTGAAGCCGAGCGCGAGCGCGAAACTGCCGCTGGCGGCGAGCAGCAGGACGAAGGACAGCGGCAGGATCGCCACGGCGATGCGGCCGACGTCGAGCGGTGCGAGCTTGCGGGCGAACAGGATCTCCCAGACGCGGCCGGCGACCTGGGCGACGCCCTTGATGGCGGCCAGCGTGACGGCGGCGCCGGCGGCGAGGCCGGTCGCCTGCAGGATGCTCGGCAGGTGGACCGCGAGGGCGCCGAACACGAAGGCGTTCGACGACATGACGGTGGCGAACAGCGCCATGGCGATCAGCTTCTTGCGCCCCGTCAGAAGGGGGGAGTCGGCGGCGGGCGCGGCGCCCGGCGCGCCGGGCGTGGCCGAGGCGGCGGCGGCGGCTTTCGGCTCGCGGCGGGCCAGGCCGAAGATGTGCAGCGGTACGCCGATGAGGAGATTGATGGCGGCGAACACCAGCAGCGTGTCGCGCCAGCCGACGGCAGCTTCGATGGCGTGGCCGATCGGCCAGAACACGGTCGAGGCGAAGCCGCCGAACAGCGTCATGTAGGAGATCGCGGCGCGGCCGCGTGACGGCGTCACCTGGACGACGGCGGCGAAGGCGGCGTCGTAGAGCGTGAGCCGCATCGCCACGCCGAGCAGCACCCAGACCGCGAGATAGCTCGTCTCGTCGGGCGCCCGGGACAGCAGGGCGAGGCCGACAGCCGTGAGGATGGAGCCGGCGGTCATGACGGCGCGTCCGCCGTGGCGATCGATGAGGCGGCCGACCAGCGTGGAGATGAGCCCCGAGGTCAGCAGGCCCGCCGTCAGCCCGCCGTAGACGAGCGTGCGGCTCCAGCCGGTATCGGCCATGATCGGGGTGCCGAGCACGCCGAGGGCATAGAGCGTGGTGCCCCAGGCGATGATCTGGCCGATGCCGAGGGTGACGACGGCGGTGCCCATGGGGGCCGAGAGCCAGCCCAGGGCCGACCGGTGCCATGGGGGCCGGGCCGTCGGGCCCATCTGTGGCACGGTCATGCCGGGTTGTCCTCGTGGTTGGGCTGGCGCCGGACCCGTCATCTCGCCGGCGCGGTGTGATCTTGCGGCACCGTGCATGCGTAAGACTTCGGGAGGGCGTGTGGTCCGGTTCCGAGTGATTGGCCGGCCCGCACGCGCTCTCATGCCCTGATCCAGGGACGCAATCCCGGTCTCGGTTGCAGCGTTTCGCTTCGACCTCGACCGATCACACCCTAGACCCCGGCCCATCGACAGCCGATATGAAGGGCGGGAGTACCAATCATGAGCAACGAAGACAACCGGTTCTCGGCACGGGCCGCCCGCTACGTGCGGGTCGGCACCAACGTCGGCAGCGTCGCCGCCCGAGTGGCGGGGCAGCGGCTGTTCGGCTTCGAGAAGAACAGCGCCAAGGATGCGGCCGAACTCGCCGCCGCGCTCGGCGGGCTCAAGGGCCCGATGATGAAGGTCGCGCAGCTGCTGTCGACCATTCCCGAGGCGCTGCCGGCCGAGTATGCGCGCGAGCTGTCGCAGCTGCAGAGCCAGGCGCCGGCGATGGGGCCGGCGTTCGTGAAACGGCGGATGCAGGCAGAACTCGGCGTCGACTGGCAGGTCCGGTTCGCGAGCTTCGAGCCGGCGGCGACGGCGTCGGCCTCGCTCGGGCAGGTGCACCGGGCGGTCGGCCACGATGGGCGGCAGCTTGCCTGCAAGCTGCAGTATCCGGACATGCAGTCGGCCGTCGAGGCGGACCTCAATCAGCTGCGCGTGGTGTTCTCAGTGCACGCCCGCATGAGCCCGGCGGTCGACACTCGCGAGATGCTGGCCGAGATCGCGGCACGGCTGCGCGAGGAGCTGGATTACGAGTTGGAAGCGCGCCATGCCCTGCTCTACGGCGCCATCTTCAAGGACGACCCGCTGATCCGCGTGCCCGAGATGCTGCCCGAGCTGTCGACCAAGCGGTTGCTCACCATGAGCTGGGTCGACGGCGACAAGCTGCTCGATCACAAGACCGACCCGATCGAGGATCGTAACCGCATTGCTTCGGCGATGTTCCGGGCGTGGTGGTTTCCGTTCAGCCACTACGGCGTGATCCACGGCGATCCCCATCTCGGGAACTACACGGTGTTCAAGCAGGACGACGGCCGGGCTGGCGGGATCAATCTGCTCGACTACGGCTGCATCCGCACGTTCCGCACGCCGTTCGTGCAGGGCGTGATCGACCTCTATCGCGGGCTCGTGGAAGGCGACGAGGCGCGGGTCGCGCACGCCTACGAGACGTGGGGTTTCCGCGGGCTCACGAAAGAGCTGATCGAGGCGATGAACATCTGGGCGCGGTTCATCTACGGGCCGCTGCTGGACGATCGCGAGCGGACCATCGCCGAGGGCACGACGCCGGCGGAGTATGGCCGCCGGGAGGCGTTCAGCGTGCACAAGATCCTGAAGGAGAAGGGCCCGGTGACGGTGCCGCGCGAGTTCGTGTTCATGGACCGGGCGGCCATCGGCCTCGGCGGCGTGTTCCTGCATCTCGACGCGCGGATGAACTGGTACCGCCTGTTCAACGAGACGATCCAGGACTTCGATCTAGACGAGGTGGCGCGGCGCCAGCAGGCGCTGTTCAACGAGGTGGGTGTGCCGCTGCCGGTGTGATCGCCCTCGGCGCAACGATCCCCGGTCACGTCAGGCTAGCGCGCACGGCGCGGACTTGTGGCCGGGCGTGGCGACGACCTGCTCAGGCCCGGCCGGCGTCGTTGGCCATGCCGGCGCGGCCGAGGGCGCCGAGCGCCGTCGCGACGATGCCCGAAGCGCCGAGGCCGGCGCGTTCGTACATCCGCTCGGGCTTGTCGTGCTCCAGGAACACGTCCGGCAGCACCATGGGCCGCACCTTGAGGCCGCGGTCGAGCAGGCCCGTCTCCGCAAGGTCGTGGAGCACGAACGAGCCGAAGCCGCCGATGGAACCTTCCTCGACGGTGATCAGCACCTCGTGCTCGCGGGCGAGACGGTGGAGCAGGTCGCGATCGAGCGGCTTGGCGAAACGGGCGTCCGCGACGGTGGTCGATAGCCCCATGGCGGCGAGCTGGTCGGCCGCCTTCAAGGCATCGGCGAGACGGGTGCCGAGCGAGAAGATCGCGATGCGGGTGCCCTCGCGCAGGATGCGGCCGCGGCCGATCTCCAGGGGACGGCCGATCTCCGGCATCTCGATGCCGACGCCCTCGCCGCGCGGATAGCGGAACGCGGACGGCCGGTCGTCGATGGCGGCGGCGGTCGCCACCATGTGCTTGAGTTCGGCCTCGTCGGCGGCGGCCATGACCACCATGCCGGGCAGGGTGCCGAGATAGGCGACGTCGAAGGCGCCGGCATGCGTCGCGCCGTCGGCGCCGACGAGGCCGGCGCGGTCGATGGCGAAACGGACGGGGAGGCCCTGGATGGCCACGTCGTGAACGACCTGATCGTACGCGCGCTGCAGGAACGTCGAGTAGATGGCGCAGAACGGCTTGAACCCTTCGGTGGCGAGGCCGGCCGCGAAGGTGACGGCGTGCTGCTCGGCGATGCCGACGTCGAAGGTGCGCGCGGGGAAGCGCTCGCCGAACAGGTCGAGGCCGGTGCCGGACGGCATGGCGGCGGTGACGGCGACGATCCGGTCGTCGGTCTCGGCGGCCTGGATCAGGCTGTCCGCGAACACCTTGGTGTAGCTCGGCGCGTTCGGCTTCGCCTTCACCTGGGCGCCGGTGATGACGTTGAACTTGTTGACGCCGTGGTATTTGTCGCTCGACTCCTCCGCTGGCGGATAGCCTTTGCCCTTCTTGGTGATCACGTGGATCAGGATCGGGCCCTGGCGGGCGTCGCGGACGTTCTTCAGTACGGCGAGTAATTCGTCGAGGTTGTGACCGTCGATCGGGCCGACGTAGTAGAAGCCGAGCTCCTCGAACCAGGCGCCGCCCTGCCAGAGGTGGCGGGTGTACTCCTCGACGCGGGCGGCGCGCCGCTCCCAGCTCTTTGGCAGGCGCTTGGCGAGCTGCTTGGCGATGTCGCGCACGTAGAAATAGGGGCCGCTCGACGTGATGCGCGCGAGATAGGACGACAGCGCGCCGGTCGGCGGGGCGATCGACATGTCGTTGTCGTTGAGGATCACGATCAGACGGCTGTCCATGGCGCCGGCGTTGTTGATCGCCTCGTAGGCCATGCCGGCGCTCATGGCGCCATCGCCGATGACACAGACCACGTTGTTGTGGCCGCCCTTGAGGTCGCGCGCCACGGCCATGCCGAGGCCGGCGGAAATCGAGGTCGAGGAGTGGGCGGCGCCGAACGGATCGTAGGGGCTCTCGGTGCGCCGCGTGAAGCCGGATAGGCCGCCGCCCTGGCGCAGCGTGCGGATGCGGTCGCGCCGGCCGGTCAGGATCTTGTG
>JBMOGA010000112.1:0-6827 GCA_049318625.1 Hyphomicrobiaceae bacterium
TTGGTGGAGCCGAGGGGAATCGAACCCCTGACCTCTGCAGTGCGATTGCAGCGCTCTCCCATCTGAGCTACGGCCCCTTGAGGTCGCGCATTTAGGCGGCGGGGTCCGGCTTTGTCAAGAAATGACGTGCCGGTCCGGACCCGTCCCGGGGCTCATGTGCAGTGCGACGCCACCGCGCCCCAGACGAGCTGGCGGTTGCGAACCACTCCGCGCACACCTGCCAAACCACAGCCCGCGCGCCGCGCGCCTTGCCGCCGGCGGACGGCGCAGCTACACAGCGGCAGGATCACCCCGCCGGCTGGATGAATTTCCCCATGATCGAGCTGCTGCAGTTCATTAGCTACCTCATCACGCTCTACACGTACGTGATCATCGCCGGGGTCATCCTGAGCTGGCTGATCAGCTTCAACGTGATCAACGGCTACAATCCCTTCGTGCGGTCGCTCTGGCAGGGCGTCACCGCCGTCACCGAGCCGGTGCTGGCGCCCATCCGCAGGATGCTCCCGAACATGGGCGGCATCGACATCTCGCCAATCGTGCTGCTGCTCGGCTGCTCGTTCGTCCAGCTGGTTGTCCTGCCCAACATCGCCAAGCTTTTCCTGTGAGCCGGGTCGCGGCGTCCGCCTTCTGGCCGGACCGCGACCACGTCCTCCTGCGCGTCCGGGCGACGCCGAAGGCCGGCAAGGATCTGGTCGAGGGCCTCACCGAGACCGCGGAAGGCCCCGCCGTGAAAGTCCGGGTCCGCGCCGTGCCCGAGGATGGCGCGGCCAACGCCGCCGTCGCGACGCTGGTCGCCGGATGGCTCGATTTGCCCAAGTCCGCGGTTGCGGTGACGGCCGGGCACAAGGCGCGGGTCAAGACGCTCACCCTCGACGGCGACGCCGGCGCCCTGATGGACGACCTCGCCCGCAGGTTGGCCCCGTAGACCGGCCGGCGCTTGGCGCCACCCGCGCGCGCCGATAAACTCCACGCCGCAGCCACTCGGAGATCCGCACATGACCGCCCGCATCATCGATGGAAAGGCCGTGGCCGAGGCGATCCGGCGCGAGGTCGCGGCCGGCGTCGCCGAACTCAAGCGAACCGAGGCCATCGTGCCGGGCCTGGCCGTCGTGCTGGTCGGCGAAGACCCCGCCAGCCAAGTCTACGTCCGCAACAAGGGCCGCGAGACCACCGCCGCCGGCATGCGCTCGTTCGAGCACAAGCTGCCCGCAACCGTTTCGGAACTCGCACTGCTCGAGTTGATCGGCGACCTCAACCGCGCCGACGAGGTGCACGGCATCCTGGTCCAACTGCCGCTGCCGCGTCAGATCGATCCGCGCAAGGTCATCGAGGCCATCGATCCCGCCAAGGACGTCGACGGCTTCCATCCGGTCAATGTCGGCCGCCTCGCGATCGGCGAGCCAGCCCTCGTCCCCTGCACGCCGGCCGGTAGCATCATCCTGGCCCGGTCGGCGATGCGGTCGCTGGCCGGCGCCGAGGCTGTGGTGGTCGGCCGCTCGACGATCGTCGGCCGTCCCATGCTCCAACTCTTGCTGCAAGAGGATTGCACGGTCACCGTGGCCCATTCGAAGAGCCGCGACCTGCCGGCCATCGTCCGCCGCGCGGATCTCGTGATCGCCGCCGTCGGCCGGCCCGAAATGATCCAGGGCACCTGGCTGAAACCCGGCGCCGTGGTCATCGATGTCGGCATCAACCGCGTGCCGACCGCCGACGGCAAATCGCGACTCGTCGGCGACGTGCATTTCGACAGCGCGGTGGCCGTGGCCGGCGCCATCACGCCGGTTCCCGGCGGCGTCGGCCCGATGACCATCGCGTGCCTCTTGAAGAACACGCTGACCGCCGCCCGGGCGACCGTCAGCGGGCAGACCGCGAGCTGAACCCGAGCGACCCCGCTCAGCCGTCGTAACCCTCGATGATCACCACGTTGGCGACCGAGGCTTCGTTCCGCACCTTGGCGGCCGCCTGATATTCCGGAGAGTCGTGGCAGGCCTTCGCCACCGCATAGCTCTCGAACTCGATGACGACGTGACGCTGCCCCGTCCCCCACGTGCCCGCGACGATCTCGTGCTCGCCGCCGCGAACCACGAATTTGGCGCCGTACTTGGCAAATGCCGCCGCATTCAGGCGGACATACTCCTTGTAGCGCTCAGGATCGGTCACCGTGACGTGGGCAATCCAGTATCCCTTGGCCATCCTCGCACCCTCCACTGCCGCCGCCTTTTTTGCGGAACGGTCATGGATCGAGCATAGGGTTCTTGTTGGCGCCCCACAACGCGTGTGGTTTGATGCGCCCGCTCCGATCGCCCGACCCGACGTCGGTCGGCGGAAACGGCGCGCCTAGGTGGCCACGGCTCGAATGGCCGAAAGAGGGATGGAAACGCATGCGATATGAGGCGCCGGAGTCGCTGGATGCGGCCGTGCGTCTGCTCGCTGGAGCCACGGGCGAAGCCCGGGTTCTGGCCGGTGGAACAGACCTGCTGGTTCAACTGAAGACCGACGTGATTGCGCCGGATCTGGTGGTCGACATCAAGCGGATCGCCGAGACGCGCACCATCACGGCGGAGGCCGGCGGCTTCCGCATCGGTGCCGCCGTCTCGGGCGCCGAACTCAAAGAGCATCCGCAGCTCAAGACGGTCTGGCCAGGCCTCATCGAGGCCGCGAACCTCATCGGCTCCACCCAGGTGCAAGGTCGCGCCACCCTCGGCGGCAACCTGTGCAACGGTTCCCCGGCCGCCGACAGCGTGCCCGCGATGATCGCTGCCGCCGCGGTGGCCACCGTGATCGGACCCAACGGCCGCCGCGACGTCAAGGTCGAGGACGTCATGATCGGCCCCCGCAAGCTTTCGCTCGGCAAGAGCGAAGTGATCGTCTCGTTCTTCCTGCCGGCGCGGCCGCCGCATTCTGCGGACGCCTATCTCCGCTTCATTCCGCGCACCGAGATGGACATTGCCGTCGTCGGTGCCGGTGTCAGCGTCACGCTGGATGATGCCGGCATTTGCCGGGCGGCTCGCGTTGCCCTCGGCGCCGTGGCCGAGCGCCCGCTCCTGGTCGCAGAGGCCGCCGCCGCCCTGGTCGGCCAGCCGGAAAACGACGCCGCGCTCGCCAAGCTCGAAGCCGCCGCCAGTGCTGCCTGCCGGCCCATCGACGACAAGCGCGGCACCAAGGAGTTCCGCATCAAGGTCGCCGGCGTGATCGCCCGGCGCACTGCCGAAATCGCATTCGCCCGCGCGAGGACCCGCTGATGGCCAAGCAGCACATAACGTTCACCGTCAATAACGATCCGGTCGAGGTGCTGGTCGCCCCGACACAGACGCTGCTCGACGTTCTCCGCGACGAGCTCGACCTGACCGGCACCAAGGAAGGCTGCGGCACCGGCGATTGCGGCGCCTGCTCGGTCATGCTCGACGGGCGCCTCGTGTGCTCCTGTCTCGTGCTCGGTGTCGAGGCGGCCGGCCACAAGGTCGAAACGATCGAGGGCATGGCGCAGGGCGACGAGCTGCACGCGTTGCAGCGCAAGTTTCTCGAGCACGCTGCCCTGCAGTGCGGGATCTGTACCCCCGGCTTCCTGATCGCGGCCAAGGCCCTCCTGGAGAAGAACCCCGATCCGACCGAGACCGAGGTTCGCTACTGGCTGGCCGGGAACCTTTGCCGCTGCACCGGTTACGACAAGATCGTCCGCGCCGTGATGGATGCGGCCGCCGAAATGCGCCACGCCACGGCTTCGGCCTGACTGAACAAGGATCGAGGATAACGCACATGCAGGAAAAGGTTCGCGATCTGCCCCGCGAGGCCGACTACCGCGTGATCGGCACGCGACCCGTGCGCCCGGATGGCGTCGACAAGGTCACCGGCCGCGCCCGTTTCGGGGCCGACATGAACATGCCGGGCCAGCTCGTCGGCAAGCTCTTGCGCTCACCGCACGTCCACGCCCGGCTCGTCAAGATCGACACCACACGCGCGGCGGCACTGCCGGGCGTGAAGGCCATCGTCACCCGCGACGACTTTGTCGATCAGGCCTCTGAGTTCGTGCCGGCGGGCGAGATGCTCATCAACTACCGGGACGTGGTGCGCAACGTGATGGCGCGCGAGAAGGTGCTCTACGAGGGCCACCCCGTGGCCGCCGTCGCCGCCACCAGCGCCGAAATCGCCAAAGCGGCCCTCAAACTCATCGACGTCACCTACGAGGTGCTGCCGCACGTCATCGACGTCGAGGAAGCGATGCAGGCCGGCGCGCCGCTGCTGCACGAGGACATGATCACCCAGGGTGTCACGCCAGCGCCCACCGCTGCGTCCAACATCGCCAAGCAAGTGGAATTCGTGCTCGGCGACTCGGCGCGTGGCTTCAACGAAGCCGACGTGATCGTCGAGCGCAGCTACGACACCGCACCCGTCCACCAGGGCTACATCGAGCCGCATGCCGTCGTCGCCAACATGGCGCAGGATGGTCAGGCGGAGATGTGGGTTTCGACCCAGGGCCACTGGATCGTGCGCGCACACTGCGCCCGCCTCCTCGGGATGGACGTCAACAATCTCCGTGTCACCGCCTCCGAGATCGGTGGCGGCTTCGGCGGCAAGACGGTCGTCTATCTGGAACCGGTCGCGCTCGCCCTGTCGAAGAAGGCACAGCGGCCTGTGAAGATGGTGATGAGCCGCGAGGACGTCTTCCGCGGCACCGGTCCGACATCGGGCGCCAAGATCTGGGTGAAACTCGGCGCCAAGCGCGATGGCCGCATCGTCGCCGCCGAGGCCGTCCTCAAGTACCAAGCCGGCGCGTTCCAGGGCTCGCCGGTCGGTCCCGGCTGCATGTGCGCCTTCGCTCCCTACGACATCGCCAACGTCAAGGTCGTCGGCTACGACGTCGTCAGCAACCGCCCGAAAGTCGCGGCCTACCGCGCGCCGGGCGGTCCGATCTCGGGCTATGCGGTCGAAAGCACGGTCGACGAGATGGCCCGCGCCCTCGGCCTCGACCCGATCGACTTCCGGCTGAAGAATGCCGCCCGCGAAGGCACCAAGGCCGCCTACGGACCCAAGTTCGGGCCGGTGGGCCTCGTCGCCTGCCTCGAGGCCGCGAAGTCGCATCCGCATTGGACGGCACCGCTCGGCAAGAACCAGGGCCGCGGCATCGCCGCCGGCTTCTGGTTCAACATCGGCGGCGAGACGACCGTGTCGCTCGCGCTCAACGAGGACGGCTCGCTGACCCTGCTCGCCGGCACGCCCGACATCGGTGGCCTGCGCGCCTCTCTGTGCATGATGACCGCGGAGGAACTCGGAATCGGGACGGACAAGATCCGCGCCCTGATCGCCGATACGTCCATGCTGGGCTACAACTTCCTGACCGGCGGCAGCCGCTCGACCTTCTCGAGTGGCATGGCGGCGGTCGAGGCGTCGCGCAGCGTCATCAAGCAGGCCTGCGCCCGCGCCGCCAAGATCTGGGAGCTGCCGGTCGACGCCGTCGCTTACGAGAACGGCGAGGTCAAGCCCGCCGGAGAGAACGCCGGCAAGCACCCACCCATGTCGCTGCGTGACGTGGCCAAGATCGCGGGCAAGACCGGCGGTCCGATCGTCGGCACGGCTGCCATCAATGCGCACGGGGCCGCGCCGAGCTTCGGCGTGCAGATCGCCGACGTCGAGGTCGACCCGCAAACGGGCCGCGCCTCGATCACCCGCTACACCGTGCTCCAGGATGCCGGTCGCGCCATCCACCCCGCCTACGTCGAGGGTCAGTTCCAGGGCGGTGCCGTCCAGGGCATCGGCTGGGCGCTGAACGAGGAGTACATCTACGGCGCCGACGGCAAGCTGCAGAACGCCGGCTTCCTCGACTATCGCATCCCGGTCGCCTCCGACCTGCCGATGATCGACACCGTCATCGTCGAGGTGCCGAACCCGCGGCACCCCTACGGCGTGCGCGGCATCGGTGAGACGCCGATCGTGCCGCCCATGGCCGCGATCGCCAACGCGGTGCGGGACGCGACCGGTCTGCGCTTCACGACCCTGCCGATGTCGCCACCGCGCGTGCTGGCGGCGCTCGATCGGGCACGCGCATCGGGTGACAAGAGCCTGAAGATCTGACGTCACACGACGCGGCGCGCCCGGAGCCGACCACCGGGCGCACCGCTCTCCACCCCGGCACCCGCCGACACCGGCACGACCCCCAGGACCGGCGATGGCCCACGTCACATTGATCGGCAATCTGGCGCAGTTCACCGGCGGCGTAACCGCCGTCGATGTCAGCGCGCGCTCGATCAACCAGCTGTTCCGAGAGCTGTCCGAGCGGTTCCCCGCCCTCGCCCCGCACCTGCAGGACGGCTTGGCCGTGGCCATCGACGGCCAGATCTACCAGGACGACCTGCTGACCGAGATCGCACCGGACAGCGAGGTGCACATCCTCCCGCAGATCGCCGGCGGCTGATCCGCCGCGCGGCCGGTCCGATGACGGGCGACCGGCGAGCCGATTGAACCGAGACCGGACGCAAGCTATGCGGCCAGTGTCTGCCGCAGCGTCTCCCCGCGATAGCTCAGCGCCTCCGCCACGTGATTGCGGCGCACCTGGGCCTCGCCGTCGAGATCGGCGAGCGTGCGCGCCACTTTCAGCGTGCGATGGAAACCCCGGGCCGAAAGATGCAGCGTCTCGGCGGCCTGCTTCAAGAGAGCAAGTCCCGGCTGGTCCGGCTCGGCGATCTGTTCGAGCAGCCGGCCGCTCGCCTCGGCATTCGTGCGCAGCTTGGGAACGCCGAGCGCCGCGAAGCGATCGCGCTGGCGCCGGCGTGCGGCAATCTATGGCGCGACGATCAGGAAGGGAACCGCGTCAAACAAGGTGAGAACCGCGG
>JBMOGA010000113.1:0-6607 GCA_049318625.1 Hyphomicrobiaceae bacterium
CTCGTCGTCGAGGTTCCCGCCGTCGGCGCCGCGATCGTGCAGGACATCGTCTACAACAAGGTGCACGCAGTCGTTTCCCGCCAGATCGACACCTGGGTCGGCGTTCTGAAGAACCTCGAAAAGCGCGGCGCTGACGCTCCGATCATCCTTTCCGGTCACGGCGAGCCCGCAAGCCCGGCCGATCTGCCGGGCCTCGTCGCCTACCTCGAGGCCGTCAAACCGCTGCTCATCGCCAACATCGGCCAGCCGGACCAAGCCAAGGCGATCACCGAAGAGATTGCCAAGGCGTTTCCCGCCTACCGGATTCCGCAGCTGCTGATGCTCGGCCTATCGCGGGTTCTGAAGTCCTGAGCGGAGCGCTTCGCCTGGGGCGGCGCGTCCCAGGCTCCCATGGTCGAGACGAACGTTCTGAGAGAAGCCGAAGATGTCGAAACCTGAGGACTACCGTAGGCAGCTGGTGCCCACACGCCGTGCCATCGTGAGGCAGGGCTTGTGCCTGCCGCTGCTGGTCGCCGGATTGGTCAGCGACCCGTTCGGCGCGCCAGCACAAGCGCCATCTGGCACGACGAGGGAGTGGCCGCTGCGCTCGGCCGACGGACTGAAGTTCAATCTCGTCGAGGCTGTGGCGGGCCGCTTCAAGGACCGGGACGCGGTGGCGGTCGAACTGACAGCCGACGCGCAGAAGTCCCTGCTGGTGCCAGGCGCCGCCGGCAACGGTCCGAGCTTTGCGATGCCGGACATCGAGTTTGCCAACGGCGCGATCGAGGTCGACCTCGCCGCACGCATCAACGGCAAGGGCCAGCCGGAAGTGCGCGGCTTCATCGGACTGGCGTTCCACATCGCCGATGACCTCGGCACATTCGAAGCCGTTTATCTGCGCATGACCAATGGCAGCCGCAATACTCCGCCGCCGCCGGCGCCGCGCAACGTCTTCGCCGTGCAGTACATCAGCTTTCCGGATCGCTACTGGCGCAAGCTGAGGCAGGAGCATCCGAACAAGTATGAGCAGCCGGCACCGGTCGCCATCGAGACCTGGCACAAGCTGCGCGTCGAGATCAGCGGCAGTATCGCCCGCGTCTTCGTGGATGGTGAGGCTGTACTGACGGTCGATGACGTGCGGTTTCCCGATCGCAAGGGGCGCATCGGCCTGTGGGTCGACGACGGCACTGCCGGCTACTTCGCAAACCTCAGGGTGACGACACGGTAACGGAGGCAGGCGGCCGCTTCGACCCCATCAGCTGGCGCGCACAGGTATTCACCAGATTCCCGTAACGGGCCAGACGCCGGCATTGCCTGGCCAATTCCAATCCGAGGCCGTTGAACGCACCACACGCGTTCGCGACCTTTTCCCAGCCCCACACGCATCTCCAGGATAAGGCCGGTCAGCCTATGAGGGCGGGCTGCCAACCGCCGGCTAGAGTTGAGGGTGAGGCGCTGGCTCTTTGGAGAGCTTCTCGAAAACGCCCAAGAGTTCGGCCTCGCTCGCGGCCGTTACGGCGCCATCGTGGACTTGGCTCGCCGTCCACATCCATGTGCGCGCCGGGTCGTGTCGCATTGCCCAATCCGGGAAGAGGCGATGCTCGGCGTCCGACGACACCAGCTTCTTCACCTCAATATGCCGGTCATCCCGCGCGATGCGAGCGAATGCTTGCGTGACCGCCTCCGAAGACCCTTCCAAGAGCTGAAGATAAATGTCTTCGCGGCAAATCAGGGCGCCGGTAATCCCGTCGCGCAGATTGTTCTTGCGGGCGACGGTCAGGATCCCAGCCAGCGCCAGGTTGTTGAAGCCGAAAGGGCGCGACGCGTAGATCAACTGCATCATTGAAGGAGCACTCCGGTTCCATGCCGTCCCCGCATGAACCCCGACGGTATCAGCCATTGAAGGGACTTGCACGCTTCGTGAACCTGCACGCCGCGCGGGATGGCCCTCCACGAGATCGGTGACCGCCCATTGTCTCTGCCGACTTGATCTCTCAGGCTGGATGGTGGCGGGCTACCGGCAACACCGGGCCAAACAGTCTTCGCGATGGCGGCGGTCTGTGCCGCGGGCGTTCACGCGGCCGCGAGCAGCTCCTTGTTGCGGCGCTCGAGATCAGCAGCCGGTTGTGGGCGGCCGAAATGGTAGCCTTGTCCCTCTTGGCAGCCGAGCAAGTGCAGGAACTTGACCGTGTCGGCGTCTTCGATGCCTTCGGCGATGACACGGATGCCGAATGCGTCCGCCATTTGGACGATCCCGCCGACAATGGTGGCCGTGGGGCGACTTCTCGTGACGTCGGCCATCCAAGGATGTGGTCTCGGCCCGGGCTGCTGACCGCGTCGCGTGGCTATGCCGGGTGCAGATGGTCCGATTCGGGTCAGCAGGGTGAGACCAGCCGAGCGGAGCGCCCGGCTGATCGCCCCTCCTCCGGCCGCCGAACCCGGAACGCGCAGGGCCCGCAGGCGCGATAAACTCCAGACCGCCCGTCGGCCGGCTGGCCGCATCCGGGGCAGGGGCCGCCTCTGGCCCATGATGGTGCCAATGATGGCTCGCCTTCGGCTTCTCGGGTCGCTCAGGCCACAGAACCCGCGATGGGGAGTCCGGATGAGCCAAGTGCTTCAATGCACCTGGTGCGCTGCCACAACGTCCTCGTTCCATGCGAGTCCAACGCCCGGCACGTCCGGGATATGCAGCAGGCCCCTCTTGATCTCGTAGGGTCTCTGCAGCACCGGATCGGCCCAGTCCTGCCATTCGAGCCAGTGCGCTGTCTCGGTCGCGCGCATGACGTGTGCCGCGACCTCCGGGTAGAGATGGGTCGACATCGGGATTCCCGCCGCCCCGGCCATCGCCGCCGCGCGCATCCAGCCAGTTACGCCACCGATGCGCATGAAGTCCGGCATTACGAGATCGCACGCCTTTTTCTGCAGCGCCTTGTGCATCTCGCGCGGGCCATAGAAGTTCTCGCCGATCTGGAGCGGCGTCCTCAGCTCCGCTGTGAGCTGGGCAAGGCCGTCGAGGTTGTCATAGACGATCGGCTCCTCGATCCATTCGAGATCCTGGCCATCGATCGCGTGGCACCGATGCAGGGCATCCGCGAGATCGAGCCCCTGGTTGTAGTCGACCATGAGACGCATGTCGTCTCCGACGGCCTTCCTGACAGCCGCGATCGTCGCAAGGTCGTCGGCGGGCCTATCGCGTCCCAGACGCAGCTTCAGGCCACCGAAGCCGCCTTCTTCGCGCAGCTCGATCGCTTCTTCGGCAACGGCCTCCGGCGCCCGCAGCCAAAGACCGTTGCTGTTGTAGGCCTTCACGGGGCCGACCGAGCCGCCGAGCAGGACACAGAGCGGCATGTGCGCCGCCTTGGCCAGCGCATCCCAGGCCGCCATGTCGAGACCGGAAGCGGCGATCATCGCCAGTCCTTCGTAGCCGACAAAGTGCAGCGACTTGCGTGAGGCTTCGAACAGCTCCGCTGGGGCGACTTGACGGCCCTTCAGCATGTCGCCGAGGTCCTGCAGCGCCGGCACGAGGTACCGCATCGACTTGACAACGTAAGGCTCGAGGTAGCTGCGTCCGACGATGCCTTCCTCCGTCATGAGCTCGACGAGGACGAGAGGCCACTCGGTGATGGTCGCGATGCGGGCCACGACAGGCCGCTTCAGCTTGAGCACGACGGCTCGCGCAGAGATGTCTCGCAATGTCAGTCGGGGATGCGTCATGATGCAATTCTCCGAGGGAATTCGCTTCCGAAATTGAAACCGCCCGGCGCTCGTGTAAATTCACTATTGAGTATACTTTGAAGGGCAGCCCCGATGCCGCGAACCGCCGAGCCGACACGCAAGCGGATTCTGGAAGCGGCCTATCGGCTGTTTCGCCGGCAGGGCTACAGCCGGGTGACGATGGACGAGATCGCGGCGACCGCGAGACTGACGAAACGCACGCTCTACCATCACTTCGAGAGCAAGGATCGATTGCTGGCCGACGTTCTCGCCGAGCAGCACGAGCTTGCTATCCGTGCATTCCGGACGTTCGGAGACAAGCTGTCGGGATCACCGGAAGAGATTGTGACGGAGATGTTTCGGGATCTGGCCGTGTGGGCGGACCGGCCGCGATGGGCGGGCTCCGGCTTCACACGCCTCGTCATCGAGCTTGCCGATCTGCCCGGTCACCCGGCGCGCAAGATCGCGCGCAGACACAAGGCTCAGCTCGAGGATTGCCTTGCCGAACTGTTTGCGCGGTCGGGTGTCGAGCGATCGAAGGAACTCGCGCGGGCCGTCTGGCTGTTGTCGGAAGGCGCGATCTCGCTGATCCTCGTTCACGGCGACCGCGGCTACTCGGCTGCTGCGTCGCAGGCTGCGACGATGCTGGTGCAGCGGTGGACTACGAAGAACGCTCCTCCGCTGCACCGTTCGCTCTCCGCGTCCGCTTCAGCCGATACCGGACGCCGGTAGGCCTTGACTCCTCCGTATAACCCTTATATCATTCCGGGGCAGGTGCAGGAGTTGGCACGCTTGCCAAGGGCCGTCAGGTTCGCCCTGTGGATCGCGGCATCGGTTTGACCCCGGGGATCTGACCCCGCCCTCAAGTCGAAAAATGAATAAATTCTGTGGACTTGATTGAAGCGTGACGGGGTCAACCTTGGACGCCGATCGGGCGTTTGACCCGACTTCGGTTCACACTTGGCGGGCATCGCCGACAGGTCGATCTCGGGCGCTCTACGCATTGATCGAGCGGCGCGCCAAGCCGGCGATGACTTCGATCTTCGAGTGCTCTGACATAGGCATATTCCGAGGTCTATCCCTGGGTTCTCCGGCTAGAGCCGGTGTCCGGTCGAAACGGGATGCAGTTCACCTTCAACGTGGCACCTTCATGCCGCCCAAGCGAGCTTGACGCTGGTCAACTATCAGCGTGTGACGCGTCGTAGAGTCTCGTGTCATTCGAGGCTGATGGAAGGCTGGTCATGAAGAGACAGAGCATCACGCGACGTGCGGTAGTGGGGTCGCTCGCAGCCACCGGCCTCATCGGCTCCCTGCGCGGCATTCCTCATGCTTCGGCGCAAGCCTCCCGGTTCGAAACCCCTCTGGCGATCCCGCCTCTGCTCAGCGGCGAAACACTCGATAACCGTCGACGCTACGCACTTCATGTCCAACCGGGCGTGTCCGAGTTCCTGCCGGGGGTCAAGACGCCGACCATCGGCGTGAATGGTCCCTATCTTGGCCCGACCGTGCAAATGCGGGAGGGCGACGATGTCGAGATGGTCGTCACGAATGGTCTCCGCGAGCCGACGACCCTTCATTGGCACGGACTTCATGTCCCCGCCGCGCAAGACGGTGGTCCCCATCAGGTGATTCCGCCCGGAGGTACTTGGTCACCGCGTTTCAGGATCAAGCAGGGGCCGTCGACCTGCTGGTACCATTCTCATCTCATGGGACGCACCGGAGAGCAGGTCCTTCGCGGGCTGGCTGGCCTCATTCAGATCGAGGGAACATCACAGGCCAGCCTCGATCTACCTTCAGAGTACGGCGTGGACGATGTTCCGGTGGTGATCCAGGATCGGCGGTTCGCAGCCGACGGTTCATTCGCTTACATCTCGAGTATGGCGGATGTCATGATGGGCTACCGCGGCGATACCATCCTGGTGAATGGAACGCTCTCTCCCTACCTGACCTTGCGGAGACGGCTCACCCGGCTGCGTATTCTCAATGGATCAAACGCGCGTTTCTACAATCTCGGGCGCAAGGACGGCGCCGAGATGACCGTGATCGGCGTGGACGGCGGCATGCTCGACACGCCCGCGCGCTTGCGTCGACTGCGCCTTGCGCCCGGTGAGCGCGCAGAGGTCGTGATCGAAGCGGAGGCTGGCGGCAATGTCATGCTCATGGGTTATCCGATATCGACCGGCCGCGGCATGGGCGGCATGATGATGGGTGGGGGAGAGGCCCCGTTCCCGATCCTCGAGTTGCGTGCCGGCAAACTCGAAACAAGCCCCTCGATTTTGGCGAACCGATTAGCCGCGCAGCCCGCATGGTTTTCCGCGAAGGCTTCCCGCACCCGGACTTTCGACCTGGAGATGGGAATGATGGGCGGCGGCATGGGGCGTGGCATGGGACACGGCAGCGGGATGAGAGGCGGCATGGCTGGTGCCGGCCAGGGGCACATGATGGGCATCAACGGCAGGGCCATGGATCTGTCGCGGATCGACGAGCGGGTGCCGCTCGGCGCGATTGAAATCTGGGAGGTGCGGAATCGGACACCTATCGATCATCCGTTCCATATCCACGACGTGCAGTTCCGCATCATCGACCGTGATGGCCAGCCACCGCGGCCCGAAGAACTGGGCCTCAAGGACACCGTGGTCGTCGAAGCTGGCGGTGTCGTGCGGGTCATGGCCGAGTTCGCTGACTTTGCAGACCCGGTGCGGCCATACATGTACCACTGTCACATCCTGGAGCATGAGGATGCCGGCATGATGGGCCAGTTCGTCGTCGTGTAAGCAGGCCATCACAGCATTCTCAGTTCGTGCCTCGGACGGCCGGTCGCGGAGGTTGAGCGTGCAAGCCAACGCCGCTGGCGAAGCTGGCAATTGACCGATGCTGTCGAAAAACCCCTTCGCTTGGCCAATTCGTCATCTCT
>JBMOGA010000114.1:0-6499 GCA_049318625.1 Hyphomicrobiaceae bacterium
GGTCTTCGAGGCCACCTCGCGCAGCATCTGCGCGCCCATGTTCTCGAACTTGTCCTCGAGCTCGATCTCCTTGGCGACGGTCACGCCGTCCTTGGTCGTGCGCGGGGCACCGAACGACTTCTCGATCACCACGTTGCGGCCCTTGGGACCGAGCGTGACCTTCACCGCGTCGGCCAGCACGTCGACGCCGCGCAGCATCCGCTCACGCGCGTCATGGGAAAACTTCACGTCCTTTGCGCTCATTGCAAACTCTCCAGATTGGCAGCGAGGCGACCGCTCGCACGCGCCGCGCCGTTCGGGTGGCGGGCGATCGAGCCGGTCGTCATGGCGTGTTGAGGATCGCGTCGATCAGGCCGCGGCCTTGACGCCCTTCGGGGTCTCGAGGACGCCCATCAGGTCACTCTCCTTCATGATCAACAGCTCCTTGCCGTCGATCTTGACCTCGGTGCCGGACCACTTGCCGAACAGCACCGTGTCGCCGACCTTGACGTCGAGCGGGACCAGCCGTCCCTGTTCGTCGCGGGCGCCCGGCCCGACGGCGACGACCTCGCCTTGCTGCGGTTTCTCTTGTGCGGTGTCCGGGATGATGATGCCGCCGGCAGACTTCTGCTCGGCTTGAATGCGGCGCACCACGACCCGGTCATGCAGGGGGCGAAACTTCATGGGTTCAACCTCCGATCTTTGCCCTAACCAGTACTGTGCCTGTGCGGGACGAGCATCCTAGGTGCCTCGGCCCGACCGCGATTTTGGGATCGATTTTGGCACTTTCAAGGGGGGAGTGCCAAAAAATGAACGGCGAACCCCTGCCGCCGGGGTTGCGGACTAAAAATATTTTATATCAAGACGTTGATCCATGGATCCGCGAGGCCGGAATGGCCGCCGGCGCCGCGGTGGGCGGGGATTCAGCCCCGCCGCGCCAGGTCCACGATGCGGGCCAGCATCGGGCTGTCGGGGTCGGTCAGCGCCTCGACGATGGTGAAGTGATTGGTGCCGGGCACAACCACGCACTCGGCCTTCACGCCCGCCGCCGACCACGCTCCCGCGATCGCCAGGCTCTGCCGCAGGAATTCGCGGGACTCGTTGCCGCCAACGGCGGCGATCAGCCAGCGGTCCTTGGGCGGCGGCGACCAGAACAGCGGGCTCATGGCACGGGCCGACGCCGCGTCGAGCTTGAGCGCGGGATTGAGCGAGGTCGGGATCAGCGGCTCGAGATCGAACACGCCGCTGATCGCATAGGCGGCGCGGACCAGATCGTCCGGCACGCCCGGCACCTTCGACCAGTCGGTGGCGAGCAACGCCGCCGCCAGGTGCCCGCCGGCCGAGTGTCCGACCACCACCGGCCGCCGTCCGGTCGTCCGCCACAGCGCGGCGAGACAGAGCTTCAACTCGTCGAGGATGGCGCCGATCGAGGCGGCCGGCGCGAGCGTGTAGGACGGCAGCGCCACGTCGCAGCCCTTGGCGACCAGTTCGCGCGCCACGAAGCTGTATTCCTTGCGGTCGCCGCGCTGCCAGTAGCCGCCGTGGATGTAGACCACCAGAGGCGTCGAGTGGCCGCGCCGACCCGTCGCGAACAGGTCGTAGCGGTGACGCTCGCCGCCGCCGTAGGCCAGTTCCTTGTAGGGGGACAGCTGGTCGCGCGTGCGCAGCGACTGGGCCAGCCAGCGCGGGATGATCTCCACGTGCTCGGGCACACGCTGGCGGTTGTTGTACTCAGCTTCGAGATCGAGCGCGGCCGTCATCCTATCCCCCAGAACCGTCCTGCCATCAGTCCACCCGCTATAGCGGGCGCACGGTCAGGCCGCTACTCGACCTTGGCGGGCATCTTCGCGGATCATGTCGGCGGCCTTCTCGCCGATCATGATGGCCGGCGCGTTGGTGTTGCCCGAGGTCATGGTCGGCATGATCGAGACGTCGACCACGCGCAGCCCCTCGACGCCGTGCACGCGGAGCCGCGCGTCGACCACCGCCATCGGGTCGCTGCCCATTTTCGCGGTGCCGCAGGGATGGAAGATGGTCGTCCCCTTCGCCTTCGCGAATTCGATCAGCGCATTGTCGCCGTCCGTGGCTGGTCCCGGCACGTACTCGCGCACCACGATGTCGGCGAACGGTGGACGCACGACGATGCGGCGCGCCATCTTCATGGCGTCGAGCAGAACCTGCTTGTCGCCCTCCACCGCCAGGTAATTCGAGACGATGGACGGTGGCCGCGCGGCATCGGGCGAGGTGATGTGGATGTGACCCCGGCTTTCCGGCCGGAGCTGGCAGACCGACACGATCACGCCCGGGAACGGATGCAGCCCCTGGCCGGGGCCTTCGGCCGACAGCGGAATGAAATGGAACTGGATGTCCGGCACATCGAGGTCCGGCCGCGAGCGCGCGAATACGCCGACGACGCCGGCGCCGATGGTCAGCAGGCCGCGCCGGAACAGGACGTACTCGAGCCCGGTCCGGAACTGCAGCCACGGGCTGTGCCAGACATCGTTGAGACTGCCCGCGGCCTTCATCTCGTAGACCATGCGGGCCTGATAGTGATCCTGCAGGTTCTCTCCGACCCCCGGCAAAGCGTGCTGCACCGGCACGCCGGCCGCCTTCAGCACTTCCGGCGCGCCGATGCCCGACACCTCGAGCAATTGCGGCGAGCCGATCGCGCCGGCCGACAAGATAACCTCGCGGCGCGCCAGGATGCGCTTGGTCTGCCCGCCCTGACGAACCACGATGCCGACGGCCTTGCGGTTCTCCAGCAGCACCTTCTCGGTCGGCGCCTCGGTGACGATGGCGATGTTGTTCCGGCCACGGATCGGATTGAGGTAAGCGACGGCCGTCGTCGACCGGCGTCCCTTGTAGTTCGTGAGCTGATAGAACCCCACGCCTTCCTGCGAAGCGCCGTTGAAGTCACGCGTGTAGGGGATGCCTTCCGCCACGCACGCCTGGATGAACGCCTCGCAGATGGGGTTCTTCATGTGCACGTCGGAGACGCCGAGCGGCCCGTCGGCGCCATGGAAGTCGTCGGCGCCGCGTTCCTGTCGCTCCGCGCGCTTGAAGTAGGGCAGCACATCGTCGAACGACCAGCCGGCATTGCCGAGCTGGCGCCAGTGGTCGTAGTCGCCGGCCTGGCCGCGGACATAGAGCAGACCGTTGATCGCGCTGGTACCGCCGAGAACGCGCCCGCGCGGCCAGTTGATCTTGCGGCCACCGAGATGGGGCTCCGGCCCCGACTCGTACTGCCAGGTGATCTTGGGGTTGGTGATGTTCTTGTAATAGCCGGCCGGGATGTGGATCCAGATGTTGCTGTCCTTGCCGCCGGCCTCGACGATGGCGACCGTGCAGGTGGGATCTTCCGACAGCCGGTTGGCGACGACGCAACCGGCCGATCCTGCGCCGACGATCACGTAGTCGAAGGTTGCGCCGTCCGTGACGGTGGCCATGTCGTCCCCCCCCTTGGTCCGTCGCTCTGCGGCGACCGGTTCGCGAACGCTTCCTGGCCCGGTCACGGCACCGCGATCGTTCGCCGGGAATTAAGCACGCAGCAATGGTTTGTCCAACCGGCCATTGCCGCGCCGGCACGCGCCATCCGTGTTAAGCTGACCCTAACGATCTGCGGCCAGACTGGTGGACCCCTCCGGTGACGACCGCCGCCGGACGGCAGTTGCGCGCATCCGCATTGCGGTCTCGAGGTGCGTCATGGGTACCGAGACTGTTCCGGGACGATCGGCGCTCCAGAGGCGCGCGCCCAAGGTGGGCTTCATTGCCACCCACGGATCTGCGGCCCTGCCATGCGTCGTGCGCGAGCGAACGGCCGCCGAAGCTCGCATCGAATACGCTGGCGCCGCCGCCATGCCGCACCAGTTCAAGCTCGTCGTAGCCGCCGACGGTGTCGAAGTGGACTGCCGGGTCGCCTGGCGCCATCGCCACACCTATGGCCTGCGGATCGTAACCTCCACGCCGGCGGCGGCAGCGGGGCCAGCCATCTCCCGCAGTCGCGCCGCCCGCCGCAAGGCCCTGTTCGACGCCGCGCGTTAGCGCGCTCGCTCCCGCCTATCCGCCGGACTTGGCCGGCGGCGACAGGGCGCGATAGGTCGCGATCACCTGGCTGTCGTCCTTGGCCCCAAGACCCATTCCGGACGCCGCCAGGAATAACTGGTGGGCGAGCGCGGCCAGCGGCAGTCCCACCTTGGCCGACCGGCCGGCGTCGAGCACCAGGCTCAGATCCTTGACGAAGATGTCGACGGCGCTGGTCACCACGTCGGTGTCGGCGACCATCCGCGGCCCCCGGTTCTTCAGCATCCAGCTCGATGCGGCGGAGCCCGACAGGATCTCGAGCGCCAGATTGGGATCGATGCCGGCGCGCTCCGCGAAGGCGAGGCCCTCCGCCGCGACGGCGATGTGGGCGCCGCACAGCAACTGATTGACGATCTTCATGGAGGCGCCCTGTCCGGCCTCCTCGCCGAGATGGTAGAGGTTGGAGCCCATCACGGTCAGCACGGGCCGCGCCGCTTCGAACACGGCCGCCCGCGCTCCCACCATGATCGTCAGGGTGCCCGCTTCCGCGCCCACCACGCCGCCCGAGACCGGCGCGTCCACGAACGCCCGCCCGGTCGCCTCTACCCGCTTGGCGATCTCGGCGACCCGCGCCGGCGCGCAGGTGGCCATCAGCACGACCGAGGCGCCCGGCGCCAGCGCCTCCAGAGCGCCAGCCCCGAACAGCACCGCTTCGGCCTGCTCGGCGTTGACGACCATCAGCACGAGCATCCCGGCGTCGCGGGCCGCTTCGGCGGCCGTTGCCGCGCCATGGCCGCCGATCGCGACCAGCCGCGCCACCGCCTCGGGCCGCATGTCGTAGCCGACCACCCGATGCTGCGCCTCGACGAGGCGGCGCGCCATCGCCGAACCCATCGCTCCCAGACCCACGAAACCGATCGTTTTGGACATTCTTCCCCCTTCGACGTTTTGTTGTACCGCGCCCGGCGTTCAGCCGGCGACGACCTCGGCCTTCTCCAGAACGGCCTGCAGCAGCACATCGGTGCCGGCGGTCGCCCAGGCCGGCGTCATGTCCTCGGACTCGTTGTGGCTGATGCCGCCGATGCACGGCGTGAAGATCATCGACGCCGGCGCCACCCGCGCGATGTAGACGGCGTCGTGCCCGGCGCCCGAGGTGATGTCGCGGTGGGAGAAGCCGAGCTTCTCGGCCGCCGCCCGCACCGCCGCCACGCAGGTCGGATCGAAGGTCGTCGGCGGGAAGTAGAACACCTGCTCCAGCGTGTACGTCAGCTTCGAGCGGGTCGCGATCTCGGCCACGCCGGCCTTCAACGCGGCGTCCATGGACGTGAGACGGGCGTCGTCGGGATGGCGGAAGTCGATGGTCAGGAACACGCGGCCGGGGATCACGTTGCGCGAGTTCGGATGGACCTCGACCATGCCGACGGTGGCGCACGCGTTGGGCTCGTGGTCGAAGCCGATCCGGTTGACCAGCTCGACGATCCGCGCCGCGCCGAGCAGGGCGTCGCGCCGCCGGTTCATCGGCGTCGGCCCGGCATGGCTCTCGACGCCGGTCAGTTCGATCTCGTACCACCGCTGGCCGTTGGCGTGCGTGACGATGCCGATCTCGGTGCCTTCCTCCTCGAGGATCGGCCCCTGCTCGATGTGCAACTCGAAGAAGGCGTGGATCGGACGGCCGCCGACCGGGGCGTCGCCCGCGAAGCCGATGCGGGCCAGCTCCTCGCCGATCGCCTTGCCGGCGACATCCTTGCGGCCGAGCGCGTAGTCGAGGTCGAACATGCCGGCGAACACGCCCGAGGCGACCATCGACGGCGCGAACCGCGAGCCCTCCTCGTTGGTCCACATGGCGACCTCGACCGGATGGCGCGTCCTGATGTCGAGGTCGTTGAGCGTGCGCACGACCTCCAGCGCGGCCATGACGCCGAGGGCGCCGTCGAACTTGCCGCCCGTCGGCTGGGTGTCGAGGTGGCTGCCGACCATGACCGGCGGCAGGCTCGGGTCGGTGCCCGGCCGGCGCGCGAAAATGGAGCCCATGCGGTCGACCGTGATCGCGCAGCCGGCCTCCTGGCACCAGCGGATGAACAGATGCCGGCTTTCCTTGTCGAGGTCGGTGAGGGTCAGCCGGTTGACGCCGCCCTTGGGTGTCGCGCCGATTTTCGCCATCTCCATCAGGCTGTCCCACAGGCGCGGGCCGTTGATCCGGAGGTTCGAGTCGGGTCGCATGTCTTCAGTCCTTGTCTTTCGTGCCAGGGATCGCCTATGGCAGCAGCCACAACAAGGACGCTGACCGATGACGAATGGGAACGCTACACTCGCCACGCTCGAGGACGGAGCGCAAGTGCTCACCACGCCCTGCGGCGATGGCGAATTGGTCTGGCGGCGGTGGGGGGGCGGGCCGCGCACGGTCGTTCTGCTGCACGGCGGGTCCGGCTCCTGGCGGCACTGGGTCGATGCTGTCGAAAAACCCCTTCGCTTGGCCAATTCGTCATCTCTGCCAAGGTTG
>JBMOGA010000115.1:0-6290 GCA_049318625.1 Hyphomicrobiaceae bacterium
CATGGCTCCACTCTCTCAACAGTTGAAGCCTCCGACAAATCCGGCGCGGTTCAGCTGCCTCCGCAGTCGATGGTTAGGACCCGCTGAAATCAAATCAGCATGAAGCTGTTGCTGTAGGCACTGACTTTGGCGTCGTGCGTGATTAAGCGCAGGGGCTCGTGGATCGCCTGCGCGACAATCAGGCGATCGAAAGGATCGCGATGCAAATCAGGGAGCGACTGTACGGCTGCCGCGTGGTCGGCACTGATGGCGAGCAGCTCATATCCTGCGTCCTTGAAGAAGCGCATCGCCTGCGGGCCCGAAATCGGCATATCCGTTGGCAAGCCGCGGGCCAGCGCATGCTTGATCGCAATCTCCCACACGCTGGCCGCACTCACGACGACGACGTTGCCGGGGTCTGCGATGAGGTCTGCAGCTCCCTCTGGCAGTCTGTCGTCGCCAAGAATGGCCCACAGCGCTACGTGGGTATCGAGCAGAAGCCTCACCCGTCGGCACGCCCGAAGAGGGCCTCGATGGCCGGGTTGTCGCTGTCGATGTTCTCCGGCAGGACGAAGAGGCCGCGCGCGACGCCGATACGCTGGCCCTGCTGGCGCGCGATCGCAACGATGCGAGCCGCCGGCCGGCCGTTGCGTGCAATGATGACCTCGCTCTCGGCGCCTGTCTCCACAGCCTCTACGAGTTTTGAGAGGTTGGTCTTTGCCTCAAGCATGTTCACGGTTGGCATTGAGCACTCCGTCGACATTGGTCAGAATTAGCTAAGTTGCTGCGGCCGGATTGTCAAGGATGCGCGGCTTGGCCCCGTCGTGCGCGCCCGAAGGCGTCCCCTCTTCCATTGCGGTTCCCGCCGCGGCGGGGCTTCGCCGGGCACCACTCGAAAGCCGAGCCGCGCCGTCGGCGAGACAGATCCACAACATCGGCGCACCTTGTCGAGAAAATGCGCCACCGGTCCACAGCTTCGGGCAAACATGAGCTGGCGGCCCGATAGTGGACCTGCCCCCCGTGCTGCGATCCAAGCGATCGAGTTGCGTCTGGCGCTCATCGCCGTTTTTATCGTGCACGGAGGAAAGAGATGCTGGTGTTCGGGCCGGCTGACATAGCTCGCGTCATCGACGCCGCTGCGCTGGCGCGGGGCCGCGCCGTACATGCCGACGGGCGGGCACTTGACGTCGCGATCAGCAACGGCGGCGCACTCATGCTCGAAAAAATGCGACGAGTGGGCCGTATCGCGCCGCTACATGACGCTGGAGGCCGTTGCCCAGGTTTGCGGAGATTAGACTATCGACATCGCTCGGATCGCGGCGTTCTGATCAACCCGCCATACCGCCGGAACCGCAATTGCACCACGCGTTGGGACACGGCCTCGATGCGGGACGTTGGTCGACTGCATCGCGAGCATCACGCCAAGCGCGAGGTAATCGGTCTACGACTATGTCGACAGCGGCGTCGCGATACTCGCGCGGATGGCGCTGAAACGGCAGGCCGGCTACCGAAGCCTGGGATACGAGATTGCGGCGGGCTAGCGGCTTCGATCAGTTCGCGATGTCAGCAACACCAGTTTGCGCCATATCACTCAATCGGCTATAGTTGTCCGAGTGATAAAGAGCGTCGGTGCGGGTGTTCAAGACGAAGCCGTTCGCGCGCTTCCAGCGGCACGCGCGGATCAACGATGCGACGCTACGTGCGGCCTTATCGGATGCCGAGGCCGGCTTGGTCGAGGCGGAACTCGGCGGCGGCCTCATCAAGCAACGCGTCGCGCGGGCAGGTAGCGGCAAGCGCGGCGGATATCGCACGGTGATCGCTTATCGGTAGGGAACGCGAGCACTCTTGCTGCTTGACTTTGCAGAGTCAGCGCGGGCGAACATGGACGACGACGAGTTGGCTGTGCTGAAACGCCGTGCAGCTGGGAAACCCGGGGCGGTTCAGCGCGGCGGATCAGGCGCTGGGCGCAATGATCGCCGACGAAGACTTGACGGGGGTTGACTGTGGCGAAAGCACGCAAGATTGAGCGAAAGCAGACGGGCAAGGCGCGCATGCGCGCAGAGATCGTCGAGATCACGCAGGGTATGCACCGCGCCGGCTTGGTAGACGATGCCGAGCTGGAGAAGACGACGATCGCCATGCTTGGACGCGACGCGCTCCCGAAGGTTGCCGCACTGACGCCGGCCGAGATTGTCCGAGTGCGTGTGTCAGCCGGCGTCAGTCAGGCGGTGATGGCGGGGTTCCTTAATGTGGCGGTGTCGACGGTGAGCCAGTGGGAGCGCGGCGAGCGGCGGCCGACCGGCACCGCGTTGAAGCTTCTGCATGTCGTCAAGGCCAAGGGGCTCGAGGCCCTTCGCGTTTAGCGTCGACGGGCCATGTCATCAGAGAAGCGATTGGCCGTCCCGCACAAGCCAAACTCTAGGCCGCTGGCGTCGAACTCGGCGTCGAGGCTGCGCCGCAGCAGTTCCGCGACCATGATCTGGGCGGCGAGATCAATCTCGGTCATTGCAGGTCATCCTGCAAGTTGACCTACAAATAAATAATGTTGGTCAACTCTGGAATTTTGCCGGGTTGACCAACAGATGGCAAGTGTTGGTCAACGACCCCGCTGCCGGTGTCCACCCGTAAAGATCACAGGGGCTCGCTCTTGAGGGGAACCAGTGACCACGGCGAGGGACCATGGTATGTTGCCGCCATGAAAAAGATCGCCATCTCGAACTTCAAAGCGACGCGCCTTGCCGTAATGGGGCGTGTGCGCCAGACGCGCCAGCCCATGCTGGTTACCAAGCGCCGCGTGCCGATCGCCGAGGTGAGCCGCCCGGCCGACGTGGCCTCCGCGGCGTGGCTCGGTTCGATGGCGGGCTCGGCGAAACTCGTCGGCGATATTGAGGCCCTCGCTGGGCCGTTGGACGACGGCGAGGATTTGCGCTGAAAACGGATTGTCTTTGACGCTCACATCTGGTTCTTGAGCCTTATGGCGCCTGGACGCTTGGCGCGCGAGGTCTATGCGCCGGTGGCCGAAGCCGACCGTGAGCTTGATTGTCCAGAATACCACCAAGCGGCCCGACAAGTCGGATCCTTCCAGAGCCACCGATTTTTCGAGAGTTTTGGACACTACTTGGGGGCGATCGGGCGGGTGAAGCGTGCGGCGCGCAAGACAAGACGCTCGAGGCCTGCGCACCTGACATCGGTGTGGGATCGCGTGGGCCATCCCTTGACCTCCTCGCCCGTCGATCTTGCTTTTGTCTTACCATCAAGCGTCAGAGCGGCGTACGACATGCCAAAGACGAGGCTTTCGAGCAAAGGCCAGGTGATCATCCCCAAGTCGGTTCGGGACGCGCACGACTGGCAAGCGGGCATGACCTTCGACATCTGCGAGCACGGAGAGGGGATTTTGCTGCGGCCCAGCCGGCCCTTTCCGCAGACGTCGCTTGATGACGTCGCCGGATGCCTCAACTGGTCCGGTCCTGTGGTGACGATCGACGAGATGAACGAAGCGGTCGCTCGAGAGGCACGGCGGCGCACGCATTCTGGATCACGTAAATCGTGATCTCGGTCGACACCAACGTCATCGTGCGACTTCTGGTCGGAGACGATCGGGATCAGGCGCAGCGGGCTCGCGCCCTTTTTGCCCTCAACCCAATTGGGATTGGCAAGACGGTTTTGCTCGAGACCGAGTGTGTGCTGCGCAGCGCCTATGGTTTCAGTGCCGCTGAGATCCGCCGCGGTTTCGAGCAGCTGCTCGGACTTCCGCAAGTGACGCTTGCCGATCAGGCCGTGATCGTGCCGGCGCTCGCCTGGTACAGGGAGGGGATGGACTTCGCGGACGCGCTGCACCTGTCGGAGGCTATTGATGCCGACAGTTTTGCAACTTTCGACCGTGCCCTCAAGGCGTGCGCCGAGCGGCTCAAGGGCACGCCGCCGATCATTGCGCCGTGACGCCGTCCCGTCGTGCGCGACTGGCGTGTTCGCCAACTCGATCAAGACGTCCGAGATGGGCGGATCGGAACCGCGAATATCGACGCTGGCTGCAATTCGCAGGTCCCTTCCCGCCGCCGTCAGCTTTCGTATCGCGTATTGCCGCGACGCTTCGTGTCGATCGGCAGCTCCATGAACAGCGGCTGGTGGGCGCGCTGAGAGCAGGCTTGTCGCGGGCACAAGTGGCACGTGATGCCGATCGGGCTGTACAGCCGCTCGTCGCTGAGGTTGAACGGCTCCGTGTAGCCGAGCCGGTCGGCATGGCGCAGCTCGCATCCGAGCGCCAGGGCGAGGCGGTGGTCCTGCGTGGCGCGGCTGAATACGGGCCGGTCGGTGGTGCGGCTGATCGTGAAGAAGCGCTCACCGTCTGGCAGCTCGACGAACTGCGGCAGCACCATGCCGGGCGTGCGGAAGGCGGTGTGGATGTTCCAGACGGGGCACGATCCACCGTACTCGGCCAGATTGAAGGACGTCGCGTTGAAACGCTTTGTGACGTTGCCGGCCTTGTCGACGCGGAGGAAAAAGAACGGCACGCCGCGCTGCCCCTCGCGCTGAAGGGTCGTGAGCCGATGGCAGACCTGCTCGAAGGAGACACCGAAGGCGGCGGCCAGGCGATCGACGTCGTACTTGGTGTGCTCGGCCGCCGCATGGAACGCCGCATAGGGCATCAACACGGCCGCCGCGAAATAGTTGGCGAGCTCGACGTGGCAGCGCGTGATGCCGGCCTCCGAGATGAGGCCGATGGACGCCGTCAGCGCGCTCAACACCTCGGGCAGCTCGACGAGGCAGAGAACGTGCGCCAGCTGGAACGTGCGGTTCTGATGGTCGAGGGCCTCCGAGAGCAGCACGACGGACGCCCTCTCGTCGTAGTAGCGCAGCCCCTCGCTCATCTCCTCGACGGGCGCCTTGCGCACCCTGATGCCGTGGCGCCCGAGCAGGCGGCCCTTGAGCATGCCGTAGACGTCGTCGGCCTCGCAGGGCTCGTCGGCGCGCAGCTGCTCTGCGGCCTGCTCCAGGGCCTCGAAGTGGTTCGAGTGATCGCGGAAGAAGTCGTGGATGATGGTCTCGGGCGACGACGCCGCTAGGTCGTCGGACAGGCGCTCCCGGCCGAGCCGCATCGTGCGTTCCAGAACGTTGCGGTGGCTCTGATGGAGCCGCAGGAAATGCTCGACGAGGCGCGGCGCGTGGTCGAGGGCCGCGCGCAGCTCCTGCAGGTCCGGCGTGTCGGCGCCGAACAGCGGATCGCGAAAGGCGTTCCGCAGGTCCGCGAGCCGGTTCGCGGCCTCGTCCTTGATGAGGTCGCGCCAGTCGACGTTGTAGGCGTCGGCAAGCGCCGTCAGCATCTGCACCGACAGGCTGCGCTGGTTGTTCTCGAGGAGGTTGACGTAGGCCGTGCTGATGCCGAGCACCCGCGCCATCTGGGCCTGGGTCTGCTTGTGCTCGCGCCGCAGCCGGCGCAGCCGCGGCCCGATCATCGTCTTGCGCATTGCTGCACCCAGATAGTTTACAAGTTTACATATTCAAAGACTGTAGCGATTACTAGCAACACATTGACGCGAATTCGCGTGTTTTGTCGAGGGGGCGGGGCTAACTTCTTAACTTGCGGGGTTAGCGATGTCGTTGCCCCCCCCCACGACGGGAGGTCGATCATGTTCCAAGTTGCAAACGACGGGCGGGACAAGTCCCTTCGCTTCGACGGGGCCGATCTCGAGATCCGAGCGCAGATGACGGCCGGCGCGGTCACGATCAACGTGATGAAGCACGGCTCCTGCGTACACCGCCTAGTGATCGACGACGCGGCGACGCCCCTCGAGCACGGCTGGCTCGCGGACCTTTTCGCCCGCGAGGACCGCGTCGACCTGGCTGTTATCGCGCGCGAAGCCGACGAGTACGTGAGCGGCCTCAACATCAACCAGGGCTGAGGTCTACGTCGAGGCCAGCAGGTCTCACGACCGGCGTTCGGTGTGCTTGATGCTCGTCATGAAGCGTCCTCGAACGCTCTGGCGTAACCATCTTCGACGATCTGCGCCTCGGTGTCTGAGATCCCAGCGAACTCGCGCTCCCGTGCGCGGCGCGAGAGGCGGCCATTGTTCTGGCGCAGCATGCGGAACAGCAAATCGATGGTCTGATCGGGCATGTCGACGACGGCGCCCACGGCCGCGCGGAAATCATCGTAACGGCGCAGGAAATCAGCTTCTCGGGGCAGGTCTTCCTCGACGGTCTGCTGCACGCAGGCATAGAGGAACTCGGCGTGCGGCGTGGCATCGAAGAAGCGATAGTGTGAACCGGCATGCAATTTTGACCCCTGTTCGGGGGTGATCGAATTGCAATTT
>JBMOGA010000116.1:0-6132 GCA_049318625.1 Hyphomicrobiaceae bacterium
TGATCAGGCCGATGTTCGGCCCTTCCGGCGTCTCGATCGGGCAGATGCGGCCGTAGTGCGTCGGATGCACGTCGCGCACCTCGAAGCCGGCACGCTCGCGCGTCAGACCGCCCGGGCCGAGCGCCGAAAGGCGCCGCTTGTGGGTGATCTCGGACAGCGGATTGGTCTGATCCATGAACTGCGACAGCTGCGAAGATCCGAAGAACTCGCGCACCGCTGCTGCTGCCGGCTTGGCGTTGATCAGGTCCTGCGGCATGACCGTGTCGATATCGACCGAGCTCATGCGCTCCTTGATCGCCCGCTCCATGCGCAGCAGACCGACGCGGTACTGATTTTCCATCAGCTCACCGACCGATCGCACGCGGCGGTTGCCGAGGTGATCGATGTCGTCGATCTCGCCCTTGCCGTCGCGCAGATCGACCAGGGTCTTGATGACCGCGACGATGTCCTCGCGCCGCAGCACGCGAACCGTATCCTCGGCCGGCTCGAAGTTGGTCGTCTCGCCGTCGATCACGTAGCTGACGGCGGCCAGACGGTCGTTCATCTTCACGCGACCGACCGCCGACAGATCATAGCGCTCGGAATCGAAGAACAGGCCCTGGAACAGGCCCTCGGCCGCCTCGATCGTCGGTGGCTCGCCCGGGCGCATGACCCGGTAGATGTCCATCAGCGCTTCGACGCGGTTGGCGTTCTTGTCGATGTTGAGCGTATTGCGGATGAAGCCGCCGACCGTCACGTGGTCGATGTCGAGGATCGGGAATTCCCGGATGTCCTTGTCTTTCAGCTCGGCCAGCAGCTTGGCGTCGAGTTCGTCGCCCGCCTCGCCGAAGATGATGCCGGTCTCGAGATCGACGATGTCCTCCGCGAGATAGCGCCCGGCCAGATCCTCTGACGCGACCAACACCTCCTTGAGGCCGTTCTCGGCCAGCTCGCGTGCCTTGCGGGCAGTCAGCTTCTCACCGGCCCGCGCCACCACTTCGCCCGACTTCGCGTCGACCACGTCGGCCGTCGGCGTCGTGCCGCGCATCTTCTCCGGCACGAACGGCATGCGCCAGCCGCGCTTCGAAGACTTGATGACGATCTGGCGGTAGAACGTCGCCAGGATCTGTTCGTCGTCGAGTCCAAGAGCATAAAGCAGCGTCGTTACCGGCATCTTCCGGCGACGATCGATACGCACGTAGACGTTGTCCTTGGCGTCGAACTCGAAATCGAGCCACGAGCCACGGTAAGGAATAATGCGGGCTGCGAACAGCAGCTTGCCCGAGGCGTGCGTGCGGCCGCGGTCGTGATCGAAGAACACGCCCGGCGAGCGGTGCATCTGCGAGACGATGACACGCTCTGTGCCGTTGATGACGAACGTACCGTTCAAGGTCATGAGCGGCATGTCGCCCATGTAGACGTCCTGCTCCTTGACGTCCTTGATCGAGCGCGAGCCCGTCTCCTCGTTCACATCGAACACGATCAGGCGCAACTTGACCTTCAGCGGCGCCGAGTACGTCATGTCACGCTGCATGCACTCGTCGACGTCGTATTTCGGCGGCTCGAAGTCGTAGCGCACGAACTCCAGCGTCGCCCGCTCGGAGAAATCCGAGATCGGAAAAACCGACTTGAAGACGGCCTGCAGTCCGGTCTCGAGCCGGCCGCCGACCGGCTCTTTTACCATCAAAAAGTCGTCATAAGAGCTCTTCTGTACTTCGATGAGATTGGGCATCCGCGCCACCTCGACAATATTGCCGAACTGCTTCCGGATGCGCTTGCGGCCATCGATGATCTGAGCCATGTCCGCTCCTTGTCTGGTGCGAGGCGCCCTGCCCTCGCCGCTCATATGTCCGAGCGGGGCGGGGCACCCCTCTCGATATTTCGAACCCTGAAACGGCTCGCCGGAGGTCCCGTGCGGGGTCTCGAAACCCTGCCGGAGCCTCCGGGGAACCGTTCTTCAATTCCGTCCGCCGCCGGCCGACGGCGTAAAGCGGCCCCCCTCCCCACAGGAGGAGGGGGGCCGTTTCATCACTTCACCTCGACAGACGCGCCGGCGTCCTCGAGCTGCTTTTTCAGCTTGGCGGCCTCGTCCTTCGAGACGCCTTCCTTCACGACCTTGTTGCCGGCCTCGACCAGATCCTTGGCCTCTTTCAGGCCGAGGTTGGTGATGGCGCGGACCTCTTTGATGACGTTGATCTTCTTGTCGCCACCCGACTTGAGGATGACAGAGAACTCGGTCTGCTCTTCGACCGCGGCAGCGGCAGCGCCACCACCGGCCGGCATCGCGGCAACGGCAACGGCCGCAGCCGCCGACACGCCCCACTTCTCCTCGAGCATCTTGGCGAGCTCAGCGGCCTCGAGCACGGTGAGCTTCGACAGATCGTCAACGATCTTTGCGAGATCAGTCATGATACTTCAGTCCTTCCGGTTTGAACCTGTTACATCTGGCAGCGATGCAGATCACATCGCGCCGACACTGTCCTCGAGCCGCCGTCAGGCGGCTTGATCCGTCTGGGATGCCTTCGCCTGGATGACCCGCGCGAGCTTGGCTCCCGGCTCCTTGATGGTCCGCGCGATCTTCGTCGCGGGCGCATTGAGGAGACCAATGAGCTTGGCCCGGAGTTCGTCCAGGGAGGGCAGCTCGGCGAGCGCTTTCACGCCGTCGGGGCCGAGGACCGTGGAGCCCATCGTTCCGCCGAGGATGACGAGTTTCTCGTTCTCCTTGGCATACTTGACGGCGACCTTGGCAGCAGCGATCGGATCCTTCGAGTAGGCAATGCACGTTTGCCCCTTGAACAGATCGGCGATCCCGGCTGACCCGGTATCCTTGACCGCGAGCTTCGCCAGCCGGTTCTTGGCCACCTTGACCGACCCGCCCGCCTCTTTTACGCGGCGGCGATAGTCGGTCATCTGAGCGACCGTCATACCGGCATAGTGGGCGACAACGACCACGCCCGTGTCCTTGAACACGTCGTGGAGGGTGTTCACGAGCTCACGTTTCGCGGCTCTTTCCACTTGCTCACTCCTGACTGCAGACTGCCGGCGGCAGTCTGCGGGTTGCACCAGCCGCTGATCGCTGGACCGGCCGTTCCGCCGGTGGCCGCGGACCTCGAGAGATCCGTGACCGACGATGAGCGGCGCTCGACCTGTCCAACCAAGCGAACGAAGTCGCCCGGTGCTTCCCAACGAGGTTCAAACCAGTCCTTGGGCGGAGAACCGCCCTCTAAAACCGGCCTTCGCTCCCGTCTCGTGCAGGCGCCCCGTTAGTTGGGCATTAGACCGGCCAGAGCCGGAACCTGCAGTCTCGGACAGGTTCGGGAGGTGACGGACGAGCCATCGCCTCCCTCGCCATCCCGGGCCTTGCGGCCCGGAAATTCTTGCGCGGCTTACGCCGCTCCGCCGCCGAGCATGCCGCCCGTGTCGAGCTTGACGCCCGGCCCCATGGTCGACTTGATCGAAACCTTGCGGATGTAGTTGCCCTTCGCACCCGCCGGACGCGCCTTGTTGACCGCATCCACGAACGCCAGAATGTTTTCGGCGAGTTGCGTCTCGCTGAAGCTCACCTTTCCGACGCCGGCGTGCACGATGCCCGCCTTCTCGACACGGAACTCCACCGACCCGCCCTTGGCACCCTTGACCGCCGTCGCAACGTCCATGGTCACCGTGCCGACACGCGGGTTCGGCATCAGGCCGCGCGGGCCGAGCACCTTGCCGAGGCGGCCGACCAGACCCATCAGGTCCGGCGTGGCGATGCAGCGATCGAAGTTGATCACGCCCTTCGAGACCTGCTCGACCAGATCTTCCGCGCCGACGACGTCCGCACCGGCAGCCTTGGCCTCGTCGGCCTTGGCGCCCTTCGCGAACACCGCGACCCGCACCGTCCGGCCCGAGCCGTTCGGCAGATTGCAGACGCCGCGGACCATCTGGTCGGCGTGCTTGGGATCGACGCCGAGGTTCATGGCGATGTCGACGGTCTCGTCGAACTTCGCGCTGGCCCGCGACTTGATCATCTTCACGGCCTCCGCGATCGGATAGGCCTTCGTGCGGCTGACGCCTTCACGGGCGGAACGGATGCGCTTACCTGCCTTGCTCATCGATCTACTCCACCACCCGGATGCCCATGGACCGCGCAGAACCGGCGATGATCCGTGCGCCCTGCTCGACGTCGTCCGTGTTGAGATCCTTGAGCTTGACCTTGGCGATCTCACGCACCTGGGCCATCGTGACCTCACCGGCAAAGTCACGGCCGGCTGTCTTCGAGCCCGACTTCACGTTGGCGGCCTTCTTGAGGAAGAAGGACGCGGGCGGCGTGCGCATTTCGAAGGTGAACGAACGATCCGAATACACGGTGATCTTCACCGGGATCGGGGTCTCCGGCTCCATGTCCTTCGTCTTCGCATTGAAGGACTTGCAGAATTCCATGATGTTCACGCCGCGCTGACCGAGTGCCGGTCCGATCGGCGGCGAGGGATTGGCCTTGCCTGCAGGAACCTGCAGATTGATGTAGCCGTCTATTTTCTTCGCCATAGGGTCTCCCCTCGTTCAACGGAGGGCAAGCCCTCCAGGGTTAGCGGTCCATGGGCTGGCTAGCCCTCCCGCGACATCGGCACGCACCCTTGCGGACACGTGCCACGAGCCCGGCCCCTGGTCGGGGACGGGAAACCTGCCGTGCGCCTCAGGCGACTTTCTCGACCTGACCGAACTCGAGTTCGACCGGCGTCGGTCGGCCGAAAATGGAAACAGCCACCTTGAGCCGCTCCCGCTCCTCGTCGACCTCTTCGACGTGGCCCTGGAACGAGGCGAACGGACCGTCGGCCACCTTGACCTGCTCGCCGATCTCGAAGCTGATTGTCGGCTTCGGACGCTCGACGCCCTCTTTCACCTGGTTGAGGATGCGAGCAGCCTCGGCATCGGAGATCGGCATCGCCTTGTTGTCGGCACCCAGGAACCCGGTCACCTTCGGTGTGTTCTTGATGAGCAGAAACGCGGCGTCCGTCATCTCCATCTTCACGAGCACGTAGCCCGGCAGGAACTTGCGCTCCGCCTGCACCTTGCGCCCACGTCGAACCTCGACCACGTCCTCGGTCGGGACGACGATCTCGTCGAACAAATGATCCAGCCCCGCCTGCTTCGCACGCTCGCGGACCGCGTCCGCCATCTTGCGCTCGAAGTTGGTGTAGGCGTGGACGATATACCAGCGTTTCGCCATGCCAATTTTCCTCGCCTCGCCTGCCGTGTCCGGCCTACCGGCTCAGCGACCCAATCCCAGAACCAAACTCACCACCCAGCCCAGCAGCTGGTCGGCGACAAGAAAGAACGCGGAAGCCGCGGACACCATGATCACCACCGCCACCGTGGTCACCCAGACCTCGCGACGCGACGGCCACGTGACCTTGGCCACCTCTTGGCGAACTTCCTGGACGAACTGAAAGGGATTCAATCGCGCCATAACCTCAACTTCCAGGAGGGCGCGGCCCCTCCCCGCGGCACCGCCGCGGCCAAATATACGACCCAAAAGGCCGGTCCGAGGCGCGCCGCACCGCCTCGCATCCAGCCCGATTCATATGGCAGGGGCAGAGGGGCTCGAACCCCCAACCTTCGGTTTTGGAGACCGACGCTCTACCAGTTGAGCTATACCCCTAAGACCTCGGCCTCCGCCGGGGAGGCCCTTATTAGCCGATTGCAAATGCCTTGTCACACTTTTTTCTTGACAGGTTACCACCCCGCGGAATCGGCGATCCCGAGGGCGATCAGGTGACTTGGCCATCGTCGAGAGACGGAGCGATCCGGCCCTTGTTGCCTATGCCAGTCGCCCAGTTGCAGCCCGCTGGCCGCCCGCTCGACGATGCTCCCGGCACCGGCCGCACATGCGGTGCTCCGCATGTGCGCATCTTGAATCTGTCGGTGCCGAGCCGATCGCCAGCCCGACCGCAGGTGACTTATTCCACGATCTTGGTGACGACGCCGGCACCGGCCGCACATGCGGTGCTCCGCATGTGCGCATCTTGAATCTGTCGGTGCCGAGCCGATCGCCAGCCCGACCGCAGGTGACTTATTCCACGATCTTGGTGACGACACCGGCACCGACGGTGCGACCACCCTCGCGGATGGCGAAGCGCTGCTTCTCCTCCATCGCGATCGGCGTGATCAGCT
>JBMOGA010000117.1:0-5776 GCA_049318625.1 Hyphomicrobiaceae bacterium
GTCCGGTTGGCCTTGACGATCATGGTCTCGCTGATCGTCGAGCTGGGCTCGGGGCTCGGTGTGTTCGTGCTGGTTGGCCACCATCGCCGCGAGATGACGGCGGTCAGTCCTCCCGAGAGCGCCAAACTGGAGCTGCCGCGGTTGATGGAGGCTGCCGAGACGACCTGGTGGCGCGAGCGTGTGACGCTCGATCCCGACGGGATCGAGGCGGAGATCGATGTTTATCGGGACTATTGCATCTGGGTGGTTCGCAACGACCGGGGTCCAGCGGTATCGCTCGCCGAGCTCAGGGAAAGTCTGAGGGGTGAGCCGCACCTGACGGTGAGCCGACGCCGCCGCACCACCTATTACAGCGGCATCAAGCTGCGCGCCGGGATGATCCCCGACGCGCGGCGACTGTCTCATCGCTAGGCGTCGTCAGAGGGTTGCAACGCATCGAGGAACGCGACGGCCTTCGAGGCTGCGGCCGCTGCCGTGAAGATCGCACGCTTGTCGGATTTGAGGACGGCGAGCCAATGGGCGATGTACTGGGCGTGATCCTGGCGGGGGGCAGCGTTGATGCCCAGATCCGCGGCAAGAAAGGCGCTACCGAGTTCGGCGACGAGTTCCTCGACGGCGCGCGCATCGCGTTCGAAGCGTTTGCCGAAATCGCGATCGAGACGGTGTTGGGCGCCGGTCCAATGCACGAGCTCGTGGCAGGTCGTGTGGTAGTAGGCCTCGGTCGGCGTGCTGGTGGCGGTGCCGATGAAGCATGTGCGATCGGGCATCTGAATGATGTCTGTCGACGGACGATAGCAGGCCATGGTCCCGCCGTGCTCGATCCTGGCGCCGGTGTGGGCAATGTAGCGATCGACGTGGGACAGGACCTCGGTGAGATCGGGTTGTGACGGCACGGGCTCTGGCTCGATGCCATCGACCTGAGCGATATTGAAGGCCCAGGAGGCGCGGGCGAACATGCGGCGCTCGACCTCGCTCGCACCGGTTTCGGCATTGTCGACCTCGACGTCGAAGTCCTTGTAGAGGACGACGAGGGCAGCCTTTTCGCCGCGTCGCACCTGACCGCCGCGCTGCTCCCATTGGCGATAGGTGCCCCACAGATGGCTGCCATAGCCCTTGGCCTCGGCGGCGAACCACAGGTTCAGGATATTGATGCCGTTGTAGTGCTTGTTGGATTCGACGTTGACGGGCAGCTGGAGCTGCGCGCCCGGGCGATGCCAGGGCATCTCCCATGATCCGGTGCCTGCCTCGATGGCGGCGATGATCTGATCGGTGACGTGCTGATGGACGTCGAGACGGGTGGCCATGACTTTTCCTCCTTCGGCTGATCGAAGGCCCGCAGTGGGCCTTCCGGCATCCGTCGAAAGAGCAGGGCTCGAGGTGGCGGCCGCATCCGCAGGGCCGCAACGCCAGTGGAGGACGGCGTCAGCCGTTGAGGTCGACACCGGCCCTGCTAGACGGAGGCTCAGGGAGGAAGGCCGGCGGGCTTTGACAGCGAAGGACAGGAGGCGCGCGCACGCTCTCGCTCGGTCCGTCACGTGGCGAGCCGATCGAGGCTCGAGACTTGGGCTAACAGGTAGCTACCGGATAACCGGCGGAGAAGCCTGTCGGGGTGCGATGGAGCATCACAAGGTCCGCTCGTCGAAGTGCTGAGTACCAAACCAGTCTAACGGACGGGGCGCGCGCGGGGCAGGCCGGAGGGATCGCCGGTTGGCATCGTGTCGCCTTGCGCAAGCTCGGCAGCGAGCGGGCGCAGAGCATCGATCAGCTGGCGGCATGGGGTCTGCGGACGGGTGCAGGCGCCGACGAGAGAGCGACCGAGGGCTCTGGCACCCTCGGCCATGGCGATCTGATCCTGTGGCGGTGCGGTAAAGACGGCGTAGCCCGCGAGCGCCATCGCGGCGAGCTTGACCAGCGACCACATCGGCGAGACCTCGGAACAGCGAACCCACAACGCACCGCCACCGCACAGCGGCCCGGCTCAAGGCTCAGTCCTGCCGAACCTGCGGAGAGACGTTCGCATCATTGGCCTCGTGCGCGGCGGCGGCCGGCTGCCACAGTGCGGGCAGCGATCGCACCGTCTCATCGACGGCAATGCGCAGTGTGTCGGACCAGCGTTCATCGACGAGGCGATATCCAGCACCAGCTCCGACGCAGATGATCAGACTGGCGGCGATGGCGGCAACAATCCGTCGGCCACCGGGGCGAGACGTGGAGCGGGTCTTCGCCCCCACCATCGGCAGGACGACAAGGGACGTCGCGGGCGGGGTTTCGGTGAGCCCAGTGCTGATCGAAGCCGGCGGTTGCGCCATCGCATTGGAGTCCGGCACGGCGGCTGCGGCAGCAAGCGGCGATGCGTCCTCGATCGTCGCGGCCTTATCGGCCAGCTGTGCGGCAACGACCGCCGGCAGGGGAGCGGCTGTATCGGCCGTGCCTTCATCACTCGTGAGGTCGGACACATCGTCAGCCGATGGCATAGAGCCGGCATGGGTCTCACAAATCGCATCGGCAGATGCCCGCTGCCTGTCGACGTCGTCGGCCGAGGCCTCGGTCTCGCAGCACGGCATCGTCGCAGTGACGCCCCGGGTGTCGTCGCTCGCGATGCCGGACACCTCGGTGGCAACGGCCACAACGACGGTAAACGCATCATCGACCTCGTCGGCGACCGCCGGCGAATGCGTCTCGGCCGCTTCCGCGCCCGGGTCGATGCCCTCAGGCGGCAGCATCGCTTCGGTCAGCGCCTCGACGATGGCCGACGGCCGGTCGGGCGGCGTCGTGTCGTCAGGACCGTTGCGACCCATCGCACTGTCGGTCTGCGCCGCGCTTATCGCCTCATCTGCTGAGACGACGGAGCCGGTCTGCGACTGCGCCATCGGGTCTGAGATGATCGTGTCCTCGAGCTGGCTCTCGGTCGCTACATGCGACGACACGGACGTGTCGCCCGAGGTCGTGAGCAGGCTTTCGAGCTGATCGAGACGCGCCAGAAGCTCGGTCAGACCGGAGCGGATGGCGGTGACCTCGGCCACCACGTGGGCGAAGCAAGAAGACTGAACAGACATGTGTGTCCTGCGCTCGTTGGGCTGTCGCGACTGTAGCCGACGAACAGCTGGGTGGAGGAAAGCCGTCGCGGTACGCAGAACCAGACCGCGACGGCCGTCAGGAAGCCCATTGATGCAGGGGCTTGCTTCGACAGGACGAGTGTAGTCGCGAAGTGTTAGCCGTTGGTTAGAAACGTCAAAGCCACAGGCTCGGGCGTATTTCTACGCGTTTGCGGGCCTGACCAAGTTGACGGATCCAATGATCCTCAGGCGTGCCGCTCGAGGGCTGTGCAGACATCTCTGACAGGAGCCGACGCCGGGTGTTGAGCGCAAAGAGGACGAACGTCACGAGATACCAGGCGGTCGCGGCAAGGCCGAGCCACTTGGTGATCGTGGCCGCAACGATGATCTCGGCCGATCGCGGCAGCAGCCATGCCTCGGCGATCAGAAGCGCTAGAGCGAGCGCGATACCGGCCCAGGTCCGCGGGCCTGGAGCGATCCGCCCGTCGACATCATAGACGATGCAATCGCCGAGAAAGCGAAACTCGATGGTGGCAGCGGTATAGGCGGTCCCGGCAGGGGAGACGAGATCGCCGCAGATGCGGAGCTTGCGACCGTCTGGCGTCATGGCGCGACGACGAAAAATCTGGCCCAAGGCCTCACGCGTCCGCTCCAGATAGGTATCAGCGAACGCGATCGGCCCGGAGCCGATCATCTGACCAGAGCCCGTGATACGGATCATGGGTCTCGATGGGACAAACGCCATTCCCTCTCGATGCATGCACCGAACGCGCTCGCAGTACGACCGGAACACGCAGCAGCAGCCGGCCCCACAGCGCACCGATATCGCGCGCTACGAGCATCGCCGATCGGAGCTCATAGCTCTCAAGAACGCCATTCTTGATTGTCGTCTTCAGGGTGCAAATCGCGCTTATACGGAGAACAAATACGAAAAAAGCCCAGATGCTTTTGATCCTCCCAATTTGCGATCGAAGTTCAGCTAAGCCACATCCAAATAATACCTACGCGCATATACTCTAAATCTTGCATGCGCGTGATGGCCAAGACACGCAACGACTTATATTGCGCGACGCCCCTTGCTGGCGGCTTGGCGATGCTGCATGATGAAGTTCTCAAAACAGGGAGAACTGCCATGATCCGCATCTGCAGCGCACTTTGCATTGCCGCCGCGCTCGTCGCCACCAGCGCTCAAGCCGCTGACAAGAAGAAGGCCGAGCCGCAGCCGAAGACGATCGTCGACGTGGTCGGCGACATCCTGATGGCACCGGTCAAGTTGGTCGAGGATCTGACCAAGCCGGCCCCGGCGAAGCCCGCCAAGAAGTAATCGTACTCCGTGCCGGCGGCGTTCAGCACGCGCGGCGCCAACGGCATCGAGGGGCCGGCCGGCAACGGTCGGCCCGTCCTGTGACGTCCCCCTTCGAGAGTATCAGATGTCGATGGCCTATTTTGGCGCTGGCGTACTTGCGGCGCTTGTCGTGGTCTCTCCCGCAATGGCCGACCCCCTTCACCCGTTTGTGGGAACCTGGGGTGGAACGGGGCGCGTGGTCGTCGATGACGGCAAGTCCGAGCAGATCAAGTGCAACGGCTATTATCGGCCGACCGAAGGCCAGAAAGGGCTTGGTATTGCCATCCGTTGTGCGTCGGCAAGCTATAGCATCCAGCTGCGCTCGGCCTTGACGATCAACGGCAGTCAGATTTCGGGAAGCTGGGAGGAGCGCACCTTCAATGTCCAGGGCCAACTGTCGGGCCGCGTAGACGGCGGACGCATGGTCCTCAACGTCGACGGCGGCGGCTTGAAGGCGGCGATGACAATCGCGGTGTCGGGCTCGAGCCAGTCGGTCGTTCTCACGACCCAAGGCTCCGGCCTCAAAGAGGTCCGTATGGCGTTGGCACGCGCTCAGTGACCGCTCAATTGCCGGGCGCGCGCTTCGATCGTGGCTGTCTGGTTTGTCGCCTCGTGCCCTCTTCACTAAAGGAGAAATCCGGCGGTGGGTCGAAGCTGTCCGGCATTTTCATGTCGCGCCACGTCAGCCCGTCGGCAGGACGCCTCGCCGCCTTATCTATTTCGGGCTTCTGCACGCTATAACGCGATGGGCTTGGAGAAGGTATTCAAAGTCGTCCGGTTTCTGATCCGTCATAAAAAGCTCCTAACAATAATCACTCATTCTACTGATTAAATCTTAACGTCGCGTTAATGTTTGTGGCGAAGCGATCGTCACCCGACTGGGACGAGACGGGCACCGGCTCGGTCGAGCGGCAAGCGAGATAGAGCGCGGCCGAGTCCGTCAGCGAGGCGCCCCAGAGAGATCACGGGCAACACGCACTGCCTCGACCTCGATAACAGATTCTCGTGTTCCTGAGGCATCAGCACTGACCTCAGTTTCATCCCCTCCTCGGGAAGACGCAGCTGGTCCTGTAGGGCTGGGCGTGACGGCAGGAGAAGCCTCTCCCCCGCCACGCCTCCGCTTGGAGGGGCTTTATGGTGTGGGAATATACTCGGACGTCGACCGGTAAGTCCTGGCATTGAGCCAGTCGTCGAGATCTGCCTGGCGATAAAGCACGCGGGCACGGGTGCCTTGACCGGCCTTCAGATAGCGGGGACCTGAGCCCTCGACGCGCATGCGCTCGAGAGTGCGGATCGAGATACGCAGGATATCGGCGGCTTCCTGGCTGTTGAGATAGGGGCTCGGTGTCATGGGCAACCTCCGTCGGGTTCAAGA
>JBMOGA010000118.1:0-4786 GCA_049318625.1 Hyphomicrobiaceae bacterium
TAGCTCAGTTGGGAGAGCGCTTGAATGGCATTCAAGAGGTCAGGGGTTCGATTCCCCTCGGCTCCACCAATTTTACTGCTCTGCAAATCGAGCGCGCCGTAACTGCAGCAGCATGGTCCGTTAGCGGACCAGGGCGGCGTTGCGGGCCGGCGACGCTCCACAGAGATCCGCGCCGCCGACGGCGCCGGGGTGCGCGACATCCGAGCGACCCCTTCGCCCGATCGAGCCGTTCCCTCAGACCCGCCCCATCCGCACATCCTCTTCCGGATTTGCCGTGATCTTGTGGATCGCCAGGTCGGCGCCACTGCGTTCCTCCTCGGGCGTCAGGCGGAAGCCGAAGACCTGATCGACGACGCGGTAGATCACGAAGCCGGCGGCAAACCCGAAGCCCGCGCCGAGCAGCGAGCCGACCAGCTGCGAGAGGAACGAGACGCCGCCCATCCCGCCGAGAGCCTTCAATCCGAAAATGCCGGCGGCGATCCCGCCCCAAACGCCGCAAAGGCCATGCAGCGCCCAGACCCCGAGTACGTCGTCGATCTTCCAGCCGATCGTGCTCTTCTGGAACATGACGACGAACAACCCACCCGCCGCCGCGCCCGTCAGGAGCGCACCGATGGGATGCATGATGTCCGACCCTGCGCAGACCGCGACGAGACCCGCCAGAGCCCCGTTGTGAACGAACCCCGGGTCGTTCTTGCCGATCACCAGCGCGGCGAGAATGCCGCCGCACATGGCCAGCAGCGAGTTGATGGCGACGAGGCCCGAAATCGAGGTCAGGGTCTGCGCACTCATCACGTTGAAGCCGAACCATCCGATGCAGAGCAGCCACGACCCCATGGCGAGCCACGGGATGGAGGACGGTGGAATGCCGAATGCGCCGCCCTTGCTATAGCGCCCGATACGCGCGCCGAGCTGCAAAACAGCAGCCAAAGCGACCCATCCGCCGAACGCATGAACGACGATCGAGCCGGCGAAGTCGTGGAATTCGGCACCGAGCAGCCCGGCGAACAGCGTCTCCTGGAGCCCGAAGTTCTTGTTCCAGGTGATCCCTTCGAAGACGGGGTAGGCCACCCCCACGATCAGCGCCGTCGCAGCGCACTGGGGCATGAAGCGGGCCCGCTCGGCGATGCCGCCGGACACGATCGCCGGAACCGCCGCCGCGAAGGTGGCGAGAAAGAAGAACTTCACGAGCGACAGTCCGAGCGGGCCATAGGACGCCGCACCGCCCGAGATCGCCTCGGCGCTCTGGAAGAACGTCACGCCATAGGCGATCCAGTAGCCCACGAAGAAGTAGGCCAGCGTCGAGATCGCGAAATCGACCATGATCTTGACCAGGGCGTTGACCTGGTTCTTGTGCCGCACGGTCCCGACCTCGAGGAAGGCGAACCCGCCATGCATGGCGAACACGAGGATCGCCCCCATCAGCAGAAAAAAGACATCGAAACCCTGTTGCGCCTGCTGCATCCCCGAGCCCCCGCCTTGCTGCATGTTTTCCAGGCAAATATACTGCTGATGGAGCAGTTTGCCTATTTTACGGGCGATACGATCAAGATCTGTGCCAAGTCTTAGAATGATGGTTAAGTATATAAAAATACTGGAAGAAATATGGGAGATTGCACGTCGATCGCCGGTTAAGTGGCGAAATTATAGGCAAAAATCTCCAGATAAAGCCTAAAAAATAGGCATGTCCTTGGCGCAGTGGAGTGCTTGCGTGCTGAAGGTTGCCTCAGTCTCGGGAGCGGTCCTCTGGCGGCGCCTTTCCGAAGTCGTGGACACCAACGTCTCACAGTTACGTCCGGGCGCGCATCGCTATCGGTTCTACCGGGAGGGCCGCGAATCACGTCTTGTCGTTCCGCATCGGGACGGCTCGGCACGGATTTCGGCAGCGATGCGCATTCTATTCCTGCATCAGAACTTCCCGGGGCAGTTTCTCCACCTCGTACCGGCGTTGAAGGCGCGCGGTCACGACGTTCTGGCGCTCGTGCCGGACACCAACAAGCGTGCGTCACCGGTCCCGACCGCTCGCTTCAGCCAGAAGGACCTGAACATTCGGGACCCGCAGGCGGAAGCCTCGAGTTTCCCGGGCCAGGTTCGCCTCGGGACAGCCGTGGCGCAAGCCGCCGCCCATCTCGAACGGCAAATGAACTTCAAGCCGGATGTCATCGTCGGGCACCCCGGTTGGGGTGAGACCATGTTCATCAAGGAGGTATGGCCGGCCGCGCGCCTCGCCATCTACGCCGAATTTTTCTACGGCACGCGGGGGCGCGACACCGGCTTTGATCAAGCGCTCTTTCCGACCAGCCTGCCATCCTCGTGCCGCACGATCGCGCGGCGTGCCGGCTGGCTTCTCAGTATGGATGCCGCCGAGGCGGCCCTTTCGCCCACGCGCTGGCAGGCGAGCACATTCCCCCACTGGTTCCGAGACCGCATCACGGTGATCCACGATGGCATCGATACCGCCACCGTGACCCCCGTCTGCAGCACGCCCGTCGAACTGGTGGTCGGCGACCGCACGTTCCGGCCGGGCGATGAGGTGCTGACGTTCGTCAGCCGCAGCCTCGAACCGTATCGCGGTTTTCACATTTTCGCCCGCGCGCTGCCCCGGATACTGCGCGCGCGCCCCGAGGCCCATGTCGTCATCGTCGGCCGCGACGAACCGGCCTACAGTGGGCAAGCGCCCGGCGGGCGGTCGTGGAAGGACGTCTTCCTCGACGAGGTGCGCGATGATCTCGACATGTCGCGCGTGCATTTCCTGGGTCTCGTCAGCTATCAGACGTTCCTGACGGTGCTCCGCATATCGCGCGTCCACGCCTATCTGACGTACCCGTTCGTGCTGTCGTGGTCGATGCTGGAGGCGATGAGTGCCGGCGCCCTGGTTGTCGGGTCGCGAACACCGCCCGTCGAGGAGGTCATCGCGCACGGCCAAAATGGGCTGCTGGTCGACTTCTTCGACGTCGACGCATGGTCTGAGATGCTTGGCGATGCCCTGGCCCGCCCCGAGCGCTACGCGCCGCTGAGGTCTGCCGCGCGCAAGACGATTGTCGACGGCTTCGACCTCAAGTCGATCTGCCTGCCCAGGATGGTGTCGTTTGTCGAAGGTCTTGGGACGATCCGGCCGGTCACTGCCTGAGTGCGTTGTCGCGCAGATTCCGCAGGGGGCGGAGCAAGGACGACATCACCGACTGTTGTCCGGCGATGATGTCGACGTCGGCGATCATGCCGGGCACCACCGGCCTGTCCGGTCCGAAATTGCTGCTGCTCGCTTCAAGGCGGACGCGGAAGTACGGCTGCCCCTTCTCGTCCTGGAGCACGTCGGGAGAAATATCGACCACCTTGCCCTTGAGTCCGCCGAAAACGGAGTAATCGTAGGCGCTGATCTTCACGACCGCCGGCAGCCCCGGCCACACCTCGGCGCGATCGGTCGGTGCGAGACGTGCCTCCACCGCGATCGAGGTGTCGATGGGCACGATCTGGGCGAGCGGATCGCCGGACTTCACGACGCCACCGATGGTCGTTACGAACAGCTTGTTGGCGATTCCGCTCGTTGGGGCCAACACCTCCGATCGCACGCTGCGGTCCTGAAGGGCGACGATGGTCTCGTTGAGCTTGGCGATCTGGATCTCCGCATCGAGTTTTTCCTTCTCGGCGTCGGCGCGGAATGCCGAGGTGATCTGGCCGCGCTTGCTCTGCAACTCGACGAGTGAGGATTCGGCACGCGGAATCTCGTGTACGAGGTCCGACATCCGACCCTCGATCTGTTGAAGCACACGCTCGTTGTCGAGCAGTTCATTGTTCGAGACGGCGCCCGTAGCGGCCAGCCGCCGGAGGCTGGTCACCCGCCGCAGCACGAGTTCGCGCTCGGCCGAGGTGTTGCTGTAGCGAGACTTGAGCTCGGCGAGTTCCAGTTGCTTCTGCTTGGACTGTTCCTCGACAACGGCCACCTGCTGCGTGAGCGTCCGCCGGCGGCTGTTGAAGACCTCCGTTTCAGACCGCAGAATATTGTACAGATTGGACGGCAGATCGCCGCTGATCACGAAGCCGGCCAGTTCCTTGGCTTCGGCATCGAGGCGGGCGAGGCGGATCGTCTGGGCACGGATGTCGAGGCGGGCGCGCTGCAACTCGGCCTGCGCGAAGCTGTTGTCGATGCGCATCATCGGCAAGCCCTTTGTGACCCGGTCCCCCTCGCGCACCAGGATCTCGCTGACGATCCCGCCCTCGAAATGCTGGACGATCTGGTTGTTCATCTGCGGTACGACCTTCCCGCCACCCCGCTTCACCTTGTCCAGCACCGTGAAGTTGGCCCATGCAAAGAAGCAGATGAGTGAAGCGGCAACGATGTAGAGGAAATGCTGGTGGGAGGAATCGGCGATGCGCCCCACCTGCCGCGGAAAGGGCATCATGGATCCGTCGGCGGAGCAGGTAGGGTCGGATGACATGCAGCCACATCTCGTGTCGTTTGAATACAATTTTAGCGAGTGCGGTTTAGGATTTGCTTAAGTGCGGTCTGCAACATGCGGTTGGAGGCCATGAGAGAGCTAGGCCCCGAGATGTCGTCGCAAGTGGTGATCCGTCTACAAAAGATCGGAAAGGCGCTGGCCAAGGGCTCCCGACGCCTGCTCCCCGTCGCCGGCAATGTCGAGGCATCCGGCATCGCGACACCGCTGGCGGACCTTCGATCCGACACCCTGATCGGCAGTTTGAACACCATAGCCGAGCAGTGGTTTCAATCCAGCTAGCAGGCTGTTGAACTTCTCGCCGGCTGACAGCCCTCCGCGAATATGATTCC
>JBMOGA010000119.1:0-4768 GCA_049318625.1 Hyphomicrobiaceae bacterium
CATCTTTCGGACCCGCGGGTCGCCAACCTCACACCGGCCGTGACGGCGGCCCTCGGCCAAGCGCGGAAGGTTGCGCTCGAAGTCGCCGATCTTTCCGCACCCGCCATGGGTGCCGCGATGCAGAAGGCGCTGCCGCTCATTCTCGACCGGTCCGGCCAGGGGCTCGACAAGACCCTCAGCGCCGACGAATTCACAAAGGTTCGCGGCGTGTTGCAGAAGGCGGGTCTGCCGGAGCAGATCGCCGGCATGATCCGCCCCTGGCTCGCCTATATGCTGCTGTCGATCCCGACGTGCGAACGTGAGCGTGCCGCCGCCGGTGCCGGTGCGCTCGATGCGCGGCTGGCCGAGGCTGGCAACCGACGCGGCATCCCCGTCGTCGGGCTCGAGACGCTGGACAGCCAGCTCGCCGCCATGGCTTCGGTGCCGGCCGACCAGCAGCTCGAACTGCTGCGCGCCACGCTCGCCATGATCGACCAGCGCGAGGATCTGATGGAGACGATGGTGCTGACCTACCTGCGTCGCCAGATCGGCGTCGTCTGGCCGCTCAATATCGCGCTTGCCGCCAAGCACGGGGTCGGCGAGCGGGCCTTTCTGGGTTTCGAGCGCGAACTGCTGACCGCGCGCAACGGCAAGATGCGGGATGCGCTGGTGCCAATGCTGGCCGAGGGCGGCGTGTTCGTGGGTGTCGGCGCACTGCACTTGATCGGGAGTGGCGGCCTCGTGGCGCTACTGCGGGAGGCCGGCTACACGCTGACGCCGATCGAATAGCAGATGGCGCAGGCGGCGGCGGCCGTCAGCGCGGACAGAACCGTGCCCCACGCCATGTCGACGAAGGACAATACGGCGGACCAGCCCCGCAAGGTCGCGAGATTGGTCAGGTCATAGGTCGCGTAGCAGACGGCCCCGAGCAGGGCGCCGTCGCGCGCAGCATGGATCCACGTGCCCGTGTCCAGCGCTGGCCGGACGGCGAACACGACGAGTCCGGCGGCGTAAATCAGGTAGAACGCCAGAATGGCCGGGAGCGAGAACGGCTGCTTGAGCAACGGGCCGATCTGGCGCCGGTAAAAGGACTTGGCGATGGCGCCGAGCCACACGAGATCCACGACCACGAAGATCTTCAGTGTCGTCACGTACACCAGGACTGTCGACATCGCGGGCCCACTCCGTGCTCTAGCACTTCAACGCTGGGGTACGCCGACTGGACCGCTGTCGGCGGCCCTGAACACCAAAACGCCGGCTCTCAGAGAGCCGGCGTTCGCGCATTCCGCCAGAACTGCGCCGGTGGCGTTCATTACATATGGATGGTGCGCTTGTCGACGGCGAGCGCCGCCTCCTTGACCGCCTCGGTCAATGTCGGGTGGGCATGACAGGTGCGGGCCAGATCCTCCGACGAGCCGCCGAACTCCATGATGACGGCCGCCTCGGCGATGAGTTCGCCGACATGCGGGCCGATCATGTGGACACCGAGCACGCGGTCGGTGGTGGCATCGGCGAGGATCTTCACGAAACCGTCGGTCGTGCGGTTGACCTTGGCCCGACCGTTGGCCGTGAAGGGAAATTTGCCGACGTTGAAGGCGATGCCAGCGGCCTTCAGTTCTTCCTCGGTCTTGCCGACCGAAGCGACCTCGGGGAACGTGTAGACCACGCCGGGAATGACGTCGTAGTTCACGTGGCCGGCCTGTCCGGCCAGGATTTCGGCGACCGCGACACCCTCGTCCTCGGCCTTGTGGGCCAACATGGGACCGGCGATCACATCGCCGATGGCGTAGATGCCCGGCACGTTGGTCTGGAAGTGGGAGTCGACCGCGATCCGCTTGCGGTTGTCGAGCGCAATCCCCGCTTCGGCCAAGCCGAGGCCGTCGGTGAAGGGCACGCGGCCGATGCAGACGAGTACGACGTCGGCGAAGATCTCCTCGGCCGCGCCGCCGGCGGCCGGCTCGACCTTGATCGTGCAGCCGCTCTTGTCCTTGCGGAGGCCGGTCACCTTCGCGCCGAGCTTGAAGCTCATGCCCTGCTTCTGAAGGATGCGCTGGAGCTGCTTGGCAACCTCACCGTCCATGCCGGGGACGATGCGATCGAGGTACTCGACGACCAGAACCTCGGAGCCGAGGCGGCGCCAGACGGAGCCGAGCTCGAGACCGATGACCCCGGCACCGATGACGATCAACTTTTTCGGGACGGTCGGCAGATCGAGCGCGCCCGTCGAGGACACGACCTGCTTCTCGTCGATATCGATGCCCGGCAGCCGCGCGATGTCCGAGCCCGTCGCGATGACGATGCTCTTGGTTTCGAGAGTCTGGGCGCCACCGGCCGCGAGAGCGACCTCGACCTTGCCCGGCCCGAGGATGCGGCCGGTGCCGTGGACGGTGTCGATCTTGTTCTTCTTCAAAAGGTAGGCGACGCCGTCGACGTTGCCCTTCACGCCTTCGTTCTTGAAGGCCAGCATCTTGCCGAGGTCGAGTTCGGGGCGAACATTGATGCCCATGGCGGCGAAGCCGTGGCTCGCCTCATCGTACATCTCGCTCGCGTGCAGCAGCGCCTTGGAGGGGATGCAGCCGACGTTGAGGCAGGTACCGCCGTGGGTGGCCCGCTTCTCGACGACGGCCACCTTCAGCCCGAGCTGAGAGGCACGGATGGCGCACACATAGCCACCCGGGCCGGTGCCGATGACAACCAGATCATAGGACATCTGACGTTCACAGCTCCAGGACGAAGCGCTGCGGGTCCTCGAGGCATTCCTTCACGCGCACGAGGAAGGTGACGGCCTCCTTACCATCGACGATGCGGTGATCGTACGACAGCGCGAGGTACATCATGGGGCGAATAACAATCTCGCCGTTGCGGACAACGGGACGATCCTCGATGCGATGCATGCCGAGAATACCCGACTGCGGCGCATTGAGGATCGGGGTCGACAGCATGGAGCCATAGACGCCGCCGTTGGAGATCGTGAACGTGCCGCCCTGCATCTCCTCGATGCCGAGCTTGCCGTCGCGGGCGCGGCGGCCGAAGTCGGCGATCTGCGCCTCGATCTCCGACAGCGTCATGCGATCGGCCTCGCGGACGACCGGCACCACCAGGCCCTTCGGCGTGCCGACGGCGACGCCGATGTGGTAGTAGTTCTTGTAGATGAGGTCCTGGCCGTCGATCTCGGCATTGACCGCCGGAATCTCGCGCAGCGCCTGCAGGCAGGCCTTCACGAAGAAGCCCATGAAGCCGAGCTTCACCTTGTGGCGCTTCTCGAACAGATCCTTGTACTGGTTGCGCAGCGCCATGACCGCGCTCATGTCGACGTCGTTGAACGTCGTCAGCATGGCGGCGTTGTTCTGGGCATCCTTGAGACGGCGCGCGATGGTCTGGCGCAGGCGGGTCATCTTCACCCGCTCCTCGCGGGCGGCGTCGCTCGCGACCGACGGCGCGCGGAACTGCGGCATCGGCATCGGCGTCACGGGGGCATAGGCGACCGGTGCCGACTGGGTGGCCGGCGCGGACGGACCGCGGTTCTGAACGGCGGCCACGTCGCCCTTGAGGATCTGGCCGCGCTTGCCGCTGCCTTCCACTTGGTCGGCGGACAAGCCGGCCTCTTCCATCATCTTGCGGGCGGCCGGAGCCGGCGGCATCGCGCTGGCGGGGGCCGGTGCCGGGGTTGGGGCAGCTGCGGGCCTGGCCGCCGCAGCCGCCGGCGCTGCGGCCGCAGCAGCGGCGCCTTCGCGGATCAGGCCCAGCACCGAGCCGACGGCCACGGTGGTGCCCTTCTCGACGTTGATGTCGGTCAGCACGCCCGACGCCGGCGAGGGCACCTCGACGGTGACCTTGTCGGTCTCCAGCTCGCACAGCGGCTCGTCAGCCTTCACCGCGTCGCCGGTCTTCTTGAACCATTGCCCAACCGTCGCCTCGGTCACGCTCTCGCCGAGTGTCGGCACGCGGATTTCGGTCGCCATTTCGATATCCCCTTGAACCCAAAAAGGAGCCGCCTCGACGGCGGCCCTGCGATCTCATCGGTCACTTCGATACCGGCACGGTGTACTCACTTTGCCAGCGATTCTGTCACGAGCGCCTTCTGCTCTTGATTGTGCTTCGAGAGCTGACCCGTTGCGGTCGAGGCGGAGGCCGGCCGACCGACGTAGCGGAGCCGGCGATACTTACCGCCGACGTGCTCGAGAACCCATTCGACATTCGGCTCGACGAACGACCAGGCGCCCATGTTCTTGGGTTCTTCCTGACACCAGACGTACTCGGCCTGCGGGAACCTCGAGAGCTCGGCGATCAGCGCCCGCGCCGGGAACGGATAGAGTTGCTCCACGCGCAGGATGTACACGTCGTCGGCGCCACCCTGGTCGCGGGCGTCGAGCAGATCGTAGTAGACCTTGCCGGTGCACATCACGACGCGGCGGATCTCGTTGTCGGGACGCAACTGGAAGCCGCCCGGCCCTCCGCTCTTAGGGTCGGCATGGTCCCACAGCAGGCGGTGGAACGTCGTGCCGGCGCCCATCTCGCTCAGACGCGAGACGACCCGCTTGTGCCGGAGCAGTGACTTCGGCGTCATGATGATCAGCGGCTTGCGGAATTTCCGGTGCATCTGCCGCCGCAGGATGTGGAAGTAGTTGGCCGGCGAGGTGCAGTTCGCCACCTGCCAATTGTCCTCCGCCGAAAGCTGGAGGAACCGCTCGAGGCGAGCCGAGGAGTGCTCGGGGCCCTGCCCTTCGTAGCCGTGCGGCAGCAGGCACACGAGGCCCGACATGCGCAGCCACTTGCGCTCGCCCGACGA
>JBMOGA010000120.1:0-4635 GCA_049318625.1 Hyphomicrobiaceae bacterium
CTGCAACGCACAGCGCAGCCGGGCGCCGCTTCACTTAGCCAAGTCAACACTTTGCTAGGTGTAAAGGAACACCGCAAATGCCCCGCAGTCGGCGCACCTACGAGCAAATTTTTCTCGACTTGCTAGGCCAATTGGCCAATGGGGGGCTCTTTCCTAACGCCAAACTTCGCGAAGCCCTCGATTGGGACGAGTCCCGCTACAATCGGGTGAAAACACAGCTGGTCGAGAGCAATTCGATAGTTTTGGGCAAGGGGCAGGGTGGAAGCGTCGGCTTAGCCAAGAACAAGACTTCTCAAAAACTCCGAGTATTCATCTCGTATAGCCATGCGGATGAGGAACTAAAAAATAAGCTGCTTCAGCATCTTGAGCCCCTAAAACGGCTACATCTCGTTGAGTCCTGGGATGATCGAGAAATCAAGGCAGGCGATAATTGGGGAGAGGAGATAGCCAAGAACCTAGACGAAGCAGACATAATATTGTTGCTAGTTAGCATCGACTTTGTGAATTCGGAATATTGCTACGACATCGAGATGGAGCGCGCCTTAGAGCGAAGTGAGGACGGCGAAGCCGTAGTGATACCCGTGATCCTTCGATCCTGCCTCTGGAAAAGCGCTCCTTTTGCCAAACTGCAAGCAATACCGACAGATGGAAAAGCAGCAAGCTCGTGGGCTGATCAAGACGAGGCATACGCCAATATCGCTGACGGGATAAAGCAAGCGGCTGAGCGGCTGATCGCCTCTCGCGCGAGCTAAGCCAACTTCCTGGTGGACTGCACGACGTATGCTGACCTGCTAAGCTCCGTTCGGGGTGGCGTGCACGAGTCAGCGCCCTTGCCGGGATGCGAGGCCAATCCTATACCGCTCTGCGTTGCCAATCAAAAAACCAATCAGTTGCGAGAGCTAAGGTAGCTTTGGCAAATGTGGCTGATGTGGGGCGATGAGGGCAAGTGGTCCGCGCCTGCAGGTCGGGCCGCATTAAGGATACGATAGCTGGACATGCGCCCCTTCCGCCGTTTCTAGTCATGTCGCCGACCGCCGTCGCCAGCCGGATCAATCCGGCGGGCCAACCTGCTACAGTATTGGTTCCGATCCCGCCCAGCGCCCGGGGCAGTGCCAGTCCGTCAGCTTCCTATTGCTATGTTGAATTGCTGCGGGAAATCCTCGGCCTCAACTTGCTTCGCTGCAGCCTTCGACGCGATCTCGTAGGCGTCTTTCATGATCGCGGGATTGACAAAGTCGTTGATGCGCTGCACTGTCGCCTTTGTCATGTTGATACCAGCCTCAGCGGCAATCCACTCCGGGTCGAGCTTCACGTCGTAGCGCTGGAAGGTCGCGAGCGTGCGCTGCGCGAACGGATCGCTTGTCAGCCTCTCACGGCCAAGCGCGCCGACTTCCATGTCAATCGGCCAGGTCTTTCGCGTTGCCGAGACCCACTGCAGCGTTTTCAACGCATGCATCTGGCCATCCCAAATGACGCTCTGGAGTGCATGCTTGGCGAGGCCGACGGCACTCATGCGCCGACCATCCTCTACCGGCAGCTCGGGCCTGACGGCGCCGGCTCCGATGGACACGAGGAGAAGTGCGTCCTTGTCGAGAGTCCAGCCGAACCGATAGCCGTCGATGCCGGCCATCATGAGCAGCAGCATGGCCGGATTGTTGTGCGGGGACACGCTGCCATCTACGAAGAGGCCCGGCGGCTCGGACGGCACGACATTGATGGTATGCGGGGCGAAATAGTAGGGCGCGGCAGTGCTCGCGCGCAGAATGTCCTTGAGCCTGTAATGACGATTGCCGATGTGGAGTCGCTTCTTGGTGGCAGGATCGTCCGGCGGATCGTCCCAGAACGCGCTCCTGGGGTTGTTGGTGAGCACCCAGGGGCTGCCGGTGTCGACCCGCTTCAAGAGGAGTGCAAGCCCGGTTTGCAGGTCGGCGCTTTCGAGCTTGCGGTCCCCCAGCATCTTGTCGAGAACCTTGTTCAGACCAGAGGCGCTGAAGTGCGGGTCCAGGAACGGCAAGCCGAAAAACGGACGCCGAAAAATCTGCCGCGCGAAGTCGAAATAGAGAGCCTTGACCTCGGACGCGCGCATCCCGAGCGCAAGTGCCGTCGCGATGAGTGCACCCGTCGAGGTGCCGCCGATCAGATCGAAATAGTGGCAGAGCCGGAAGCTCTCGCTTCCCCCATGGCGCTCACGCAGATGGTCCTCGATCCTTTCGAGGAACGCCACCTCGATGATTCCCAGCGTGCCGCCGCCATCGAGGGCGAGGATGCGCTTGGGTCCCATTCCGGGGTCGAGATGATCTTTCAGCGTGGGTGGCATGGATGCTCCTTCGCGCCGCGGCTCGGTGCTATAGGGTTTCATTTTAAGGACCGAACACGACAGATGCGAGGTTTCCGTGCCAGACCACGAAGGCCATGCCATTGATCCGCAGCGCGTGATCGGCCCGCCACAACCTGACGACTGGCGTCTTGATCCGCTGCGGGATGCGGCCGCCTTGCCGGCTGCGGCGGCTGACCTCGCGCGCATCCTGCGCGATCCAGATCTCGCCGACGCGATCGCCGGTTACCGTACCGCCGACAGTGCGGCTCTGCATGCACAGAGCCGCTACAGGCGTCTTGCGACGACCGCTGCCATGACGAGCTTCGCCGCTGTACTGCTCGGCACCGCGACCCTGCTGGCGTTACCAATCGGCTTGCCGCCGGCCGTGCTCTCGATGGCGACGGGTGCGCAGGCCCTGCTCGTCGTAGTGTCGTTGATGGCCGCGCTGGTGAATGGCTGGTTGCGCCCCTTCGAGGCGTGGCAGTCGGCCCGGGCCGAAGCCGAGAACTACCGCATCGCCATCTTCAATGCCGTCAGCACAGCCGACGCCGCGCCCGGCGAGATCCCCGGCCACGTGCTCGGACTTCAATTGGAATACTTTCGGCGCTACCAGCTCGATGTTCAACGCGCCTATTACCAGAGGCGCAGCCGCAGCCACGCACGGTCGGCGGCACGGGCGCGCGCCTGGCGGGTGGTTGCCCTGCTGCTGGTGGTCGCCGGTGGCGCGTCGCTGCTCTGGTCGCTGCGCGGGCAAAGCTGGTTGCCGGAAGCATTCAGAGGAATTCTCGGGGCCCTGCCGGATCGCGGCGAGCTTGGCCAGCGCCTGTTCTTGGCCCTCGGCATCTGGGCCTCGGCGCTGCAGAACCTGCTATCTTCGCTGGCCCTCATCACGCTCGATGAGCGTAATGCGGCGCGCTATAGCGTCACCGCCGAAAACCTCGAGACGCTGGCCGGGCGGACCCTCGACGAGGTGCGCGCGGCGGTGGCTTCAGCAGATGGGGTTGTCGCTCGTGTCGCGGTCACGAACTTTGTTGGGCTCGTGCACGACCAGATTTCGTCCGAGCACCGCGAGTGGATCGCGCTTCGGAAGGTCGCACCCGAACTTTCGCTGCGCCAACTGAGCCTGCGCCGCCAGCCGGCCCCGGCGATGCCCGTACAAAGCGGGGCTTCGCGAGGTCGTCCGGATTGATGTGGATCAGCCAGCGAGCGCCGCCGTGATTAGCGTGCTTCGGTGCCGAGGATATTCTCAGTTGGCGCGGCGTCGCGTTATCCAGAAACCATGACACGACTTCCGCCGTACCACCGTGACCCCGCGCCGGCTTTCCGTCCCACACCGCGATCAGGACATCGACCCGCCGCGCAATGAATGCACCGACCCAGGCGTACTGCCGATCGCGCGCCATCCCCTTCTTCGTGAGCGAACGGCGGTTGGCCAGCAATGGCGCACGGACGACCCGCCGCGCCGACGCCAGAAGTTCGCGGTACTCCGTTCGCATGGCGGTGGTGGCGAAGTCTTTCTGGTAAAGATCGTCTGGCAGCGGCACCACGGCGATAACATCGGCTTCGAAAGCTGCCCGCGCCATCTCGACGACGAGGCGATCAGCCCCCTTCGCCAACCCACTCATCATCGTGACCCGGAAATCGGGATATCGGTCAGCGACCCACGCCATGGCCACATCGGCGATGGCCGCGCGCAAGTCCGCGCTCCGGGTGTCGATGTTGCGGTGGCCCGTGACGCCGATGGTGATATGCTTTCGTCGGACCATACGCGGCACTGTCGCGATTTTTGTTTCTTGTGGGTCTCCTGTCGACATTTGCGAACTGGAGCGATCCTCTGCAACCCCGACCTTGCCCGCCAGACTCTGCTCATTGTAACATGAAGCTCCCACAGAGGTCGACGGCGCATCGGCGGATGATAAACCTCATTCAGATGACGAAAACCCACCACCGGCAAGTCTCGCAATTTCCTCATTGAATTCGGCTAGCATATCCGTCCAATGCTGGTTACCAGAACCATCGGGTATAGAGGCTAGAATGTCGCGTCCGCATGTGAACGCAGCCAGCGCATCGTCTATTTCTCCGCCTGCTTCGTGAACTTGCGCTAGCATTGCATGCGATACCGCAAGATCGACCTGCCAGTCGGTATTGGACGGGTCGGACTGCGCGAGGCGGTCAAAGATTGCATTCCCCGCCCGGTAGCTCGCCAACGCCTCGCCCAGATTGCCCTGGGCTCGAAGCACGTCGCCGATGTTGTCGAGCGATTCCGACAGATCCCGCTGCCAGCCGGCATTGGACGGGTCGGACTGCGCGAGGCGGTC
>JBMOGA010000121.1:0-4311 GCA_049318625.1 Hyphomicrobiaceae bacterium
CCGGGGTCAATATTGCAGTTCGGTCCGGGGTCAAAGTTCCAATCCGATTGACAGCACTCGGCGCTTACCGCTTGAACCAGCCTGGCTATCGGGATCAGCTAGCCAGTCGCGCGTGTCGATGATAGGTTACATGTAACTGGAAGGAGGTCTTACCATGGCTACCGCATCAAGCCCCAAGTCCTCGCGTCTCAAGGTCAGGGAGCATCGTCTGCGGCTTCGCAAGCAGGGCCTGCGGCCGATCCAAATTTGGGTCCCGGATGTTCGATCGCGAGCCTTCCGTTCCGAGGCGCATCGGCAATCGCTCGCTGTAGCATCGAGCCCCTCCGCCCGTGACGATCAAGGGTTCATCGATGCGGTATCAGTTCTAGGTGAAGAATGAGGCGAGGCGACATTTGGACCGTCGCCGGCGGTAGAGACTACGCGGGCAAACCTCGCCCTGCCGTGATCGTGCAGGATGACAGTTTTGACGCGACCGACTCCATTACAATTTGCGCCTGCACGACTGATGAGACCGAGGCGCCGCTGTTCCGACTTACGGTCGAGCCGAACGAGGGCAACGGACTTCATGCGCCGTGCCGGCTGATGATCGATAAGATTACGACGGTTCCCAAGGGCAAACTCGGCAAACGCGTCGGCCGCTTGGGCGACGACGACGTCCTGAGGCTCAATCAAGCAATGCTGGTGTTCCTTGGCCTCGCTGTCTCGCCGAGGGCAAAGCTGTAGGGCGCCCCAGCATGGATCGCGATCCGGCAGTGGGAATTACTTGAACTCAGCTGCAATTCTGGATGATCCAAGCGATATCATCAGCCCCAGGACGAGGCGAGCTCGGATGCAAAGGCATTAGCGGTCGAGGCGCATCCAGGAATTCAACAACATCATTTGTGTTGTATCTGCATATTTTTTGACTGAGTGCTCAGCGTCTTTCTACGAAACGAACCCAATTTTTTCAAACCTATCTGTTGATGCGGATCGGTACCGCATGCGGACCCGCCGACAAGCCGAGAGAAGCCAGAAAGGAACTGCGAAGCCTCGTTCACCCCTCGCCCAACGCACCCTCAGCAGGGCACCAGTCCGTCCGAGCCGACCTTGACCCGCACCGACTGGTTGAGCAGGTCCATCAGCACGACGAGGCGGTCCTTTTCGTCCATCTCCACGATGGTGGCGACGATCCCCTCGAACGGCCCGGCCGCCATCTTCACCTGCTGGCCCACGGAGAACGGCTTCTCGGGCTTGACGATGGCGCCCTCAACCTCACGCGCCTTGAGGCTGGCGATGAAGCCGTTGTCCAGGGTGCCGAACGCCTCGCCGAAGCGGACCAGCGTGCGCACGCCCATGGTCGAAAGAATGGGGCGCCAGCGCTGGCGCTGCTGATCGACCTGCACGAACACGTAGCTAGGGAACAGCGGCCGCAGCACGTCCTGGACCTTGCGGGCGTGCTTCACCCGGCGGCGGACCATCGGGCAGTAGGCGTTGAACTCCTGGCGAACCAGGTTCTCGATGGCGATGCGCTCGCGGTGCGGCTGGGTGTTCACAACCACCCACGGCACGAAGACTTGCGCGGCACCACTCTCTCCGGCGTCCATCTCGAGATGCTCCCCTGACCGGCACGGTCTATCCCGTGGTCGAGCATTCGGGCAAGCCCATGGCGGCGTGCCCGCGATCTCGACAGAGTGCGAACCCACGGGCCGGCACGGGCGGCATTGCGACGTGGCGCCGCATGCCTGACGGAACCCCACCGGCGCTCTTGCCGGCCTAGGCCGCCACCTTGCCGAGGAAGCCGTCGATGCCGCGGACGATGCCGGCCACCGCCGCCTGGCTTTCGGTAGCAGACTGCGCCACATGGGACGCCGAGGCTCGGGTCGCGGAGGCGACGGTATTGGCGACCTCGGAGGTCTCGGCCACGAGGGACGTGGCCTCGGCCGCCCGATGCACGTTCTCGCTGATCTCCTGCGTCACGGCGCGCTGCTGATCGATGGCGGTCGCAATCGAGCCGACGTACGACACCACGCGGTCCACCTCGGCCGCGATGCCGTCGATGGAGGCCACGGTGGCCTGAGTCGAGCGGGTGATGGACTGGATCTTGGTGTCGATCTCGGACGTCGCCTTGGTCGTCTGATCGGCCAGAGTTTTCACTTCGCTGGCGACCACCGCGAATCCTTTGCCTGCCTCTCCGGCACGGGCCGCCTCGATGGTGGCGTTGAGCGCCAGGAGGTTGGTCTGGCTGGCGATGCTCTGGATGAGGCCCAGGACGTCACGGATGCTTTCGGCATCGCTCGACAGCTGGACGATCTGGGAGGACGTCGTCGTCGTCGTGTGACGGGCGCGGTCGACGACCTCCTTGGCCTGCTGCACGTTGCCCGCGATCTCGCTGATCGAGGCGGAGAGCTGCTCGGAGGCGGCGGCGACCGCGCCGACGCGCGAGGACGCCTCACGCGACAGCTTCGCGGTGCCTTCGGCGCTTTCGACGCTCTTGTCCGCTGCGCCCGCGAGCGAGGCGGCGGTCCCGGAGAGCGCCGCGCTCTGTGCCCGGACATTTCCTAGAAGGTCGTGCATGGTGGAGCGGAAGGTGATGACCTCGGCCTGGAAAGCCCGGCGCTGAGCCGCTTCCGCCGTGGCGTGCTTCTCCTGCTGCTCGGCCAGGGTATCGGCCCGGACCCGTGCCGACTCGGCGACCTCCAGGGCCTTCTCGAACGCCGACGCCGACGTGTTGAGGCGCAGCGCAAGCCCGGAGAGCACCGCCGTCTGGGCAATCAGGATGACCGCATGCACCAGCACGCGCACGAGATCCGGCTCGGCCGACGGAAACACCGCCGCGGGCAGGATGAAATTCAGCGCCAAGTGGTGGACGGCGACGACCGCCGCGTTGGCCACCAGGGCGCGCCAGTCGCACCAGCCCATGGTGATCGCCAGCATGGCGAAGAAGTACATATGGACGTCGACCTGGTAGGTGTGGCCGCTCATCACGTAAACGAGTGTGGCGACGATCGACGCCGCGGCCATCGAGGTCGAAATCCGCGTGCCGACCCCGATCGGATCCTGCAACCACGACACCGTCGCTCCCCCGACCAGCGCCACGACGAGCCCGATCGGCAGCCACACCGGGCCGCCGTGCGACAGTGCGATCACGGACACCAGGGCCGCGTTCAGCCACAGGAAAACCATGAAGCCCTTGCCGAAGCCACGGCGGAGTTCCGCGATAGTCGTCACCATTTTTTCACCCCAGAATTCGCGTTCAGACAGGCATCCATCGACAGCGCCGGCAGTACCAGCCAGGCACCGGCGCGATACAGGCGATCCGAAAAATCTGCATGCGTTGATTTCGCGATAACCATGCGATCGAACCGCCCGCCCGCCAATACTTGCCCATCGGCGGCTGCGACGACCGCGACGGCGGCGTCAGTAGCCGCCAGGACCGCGAACGGCCCGGCCCCCGAGGGCGCTGCGGCCATGGCGAGCAGTGCGCCCGTCACGATCATCAGGTTCCCGAAGCACGCCCACATGCATTCCTCATCGGATCATTTCTTCAGTTGTGCCTCGATCGTGGTAAATTTACCGTTTAAGGAAAAACTGTCTTAACGCAGAACGCGAATACAATTTGTCTGCTGCTTTTTTATTCTTTCGACGTCTTATTGGACACAAACGAGCCCCTCTCTCTTTGCCATTCATTCCGCTTTCGTCTTTTGCGACGCACAAAGCTCAACCGATGCCGGTAACCGGGCCGGGGTTCGTCCCGATGGCGGCCGTTACGTACGGTTTTACAGGCGGCGCCCGGCGCGCTAGAATTCCAGGGTTCAGTGTGGAGTGCGTCATGCGATCGAAGTTGGGGTCTGTCTTCGTCGCGGCGGGGCTGCTCGGCCTTGCCTCATGGGCCGGTCCGGTCGCCAGCGCGCCACTCGGTGCCGTGCCCAAGACCTCGGCCACATCCTCGACCGTCGAGGCGGTCGGCTATCGGTATTCCTGGTACCGTGACGTCGACGACGATCACGGGTACGAGGTCCGCACCTATCGGCGTGGATACCACCCCTATTACGAACCGCCGCGCCGGAGGGTCTACGTGCCGGCACCGGTTTACGTGGCACCGCCGCCGGTGGTGGTTTATCCCGCCCCGGTCACGATCTATCCGGCGCCCGTTCGGGTCTACCCGCCGCCGACCGTGGCCTATCCGCCGCCGCTGGTGGTTTACCCGGGCAACACCTACGCCGTCGACGGCTACCGGCCGTCGAGCTGCGGCGTCTATCGCTATTGGGACGGCGACCGGTGCGTCGACGCCCGGCGGCACAAGCCCTACATCGGCCCGCGATACTGATTGGC
>JBMOGA010000122.1:0-4045 GCA_049318625.1 Hyphomicrobiaceae bacterium
CGCGGTTCTCACCTTGTTTGACGCGGTTCCCTTCCTGATCGTCGCGCCATAGCTCTCGCCATATGCTGCGGCGATGCCGACTCCTCGGGCGCCTACTGGTGCGAAGATTGGCTTGGCAACGAGCACTATTCGTTCGCCCGCCACATCGCCGAAAAGGGGTGGCCGGAGTTTGTCGCGGGAGATTTTCTCGAGATCTGGCTACTGGCGATTGATACCGCTGCCGCCCGACCCAAGTGGGTGACAGCAAAATGGCTCGCCAATGAAATCCGCTTAGCCATTCGCGACGATCGCCTCGAAAAGGAGTCGGAGCAAAAGCGCCTCGGTCGCGATCAGGCGGCGCGCTCGGAGCAGCGTGCTCGTTGGACTGCTCAACTGCATGTCGAAGGCAGAAAGGCTCGGGCGGCCTACGGGGAAGATCTCGACCAATACACAGCCGATCGTATGCGGGTCCTCGACATCATGGAGACGACGACGAGCGATGCCGTCGTCAGGCTCGCGCTCGGAGCTTGGGTAGCGGCCGACACCGAAACGCTGCGCTGGCTGAAAGATCATGCCCGGGCCGAAGAGCGCATTCGGGTCATGGACGCGGCAGAGCGCGAGGGTGACCGCACCGACGGTCGGACCGGGCGATCGGAGAGCTTGAACCAGGAATAGCGATTCCCGCCACGCCTGTGGGTGCCACAGCCCCGCCAGCAAGGTGGCTGGTAGGTGGGTAGCTGGAACACTGAACGGCCGTCAGCGGCCAACCAGAGAAGGAGACTTGACATGAGCAAACCTTACGACTGTTCCGCCGAGGTCCCGCGCAAAAAAAGGGGGGGCCGGATGGCGACATGCGCGCCGTGTGCACACAAGAGGCTTCTCAAGCATACGCGTGAACGGAAGCGCGAGAGATACGCAACAGATCCGGAATTCAGAGAGCGGGAAAAAGAGCGAAAGCGCAAGCAATATCGCGAGAAGTACGCAGTAGATCCGGAGTACCGCGAGCGGAAGCTTGAACGAGATCGCAAGTGGAGGCGTGAGAAATACGCAGCAGATCCGGAGTACCGCGAGCGGAAGCTTGAGCGAGAGCGTAATCGGAAGCGCGAGAAATCCGCAACAGATCCGGAATTCAGAGAGCGGGAAAACGCGCGAAAGAGCAAGCAAAAGAACGCCGAAAGATCTCGAGTGTGGTGGATTAAGCAAGAGTTGGCCTTGGCGAAACTTCTCGCAAAACTGGATGAGGCGATGACCGGGCCGCAGCAGGACGATGACCGCCCGACGGATGGGCTGGGCGAAACGAGGGCTTGAAAAATGAGCGACGTTCAAGACTGGCGCACACCCATAGACATCAAACCCATCCCGACCTTGGCAGAGGCCCGAGAGCATGTCTTGAGGCGGAACAACAAGCGCCGGCCGAAGTGGCGGTTCCGGCTCGCGTCGGATGTGGCGGTTGAGCTTCAGGCCGACGTCACGTCCTGCATCGTCGGCAAGGCGATCCAGCTGGAGGGGGTCAACGAGACTCACTTCGAGCGGCGACCCCGGGGCGAAAGCTACTTGTTGGCGCAGATTCGGATCGAGATCGGCGACGTCTGGCGGCTGCGATGCACGACGTGGCGGGTGACCCGCGGACGTCAGGATGAGGTGCCCGGCTTCCTTGCCCGACTGGCGGCTCTGATGGACGGCGGCGTGTTTGATCAGCTGTCGGTCGGCATGATGCTCTCGCCGCGGTGCTTGCACTGTGGGCGCGGACTGTCGGATGCGGCCTCGATGGCGCGGCTGATCGGTCCGGAGTGTGCGGGGACCTCGCAGCTCGACCCGTTGCATACGCTGGACGTGAGCGGCGACGGTGTCGGGGTGACCGTTGGCCGGCAGATGGTGGCCACGATGCGCAAGCCCGCGGCAGACCGGCCGGGTGACCGCGCCGACGCCGGCACAACCGCGACGGGAGCTTGAACCGACGCGGTCCAACGAGTTCAATGGTAACTCTCTGGAAGAATTGGCAAAAAGCGGGTCCCATGTGGGACAAGGACGCGAGCGCATACCGGAGACTTGAGCCATGCGGCAGATCCTGAACTACGGGGGTGCCAAGGTTTGACCGGCCCAGGCACCCGCGCGTGACGTAGACGGGGATGCAGTGGCTCCTCACCCGAGGGCGAGGGTTTTTCCGCGACCGGGGGGGGGCAGGGCAAGGTTCAACATGCGAGTCCGCCTCGCCCTCTTGTTGAACTTTAAGAACGAAACGTTCAGTATGGCGGAGAACTGAGCCCCGGCATTGAACGTTGTTGCCCATGCGCCGCGACCAACTTGCACCCGCTGTCCGCCGGACTCTGGTCCGGTACCCGGAGCCGTACCGGGCCCATTACGGCGTGGTGCCGATGGCGCCACCGGCGGGACCGGTCGACATCACGGGGGTCGAGGTGGCGCTCGAGTCCGCGTCGCGCGCGATGGGCCAGGCCGAGGGGATCGCCCAGGCGCTGCCGGCGCACTTCGTCTTGTCTCGGATTCTGGTGCGGCAGGAGGCGGTATCGTCCTCGGCGATCGAGGGGACGAACGCGACCCTCGATGAGCTGCTCGTCGTCGAGGAAACGGCCGACGAGGACGCGCGCGCCGAGGCCCGGCAGGTTCGCGACTATGCCGTCGCTTTGGAGGTCATGCTCGCCGAGGCAACGCGGCGCGGCGGCGAGGTGTTCACGCTCCCGATGGTTCAGGATCTGCACCGTGGACTGATGCGGTCCGATGCCGGCTACCCGGACACGCCGGGCGACCTGCGGCAGGGGGTCGTGTGGATCGGCCCGACGGGTCAGGACATCTCGCGATCGACCTTCAATCCGCCGCCGCCCGACCTTGTGCAAGCCTGCCTCGCAGAGAACCTCGCGTACATGCGTTGCGATCGCGACGAGCAGCTCGCGCAGCACCTGGTGACGCGCATGGCGATCGCGCACGCGCACTTCGAGAGCGTCCACCCGTTCCGGGATGGGAACGGTCGCGTCGGCCGGCTGCTGTTGCCCTTGATGATGGCCGCCGAGGGGGCGACTCCGCTGTACCTCTCGCCGTACCTGCGGGCGGAGACTCCGGGGTACTTCGCGGCGCTGAAGGACGCGCAGCAGCGTCTCGACTACCGGCCGCTGATCTCGGTGCTCTCCGCGGCGATCGTGGCCGCCGTAGCCGAGGCCGATACGGATCGAGCGGCGCTCGGGGACCTCATGGAGACGTGGAGGCAGCGGCGCGCGTTCCGGGAGGGCTCAGCGTCAGCGCGGGCCGTCGCTTTCCTCGTGGGGCACCCTGTCGTTGACGTGAACCGGCTGGCCGAGAGGTTGGGGGTCAGCTTCACCGCCGCGAACCGGGCCGTCGAGCAGCTCGTCGATGCCGGGATCCTGGAGCTAAGGCGGCAGCAGCGGCGGAACCGCCTATTCGTCGCGACCGAGGTTCTGGGCATCTACAATCGGCGAAGACCTTAGATGTCCGCATGCCCTACGCCGGGGCGACCCGCCCTGGCGATTAGGCGGCGCGGCGGTTTATCTGTGCAAACCTCAATTGGTGCCACCTATTTTTATCGTTTAATATCATAGTGTTGGCATGAGTTGATGTCCATCAACTCTTCACGCGACATCCCCACGCTGGAGATCATCCCAGAGGCCGCGACGCCGGGGTGACCGCCCGACATAGCGGCGAGGGGTGACGGTCGCTTGAACCGTGTTCACTCGGCGATCTCTGGACGGTCCCGCTTAATCCGGGCGGCCAGGTAATCGGCCGAGTTGCCGTGTTTCAAGCTGACATTGTCAGCTTGCTCTCTCACGCCCCCATGCGCCGCCAGGGTTTCGACCGTGCGCTGACGGGGCACTAGTGCCCCAGTTTTTCGGATGAAAGTTCAGGAGGTTAGCCGGGGTGAGCAGCCGCGCGTGGTGTGTGTGGGGGGGGACTCCGCCATTCAACGACAACGCGTTCTCAGTTCCTGCCTCGGACGGTCGGTCTCGGAGGGTAAGCGTGAATTTCAGGGCTGCTGGCGAAGCGGGCAATTGACCGATGCTGTCGAAAAACCCCTTCGCTTGGCCAATTCGTCATCTCT
>JBMOGA010000123.1:0-3279 GCA_049318625.1 Hyphomicrobiaceae bacterium
CGCGGAACTCGGTGACCTGCTTGCCGTCCTTGAGGACGATGGCGTCCTTGCCGACTAGGTCGATGCGGCTCACATGGCTGTCGAGGTTTACGCGCACGCACGGCCAATTCAGGCGTGCGGCGACCTGCTCGATATGGGTCGACTTGCCGGTGCCGTGATAGCCCTGGATCATCACACGGCGGTTGTGCTTGAAGCCGGCCAGGATCGCCAGCGTGACATCCCGGTTGAACTGATAATCGGGATCGATGTCCGGCACATGCGGGTCGGGCTTGGAGTAAGCCGGAACTTCGAGGTCGCTATCGATGCCGAACAGCGGGCGGACGGAGACCTTCATATCCGGGAGGCCCGGAACCTCTTGGGCTTGAGCGCGCATTTGTCCTCGTTGAGGGGAAGCGTATTGAGATGGTTCGGCGTCGGATCGGTCAGCTCGAGCGCAGGAGCCGGCCGTGGTGAGAGTGGGTGCTAGACCAGCCCCGCCTGCTTCAAATAGTTATAGGCCTGGATAATCTCGCGCAACTTGTCCTCAGTGCCACGGTCGCCGCCATTGAGGTCGGGATGGTGTCGTTTCACCAGTTCCTTGAAGCGGGCCTTGATCTCTTCCTTGGTGGCATCGGCGCCCAAATCCAGCGTTGTCATGGCCTTTCGCTCGAGCGGCTTGAGGTGCCGGCCGGCGGCGGGCTGGTCGTTGCGGGCCTGTTTTGCGCGCCACGCATGGAACGACTGCGCCTCGGCGGGGCGCTTGGTGCCGGTTTCTGAGCCTTTGCGCGGCTGGCGGGTGCCGTGGGCCCACGAGTTGGCGCCGACCTTCCAGGTCGGGCGGTGGCCATAGGCGGCGGACTGCACGAACTGCTCGACCTCGTTGTCCGACATGCCGTCGAAGTAATTGTAGGATGCGTTATAGCGGCGCACGTGCTCGGCGCAGAACATGTAGAACTCGCCATCGTGACCACGGCCCTTCGGCGCGCGGAACTCGGCGACATGATTGCAGTCACGCCAAGCGCACGAGGGGCCTTTCGGGCCCTGCTCCTGGCGCTCGCCCTTCCGGGACGCGCGAATCATGTCGAAATATTTCGATTCGAGTTTCATGGGGCGATGACTATGGTCTCTGCGGTCCTTGCCGACAAGGCAGGTGCAGCGGTTCAGAGGGCCCTCGTGGCGGGCGGGACATACGTCCCGCGATACGAGGGTGCGGTCGTTCGAGCTGGACGCGTGCCGCGCTTCCATCGAAAGCGTGACTCGCACCCTGAATGTCGGTTGGTGAGTGGGATTCATGACCCGGTCGGGATCGCGACTCCGATCTCATCCGGGTCGATCCCACTGTGGGATGCGAAGCTTCAGATGTGGTGAATGTTTGATGTCCCTCGAGACACGGATACGGAACAAGCTGATGGTCGGTTTGGAACCGACGCGGCTCGATGTGATCAACGAGTCGCACCTGCATGCCGGGCATGCCGGGTCACCGGGAACCGGAGAAAGTCATTTTCGGGTCCTCGTGGTGTCGGCGGCTTTCGCTGGCCGATCCCGCGTCGAGCGGCATCGGGCCGTCAATCAGCTGCTCGCCGACGAGTTTCGCGACGGCGTCCACGCCCTCGCCATGAAAACCTATGCGCCGGGCGAGCCATCGTCCGATTGACGATCGCCGGGGTCGGCACCCTCGTTCGCGTCACCGGATGTATAGCTGGGAAGTACGACGATGATACGGCCGCCCGCGATGTCGACCGTGGGCACGAAGGCATCCGTGAACGGCAGGAGCTCGGTCTGCTTCTTGCCGGGCATCGCCACCTCGACGAGGTCTCCGGCGCCGTAATTCTGAATGGCCACGACCTTGCCGACCACGGTGCCATCCGCCAGGGCCGCGGTCAGGCCGACCAGATCCTCGTAGTAGAACGCACCGTCTTCCGGTGCGGGGAGCCGGGCGCGGTCGACGAACAGCTCGGTTCCGCGCAGCTTCTCGGCCGCCGTGCGGTCGGAAATGCCTTCGAGGCGTGCAATGACGCCTTTGGGCGTGACCCGCAGGCCGCTGATGACGAAGCGGCGGCCGGCCCGGTCGGAGAGCGGGCCATAGTCCGCGATGGCGTCGGGCTCGGCGGTGAACGTTCGCAACACGACGTCGCCGCGGATGCCGTGCGCGCCGGTGATCTGTCCGAGCAGAATCTTGTCGGGCATCCGCAGGCCTCGCATCACGCGGCGCCGTGTGCGGTCAGCCCGCCACGGCGCCGGGACGTCGTATCGATCAGGCGGCCTCGGACGCCTTGGCGGCCTTGTCGGCGGCGGCTGCGGCGCGCTCCTGGGCCTTCTTCTTCGGCTTCATCTTCTCGGGGTTGTTGCGCGGCGTGCGCTTCATGAGGCCGGCGGCGTCGAGGAAGCGGGCGACCCGGTCCGTCGGTTGCGCGCCGACCGACAGCCAATGCTTGGCGCGATCGAGGTCGAACTTCAGCCGGTCGGCGTGGTCCTTCGGCAGCATCGGATTGTGGGTACCGATCTGCTCGATGTAGCGGCCGTCACGCGGCGAAGCCGCCTCGGCGATCACGATGTAGTAGTAGGGGCGCTTCTTGGTGCCGCCGCGCGACAGCCGGATCTTCAAAGACATTTCTCTCGGTCCTCTGCTTCTCTTTGTAACTGGTCTTCGTCGTTGTCTTCACCGCGCGGCCAGCCGGCCGACAGCGGGGAATCGGGTCATTTCTTCTTGCCGGGCTGGCCGAACGGGAACGGTCCCTTGGGACCGCCGAGGCCGGGCAGCCCGCCTCCGCCGCCGAGGCCCGGTAACCTCGGCATCGTGCCGCCGCCACCGAGGCCGCCGGGGGGCGTCAATCCTTTCGGCATCTCGCCCCGCTTCACGGCCTCCAGCATCTCGGGCGTCGGCTGCGGCATGCCGCCGGCGCCGCCGAAGCCCATCATGCCGGCCATGCGCTGCATCATGCCCTTGTTCTTGCCCATCATCTTCATGACGTCGGCCATCTGCCGGTGCATCTTCAGCACGCGGTTGACATCCTCGGGCTTGGTGCCGGATCCGGCGGCGATGCGGCGCTTGCGCTTGCCGTCGAGCACTTTCGGGTTGTGGCGCTCGTGCGGGGTCATCGACTGGATGATGGCGCGCTGGCGCTTCAGCATCTTGTCGTCGATGCCGGCCTCGCCGATCTGGTTCTTCAGTTTGCCGATGCCGGGCAGCATGCCGAGCACGCCGCCCATGCCGCCGAGTTTCTCCATTTGGCGGATCTGCTCGGCCATGTCCTCGAGGTCGAACTCGCCCTTCTTCATGCGGGCGGCGATCGCCTGCGC
>JBMOGA010000124.1:0-3213 GCA_049318625.1 Hyphomicrobiaceae bacterium
CCAGGCGCTGGAAGCGGATGCGCTGCACTTTTCTTCCGACCTTGTCAGCTCGGTTCTCGTTCTGCTGGGCCTGATCGCAAGCGGCTTCGGGTTCCCACAAGGGGACCTGCTCGCCGCAGTGGGCATGTCCGCCTACATCGGTTTCGCCGGTTATCGGCTAGGCAAGCGCACGATCGATACGCTGATGGATGCCGTACCCAAGGGTCTTTCGGAACGCGTTCGCGAGCTGACGCTTGCCGTAGATGGCGTCGTATCCGTAGACACCGTTCGCGTACGCAGTGTGGGACACGAGATCTTCGCTGAAGTCGGCATCGGCGTGGCTCGCACGCTTTCACTCGATCGGGTCAGCGCAATCAAGGATGGTGTGACTGCTGCTCTCCAATCGGAGTATTCGGCCGCTTCAGTCGTGGTGACAACGACACCGCGCGCACTCGACGACGAAACGATCATGGAGCGCGTATTGCACGTGGCAGCCGTGATGCGCCGGCCGGTCCATCACGTCACGATACAACATGTCGGCGACAAACTCTCCGTGAGCCTCGACTTGGAAGTGGACGGAAAGCTGCGCTTGTCGGAAGGCCACGCCATTGCGTCACAACTTGAGCTGGCGATCGAGGAGGAGCTTGGCGGAGGCGTCGAGGTAGAGGGTAAGCATTCGGTGAGCACCGCAGGTGCGTTGCTGATCAAGCAGCCCGGCTGATCGCGTTCGCCGTCCGCCAGTTCCAGGGCAGCAGCTCGTCGAGGCGCGAGGCGGGATGCTCGGCGATGCGGGCGAGCACGTCGGCGAGCCAGGCTTGCGGGTCGATGTCGTTCATTTTCGCGGTGACGATCAGGCTGTACATGGCGGCCGCGCGCTCGCCGCCGCGATCGGAGCCGGCGAAGAGCCACGACTTTCTTCCAAGGGCGATACCGCGCAGGCCGCGCTCGGCTGCATTGTTCGACAAGCAGACGCGGCCGTCGTCGAGGAAGCGGGTAAAGGCGGGCCAGCGCTTGAGCATGTAGTCCATGGCCTTCGCGAGATCGCTGCCGCGCGAGAGCTTCGGCCGCTCTGCACGCATGCGAGCTTCCAGCTCGTCGACGAGAGGCCGGCTGAGGGCCTGCCGAACGGCCCGGCGCTCGTCGGCGGTCTTGCCGTTGATTCCGCGCTCGATCTCGAACAACCGATCCATGCGCTGCACGATCTCCAGCGCCATGGGTGAGATGGGCGCTGGCACCTTGCCTTCGGCCTTGCGGCGGGTGCTAGCCTCGATGTCGGCGAGCGCGAAGAATGGCCGGCGCGCATGCGCCCAGCAGGCCGCTTCCAGGATCAGGCCCGGCTTACGATCGAGTACATACAGCCGATTGTATCCGCCGTAGGCGTCGGCCTGCAGCAGGCCTGACCAGCGGGCGACGTGCGCCTCGACATGCGCTCCGCCGCGATCACGCGAGTAGTAGAACATCGCCGCAGGTGGAGCGCGACCACCGAACGGCCGATCGTCGCGCACATAGACCCAGCATCTGCCGGTGTGGGTCTTGCCCTTGGCCAGCACGGGCACCGTGGTGTCGTCGCCGTGCAATCGTTCAGCGGCGAAGACATGCGCCTCGACGCGCTCCAGAAGCGGCTTCAGCACGGTGCAGGCAGCACCGACCTGATCGGCGAGCGTCGACAGGGCGAGCGGCACGCCCTCGCGGGCGTATCGCTCGGCCTGACGGTTCAACGGCTGGTGCTGCCCGAACTTCTCGAACAGCAGCATAGCGAGCAGGCTCGGGCCGGCCCAGCCACGCGGCGTGACGTAAAACGGGGCGGGCGGCTCGCTGATCTTCTCGCAGTCCCGGCACGTCATCTTCTCGCGCACGTGCTGGACGACCTTCCACTGGCGCGGGATCACCTCCAGCGTCTCGGTGATCGTCTCGCCGAGCTTGCGCAATCGCGCGCCGCCGCAGCAGTCGCAGGCGGTCGGCGCCGAAATGACGACACGCTCGCGCGGCAGATGCTCGGGGAACGGCTGGCGCGCTGGGCGTTTGCGCGTGAACTGCGCAACGTTCGTCGTCTTGGCGGCGGCCCGCTCGGCGTCGATCTCATCCTCGGTGGCGGCAGCTTCCAGCTCTTCGAGTTCCAGCTCCATCTGGTCGAGAAGGCGCGCCGTTCGCTCCGAGCGCGGCCCGTAGATCTGCCGCTTGAGCTTGGCGATCTCCAGGTTCTGGGCTGCGATCGTCGCCGCGTCGTCGGCGGACTTGGCGCGGGCGAGAGCCAGCTCAGCCTCGACACGAACAGCTCGGTCTCGTTCGGTCGCCAGTGCCGCTCTCAGCGCTTCGATGTCTTCGGGCTGCGAATCCATGCGCCGATGGAATCACAGGCGGCCGTCCGCCGCTCGCACAAAGTGCGGCTATCCAGCACGTTCAGGACGGAATGTGTGAACCGGGTTACGCCAGTCGATACCGGACAAAAGGTAGGCGAGCTGCGCGGCCGAGATGGAGATCGCGTGCTCCTCGGGCGGACGCGGCGACGCGGATGGCACAGGCAGGCTCGGCGGCCAAACAAAGCGGCCCCGCTCCAGCCGCTTGGCGTAGAGCGACAAGCCGAGGCCGTCGTGCCAGAGGATCTTGATCAGGTCGCCACGCGCCCCGCGAAACACGAAGAGGTCGCCGACGAACGGATCACGGCCGAGTGCTTCCTGCACCTGGAGTGCGAGCCCGTTCATGCCGCGACGCATGTCCGTACGCCCGACCGCGAGCCATACCCGCACGCCCGATGGGACCGGGATCATCGCTTCCTCAGCACGTCGAGCACGCGCCTCAGCGCGCGACCGTCGAAGCCCGAGCCGACCCGCACACGGCAATCGCCGCCCACCTCGATCTCGATCGTCTCGGAAGCCGCTGGCGCTGGCTTCTCCTCGGGCTCGGACGTTATCGTCACCGGCACCAACGCCGGAGGGGACGCCGGCGCGGACGCGCTGTCGAGATCGCGAAACCGGCGGCGCCAAGCGAACACCTGGTTGGCATTGACGTCGTACTGTCGCGCCACAACCGACACCGATGCCCCCGGCAGGCTCGTCGCCGCAACGATCTCGCGCTTCAGAGCCTCCGGCCAGCGCTTGTTCCGACGCCGCTCATCGCCACTTGTGTCCACATCCGACATTGTGGGCACTTCCTCGCTCGAAAACATCCATCACGAGCGAGGAAGATTCGATCATTGGACATGCCGCGACAAGGCGGAGCTCACCGGAGGGAGAC
>JBMOGA010000125.1:0-3193 GCA_049318625.1 Hyphomicrobiaceae bacterium
TCATCGTATACGAAGCACAATTATCTACCTCATTGCAGGCGCACTGTTCAGCCTCGCGCTGTGGCTCACGTTGTTGGGCATTGTGCAATTGAGCGGATTCTTTTCAGAATGCACCAACATCGAAACCATCAAGAAAGCGTGCAATGTTCAAATTGAAGAGTTTGAAAAAATGACTCCTGAAACTCGCAAGAAGATCAATACGCTTGGGCTGTAGCGTGCCACGCTCGATACTGCTGCGCAATTTCCGAATTCTGCCACCGAGACGGACCAACCTCGACAATCCGGCCCCTTCTTCGACTGTCGGCTATCCTACTCGACAGCGGTCGAAGCGTGAGCAGCGCGCTGCGCGATCTCGGACCGACGCGATTGGCCCATAACGTTCCCTCCGTTCCGTCGTCTTCGAGCGCGGAGCAGCCACGGCTTGCCTCAGGGTGCGCCGAGACGCGATTCCTGCCCCCCCCCTCCCCAACACAGTCATCGCGGGTGATCGGCGGCGTTGCGATCGGCCACCGGGTGCGTGCTTGTGCCGGCGCCCGGGGTGATGTTGCGGCCCCTCCGCCCTCAGCCATGCACCCGCGCGCCAGTTGACCTACGCCAGATCCGATTGCCGGGCGCCGGTCCGTCGTGACACTCTCGGCCCGCTTCGAAGACGGAGCCCAATGAACAGCAAACACGACCGGGAGGACACCTCATGTTCACACGACGCTTCACCCTCGCCACGGGCGCGGCCCTGTTGGCCGCCGTGGCCTTTTCCGCGCCGGGCCTCGCGCAGAAGTATCCCGAACGCCCCGTCACGCTGATCGTGCCGTGGGCGGCCGGCGGCGGCGCCGACACCGTCGCCCGGCTGATCGCCAACGGGCTCGAGCGGGAGATCGGCCAGCCCGTCAACGTCGTCAACCGCACCGGCGGCGGCGGCGTGACCGGGCATACCGCGATCATGTCTGCGCCGGCCGACGGCTACACCATCGGGCTCGCGACCTCCGAGATCGCCACCTTCAAGACCATCGGCCTCGCCGACATCACGCCGGACAGCTTCGACATCGTCTCGCGCGTGACCACGATCCCCTCGGGCATCACGGTGCGCACCGACGGCCCCTACAAGACCGCGGCCGATGTCATCGCCGCGCTGAAATCGTCGCCCAAGGGCAAGCTGCTGGCTTCCGGCACCGGGCCCGGCGGCGCCTGGCACCTCGCGCTCGCCGGTTTGAGCAAGGCGGCCGGCGTCAGCGCCGACCACGTCAAGTACGTGCCGAGCCAGGGCGGCGCGCCCGCCCTGCAGGAACTGGCCGCCGACGCGATGAGCTTCCTCACCGTCTCGCCGATCGAGGCCAAGGCGCTGGCCGATGCCAACAAGGTGACCGTTCTCGCGGTGATGGATGGGCAGCGGATGGCCAGCATGCCGAACGTGCCGACCTTGAAGGAGGCCACCGGCTTCGACTGGCAGTTCGTCAACTGGTTCGCGCTGGTGCTGCCCAAGGGCGTGCCGGCCGACGTGCGCGCCACGCTGGTGGCGGCCGCCCAGAAGGCCCATGCCCGCGCCGACGTACAGGGTCCGATGAAGGAGCGCGGCATCACGCCGGTCTGGGAGAGCTCGGACGCCGCCCGCGCCTTCGCGTCCAAGTTCGCCGGGATGGCGGGCGATCTGCTGAAGGATCTGGGATTGGCGAAGTAGTTGAAAAAAAGCGGCCGGGCGGCGGGTGCCGTCCGGCCGGATCGGGAGCCGCGGTCCCGGCCGCGGCTCCCGGATCGTCTATTGCCTCAGTAGTCCATGCCAGCCGGCGGCATCGGGGCGGCGGGCTTGCTCGGCTTCTCGGCGATCATCGCCTCGGTGGTGATGAGCAGGCCGGAGACGGACGCGGCGTCCTGCAGCGCGCAACGCACCACCTTGGTCGGGTCGATGATGCCCTTCTCGATCAGGTCGCCGTATTCGCCCGCCTGCGCATCGTAGCCCCAGGTGTAGGTGTCGTTCTCGAGGATCTTGCCGACGATCACGGAGCCGTCCTCGCCGGCATTGAGCGCGATCTGGCGGGCCGGCGCCTGCACCGCCTTGCGGACGATGTTGATGCCGACGCGCTGGTCGTCGTTGGCAGGCTTGAGGCTATCGAGGGAATTCAGGGCCCTCAGCAACGCGACACCGCCACCCGGCACGATGCCTTCCTCGACCGCGGCGCGGGTCGCGTGCAGCGCGTCGTCGACCCGATCCTTGCGCTCCTTGACCTCGATCTCGGTGGCGCCACCGACCTTGATGACCGCGACGCCGCCGGCCAGCTTGGCCAACCGCTCCTGCAGCTTCTCACGATCGTAGTCGGAGGTGGTGTCCTCGATCTGTTGCTTGATCTGCTTCACGCGCGCGTCGATCTCGGACTTCTTGCCGGCGCCGTGGACGATCGTGGTGTTCTCCTTGTCGACGGCCACGCGCTTGGCCCGGCCGAGCATGCTCGGCGTGACGTTCTCGAGCTTGATGCCGAGATCCTCGGAGATCACGTTGCCGCCGGTCAGCACCGCGATGTCCTCGAGCATGCCCTTGCGGCGGTCGCCGAACCCGGGGGCCTTCACCGCCGCCAGCTTGAGGCCGCCGCGCAGCTTGTTGACGACCAGCGTGGCGAGCGCCTCGTTCTCCACTTCCTCGGCGATGATGAGCAGCGGCTTGCCCGTCTGCACGACCGCCTCGAGCACCGGCAGCATCGGCTGCAGGCTCGACAGCTTCTTCTCGTGGATGAGGATGTAGGGGTCGTCCAACTCCGCCGTCATCTTGTCGGCGTTGGTGACGAAGTAGGGCGAGATGTAGCCCCGGTCGAACTGCATCCCCTCGACGACGTCGAGTTCCGTCTCCAGGCTCTTCGCCTCCTCGACGGTGATGACGCCTTCCTTGCCGACCTTCTCCATGGCCTGTGCGATCATCTTGCCGATCTCGGCATCGCCGTTGGCCGAGATGGTGCCGACCTGCGCGATCTCGCTGTTCCGGGTGACCGTGCGCGATTGCTTCTTGAGGTTCTCGACCACGGCATGCACGGCCAGATCGACGCCGCGCTTGAGGTCCATCGGGTTGGCGCCGGCCGCCACCGAGCGCGCGCCCTCGCGGACGATCGCCTGGGCCAGCACCGTCGCCGTGGTCGTGCCGTCGCCGGCCAGATCGTTGGTCTTCGAGGCCACCTCGCGCAGCATCTGCGCGCCCATGTTCTCGAACTTGTCC
>JBMOGA010000126.1:0-2973 GCA_049318625.1 Hyphomicrobiaceae bacterium
GAATGTAGACTATCCAGCGTTCCTGGATGCGATCGCGGACGCGGCAGGGGTACCCCGGCTGGCTACCGATACTGTCAAGCCGTCGGCTTTCCCGAGGGAGTTCCTGTTCTACGATTCCAGCAAGGCCCGCCGTGAGCTCGGTTGGTCCTCCCGTCCGCTCACCGAGACGATCGCCCGATCGGTGGCTTACATGCGCACGAAGGGTTATTAGACACTCCTTGGCAGGCGTCGCGCCGGCGCGCAGCGATCACCAGTGTCACCGCCCGAATCCGTGCCCGCCTGAGCCGAACCTTACTGCGCGCGCGCGAGGCTCATACGAACCTCTTTCAGCCCCGACCCTTGGGTGGTCAGCAGCACGGATTGACTACTTCCCGTCACCGCGATGCTCATCGTGGCTTTCATTCCGCCGCCATCGACATTGAGCACCATGCGTCCGGCCTCAATGCGCCCCGACAGATGACCCTGTACATTGAAGGTACGCTCCTCCCAGGTCCCGGAGAGCTGAGTGCCGTTGGCCGTCAAGGCCGAGCGCAGCTGAATGCTGTAGCTGGGCGAGGCGCAGCGAATGGCGACACCAAGGCCGTTCTGGCCATCCGTCTGGCGATAGTAGCCGTTGCATTTGATCTGCTCCGACTTGCCGTCGTCGACGACCACGCGGCCAGATCCGCCCCAGGTTCCTATGAACGGCTGCAACGTGTCGGCCTGGACGGGACACGCGAGAACCAAGGCGAGAGAAGCTGCAAAAGCGCTACGACGCACAACCGGCATGCGATGATCCCAGGGCCAAAATAGAGGACAGAGCCGACCGTCTCCGGCCGGCTCTGCGATGCCTGCGACGCTCGGCGTGCTGAGCGGCGCGGGCACAGACGCGCTTACTTCTTCTGAGGCTTAGTGTCGGGCTTGCCCGACGCCAGCTTGGCCAAGTCGTCGACCACCTTGACGGGCGCCATGAGAATGTCGTCGACGACCTCGACGATGGTCTTGGGGGCGGGCTCGGACTTCTTCTTGTCCGCCGCAAACGCGCTCGTCGCGGCGAGAGCTGCCGTCAAGCATATCGCAGTGCAAATTCGGATCATGATGATCTCCTGATTTCGATGCCGGTTGCATCAAGCAGACCCGCATCGGGTTAAACAAGATCATCCGTCGAATTTCGAATGTGACGTGCTTTGGACATCACAGCGAAATCTGATGTTTATACGTAGGTGTAAATCTAAGATTAGAACTGAACACGACGCTCGAGCTCGATCGGAGGCGAGTGCGAGTCGGTCATATTCTCTCGCACGGCCTGAGCGGCTTGGCGAACCGGATCGTTTCGTGGGTAGCGTCGGAGAGCGGCGCTGCTTGCGGTTTGCATTGCGACCGAACTCCGTTGGAGCTCAAGTCGGAGATCAGCTCACTCTCACGCACGTCGTTTGGAGCGGCGTCGCGCTTACGTTTGTGACACTCTGGCCATGGTCAAAGCGGACGCCGAGCGTGCTGTCATTCGCGCTAGAAACTCCTTGCTCAGTTGCCTGAGGGCCTCCCCCGAGGCACCGGGATATTTCGCATGATAGGAGCGGCGATCGCCATGATGGATCGCGAGGCGCTGCAAGGCCAAAGTCGCCGGCACGATGGTCGAGAACATCTTCAGGTCTGTGAATGTCCGGAGCTTCCCGAGGATGGCTTTTTCCGCGTCGTTGCCCTGGTAGCTGTTGACGACGATGCCGAGCCAGCTCGATAGCGTCCCGCTGGGACAAGCCCGTCGGAAGTCGAGCACAAGATCGAGCGCGCTCAGTGAGATCTTGTCGGCCTTGATCGGGGCCAGCTGATAGTCGCAGGCCTGCAGCCAGCTTTCGGTCGAGAGATAGAGCCCAGGGGAGCAATCGACGAGGATCAGATCATATGTCTTGCACAGGCCGTCGAGCAGGTGGCGGACGGCACGAAGGAGGTCTGCATCGCGCCCACTCCTGGTGAGCTGCCGCTCCAGCTCGATCAAGCCCGATCCCACCGGCAGGATATCCAGTCTCCCGGCATCATCGACATCGGAGCCTCCAGCTCCGACGCCGGATGCGATGAGGTGCTCCATCACGGCGCCTTCGTTCGCGTTTAAGGCAGCAGACAGCAGAGAGACTAGCGTGATGCGATCGGTTCTGAGCGTATCATCCTCCAGATCCATCATGGCAGTGATGCTGCCCTGCGGATCGGCATCGATGAGCAGCACCGTCAATGGGGTCTCGCAGGCGATCGTCTCTGCGAGCCCGAGGCTGATGGTCGACTTGCCGACACCGCCTTTCGAGCTCATGACGGCAGCGGCTGTTCCGGAGCGGAGCGTCGGCGTCATCGAGGTGGATGCTTTCCTGGGCGATCAGCCTGCCCACGCAAGATGGAGGGTTTCAACAGGCCGACACGGATATGCCGGATTATTTCGGAGCCGGCGCGTCCACCAAGAACGGCGGCCGCTCGTGTTTGACGGCAGCCCCGTCCGACTGGGGTGAGCCGCGCCGCGACTTGCCCTCGAAAAATGCTCCTTGCTCGATGCTGAGCGACTGATGGAACACGTCGCCCTCCAGCTTGCATGAAGCAGCGAGAAAGACGCGCTCCGCCTTGACCGATCCCATCACCTCGCCGTGAATAATGACGTCTTGCCCGGATATCGTGCCGGTAATCTTCGCGGTCTCGCGGACGAGAACGTTCACCCCCTGGATATCGCCCTGGACCGTCCCGTGAATGTGCAGCTCACCTGCCGACATGAGATTGCCGACGATGCTGAGGTCTGCACCGATGACAGATGGCCCCGATGTGGCGGACCGCCCGGCCAATGGAGGGGGAGAGAGAGGCGAAGGCGCCACGGCGGTCGCCGCGGGTTCGTTCTTGCGGATCGAGAGCATGGTGGCCATCCCGTTGAAGTCGTGGACCCATCGCGGTAGCCCGCGACCACCGGAGAATTTAGAGGATGAAGATAAACACGTCCCCAATATCCGACTGCGTTAAATA
>JBMOGA010000127.1:0-2906 GCA_049318625.1 Hyphomicrobiaceae bacterium
CTCTGCGCGAGGTCCCGCGTCTATTGGAGGCACGACGTTCGGCTGCTGCAGTCAGATAGAGTGTGAATCGGCGTGCAATTTTGACCCCTGTTTGGGGGTGATCGGCGCGCAATTTTGACCCCACCTCCGCGAGGTTGAAGATAGCCCTGGTGCGTGCGTCGGCACGAGGGCGGGCGGAGGATGATCTCGGTGGACACCATCGCGAAGGTGCGGCGCGCTTTCTTCGTGGAGAAGCAGTCGATCAAGCGGATCGCCCGCGACCAGAGACTGGCGCGGAACACGGTTCGAACGATTGTGAGGGCCGAGGACGAGACGGAGCGATGCTATGAGCGCGTGCGTCAGCCGATGCCGCAACTCGGCGCCTTCGTCGATACGCTCAACGCAATGCTGGCGGCCAATGCGGCGCAGCCGAAGCGGGATCGGCTCACCTACCAACGGATCTTCGAAGACCTGCGTCTCGCCGGTTATCGGGGCGGTTACGACAACGTGCGCCGTTACGCGCGGACCTGGGCTGCGCGGCAGGGCGCAGTGCAGGCTGAGGCCTACGTGCCGCTCTCGTTTGCGCCGGGCGAGGCCTACCAGTTCGACTGGAGCCACGAGTGCGTCGTGATCGACGGCGTGACGACGATGGCGAAGGTGGCGCAGGTCAGGCTCTGTCATAGCCGGATGCCGTTCGTGCGGGCTTATCCGCGCGAGAGCCAGGAGATGGTGTTCGACGCGCACGAGAAGGCCTTCGCGTTCTTCAAGGGCGTGCCGAAGCGCGGCATCTACGACAACATGAAGACGGCGGTCGACGCGGTGTTCGTCGGCAAGGAACGCCAGTTCAATCGCCGCTTTGCTCAACTCATGAGCCATCATCTCGTCGCGCCGACAGCGTGCACACCGGCGGCCGGCTGGGAGAAGGGGCAGATCGAGAACCAGGTCGGCGTGATCCGCCGCCGCTTCTTTACGCCGCGTCTGAAGTTCAAGAGCTACGCGGAGTTGAACGCGTGGCTCGCCGACCGCTGCATCGTCTATGCCCAGACGCAGGCGCATCCGGTCGAGAAGGACCGGACGATCTTCGCCGTGTTCGAAGCCGAGCGGCCTTTGCTCATGCCCTACCGTGGCACCTTCGACGGCTTCCACGCGACGACGGCGGCGGTGTCGAAGACCTGCCTCGTGCGCTTCGACAAGAACCGCTACTCGGTTGCCGCCTCGGCCGTTGGCCGGCCTGTCGACATCCACGCCTATGCCGACCGCATCGTCATCACGCAGGATGGCGTCGTTGTCGCCGAGCACCAGCGCCGGTTCGGGCGCGATCAGACGGCCTACGATCCTTGGCATTACGTGCCGGTACTGGCACGTAAGCCCGGAGCATTGAGGAACGGTGCGCCGTTCAAGGACTGGCCGCTGCCCGGCGCCATCGAGAAGGTGCGCCGCAAGCTCGCCGGTTCCGACGACGGTGACCGGCAGATGGTGAAGATCCTCACCGCCGTACTGACCGACGGCCTGCAGGCCGTCGAGGCCGCGTGCGCGGAGGCGCTGTCGGCCGGCATCGCAAGTGCCGACGTGATCCTCAATGCGCTCGCGCGGCGTGCGCAAGCGCCGCCGCCGACACCGATCACACCTCCGGAACGGCTCTCCCTGAAGATGCCGCCGATTGCCGATTGCGGCCGCTACGACGCGCTCAGGATCACACCGCCGGCGGAGCCGTGTCATGGAGCGGTCTGAGATCCTCGACATGATGACGACGCTCCAGCTCGCCGGCATGCGGGCTGCCTATGACGAGATCGTCTCCGTCGGCGTCAAGCGTCAGCACGGCGTCGAGAAGGTGGTCGGCGCCCTGCTCAAGGCCGAGATCGCCGCCAAGCAGGCGCGGTCGATCAATTACCAGATGGGCATCGCCAAGCTGCCGCTCGCCAAGGAACTCGCCGACCTCGACATTACCGGCACGCCGATCAACGGCGCGCTGGTGGAGCAGCTCGCGACGGGCACCTTCCTCGACGAGCAGAGGAACGTCGTTCTGATCGGCGGCACGGGCACCGGCAAGAGCCACATCGCCATCGGGATCGCCCGGGCCATCATCCGGCTCGGCCGCAAAGCCCGATTCTTCAACGCCGTCGACCTCGTCAACAAACTCGAGGCCGAGACCAAGCTCGGTCGCGCTGGACGCATCGCCGACGGGATTGCGCGTGTCGACCTGCTGGTGCTCGACGAACTCGGCTACCTGCCGTTCGCCCAGTCCGGCGGCCAGCTGCTGTTCCACCTGATCAGCCGCCTCTACGAGCGCACCTCGATCATCGTCACGACCAACCTCGCGTTCGCCGAGTGGCCGCAGGTGTTCGGCGACGCCAAGATGACAACGGCGCTGCTCGACCGCCTCACCCACCACTGCGACATCGTCGAGACCGGCAACGACAGCTGGCGGCTCAAGAACCGAGGCTGAGGCCCTTCCAAGCCCGCGACGCCGGGCGAGCCCTCCGCTGCTCCGCTCTCGCTCCGCAGCTCTGGCCTCTCCCGGCACAACGACAACGGATGGACGGGGTCAAGATTGCACGCCGATCAGGGGTCAAAGTTGGGCGCCGATTGACATGATTGTCGACATCATCATCGCTCACTCTCCCCGTGCCGCCTCGACGTCCGGGCTCTGCGACCACCCCTGCGCTGCGCGAGCGGACCTCATGCGTCGAGTAACTCGCTCAGCAACCGCAAGCGCTCCAACCGCATTCTGCCGCCGCATTCTGCTTCCGCATTCCTCTCGCGCCCGCGCCGGTAAAGGAACGCCCGGATATGGTCGATGGTGACCTCCTCCGACGCTCCGTCGGTCGGGGCGCATCGCTGAGCTGTTGTCATCGAAACTGCATCGTCTGAAAATGTTGATAATTGAATCATATCATTATATGATTATTGCAATCATTTTTGCAAAA
>JBMOGA010000128.1:0-2820 GCA_049318625.1 Hyphomicrobiaceae bacterium
GAATCATATTCGCGGAGGGCTGTCAGCCGGCGAGAAGTTCAACAGCCTGCTAGTCGGCCATCGGATAGGGTATCGTTCCAGATGGAACGGATGGCGTCTGTGGTCACGGCCGCCTTCTTCCCTCAGGTCGCTCACGCTCCAGGCCCAGCAACTCCTTTGGGTGAGGCCAGACCGGGCGGCGTCCGCTAGGACAGCGCTGGTGGCGCGGACTGATGGGCTGGCGTCAGGCAGCTCGGGCCAAAAGGGGGATTTCCGGCGCGTCGAGGATCGATGGTCCTCGATTTCCGCTTGCCCTTCACTCGCGTCGGGTTCATCCTGAGGTGGGACCGGCAGCCCAGGGCCACCAGCGGACGTCGGCCCGCAGCCGTCAGGCCGCACCGCGCTCACCAGCTTGTCATCACGCGTGATCTGTTGGGATGCTAACGACGTCGACGGTCAATCTCCATGAACAGGTGTTTGATGACGTTGAAGAACCGCGTGTTGGCTTCGGTCGCGGCGCTGGCTCTGAGCGCCCTTGTCTCCGGAGCTGCGTATGCTCAGGAAAAGCTCCGCTTCGCCGTCGGGCCCTTCCAGCCCACGGCCGGCGACACCAAGAAGGCCTATGAGCCGTTCTTCAAATATCTCGCAGAAAAGCTCGGCCGCGATTATGAACTCGTGGTGACGACGGACTGGGCCGGCATCGCCGTGGCGCTGGCGAACAAGCAGGCCGACATCGCCTGGATGGGCCCCTGGGGTTACGTGCTCGCCAATAACGAGGGCGGCGCGCAGGCCATCGCCACGGTGAAGTACAATAGCAAGCCGACCTATCATTCGATCATCGTTTCCCGGCCGGGGCAGAAAGTCGACAAGTGGCCGGACGATGCCAAGGGCCTGCGGATGTCGTTCGCGGATGCCGGGTCAACCTCGGGCTGGCTCATCCCGACGCACTGGTTCAAGACGCAGGGCATCGACCCCAAGGTCTACTTCCAATATCGCGACGGAGCTTCACATGCGGCGCAGGTGCTGTCCGTCGTCAACGAACAGACCGATCTCGCCACGGACTTCGACCGCAATTTGAACTCGATCATCGATCGCGGTGCGATCAAGCCGGGCGATGTTAAGATCGTCTGGCAATCCGAGCCATTGCCCAACGATCCCATTGTCGTGCGCGCCGATCTCGACCCGGCGCTGACGAAAAAGGTGCAGGAGATCGTCCTCGCCATCACGGAAGAACAGGCGCTGACCCTCATGCCGAAGAACTACACCGGCTGGGTGCCGGCGACCCACGCCAACTACAAGCTGATCGAGGACGCCGGGATCTCGGTCGGACGCCTGAAGCCCAAGACGGCGTCCAAGTAACCCGTGGACGGCTCACTTCCGCCGCCCCTGCGACGGTCTCGCACGCCCGGTGAGCGCATCGCGTTCGCCGGGCTTCTCGCATTGGCCGTCATCCTCTACATGGTGTGCCTGAAGATCGCTCAGGTCGACTTCGGGCGGCTCTGGGATGGCCTGCCGCGTCTCGCGAGATGGGCCGGTCGCGCGTGGCCTCCGGACCTTTCGGAGATCGGGTTGCTGGCCATGCGGGCGGCCGAGACGGTCGCGATGGGCACGGTCGGCACGTCGTTCGGCGCGCTGCTCGCCGTGCCGGTGTGCCTGCTCGCGGCGCGCAACGTCACCCCCTCGCCGATCCTGCGATGGCCCGCACGCGGTCTGCTCAATGCGCTGCGCGGTATCGACAGCTTCGTGTTCGCGCTGATTTTGGTGGCGGCCGTGGGGCTCGGTCCGTTCGCGGGCGTGTTGGGGCTGGCGCTGCACGCGGCTGGTTCCATCGCTAAGCTCTGGTCGGAAACGCTGGAGACGGCGGAGCCCGGTCCGGTCGAGGCCGTGACCATGAGCGGTGCCGGGCGCCTCAAAGTCATCCGCTACGCGCTATTGCCCGATGTGCTGCCGAGCCTCAGCTCGATCACGCTCTATTTCTGGGAGTGGAGCATCCGCGCGTCTACCGTCCTCGGCGTCGTCGGCGCCGGCGGCATCGGGCAGGAATTGAAGAACAGCGTCGATCTTCTGGCCTTCGACCGGGTGCTGACCATCCTCCTGCTCATCCTCGCCATGGTCACCGTGATCGACGGCATCAGCGCGTGGCTGCGGCGGAGGCTCACGTGACGCCTCTGCTCCGCGCGACGGGTGTCGCCAAGTACTATGGCGCGCGCGCCGCGCTGGTCGACGCCTCGCTGGATCTCCGTGCCGGCGAATTCGTCGCCATTCTGGGCGCCAGCGGGTCCGGCAAGACGACGCTGTTCCGCTGCCTGACGCGGCTGGCCGAGCCGGACGCCGGCAGCATTCGGTTGGAGGGCCGGGAACTCGTCGGTCTGAGGGCCGGCGCTCTGGCCACCGCGCGGCGGCGCATGGGGGTCGTGTTCCAGCAGTTCAATCTCGTTCGGCGCTTGAGCGCCATCGAGAACGTGCTTGTCGGCCGACTCGCCGAAGCTCCGCTGTGGCGCGCCATGCTCCGCCGGTTCAGTAACGATGATCTTCAGCGGGCGGCGGCGGCGCTGTCGGCCGTCGGATTGGCCGATCATCTGCACCAGCGGGCCGACACGCTCTCGGGCGGGCAGCAGCAGCGGGTCGCGATTGCAAGGGCCATCGCGCAGGAAAGCCGCGTACTGTTGGCGGATGAACCTGTCGCGAGCCTCGATCCCGAGACCGCCGTGGCCATCCTCGCGCTACTTCGCAATCTGACGCGCACGGCCGGGCTTGGCGTCCTCTGTACGCTGCATCAGCCAAATCTGGCGGAGCGCTTTGCAGATCGAGTGCTGACGATGGACAGCGGGCGGCTCCTTG
>JBMOGA010000129.1:0-2818 GCA_049318625.1 Hyphomicrobiaceae bacterium
CCTCAACCGAGGATACGGGGCTACCGAAGACCCAAGTTCAACAACCTGCTAGTTGTGATGTGTGAGTTGGCCGAAGAAGCCACCTACTTCCGCCATCACAAGAAAAAGATCATTTTGCTGTTCTCGGCGATGCGTCACTTCGCGAACGAATTGCGCGCACAGGGCTGGCGTGTCGCGTACACACGACTCGATGACGACGGCAATTCCGGAAGCCTGGCGGGGGAAGTAGCGCGCGCCGTGGCTACACATCGCCCCGAGCGCATCTTGATCACCGAGCCCGGCGATTGGCGTGTGCTCCAGATCATCCGCTCGTGGTCAAACCAGCTGAATCTGCCCGTCGACGTGCGCGCCGATACCCGGTTCGTCTACTCGACCGACGAATTTGCCGCCTGGGCCAAGGATCGCAAGCAGTTGCGCATGGAGTACTTCTACCGAGACATGCGCCGCAAGACCGGTCTCCTGATGGATGGCCCCGCGCCCGTCGGCGGTCAGTGGAACTTCGACCACGATAATCGGAAGACGGCCAAGGCCGATCTGTTCATCCCCGAGCCGGCGCATTTTCAGCAGGATGCTACGACGCGCGGGGTCGTCGCACTGGTGAAGGATCGCTTCGCCGACCACTTTGGCGATGCCGAGCCGCATCAAACCGCCATGGCTCCTGCAGGTGCTGGTCGGGGATATCGCCCAGCTCCGGAATCCAGCGTCGAACAAGTGCTCCTGTGGGGTCCTGGTCGTGGCCCTGCTTCACGACCGAGTAGATGCGAATGCTATTGATGCCGGTGGTCCCCGACTGCATCTGAGCTTGCGGCCAGTGAATCCCGGGCTCGTAGTCGGTGAACTGGCGCGCCAGATGCAATCCGGTAGCGCGCCAGGGAAGCCATAGATTGTAACTGGCAAAAGACATCACCATGGCCCGCATGCGAAAATTCAGCCAGCCCGTTGCCTTCAAACTGCGCATGCACGCATCGAGAAACGGATAGCCGGTTTGGCCATCGGCCCATGCGGAAAGCAGCGCCGCATCGGCAACCCCTGGCCGGAGCCCGCGCAGGGCCGGGTGAAGCTCGAGGAATTCGATCGCCGGCGCGGTCTCCAGATTCTGGATGAAGTGGCAATGCCAGTGCAGGCGGCCCGAGAAAGAGACCAGCGAGGCGCGCAATTTTTTCGCCGCCGGATCCGTCTCCTCTTTGAGATCACGGACGCGGGTCCACGTCGCCTGGGTAATCTCACGCATGGAAACCGTGCCCCACGCCAGATGAGGCGACAGGCGCGAGCAAGACCTGGCACCCGCCAGCGGGTTTGACATTTCCCGCCGGTAGTTCTGAGCGCGACCGGCGAGGAATGTGTCGATCAGATCGAGCGCCGCCTGGCGGCCGCCCGACTGGCGCTCGGAGCAGCCATCTTCGCGAAGGCCGAGATCGCCGAGCGACGGCAACACTTGCGGACCAAATTCTGGGACACGCGCGAGGACCCTAGGCGGGTCGGTGATCACCTCCGACATCTGCCGATCCCAGGCCGCTGCCCAGCCATCGCGATTGCGCAACCTGCGCTGGACACCGAACTGCGCAATCTCGTGCCAAGCTACGCTGTGCTCGCGGGCGCGAGCCTTTGATTTTCGAGATGAGCCGAGGCCTCGATGGTCGTACTTCGGTCCGTGTTTCGATCGAAAGAATGCCATGCCCTGGTTCCATGTGCGCGATGCCCATGGCACTCTCGCCTCGGGAGTCGCGGGTTACTTCGTCATTTCGTAGTTCCTTCCGCACGGGAGTTGGGCGGCGCCGGTGGCGGTCATCGAAGGATCTGACAATGAGCAGATTTACCGTTGTGACCATGGCGGCGGCCATCGTCGTAATCTCATCGGATGCAACGGCCATGTCCAACTATCGATGGAAATACCGGCCGCTGCTGGTGTTTTCCGACGGCGCGTCCAGTGCCGCGCTCGCACAGCAGCGTGGGATCGTCGCTGCAAGCCGCACCGCCTTGGCCGACCGCAATGTCGTCGTGGTCTGGGTCATCGGCGATGTCGTCAGTTCCGAGCTTGGTCCGAGGCCCGAGCTAGGTGCCAGCGCTCTCAGGGCTCGGTTTGGCGTGGCGAACGCTTCCTTTCGCGCCGTACTGGTCGGCAAGGATGGAGGTGCAAAGCTGTCGCAGTCAACGCCGCTGGATGCAGCCCGACTGTTCGCCACGATCGACGCAATGCCTATGCGCCGGGATGAGATGCGTAATAGATGAGCTTGCCGGTTGTGCAAGGAACGCTTGAAGCGGAGGACCGTTTTGATGGACAGATCGAGTGACGACAAAGCTGCGCCAAGAGGATCGGAGGTTTCGACCCGCATTCGAGAACGACTGCTCCAGGCAAAGCGGCGGTTCAACGCCAACGACAACATTTCGGACTTCATAGAGCCTGGAGAACTCGACCTGCTGCTCGATGAAGTGGCGGCCAAGATGAAGGCTGTCCTCGAGGGGCTGGTCATCGACATCGAGAACGACCACAACACGCAAGGCACCGCACGGCGCGTCGCTAAGATGTACCTTAACGAGGTGTTCCGCGGCCGTTATCATGCGGCGCCGCCGGTCACCGAGTTCCCCAATGTTACCAGCCTCAACGAGCTGATGATCGTCGGCCCGATGACGGTTCGCAGCGCTTGTAGCCATCACTTCTGCCCCATCATGGGCCGTCTGTGGATCGGTGTGATGCCCAATCAGCATTCGAACCTGATTGGGCTCTCCAAGTATGCGCGATTGGCCGAATGGTTGATGACGCGACCGCAGATCCAGGAGGAAGCCATCACGCAGATGGCTGAGCTGCTGATGGACATGG
>JBMOGA010000130.1:0-2769 GCA_049318625.1 Hyphomicrobiaceae bacterium
CCGGGGTCAATATTGCAGTTCGGTCCGGGGTCAAAGTTCCAATCCGATTGACAGCCCTGGTTGGCCTGCCCGTCGGACAGCAGCAGAACGCGGCTCAGGATCCGGCCGCGATCGAGACCGAGCGCCGCCTGCTCTGCCCCCTTTGCCCACCCCGCGCGCAGTGCGGTCATGCCACGAGACGCGACATTCTGGATGGCCGCGTGAAAGACCGCGCGGTCGCGCACCGTCTGAGACGGCACGAGCACGTCGACCTCGTTGTCATAGACGACGAGACTGGCGCGATCTTTGGGACCCAAGCGATCGACGATCATCCCGACACAGCGCTTGGCCTCCTCGAGCGGCCGTCCGGACATCGAGCCCGACCGATCGATGACGAGGGCAAGGTTGATCGGCGCGCGCTCCTTCTGAGTTGCCGGCGGCTGCTCCGGCGCGACGATGCGGACGAGAACGTCGACATGAGAGTCGTGATCAGCGAGGACGGCGGCACGGTGGGGAACCAGTTCGAGCGTAATGCGGGTCATGAAATCTCCTTTCGGATCGACGGATTGAGCAGGCTTGCCGTGATCGCGCGGCCAATCTCCTCGGCATCGCTGGCGGTCAGCGTCTTCAGACGCTCCGTCTCGATCAGGAGTTGGCACCACGGGGCGATCGCGATCAGCGTCACCTGCTGCATGGGCGGCGCATCGGGCGGCAGGCCGAGCCGGTCCATGGCGTTGCGAAGATCCGCCTGAATGCTGCTCACCCGCGCTGCGCGCTCGCGGAACAGCGTTCCAGACGTCGTCTTTTGGGTCGCTTTGTCTCCGACGGTCGATTTCGAGAACTTGGCTTGCGGCCGGGCGGCGTCACGGGGGGGCGATCCGCCTCGGAGGAACGAGCGCGCCAGCTCGAGGGCACGGTTGCCACGCTCCTGGCCGGGAATGAGCGTGCGGAGCTCGTCGTCTGAAATATGGACAAAATGCTCCGCTATTTTCGCCAATGGCCAACCGTCGGCAACGAGAACGCGCGCTGCGACGAACTCCAGAAGATGCCGGTAGGCGTAGATGGCCTCCTTTCCGCGTCGCTCCGGCTTGGTCAGGATGCCGCGGCTCGCATAGTCCCGGATCAGTCGCACGTTCGGACTGACCGGATCCTCTGCGAAACCGCGCTCCCGGAGTATCCGGCTGGCAATATCCGCCAAGTCGTCTCCGGTGCCTTCCCAAGCCGTCAGAGTATCGAAGTTCTGCATGATGGCATCTCTGTCATTGTCATTGGCAGATGTAATTGATCGCCGATGGAATGTCAATGACACTCAATGACGTCAGCGTTGGCGGCCTCGCCGGCAAGACGAAGCGTGAGTGGAGCCGCCGATCCATCGGAAAACGTCCGCCGATCGCGGCGATCCACTGGACCACACCCGGCGCGTTGGCTTACCCCTTGAGATGAGGTCGATTCGGTAGGGCGCACGACCGGATGGAGCGGTCGGAATGGGCGTCGTGCTTCCTTTCAGACGAGCGATCGTCGGCTCGACCTCGCGCGATGGCGATGTCGTCATCGCCGGTGATGCGCCGGCTGTCCTGGCGGACGCACCAAATCGCAGGCGGCTCATCGCTGCCGCACGTCCCGTGCTCGCAGCGTTGCGCGCGTCGCACGGGATCGCCGTCATGCGCCCCGGGCTGCCCGGCGATCCGACCGAGTTGTCACGGGTGTTGCTGACGCTGACCCTTTCCCGCCGGATCCTTGACGAGCAAGCCGTCGCTTCTCATCCGACCTGGTCGATCGGGATCTATTTCAGCGGGCGAGACCTCGGCTGGTTCAGCGACGGGTATGGCGAGATGTGCGCGCTCCGCGTGGCCAACTCGATCGTCGCCGCGAACCTCGCCGACGCTCTGCTGATCCGCATGGGCCAGTTAGCGGGCGTGGAGAAGCGCGCCTAGAGTACCGCCGGCCGACTGGATCGCATCGCTCGCGGCCAGTCGAAACTCGGCCGGATGCCGCAACACCAGCCCGATCGTCACGCCGATCGCGATCGCCATCACCACTGTCACCATGGCACCCGACGCGGACGGACGGATCGATAGTCTTCTCTCGATGGCCGTAGTCTGCTTCCGGGTGTCCGCAATATGCCTGCGACACTCGGCATGGGACGTCTCGACCTTCCACATCCGCTCGTTGATGCTACGGCACGTATTGTGGACACCGGCCAGCAGCGTCCGCGTATCCAACCGAAGCTCGTCGAGTTGCCTGTCGAATTCACTCGATTGCTTCTGGACCGACCGCCGCAGCTCCGAGCGTGTCCGACTGGATGTTTGCCGTGCCGAGTCTGCCGCTGTCAGGACCTGACCCAGGATCGGCGCGAGATTGGCCGGTGCTGCGCCGTCGCCAGGCGTTGCCGGAGCCGGCGGCCAGCCGGCGGGAGCGGAGGTGGTGTCGCGAAGAACCTCCAGCAGGTCCTCGGGCTCGAGGTCGTGCGATGCGCCGGCCACTTGCGTTCGCCGGATGGCATCCTGCAGCACCACCAGCAGCGCCGCCGACGCCACCGGCAGCGACGCCTCGTCGGCGCCAATCGAAGATTCGAGCATCGCGAGTTCAGCGAACGCACGCGTCCGCAGTTCCAACTGCCTTGTGGGGGACAACTCCGGAAGCTCATCGCTGGTGACCAGCGCCAGCTTGAGATGCGCCGGCATGACCTCGCGGTGACGCATCTCTGTGGCAAGGACCCAGGCGCGTCGCAAGGTGTTGCGCGGCGGCGATCAAGGTGAGAACTCAGCGTCAATCAGGATGAGAACTTTG
>JBMOGA010000131.1:0-2734 GCA_049318625.1 Hyphomicrobiaceae bacterium
GCGGCAGCAGGCACACGAGGCCCGACATGCGCAGCCACTTGCGCTCGCCCGACGACAGGAACTGGTCGAAGATGACCTGGGCGCCGTTGGCGAAGTCGCCGAACTGGGCCTCCCACATGGTCAGCGCCATCGGCTCCGCCAGCGAATAGCCGTACTCGAAGCCGAGAACAGCTTCTTCCGAGAGCATCGAATTGATGACCTCGAAGCGGGCCTGATCCGGCGAGACATATTTCACCGGCGTGTAGCGGCGCTCCGAATCCTGGTCGATCAGAACGGCGTGGCGCTGCGAGAAGGTACCGCGCTCGACGTCCTGGCCCGAGAGACGGACCGGGAAGCCTTCCTTCAGCAGGGTGCCGAAAGCGAGATGCTCGGCCATGGCCCAGTCGATGCCGTCGCCGGTCTCGACCATCTCGCGGCGCCGCTCGAGCAGGCGCTGCACCGTCTTGTGCGCATTGAAGTCGGCTGGAATGGTGGTGATGCGACGACCAACCTCGCGGAGGGTGTCGACGTCGACGGCGGTGTTGCCGCGGCGTGCCTCGTCGTCGGCGACGCCGAGACCCGACCAGCGGCCGTCCAGCCAGTCGGCCTTGTTCGGCTTGTAGCCGTCCGACTGCTTGAACTCGGCCTCGAGCTGGTCCTTGAACTCGGCCTTCATCGCCTCGACATCGGCCGAGGTCATCACGCCTTCGTTGACGAGCTGGCGCGCATAGACATCGACGGTCGGCTCGTGCTGGCGAATGTGCTTGTACATGCGCGGCTGCGTGAACGCCGGCTCGTCGGACTCGTTGTGGCCGTGGCGCCGGTAGCAGATCATGTCGATGACGACCGGCTTCTGGAACTTCTGCCGGAATTCGGTCGCGATCTTGGCGACGTGCACGACGGCTTCCGGATTGTCGCCGTTCACATGGAAAATCGGCGCCTCGATCATGCGCGCCACGTCCGTGCAGTAGGGCGAGGAACGCGAGAAGCGCGGATTGGTGGTGAAGCCGATCTGGTTGTTGATGACGAAATGGATCGACCCGCCGGTGCGGTGGCCCTTGAGGCCCGAGAGCCCGAAACACTCGGCGACCACGCCCTGGCCGGCGAAGGCCGCGTCGCCATGGATCAGCAACGGAAGAACGGCGCGGCGATCGTCCGGCTCGCAGCCGTGCTGATCCTGCTTCGCGCGCACCTTACCCAGCACCACGGGATCGACGATCTCGAGATGCGAAGGATTGGCGGTCAGCGACAGATGGACGTTGTTGCTGTCGAACGAGCGGTCCGACGAGGCACCGAGGTGGTACTTCACGTCGCCCGAGCCTTCGACGTCGTCCGGCTTGAACGAACCGCCCTTGAACTCGTTGAAGATCGCGCGGTGGGGCTTGCCCATCACGTTGGCGAGCACGTTGAGGCGGCCGCGATGGGCCATGCCGATGACGATCTCCTTGAGACCGAGCTGGCCGCCGCGCTTGATGATCTGCTCGAGCGCGGGAACCATCGATTCGCCGCCTTCGAGACCGAAGCGCTTGGTGCCGGTGTATTTCGTGTGGCTGAAGGTCTCGAAGAGTTCGGCCTCGATCAGCTTCTTGAGGATCGCCTTCTTGCCTTCGACGGTGAACTTGATGTCCTTCTCTTCGCCCTCGATACGCTCCTGAATCCAGGACTTCTGTGCCGGGCTGGTCACGTGCATGAACTCGACGCCGATCTGGCGGCAGTACGTGCGACGGAGAATCTTGAGGATCTGGCGGATGGTTGCCGTCTCGAGGCCGAGCACGCGATCGATGAAGATCGGGCGATCGAGGTCGGCCTCGGTGAAGCCGTAGGTCTCGGGCCGCAGTTCCTTGTGGACCTTGCGCTCGGAAATGCCGAGCGGGTCGAGGTCGGCGGCGAGGTGACCCATCACGCGAAACGCGCGGATGAGCATCAAGGCGCGGATCGAATCCTGCGTGGCGCGCATGGACGCGACGGGAGACAGATCGACGCCGCCGTATTCGGCGCGCGCAACCAGCTTGTCGCGGATGGTGCGCTCGGCCGACTGATAATCACCGGTCAAGGCGGCCAGCAACTCGGTGTTGCCGTTGCTCGCGATCTCGCTGAGCGGCTTGGCCCACGACGGCCCGTGCGCGTTGCTCTCGGCGCTGGCCGCGCCCTGCTCCTCACGCAGGCTCTGGAAGAACAGGCGCCACTCGTCGGGGACGGACCCGGGGTTGGCTTCGTACTGCGCCTGAAGCTCCTCGACGTAGGCGGCGTTGGCACCATGGAGGAAGGACGTGCGCGCGAAAGCTTCGTTCAGCGCTTGGCGTGACATTCCGTGGACTCGCTATCAATGGCGGATCGGGGATATCGACCAGACAGACGCGCGGACATCGCGTTTTGCTGCGGCGCCGCACGCCGTCCGTTTAGTATACTTCGACGGGCCTGGTAAGTCCTGCAAAAGTGTCGAATCGGAGGCGTGAAGAGCAACCGTCAAGTCTTGCACAAGCTTGACGGCCGGGCACTCGAAGCGCCCGACTCGCAAACCTTCGCAGGGGGCTACGACCAAAGGCCGAGGGTGCGTCCAGTGCTCAACCCTTGAGCACTTTGGCGAGCGTGGTCCCGAGGCCTGCCGGGCTGTCCGCGATGGCGATTCCGGCCGACCGCATGGCCTCGAGCTTGTCCTCGGCCTTGCCTTTGCCACCGGAGATGATCGCACCCGCGTGGCCCATGCGGCGGCCCGGAGGCGCCGTGACGCCCGCGATGAAGCCCGCCATCGGCT
>JBMOGA010000132.1:0-2649 GCA_049318625.1 Hyphomicrobiaceae bacterium
CCGGCGTGTCGCCGAGCAGATCCTGGCGCAACTGGCGATGGAGGAGCGCAATTAGTGACGATGCGGCGCAGGGACCGGATCGTCCGGGTCGCGTCGGGAACTGGTGATCTCGGGATCGATGAAATGGCAGACCGTCCCGCATTTCCATTCCACGGCCAGCGTCGCCAAGCCGGTGGCGATCACGGCATGCGCCAGCAAATTGATCCGTTAGCGGGGTGATTGCGCCTTGGCCGCGCCTTCGGCCAGCAATGCCGCTCTCGCTCGGTGCGTCTCGGCATCATAGCGCATGGCCCCACTCCATTCCTCCGGATGCATAACGTGTATGCGCCTGTTCGATAGCTCTGCCTAGAAGCTCAGATCAAATCGGGAATTGTCGGGGATCAGGAACGGGCGCCATTTGCGGCGCCGCCTCTGTCGTTCTAGCTTTCCAGCAGACGGCCCGGCTCCCGGTCTGGAGGCTCCCATGCGCATCGTGTTTCTCGACCGCGACAGCTTCGCCCCGTCGGTGCGGCTCGACCGTCCCGGCGGGGCTCACGAGTGGGTCGAGCATGCCCGTTCGGCGCCCGAGGAAGTCGCCGAGCGCCTCGCCGAGGCCGACATCGCCATCACCAACAAGGCGCCGATCCGGCAAGACGCCATCGCCAGCGCGCCACGGTTGCGGATGATCGCGGTCACTGCCACCGGCTATGACTGCGTGGACACGGCCGCCGCGAAGGCGCGGGGCATCGTGGTTTCGAACGTCACCAACTACGCGACCGAGACGGTGCCCGAGCACGTCTTCGCGCTGATCCTGGCGCTGCGCCGCTCCATTGTCGGCTACCGGGCCGACGTGGTCGCCGGACACTGGCAGACGTCCCCGAGCTTCTGCCTTCTCGGTCACCCGATCCGCAATCTCGCCGGCGCCACGCTCGGCATCATCGGCGCGGGGGCGATCGGCAGGGCGGTGCAGCGGATCGGCGCCGCGTTCGGGATGCAGACCTTGCTCGCGGCCCGCAAAGGGGCGGCCGCGGATGGGCCCTACACCGCATTCGACGACGTGCTGGCCCGCTCGGATATCCTCACGCTCCACTGCCCGCTGACGCCGGCCACGCGCAACCTCATCGCTCTGCCGGAGCTGCGCAAGATGTCCCGCCGGCCGTTGCTCATCAACACGGCGCGCGGCGGCCTCGTCGACGAGGCCGACCTTGTCCGCGCGCTCGACGAGGGGCTGGTGTCGGGTATCGGTTTCGATTGTCTGTCGCGCGAGCCGCCGTCGGCCGACAATCCGCTGCTGGCGGTCGCCGGGCGGGCGAACGTGATCCTCACGCCCCACGTGGCGTGGGCCAGCGAAGAGGCCATGCAGGCGCTCTGGGATCAATCCCTCGCCAACATCGCCGCGTTCCTCGCCGGCTCACCCCGCAACGTGGTCGACCGCTGATCCCGTGCGTCAGGCGGTGAGGCGCGCCCGGATCAGATGCACCATCGCCTCGACCGCCAGCGCATAGCCGCCCGGCCCGAAACCCGCCATCACGCCGGTTGCGACGGGCGAGACGAACGAGCGATGGCGGAATTCCTCACGGGTGTGGGGATTAGAGATGTGCAGTTCAATGATCGGCGTCTTGAGGTTCTTCAGGGCGTCGTGCACGGCCACCGACGTGTGGGTCAGCGCGGCCGGATTGATGATGACGCCCGACGCCGCATGGATCGCCTCGTGGATCCATTCGACGATCTGGCCCTCGTAGTTCGATTGCTTGAGCACGATCGTGTAGCCGTGCGTCGCCGCGCGCGTGCGGCACATCTCCTCGACCTCGGGCAGCGTGGTCGCGCCGTAGATGTGCGGCTCGCGGGTGCCGAGCAGGTTGAGGTTGGGTCCGTTCAGGACGTAGATCGGTTTGTGCATGGCGTACCCCCTGGAGTCTTCTGCGGCGCCATTAAACCGGGCGGGCCGGCCAAATTCCAGCGCCATTCGCGGATCTGCGGCTCATGCCAGGGCCGCGAGCGGGCGCCGGACCCAGTGCCGGGCCAAGACACTGGACAGCGGTGGCCCCAGTTGATACACGACGCCCCTCGGTCGGCCCGGTGCCGACCCGGCGGGTGATTAGCTCAGTTGGTAGAGCAGCTGACTCTTAATCAGCGGGTCGTAGGTTCGAATCCTACATCACCCACCATTTTCCTTCTTTAAATCAATTGGTTGCGACCCTTCAAGAGTTACGGCGTGGACGCCGTAAAACCTATAAACACCTATAAACCCCTAGTTGGTCGATAGGGTATCGTTCCAAATGGAACGGATGGCGTCTGTGGTCACGGCCGCCTTCATCCTCTTGGTCATAGACGTTACCCTCCCACGTGACCGACCCTTCACGGTCCTCCCAGGACTCGGAAATGAGAGGTTCGGTTTACGATCCTCGTCCGTCGTTACTTCGGCCTTCTCGGGAACCGTCACGGAGCGAAGGGCCGTATCCTTCACCGTCCGAAATTTCCTTTTTTAAATCAAATTTTTCGTCGCTCAACCTAGTTGAGACATAAGCAACGCTGAATCTATAGAAGCCTAGAAAGTCCTTGTTGAAGCGCAAGGACAAGCAAAATCCCAGAAAAAGCCCGAACCCGGAAGTACCCACTAGCAGGCTGTTGAACTTCTCGCCGGCTGACAGCCCTCCGCGAATATGATTC
>JBMOGA010000133.1:0-2281 GCA_049318625.1 Hyphomicrobiaceae bacterium
CCCATGCGGCGGCCCGGAGGCGCCGTGACGCCCGCGATGAAGCCCGCCATCGGCTTGCGGCGACCGCGAGCTGCCTCGCGCTTGATGAAATCGGCCGCATCCTCCTCGGCGGAGCCACCGATTTCACCGATCATGATGATCGAATGGGTGTCGGGGTCGGCGAGGAACATCTCGAGGACGTCGATGAACTCGGTGCCCTTGACCGGGTCGCCACCGATGCCGACGGCCGTCGACTGGCCGAGACCGGCGCCGGTCGTCTGTTTGACCGCCTCGTAGGTCAGCGTGCCGGAGCGCGAGACGATACCGACGGTGCCGGCCTTGAAGATCGAGCCCGGCATGATGCCGATCTTGCAATGGTTCGGTGTCAGCAGGCCCGGGCAGTTGGGGCCGATGAGGCGCGACCACGAGCCGGCGAGCGCCCGCTTCACCTTGACCATGTCCAGCACCGGAATGCCCTCGGTGATGCAGACGATCAGCGTGATCTCGGCGTCGATCGCCTCGAGGATGGCGTCGGCGGCGAACGGCGGCGGCACGTAGATCGAGGTGGCGGTGGCGCCGGTCTTGGCCTTGGCGTCGGCGACGCTGTCGAACAGCGGCACATCGGCCAGCTCGGCGTCGGGATGCTTGGAGCCGCCCTTACCGGGCGTCACGCCGCCGACGATCTGCGTGCCGTAGGCCTTGGCCTGCTTGGTGTGGAAAGTGCCCTGGCTGCCGGTGATGCCCTGGCAGATGACCTTGGTGGATTTGTCGACGAGAATAGCCATGTGGGATTCGGTTCCTTAGCTGGCAGCCAGAAAATCTTCGATGAAGGGATTGCAGACCCTGACGTTGCCGTAGATCTGACCGTGATTGAGATCTTCGGTGTAGACGATCTCGACGCCGGATTTCTCCGCCGCCACCAGGATCAGACCGTCCCAATGGGAAATGTCGTGTCGGCGCGCGATCGTGATGGCCTGTAGAACGTCACGCGCTGTCATCTCCACCACGGTGTCGTCCTGCAAAGCGCCGACCCAATCGCGCGCCGTCTCGGCGCTGTAGCCAAGCCTTTTGCGCAGCACGGCGTAGAGTTCGAGCATCACCTGCGTGGAGATGGTTACGCTCCGGGTCAGCATCAGCCGTCGCGCCGCATCGCGCTTCGCTGTTTCCTCGGCCGCACTGTCCGCCGCATAGGCGATGATGTTGGTGTCAAAGAAGGCGGCGCTCACGCATCACCTCCTCGTAGAATTCTTCGCGGTCGGACAGGGCCGTTCCAGACTGACGCCGCGCCCGGCGCTCCGCATCGCCATCGGCCGCTTCGAACACGCGGTTCCAGACTTCCGCCCGGCTCGCCTGCTTCGCCTCGCGTGTCACTTCTCTTTCGAGGAATTGCCGGACCATCTCGTTGACGCTCGTCCGCTTCATGGCGGCGAGCACCCGGACCTTGTCGAGCAGATGTTCGTCGATGGCGAGCGTGATGTTCTTGGTCACGTTGAGGCGGTCAGAGTTGCGGGGTGAACACGGGTTATGTGTAACACGGGTTATGTGGACAGGTCAACGCGCCAACGGGCATCGACTTGCGCGTGAGGTATTCAGCGATGACTGTATCCGCAACGACCGTGAGAGGCCCTGAACTTGTCGGCCTGGAGGCACGCCAGCTCGCGCGCTTCCAGGCATCTCGGGCCGAACGGATCGTCAGCCCTTCTTCACTGCGGCCGTGATCTTGGCCGCTGCATCCGCGAGATTGTCTGCCGCGACCACGGCGAGGCCGCTCTCGTTGAGGATCTTCTTGCCGAGTTCGACGTTGGTGCCTTCCAGGCGCACGACCAGCGGCACCTTGAGGCCGACTTCCTTGACCGCCGTGATCACGCCCTCCGCGATGATGTCGCAGCGCATGATGCCGCCGAAGATGTTGACGAGGATGCCCTTAACGTTCGGGTCGGCGGTGATGATCTTGAAGGCGGCCGTCACCTTCTCCGCGGTGGCGCCGCCACCCACGTCGAGGAAGTTGGCCGGCTCCGCGCCATAGAGCTTGATGATGTCCATGGTCGCCATGGCCAGACCGGCACCGTTGACCATGCAGCCGATATTGCCGTCGAGGGCGACGTAGGAGAGGTCGAACTTCGAGGCCTCGATCTCCTTGGCGTCCTCCTCCTCGAGGTCGCGCATGGCGACGACGTCGGGCTGGCGATAGAGCGCGTTGGAATCGAAGTTCATCTTGCCGTCGAGGGCGATGAGCTTGCCGTCCTTGGTGACGACCAGCGGATTGATCTCGAGCAGGCTCATGTCCTTCTCGACGAACATC
>JBMOGA010000134.1:0-2196 GCA_049318625.1 Hyphomicrobiaceae bacterium
GCACTCAACGGCAGCTCAGGGAATCCGGTCTCGAGCTCTTCCAGAAGCGCACCAGCTTCGCGGAAGAGACTCCTTTCTGCTTCGTCGCGCGCGCGGAGCCCGAGTGCGAAGCCAAACTTGTTCTTGGCATGCAGGCGCAATAGCTCGATTGCCCGCACGTCTCCCGTCGCTCTGTATGCTTCCAAGGCTTCTTCGTACTCTCGCCGGACTTGCCGCAAACGTGGAATGATCCCAGATGGCGCGATCACGTCCCTAATCCCTTTTACTGCCGCGGTCGGCGGTGTACCGAGCACCTCCGCACCCGACACGCCCACCGGCAGCGCCGCCGCGAGCGCCGTCCATCCTGCGGACTTAAGCACAGCGCGACGATCGAGATTGCTGCGATCCGACGGCACTACGTGGCCCCTTTTATCAATCGCCCTCATCGGGGCAGTTCATCAGCCGTCGCAAGCCGATAGCTCGTGCTCCGGCCTCCCCCGCGGTTCTGTTTGATGATGCCGCGATCGAGCAGCTCGCGGACGTCTCTGAGTGCCGTATCGGCAGAGCACTTGGCGAGCTTGGCGTACTTCGACGTCGTCAGATGTCCTTCAAAGCCATCCAGCAAGCGGTTGATGACTTTGCGTTGTCGCTCATTGACCGGGTTCCGGTTGACCGTCTCCCAGAGCGTCGCCTTGAAGAGAACAGCCGCAAGCGTCTGCTCCGCGCGCTCGAGCGCGCGGTCCAGGCACCCGAGAAACCATCGGACCCACTCTGTAAGGTCGACGGCTCCACGCTGCTGGGCCTCAAGCTGATCGTAATAGTCCCGCCGCTCCACCTCGATCTGCGACGACATGCTGTAGAAGCGTTTGCCGGTCCCGTCCGCACGCGCGAGCGCCATGTCTGCGATCGCCCGCGCGATGCGGCCGTTGCCATCCTCAAACGGATGGACTGTGACAAACCAGAAATGCGCGAGCGCAGCTTTCAAGACCGGATCGGTGTCGACCGGCGCATTGAACCATTCGAGGAACCGCGCCATCTCGCTCTCGAGCCTCTCGGCTGACGGGGCCTCGAAATGAACGCGCTCTCTTCCAACAGGCCCCGAGACGACTTGCATCGGGCCAGCCTCCGCTGTCCGCCAAGCACCGACCGTGATGCGCCTGAGCCCGCTTCGTCCCGTAGGGAACAGAGCAGCATGCCATCCGAAGAGCCGCTCCGCACTTAGTGGTTGAGTGTAGTTTTGTGTCGCGTCGAGCATCATCTCGACAATGCCGTCGACGTCGCGGCCGGCGGCTACGTAGCCGCCGATGTCCATCCCGAGGCGCCGAGCGATCGACGATCTCACTTGGTCCGGATTGAGGACCTCGCCCTCGATGGCCGATGTCTTGACAACGTCGCCCGTGAGCGTCTCGAGGGAGGCTTCCGACTGTAGCTCGAACCCCAGCCCCTCCATCCGGCCGAGGAGCCGACCTTGCCGATGCCGGACAGCCGCCAAAACCCCGGTGAGCGCTTCCGCGTCCCAGGTCAAATGAGGCCACTCGGGCGTCTCGTGAATGTAAGGCATAATCACCGCATCTCCTGCGGCGATTATAAGCTGCAATTACCGCAAAATCAAGAAACACCGCAAACCGTGCGGCGAATGATGGGTGCATTCACCTGAGGAGGGGATTTGTTCGCTTATTGTTCTCTAAGTTCGCGCCAGCTAGGGTGTCCGCATGGTATCGACACTTGGCGAGGCTTGGGACGCCGGATGGCGCATTCGTGTTCGATGCGCCTGGGGCAAGCGCGACGGCATGAAGTCGATCCGCGAGTGCGTGGAGTCGGCTGAACTCGACATGGCCTCCCTGATCTGGACCCGAGGGCGGGACATGCCCCTCACTCACATCGCAGAGAGGCTCAAATGCCCTCGCTGTGGCTCAAGGCGTGTGAGGGTCTTCTTCGATCCGCCGGCCGGCCGAATCTGGCTAGCCGATGAGGCAGCTGCCTCATCAATGTTTGGGCCGGACCGGCTCGTTCCTCGCCTAACCCTTTCCCACCATCCAACTCGATGGACAAGATCGTGCAGGAACCTGCCGTAACACCAATAGTCTGCATTGGTGTGCGACAGGTGTGCGACAAGGGTTATTCAGAGGGGAGAGGATTTTCGATTAAGTGCTTGATTTTATTTGGTGGAGCCGAGGGGAATCGAACCCCTGACCTCTGCAGTGCGATTGCAGCGCT
>JBMOGA010000135.1:0-2170 GCA_049318625.1 Hyphomicrobiaceae bacterium
GTGCACGCGCGCGATCTGGTGCTCTCGGCCGCCTGTGCTGCGTGGAGCCCGCAACCAACCTATCGAGCCGGCAAGGTCAAGCAGGCCGACGACTACATGTCTCGCGTGCGGCTCGGGCAGACCGAGCAGGGCAGCTTCGTCGTCACACTCCTGGCGCCCGTCCCTCCTTCGCTCGAACCCCTCGAATTGTGGCCGACAGAAGACGCCGAGCCGTACGAGCGCCTCGTCACACGTCGTTTGGCGAGTGGCCTCGATGCGGCGGCCACCGCCATTGAGAAGCACAATCTGGGAGCAGGCTTTGCTGTCTTCGAGAGCATGGTGCCGCGCGGCGTCAGCGCCAACCTTTGCGAAGCAGCGGCTCGCCTCAGTGATCAAGGCTCAGGCGTTGAAATTTCAGTGACGTGGGCGAGAACACGCCCGACACCACAGCCCCGCTGGTCACGGCTCTTCTCGAGATCGGAAGGAGAAACACTGAGCGAAGTTGCGCGCATGTTTCGAGAGAAGCAGCCGCGTCCGGACGAACAGCTCGAAGGGCCAATCGTCAAGTTGGCTCGCCGCGGCGTCGAGTTCGACGGCCGCATCACTCTGAAGGCGTTCGTCGACGGCAAGCCAGTGTCCGTATTCGCCGACCTCAGCCCCACCGACTACGAGACCGCGATCGAGGCTCACAAACGGGGACAATCGATATCGGCCAGCGGGACGCTCGAGCGGAATAAAGGGCGATGGCGTCTTGCCAATCCGATCAATCTCCGCGGGATCGAAGAAGAGATCGATGAGTCATAGCTCCTGACATACTCATGCGTGGGCCCTTTCCGGACGGCAGCGGCTACACGGCGAAGCTTGTCGACAAATGGGGAGCCGTCCCTACGTCTCCCTCCACCTCTTGCGGACACTGGTCATCCCCTGGCCAACCGCCGGCGGTGGAGACCTTCATCGAGCTCGCGACTCACATGATGCGCTTTTTGCCAGTCGTTCAGATACTTGCACAGGTACCGTTCTAAATTGGCTTCGTCGAAGTCCATAACATCGATATACTCGATTTGACTCTGGTCTTCCGGCGGCAAAATGCCCCAGGTCACGACGCAAAGTGCCTGATAACCAGACAGCACGCCACGCAATTCTGAAGCCGTTTCGCAAGTCTCGAGAGCTTCCCTTACCCGGCTCGTCGATAAAGCGCCCCTCACAGTGCTCCTCACCGAAAAGCGCTTCGGAATCCAAATCATGGCGAAATCTTCCTTGTCCTCGTTGTAGACGCGAACATCGTCAACGCCTGATATCTTCACCAGAATAGCTCTCGCTTCCGAATCGTCGATTTCGCTGCGGCGCGGCGATCAAGGTGCGAGGGCAGCGTCAATCAGGATGAGAATGCGCCGGGGTTGGGCTGACGGCGTGAGGGTGTAGCCCGAGCGCCGGCAGTCCAGCCCCGGCGGCGCGATTTTGAAGTCACGTCTGGCGGTTGCGAGCGACCGGGTGAAGCTGCTGATTCGTCTCAATCATCGAGGGATCAGCATTTGCCCGGCCTCCACATCACCGACCACCAGATGAGGCTGTACATGAGTTCCCGACAATCCAACGACACGACCGTCGCCGCTGCCAAGGCCGGCTTCTCGACGGCGACCGGCTACCGGATCGAGGAGGATCCGAGACTGCCGTCACAGAAGAAGGTAGCGAGAGGCCGGCGTCGGCCTGATCCGCTGGCCGATGTTTGGGACGCGGAGATCGTGCCGATCCTGAAGGCGGCACCTGGTCTGCGTGTCATCGCTGTCCTGGCCGAGATCCGGCGGCGCCATCCCGAGATCGGTCCCGGCATCCGGCGCACGCTGGAGCGGCGCATTCGCACGTGGCGGGCGCTCGAAGGCGCCGAGCAGGACGTGATGTTCCGGCAGGAGCACCCGCCCGGCCGCATGGGGCTGTCCGACTTCACCGACACGAGCGAACTCGGCATCATGGTCGCTGGCATCATGTTGGAGCATCGGCTCTACCACTTCAGGCTGGCGTTCTCAGGCTTTGCGCATGCCCATGTCGTGCTCGGTGGCGAAAGCTTCGTCGCCCTGGCCGAGGGCTTGCAGAATGCACTTTGGGCGCTCGGCGGCGTGCCGATGGGGCATCGCAGCGACAGCCTGTCAGCGGCATTCTGCAACCTGGATCGTGATGCCCAGGAGGACCTGAC
>JBMOGA010000136.1:0-2099 GCA_049318625.1 Hyphomicrobiaceae bacterium
GTTGCGGGCTCCACGCAGCACAGGCGGCCGAGAGCACCAGATCGCGCGCGTGCACGACCAGATCGACGCCCGCCTCGATCAGCACGGAGCCGTCATCCTCTGCGTGCGGGTATCGGATGCGCACGACGTCCTTATCGGCCGTCGCAAGATCGCGATAGACCTGCAGCTCATCGCGGTTCTCGGTGCGCGCGAACACGCCGATCAGCTCTGCCACAACCTCGGGATAGTCACCGAGCGCGGCCGTCGCCGGAATGATCGCCTCGGCGGACATTCCCTCCCTGTTGAAAACCTGCGAGTGCGCACCATAACGCTCTCCCGGCACCCAGCCTTCAGCTTGGGCGTAGGCGCGCAAGGCCTGCGGGGAGACCGCGCGTAGGACGATAGGATCGACGATGCGAGCCTTCATGTGATGGTTCCTGTGCGGGACTGCTCCATCAATCGGACGAGAGCGGGAACATCGAAAATATTGGCAGCGGGTATTTGCACAGTCACGGATGTTTCATTTGTTGTGTCTGGCATGCCGAGCAACGAGACCCAATAGGCGGCACGACGAAGTACGAGTTGTTTGACATTCACCGTGAGCCACTGATCGCGCTTCTTGGGAAGATCCAGGACAACCAGGAGGCGAGGCGTCTGGGTGGGAATGCGCAGATCATTGTAGTTCTTCAATTTGAGCGGGTAAGCGAAGGTCCCATTATCGGCCGACAAGCGGATCGAGGCCTTGAGCTGGAGGTCGAGCTTGGGACGCATGCTACCGCCAGCTTCCACCAGCACGTCGCAGCTGTCTCGATCGAAGTCGGCCGTCCCGCGGCAGGTGTAGCCAGCCTCGGCGGCTATGGCTTGCACATAGGCGATCGACAAGGCTGACTTGATATCGTTGTCGCTGAGGAGAACGTCGGTCGGGACAGTCGCCGGTGCTTTGGGTTTCGGGCTTTTCATCCGTCCGGGCCGCCATGATTTTGCTGGTTAGACGAGCAATCGGAACGGACTGAGGCCCTCCCGACCACAGCACGCAAAGTCAGCGAGAGAAACGTACCTTGCAGGGCTGATTTGCTCAAGTTGTTGGTTTGGACGACCTGCCTCATTTGGGCTCGGCGAGACCGATCGCCTCGGCGATCGTCGCACCGATCGTAGCGTTGAGCTCGTCGACCGGATCATCGGCAAGGTGCGCATAGCGAGCCGTGGTGTTCTGGTGGTTGTGGCCGAGCAGGCGGCCGATCATGGGCAACGAGCCCTTGGCCGCAGCGCCGACCGAGGCATAGGAATGGCGAAGATCGTGGATACGCACGTCGTCGAGGCCGGCAAGCTTGCGAATGCGGCGCCAGGGTTTTTGAAGGTTGACGAGGTGAGCCGCCTCGCGCCGACCGACGATGACATGAGGGTTGCCGTCGAAGCGCGGTAAGGATCTCAGGATATCGACCGCCTGGGCGTTGAGGCGGATCGTCTTCTGCCCGGTTTTTGAATCAGGCAGGATGAGGAGACCGCGCTCGAGGTCGACCGACTTCCACAGGAGGCCGCGGATCTCGCCGACGCGGGCCCCCGTCAGCATCAGGAGCCGGATCGCCGCGACGATGAAGAAATTCTCCGTGTTGATCTTCTCGGTCGCGGCCAGCACCTCGCCGAGCCGCTTGTACTCCTCGCGCGCGAGATAGCGCTGGCGCTTGTTCTCCCGGAACTTCTTGACCTTGAAGCAGGGGTTCGACTGGGCCGGTCGCAGGGCGTGCTCCTCGGCCCAGCTCATGATCTTGGATAAGACCGAGACGGCATAATTGGCGAGCGGCGGCTTCTTGGCCATCGCCGCATGCAGCTTCAGGACATCGGGCCTGGCGATCCGCTCGATCAGGCGGTCGCCGAGCTCCGGCACGATGTAGCGGTCGATGAGATACTTGTATTTGACGAACGAGCCGGGCTTCAGGCGGGTGCCATGCTCGTCGAGGAAGCGTTGAGCGGCCTCGGCCAAGGTCGGCTTGTCGGTGAGGTCCTGCCGGCGCAAGTGCGGCTCCTGCCCCCCGGCGATCTGTCCGAGCAGGCGATAGTGCGGCGCGAATGTAGACTATCCAGCGTTCCTGGATGCGATCGCGGACGCGGCAGGGGTACCC
>JBMOGA010000137.1:0-2070 GCA_049318625.1 Hyphomicrobiaceae bacterium
AATCATATTCGCGGAGGGCTGTCAGCCGGCGAGAAGTTCAACAGCCTGCTAGGCCCCTACGCCCTCGTTTACGACGAGGTCAACAAGGTCATCGTCCGCAAGGCGCCCGGCACGTTCGTGCTGGGGCACAAGGACCTCGAGGGTCGCTTCCTGGTCAGCATGGTCAGCCGGTCGGACACCGACGTGAAGACCCGGCTGTGCGATTACATCGGTACGGCGACGCAGTTCAAGTATGCGCTCTACCCGACCTCGAAAGAGGCTTTCGAGAAAGAGTGCCAGTTGTTCCACGATTTCGAGCCGCCGAACAACATTGTCCACCCTAGCCGTCCACAGGGTACGACTTGGGAATGCCCGCGCTGTCAGGCCGCGACCCGTCGGCGAGCAGGTTGATGACATCCGTGAGCGCGGCCTGATAGCCGTGATGCCAATAGGCGCGCTCCGGAGTGTCGGAGTCGAGGTGGCGCTGGTCCACCTCGGTGTAAGGCGCCTCGTCCTCGAGCCAGTCCCGAATGCGGTCCCGGCGGTGGAGTAGCGCGGAGATGTTTTTTGTACTCGACATGTTGCCATTAGACGTCGAGGCAATTGCCGAGTCCTTACCGAGATCCTTCTGTCGATTCCAGTGGTTAAGAACCTCTGGCGGCGTTCGCGGAATTGCGAAGGGGTAAGGTTAACGGCGGGGCGCCGGGTGTCCCGCGCCGGCCACCTCAGACGCCGAGAAGCGCGCGCACGCGCTTTGCAACGATGTCCAGCGAGACGATCTCGTCCGAGCCGCCGGCCTCGTAGACTGCCCGCGGCATGCCGTAAACAACGCAGCTCGCCTGATCCTGCGAGATGTTGTGGCCGCCGGCCTTCTTGAGACCGACGAAGCCGCGCGTGCCGTCGTTGCCCATGCCGGTCAGCATGACCCCGATCACGTGCTTGCCGAAGGTCTGCAGAGCGCTTTCCGCCAGCACGTCGACGCTCGGCCGATACAGGCTCTCGCCGCGGTCGGGCGAGACCTTGAGTTGCGTGGTGGTGAGGCGGAGCTGCATGCCGCCCGGGGCGATGTAGACGATGCCCGGCTCCAAAGCCATGTCGTTACGGGCCTCGATGACCTTCGGCGGGCAGGTCTCGTCGAGGCGCTTGGCCAGCGCCAGAGTGAACTGCTCGGGCATGTGCTGGGCGATGACTACGGGAACCGGAAGGTTGGCCGGCAGGCCGCCGATGACCGCCTGCAGGGCCTGGGGGCCGCCCGTGCTCGAGCCGATGATGACGATCTTGGCGGGGAACCGCGTTGTCACCCGCGATTGCAGGGGCTCGATCGTCCGGCGTGCCGGGACCTGGACGACCGGTGGCGCGGCGCTGTCGGCCGCCGAGCCCTTGCGGGCAACGTTGGACGTGACCGCGGCCAGGAGCTTTTCGTGTAGCAGCTCGGCGCCGCGTGTCTTCGGAATGAAATCGACGGCGCCGGCGGCCAGCGCATCGAGGGTGATCTTGGCGCCGGCTCCGGTCGCGGCGCTGACCATGATGACGGGAACGGAACTTTTGGCGACGATCGCCTTGAGGGCCTCGATGCCATTCATGACGGGCATCTCGACGTCGAGCGTCACGACGTCGGGCTTCAACATCAATGTCTTCTCGACGGCTTCACGCCCGTCGGCGGCCGTATCGACAACCTTGAAGCGGCGATCCGTCTCGATGCGGCTCACCAGGGCGCGACGCATGAAGGCCGAATCGTCGACGACAAGGACACGATAGGTCCTCGTCACGCGCTCACCGCTGCGTCGGTTGGGCAGGGCCGGCCCGGTAATAACATCGGTCATAACTGTCGCGCACTGCCTGCTGATTAGCCGAATTTCAACCACAGGTTATTGGGACACGGTTTCAACCAGGTTAAGCCCGGCTGATATCTCTGGCAGCCATGCACGGCCGGCCGGAAGACCTCCCAAGTTGGAGATCGCTACTTAACGTTGTGGAAAGGCTGCCGCGGCATAGTCGGTCGCTGAGGGCAGTCGGGCGGCCTGATGGGGGATGGCTCGGGCCGTGTCCCAACGCGTGGTGTAATTGCGGTTCCGGCGGTATGGCCGGTTG
>JBMOGA010000138.1:0-1729 GCA_049318625.1 Hyphomicrobiaceae bacterium
GTTCTACCCGCGACCCAAATTCAACAGCCTGCTAGTCTTACTGTGTCATAAACTTCGAGCTGTGCTATGCAAAAAATTCTTGATTCGTTTCGAGCGAGGCGAACATGGATCTGCGCGCTACGGATGGAGTGGCGTTGCGTTTTCATGCGTACATCGAGCACCTGAGCAAGGCGATGGGCCACGCCGATCGGCACGCGCCGCTTGCTGAGTATTGCACGGGCTTGCTGTTGCCTGGGGAGAGGAAGAGCGTCGAGCCGATGGCGGCACGCGTGGCTCCGACCGATGTCGGGGCGAAGCATCAGTCGCTGCACCATTTCGTGGCGAAAGCGCCGTGGGAAGGGGCGGGGCTGCTCGCGTCAGTGCGCAGCTTCGTGTTGCCGATCATGGAGAAGACCGCGCCGATCCGCGGCTGGATCATCGACGACACCGGCATTCCAAAGAAAGGCAAGCACTCGGTCGGCGTCGCGCGCCAATATTGCGGCGAACTCGGCAAGCAGGACAACTGTCAGGTGGCGGTGACGCTGTCGTTGGCGAGCGATAGCGCCAGCCTTCCGATCGCGCTGCGTCTGTACCTTCCAGAGACCTGGGCAAGCGACGATGATCGTCGTGAAAGGGCCGGCATTCCCGACGAGATCGTCTTTCAGACCAAGCCGCAGATCGCGCTCGATCAGATCAGGCAAGCCCTTGCCGACGGCGTGCAGCAAGGCGTCGTGCTCGCCGATGCGGGCTATGGCAATGACACCGCCTTCCGAAACGGCCTCAGCACACTCGGCCTTGCCTATGTTGTCGGCGTTCAGGGATCGACAGCCGTTTGGGCGCCTGGAACCGCTCCCCTGGCCCCGAGACAATGGTCCGGACAGGGACGGCCGACGAAGCTGCTCAGGCGCGACGACAAGGTGAAACCGATCAAGCTCAGCGAGCTTGCCAAGGGTCTGCAGCGCAAGTCCTGGAAAACCGTACGCTGGCGCGAAGGCAGCGCAGGCGATCTCGAGGGGCGCTTCGCAGCCGTGCGCATTCGCCCGTCTCATCGCGACTACTGGCGCGCGGAGCCATGGCCGGAAGAATGGCTGCTGATCGAATGGCCCGAGGGCGAGGACGCTCCGACCAAGTACTGGTTCTCGACGCTGCCGGCCGACACGTCGATCGCAAAGCTCGTCGACACGGCCAAACTTCGCTGGCGCATCGAGCGCGACTTCCACGATCTCAAGCAGGAAATCGGGCTCGACCACTATGAGGGGCGAGGGTGGCGAGGCTTCCATCACCACGCGGCGCTCTCGATCGCGGCCTACGGATTCCTCGTCGCCGAGAGGAGTCCGATTCCCCCCTCAGCCTCGATCATACGAGCGCTCCAACGGCAGGTCCCGGAGCATCAAGAAGGCTTCCGTCCGCGCGGCACCGCTCAGGCCTGAGCGGCACACACCCAACTCCATCTCGACGATCCGGCGATTGATCGCGACCGCGCTTGCCAACCGCTTGCCGCGCTGTCCATGTTGTCTGAACCCGCGCCAGAAACCGAAAAAAAGTTTATGACACAGTAAGACTAGCAGGCTGTTGAATTTGGGTCGCGGGTAGAACGGGATGCTCGGGTGAGGCTCTGTGACGAGGTTCGTGGGGTCCGATCGCCGTGACCGTTCCAATGCGGCCAGCCGCCGGACTTCGTTCTACGCCGTGGCGAGCAGCCTCGGCATCCGGATCAGGTTGTAGGCGGCCATCGCGAACGTGAACTTGA
>JBMOGA010000139.1:0-1621 GCA_049318625.1 Hyphomicrobiaceae bacterium
CACAACGCCAAGTTCGACCTGAGTTGGTTGCGCAACAAACTCGACCTGCGGGCGAGCAAGGTGTTCTGCACGCTCACCGCCGCACGCTTGCTCACCGCTGGCACGAAGCCCGGCAACGATTTGGACAAGTGCCTGGAGCGCTACCTCAACGTGCTGCCCGCGCCTGACCATAGCCTGTCGGACTGGGGCTCGATGTTCCTCACCGATGACCAACTTGCGTATGCCGCTCGCGATGTGGCGCATCTGCATGACCTTGCCAACAAGCTGTGGGGCGAGCTGGAGCACCAGCACCTCGACACGGTGGCAAAGCTGGAGATGGAACTCGTCATCCCCATCGTGGAGATGGAGCACGCAGGCATCGCGGTGGACACCGGCAAGCTGCGGGTGATCGAGGGCGAGGCACGCAAGTCAGTGGCAGCCGATGCCGCGCGACTGCGTGAACTCCTTGGGAGCCCGAAGCTCAATCCAGCAAGCCCACAGCAACTCATGCAGGCGCTTGCACTGCATGGCATCGAACTGGCCGACACCAATGAGGAAACTCTGAAGGCGGCGGACGATGGAGTCATCATCCCGGTAATCCTTGCCTGCCGCGCTGCGGACAAGCTGGCTCAGCAGGCGAAGACCTTGCTCGACTGCGTGAAGCGCGATGGCCGCATCCACGGTCGCTTTGATCCCACCGGCACGGCCACCGGAAGGTTCAGCTCCAAAGACCCGAACCTGCAAAACATCGGGCGCGGCGAGCTGCGCTCGTGCTTCGTGCCCGCCGCCAATCACAAGCTGATCGTGGCCGACTACTCGCAGATCGAGCTGCGCGCCGCCGCCGTCATCGCGGGCGAAACCAAGATGATCGAGGCCTACCGCAACGGCGTGGACCTGCACAAGCAGACCGCTGCATCGGTTTTGCAGAAGCCGCTCGAGGCGGTGACGAAGGACGACCGACAGATTTCCAAATCGGCAAACTTCGGGCTCCTTTACGGTCAGAGCGCACCGGGCCTCGTGCGCTATGCCGCGAACAGCTATGGCGTGACGCTTGACCTCGACCAGGCCGAGCAGATCCGTCGGCAGTTCTTCCGCACCTATGGCGCGATCCGGCAGTGGCATGGCGAGTCGCGCAACAAGGCCAATGCAGGCGCAAGCGAAGTGCGCACTGTGCTGGGCCGCCGACGGCTCATCCCCGAGACCGCCTCCGAATGGGAGCGCTTCACCGCGCTGGTGAACACGCCCGTTCAAGGCGGCTGCGCCGACGGCATGAAGCGCGCCATCGTGCTACTGGCAAAACGTTTGCCAGCCGTGGCGAGGATGATCTCCACCGTGCATGACGAGCTGCTCGTCGAGGCCCCTGACGATCTGGCCGAGGAAATGCGGTTGCTCGTCGAGGACACCATGATCGAAGCGATGGCCGAGCTGTTCCCTCAGGTGCCCATCGAAGTGGAGGCCAGTGTGGTAACACACTGGGGCGAGAAGTGAGCAGCTACGCCGCAAGACAACACGAGCGCGATGCCGCCTATCGCCGCGACTACGATCAGTGGCTTGCATCGCTCCCGCCCGAGGAACGCAAGCAACTCGCCACGCTAGGCCTTGATGCGCCCTCGCTGCCGGGCGCTTCGGGCGGCGCGCACAA
>JBMOGA010000140.1:0-1614 GCA_049318625.1 Hyphomicrobiaceae bacterium
GGAGAATTTAGAGGATGAAGATAAACACGTCCCCAATATCCGACTGCGTTAAATAGTCGCCCCTGAAGAATCGCGTTTCAGGCGGTGATGGCTGCCGCGAGGACGGGGCAGTGTGAGCGACTGCACGGCAGCATAATCGCGAGCAGGCTCGCCAGCAGCACACTCCAGAGATGCCTCAGCCAGGCTAGGAGCCGTGCGAAGTTGTAGCCGACGGCGGCGAGCACGGCGTTGGCCGCGTCGCCTTCGGTGCCGATCAGGAAGTTGCGGTCCAGGCGGTGATCGCTCTTGAGGTGTCCGATCACGGGCTCGACCGCCGATCGCCGCCTGAGTTCTCGCTTGATGGCCGGCGTGACGCCGCGCCTCTGCTCGGAGACGAACACGCGCATGGCGTAAGGCGCCTGCATGCCGTGGCCGCGATAGCCCTTGTCTGCGATGATGCGCTTGATCTCATTGCCGACGGTCCGCTCGATGTGCGGGATCACGCTCGACAGCGTATGCCCGTCGTAAGGGCTGCCGGGCAACGCCTTCGCTGCCAGCACGAACTGACCTCCGCGCGATGGTTGAACCGTCGTCGCGATCGAGACCTTGACGCCGAACTCGTAGGCCTTGTGCGCCTTGCCCTTGCCGATGCACTCGACCTCCGGCGCGTGCAGCGAATAGATCTTCTTGCCGCGCTGCCCGCGTTCCTGGGCATGCACACGGCCTGCGAGGAACAGCATCGGCCGGAACAGCGGCGCGAGGCCCGGCTTGTTCTTCAGCTGGCGTTCGATGTCGCGCATCACACGGCCGAGGAATGTCCTGAGCCTCCGCTGCTCGCGGCGCGCCCGCTTGAACTGTTTTGCGTGCGCATAGCGCTGGTGCTTCATCAGGGCGAGCTTGCCGACCCTCGGGTAGCCTTGGCGCAGCTCGAGGCCATGCTTCTTCGCGAGCTTGACCAGCTTCTCGCGCGCCCGGTTCAAGAGCTTGGCGTCGGTCGGGAACGTGACCGCCTTCTCCTGCACCGTGGTGTCGACGATCACCTTCGACAGATCGCGCGGATCGGCTGCCCTGGTGCCGACCGCCACGGCGAGACTTTCCTGGAGCAGCACCTCCAGCCGATCATCGCCCATGCGCTTGCGCCAGCGGGAGAGCGAGGAGGGATCGAACGGCGCGTCGTGGCAGAAGAACTCCATGCCGCAGAAGTGCTGGAAGTAAGGGCTCTCCACCCAGCGGTGCACGAGCGCCTCGTCCGAAAGGTTGTGCATGTGCTTGAGGATCGAGGCCCCGGCCATCAACCGCGTCGGCAACGGCGGCTGGCCCGGACCATCCGAATACACGTCGCCGAGCTTGGCCTCGAGCAGCCGCCAGTCGATCAGACCGCCGAGCCGCACCAGCTCGTGCCGCATGTTGATGATCTGGTCGAGCCTCGACCGGAACAGATCGTCCTGCCCTCGTGCCTGCTCCCGTGGCCGCATGTCAGCCCCCGTCGATGCGCCTCCTGAGACGCAAATCACGGTTCGCAGCGAAGGGGAATCCGACATCGCGATTTGCAAGAAAATCCACGCCCCAGCGTCGAATTCCTGCAACGCACAGCGCAGCCGGGCGCCGCTTCACTTAGCCAAGTCAACACTTTGC
>JBMOGA010000141.1:0-1530 GCA_049318625.1 Hyphomicrobiaceae bacterium
TGATCACGCCGATCGCGATGGAGGAGAAGCAGCGCTTCGCCATCCGCGAGGGCGGTCGCACCGTCGGTGCCGGCGTCGTCACCAAGATCGTGGAATAAACGGGGGATCGGCGAGCATCCGCCAACTGGCGGGTGCCCGGCATCTTACTCAGTGAGAGAGCAGCAATGAACGGCCAGAACATCCGGATCCGTCTCAAAGCGTTCGACCATCGAATTCTCGATGCGTCGACGCGCGAGATCGTCAACACCGCGAAACGGACGGGCGCAGAGGTTCGCGGGCCGATCCCGCTGCCGACGCGCATCGAACGGTTCACGGTCAACCGCTCTCCGCACATCGACAAGAAGAGCCGCGAGCAGTTCGAGATGCGCACCCACAAGCGCCTCCTGGACATCGTCGACCCGACCCCGCAGACGGTCGACGCGCTCATGAAACTCGACCTCGCCGCTGGCGTCGACGTCGAGATCAAGCTCTGAAGAATGGCCGGGTCCTCTGGATTGGTCCACGACCCATGAATGATCAGATGAGGAAGGACGCAGGCCCATGCGCTCCGGATTGATCGCACAGAAGGTGGGCATGACCCGCATCTTCACCGAGGACGGCGAGCACATCCCCGTCACCGTGCTGAAGGTCGACAATTGTCAGGTCATTGCACACCGGACGGACGACAAGAACGGCTATACGGCTATCCAGCTTGGTGTCGGCTCTCGCAAGCCGTCCAAGATTGCCAAGGCCGAACGGCAGAACTTCGCGATCGCGAAGGTCGAGCCGAAACGCAAGGTCGTGGAGTTCCGGGTCACCCCGGACAACATGATCGACGTCGGCGCCGAGCTTACGGCCGACCATTTCGTGACGGGTCAGCTCGTCGACGTGACCGGCACGAACCAAGGCAAGGGCTTTCAGGGCCCGATGAAGCGGTGGAACTTCCGCGGCCTTCGCGCGACGCACGGCGTGTCGGTCAGTCACCGCAGCCACGGTTCGACCGGTCAGCGTCAGGATCCCGGCAAGGTCTTCAAAGGCAAGAAGATGGCCGGTCATATGGGCACCGAGCGGGTGACCACACAGAACCTGCAGGTCGTCCGTACGGACATCGAGCGCGGGTTGCTGATGGTGCGCGGCGCTGTGCCCGGCAACAAGGGCGGCTGGGTGCTGATCCGCGACGCGGTGAAGAAGCCGAAGACGTGGGCCACCGCTCCGAAGCCGGGTGCGTTCCGCAAGCCGGCCGACGGCGCGGCTGCCGAGGCGAAGGAGTAAGGCCCATGCAGGCGAACGTCACCACGCTCGACGCCGGTTCGGCCGGCACATGTGAGCTGCGCGAGGACATCTTCGGTCTCGAGCCGCGGCCCGATCTGTTGCACCGGATGGTGCGCTGGCAGCTGCTGAAGCGGATGGCCGGCACGCATCACGCGCAGGACCGGTCCGAGGTCAACGTGACCGGTAAGAAGATGTACAAGCAGAAGGGCTCGGGCGGCGCCCGGCACGGCGACAAGTCGGTTCCGCAGTGGCGGGGCGGTGGCAAGGCGTTCGGCCCCA